>NZ_JAOTNY010000019.1:0-70504 GCF_036346455.1 Pseudomonas sp. AM14(2022)
ATTTACCCGCGCATTTGGCCAAAACGCCCGGACTGGAAGTCGGCGAATGCCTGATGAATCTCCTGCTCGGTGTTCATCACGAACGGGCCATGGCCGACAATCGGTTCGTCGATCGGCTCGCCGCTGAGCAGCAGCACCACGGCGTCTTCACTGGTCTCAAGGGTCAACTGACGACCGTCGCGCTCGAACAGCACCAACTGCCCGACACCTGCGGTTTCCACACCGTTGATCTGCACCGAACCTTTCAACAGCACCAGCGCGGTGTTGCGTCCCTCGTGCAGATCGAGCGTCAGCAACTTGCCGGCGTTCAGCCGCAGGTCCCAGACGTCGATCGGCGTGAAGGTGTGCGACGGGCCTGTATGACCGTCGAACTCACCGGCAATCAGCCGCAGCCGGCCGGCATCGTCCTTCAGCGCGATATTCGGAATATCGCCGTCGAGAATGGTCTGGTAGCCGGGCGCAGCCATTTTGTCCTTGGCCGGCAGGTTGACCCACAGCTGCACCATTTCCAGCTTGCCGCCGGTTCTGGCGAAATCATCCGAGTGGAACTCCTCGTGGAGGATCCCGGACGCGGCGGTCATCCACTGCACATCGCCGGGGCCGATGGTGCCGCCGCTGCCGGTGGAGTCGCGGTGCTGCACTTCGCCGTCGTAGACGATGGTCACCGTTTCAAAACCACGGTGCGGGTGCTGGCCGACGCCACGGCGCTCGGTGGTCGGGGTGAATTCGGCCGGACCTGCGTGATCGAGCAGCAGGAACGGGCTGATGTGTTTGCCCAGGTTGTCATAGGAAAACAGGGTGCGCACCGGGAAACCATCGCCGACCCAATGGCCGCGAGGGCTGGTGTAGATACCGATGATGTTTTTCATGGTTGCCTCCAGAAAAGGTGGGTGACGCAATGGATTAAGCTTAAATCCATAGCGTTTTTAGGACTAGACGGCAAAAACCGGCTTTAGTGTTCCATTCATAGAACAGTCCCACCGTTGAATCTCGATCCTTGCGGGAGCGGACTTGCTCGCAAAGGTGCCAGTCCAGACAACACAACTATCGGGAAAGATTCATGACTTCTGCTCAACAGTGCTTTGCCCCAGCAGCGGTTTTTCCCAAGCACGCAGACGCGGATACTCCTGCCCATTCCCACTGCAACCCTGGAGTCATCAATGTCTGTTCCCGCTTTTGGTCTGGGTACGTTTCGCCTGCAAGGTCAGGTGGTCATCGATTCGGTGCGCACCGGCCTTGAACTCGGTTACCGCGCCATCGACACCGCGCAGATCTACGAGAACGAAGCCGAGGTCGGCCAGGCCATCGCCGCCAGCGGCATTGCTCGCGAAGAGTTGTTCATCACCAGCAAGATCTGGATCGCCAACTTCGCCAAGGATCGTCTGATCGAGAGCCTCAAGGAAAGCCTGCAGAAACTGCAGACCGACTACCTCGACCTGACCCTGATCCACTGGCCGTCGCCGGAAGATCAGGTGCCGGTCGCCGAATTCATGGGCGCGCTGCTCGAAGCCAAGCGTCTGGGCCTGACCCGGCAGATCGGGGTGTCCAACTTCACCATCGAGCTGATGCAACAGGCCATCGCAGCGGTTGGCGCAGACAACATCGCCACCAACCAGATCGAACTGCACCCGTACCTGCAAAACCGCAAAGTGGTCGAGTTCGCCCGCAGCCAGGGCATCCAGATCACCTCCTACATGACCCTCGCCTATGGCGAAGTGCCGAAGGATCCGGTGATTCAGCAGATTGCTGAACGCCTGCAAGCGACCCCGGCGCAAGTCACTCTGGCCTGGGCGATGCAGTCGGGTTACGCGGTGATTCCATCGTCGACCAAACGCGCCAACCTGCAAAGCAACCTCGGCGCCACCACGCTGACCCTGAGCGAATCCGACATGGCGCTGATCGCCGGTCTGGAGCGCGGCCATCGTCTGACCAGCCCGAAAGGCATTGCCCCGCAGTGGGATTGATCGCTCAGTCCTGAAGCCGCTGCGCGAGGTCGAGCATGGCCCTGCGCAGCGCATCCGCCGAACGGTGGACCGCCAGGGTTTCGGCGTCGCGGCACGCCTGTTCGAGCTCCGCGCACGCCGCCGCCACCCGCGCGGCACCGACCATTTGCGCACCGCCCTTGATGTGATGCGCCAGGGTGCTTAATTCGCTCAGATCCTGTGGCTGGCGCGCAGCGTCCAGCCGTTGCAGATCCTCGTGCAGACTGCGGAGCACTTGTTCGCGCAGGCGTTGCATCACTGCAGGATTGTCCCCGGCCATCTGCTCAAGCGCGCTCAGGTCGATCTCAGGCAGCGGCGGTGCCGGGTCCGACAGTTGGTCCCCGTCGCCGCGACTGGCCGCCTTCAATGCCTGTTGCAGATCGTGCAAGCGAATCGGCTTGAACAGACAATCGTCCATGCCGGCCTCAAGACAACGGACTTTCTCCTCGACCTGCGCGTTGGCGGTAAAGCCGAGGATCAGGCAGCGTGCCCGACCGCTCGCCGCCTCTTCTTCACGAAGTGTCCGAGCGAGTTCGTAACCGTTGCGCCGCGGCATGTTGCAATCGGTGATCAGCACATCGAAAGCCTGTGTTCGCCAGCGCTGCAAGCCCAGCTCACCATCCTCGACATCGACCGTAACGTGGCCCAGTTCACTCAGTTGCCGGCACAGGAGCAAGCGGTTGACCGGATGATCGTCCACCACCAGCACCCTCAGCGAACGCGCTGGCGTGTCCGCCACTTGCGGGCCTGCCGTCTCGGGTTCGAGCGCGGTCAACAGCGGCAATTGCAGGTTTACCTCAACCCACGTTCCATGCCCCGGCTCGCTGTCCAGGTGCAGTGTGCCACCCATCATTTCGCAGAGGTTACGGCTGATCACCAGGCCCAGTCCCGAGCCGCTACGCGCTGACTGGCCTTGATTAGCGGCCTGGACGAACGGACTGAACAGGCGTTTGCGGTCATCGGCACTGATGCCGATTCCGCTGTCTGCAATCACCACCGCGACCGCCAGGATCCCGGACGGCATCGCAGAGCATGACAAATGCAGGCTCACCTGACCCTGCTCGGTGAACTTGATCGCGTTGCTCAACAGGTTTGACAGCACTTGCTTGAAGCGTGTCGGGTCGAGCATCACGTCAACGTCGCTGTGCGCATCCAGTTCGACCTGCCACAGCAGGCGTTTCTCGCGCGCCAGCCCTTCGAATACGCGGCACACCGCGATCACTTGTTCGCGCAGATTGGCCCGCTGCGGCGCGAGGGACAAATGCCCGGACTCGATACGTGCGATATCGAGAATGTCACCGATCAACGCCAGTAATTGCTGGCCGGCAGCGGACGCGACCTCGATTGCCAGCTTGTCGGTGACGCCCTCCTCGGCACGCTTGAGGGCCATTTCGAGCATGCCGATCAGGGCATTCATCGGCGTGCGGATTTCATGGCTCATGGTCGCCAGAAACGTAGTCTTGGCCCGATTGGCGTCGTCGGCGGCATCCTTGGCCTGCTGCAACTGTTGCAGCCACTGCTGACGCTGACGCAGCTGCGAGCGCTGAAAACCGATCCAGGCCAAGGCCAGCAACAGCAGCCCTGCCGCACCGGCAAACGCCAGCAGGATTTCGCGGCGATGACGCTGCCAGTAGCTCTCTTCCACGACCACGTCATGGCTCCAGCGCTCGACCAGTTCGTCCATCTGCTGCGGCGCGATGCTCAGCAGCGCCTTGTTCAGAATGGTGTGCAGCGCCGTATCCTGCGTTGCGGTCGCCAGGGCAATGCGTGCCGGCTGATCGCCGATCGTGTTGGTGATGCGCAGGCGCTCGCGGTAATGGCGGGCGATCAGAAAACGCGCCACCAGCAGCGAGCTGACGGTCACGTCGGCCTGGCCTTTGGCGATCTGCTCCATGCCCTCGGCCGGGCTGCGCACCTCCACCAGGCGAATCCCGGGCACCTGCTGCAGAATAAAGTCGTGCAATGGATGACCGCGATAAATCGCCAGCCGCTTGCCCGGCAGATCGGCGAGGCTGCGCGGGCTGCCGGCCGTCGTCGCGCTGACCAGCACAAACGGATTGTTCAGGTAGGCACGGGTGAATTGCAGCTCGGTTTCCCGTTCGCTGCTCGGGGTCACCACCGGCAACATGTCGAGCTCACCGGCCTTGAGCTGCTCAATCTGACGATCCAGCGAACGCCCCCGAACCAACTCGAATTGCAGCCCGGTACGCTGACTGATCAGGTTGAGCAACTGTGCCGCCAGCCCGTTGAATCGCCCGTCGGCATCAAAAAACGTCAGCGGTGCGAAGTCCTCGATCACTCCAACCCGCACCCGAGGATGTTGCTCCAGCCACTGCTGCTCGCTGACACTGAGGCGTACCCGTGACTGCGCGGCCATGTGCGCGCCCCCCGCACTCCAGCGCTGCTCGATAAGCTGTCGGCGCTCCATGGGAATGGCCGCCAGCGCCTTGTCGATGATGCGTTTGAGGCGCACCTCACTGCGCAGCAGGGCGAAACCGAAGGGATTGGCATCCAGGCCCGAGGGCCCGGCCAGTTGCAGGTCATTGCGGTAATTGGTGTTGATCAGGTAATTGGCACTGATCAGATCGCCGAGATAGCCGTCATCGACACCAAACGCTACCGCACCCAGCGCATCCATTGCCGAGGCGTAACGCTGCACCTTCGCGTCGGGGTAGAACGCCTGCACGCTGGTCAGCGGCAGATAGTCCTCGACCATGGCGATGCGTTTGCCTGTCAGGTCGGCCGGTAACGTTTCGTCGAGCCGGGTCACCAGCATCGGTTGGTCTTCGGCATAGGGGCGCGACAAGATGAAATCTGGATCGGCCAGCTCGAAATTGTTCGAGGTGCCCAGCAGATCGAGTTCGCCGCGCTTGAGTGCGCTCATCACCGCGTCGCGGTTTGCGTAGCGTTGCACCTCGATCCGCACCCCGAGCAGTTGCGCCAGCAGCTCGGCATAGTCGGCGGTGAGACCTTCCAGCTCCTGCCGATTCCGCGTGATCTCGAACGGTGGATAATCGGGCCCGGAAATACCCATGTGCAACGTCGAATGGCTGCGTAGCCACTGTTGATCCTGGGGGTCGAGCGGGACTTGAATGTTCTCCAGTGCTGCCTGGCTCAACAACTCCAGAGGCTGCGGCGACTCACTGGCCCAGCAGGTGGCCGTGATGCTCAACCAGAGCACGCACCACCAGCATCGCAGATTCACTGTGCTACTCAGATCAAATCGTTGCGCTTGGCGAATTCGCGCAAGTACACCGCTGACTTTGAGTGCAGCCCCAGTTTTTTTATCAAGCGGGTTTTGTAGGTGCTGACGGTCTTGTGGCTGAGGAACATTTCAGCGGCGATTTTCTTGTTGGGCTTATCCAGAGCCAACTGCACGAGAATGTTCAGTTCTCGGTTGGAGAGCTCGTCGATCAGCTGTTTTTCGCTGCGGTGCGACGGGGTCGACGCAAGGCCGTTATCAGGCAGTGCAGCAAAATAGGAGTAGCCCGACATCAGCGCCTGGACAGCCTTGTGCAATTGCAGCAACTGGTTGGTTTTGGCCACGTAACCCATCGCGCCGCCACGCAGACAGCGATCCTGATAGTGCAGCGGATCCTGAGAAGTAAAGATCAGCACCCTGCAGTTGGGGTCGTTGGCCTTCAGCCGCTCCAGCGCTTCCAGTCCACCCACCCCCGGCAACTTGAGATCAAGTATCACCAGTTCCGGTTTGTGCTCACGGCTAAGCTCCAGGGCTTCGCTGGCGCTCGACGCTTCATGAATCACCCTGAACCTTTCGGCTTCGAGCACAAGTTTCACGGCAGCCCGCACCACCGGATGATCGTCGACGATCAGCGCTGACTTCATGACCGCTCCCAGGGCAAAAACAAACGATGGCGCCACCGGTAGCGGCTGTTCCGCCGGGGTGGCTGCGCAAGAACTGTTACACGGGAAGCCAGTCGTATCTACCTGTCAGATCTGACAGTTGCGCAAAAACGTAATTCGTGCTCAAGCCCGGCGTTGCAAGGCTGGCGCCGGGTTCCAGGCATGAGCTGCACACACCGGGTCAACGTCGACCCGCGCCATCAGGTGCTTGATCGCGGCCGCATTGGGCAAGGCGACGGGGCTGATCTGCAGGTTTTCCTGAGCGAAGCCTGCGGGCGTCAGCGCAGGTGCCGAGGGCTCGTTATAGATCAGGGTGTGGCGCACCTGCGGGTTGTTGAGGAAAAAACCCGGCAGGTCCAGCGATCCGGCCGCCAGCTCGGCGTTGATGACCACGACGTCGAACGGTTCACAGCCGTAGTCCACCAGGGTCAGCAGCTCAAGCAGACTCTGTACCGGAGCAACCCGGAAGTATTCGAGACCATTGAACAGGCGCTCGATTTTCATCCGGTGAAAATGCTGCGAATCGGCAATCAGGATACGCAGGGCTTTATTGATCATGCTCGATCTCGTGGAGGTGGACGGGTGCGCCAAGACTACGCAAGCCGCAGGAGCAGTTCTGTAGGACTTTTCCTAAAAAACCGGTCATTCATCCGCACTCATGAGCCATGCCGAATGGCTGCCCGACGTTGTTGCCTTATTCGGTGGTACTCGGACTCCAGAACGCCTGCACCACCAGCGCTGAAGTCGAAATCCGCGCCACCAGCGCATCGAGTTCATCGCCGTCGACCGAAGTCGTCGCCAGCGTCGCTTCGATCTCGATTTCGTCGGCACCGAAGGCGTGTACATCGACGTCGCTGGCCGGGTAATTGCTGCGCTCCAGCTCGGCTTCGAGCAGGGCGAACACGGCTTTCTGCTGTGAGCGCCGGGCGATGACATAGACAATGTTGGTGACTTCGGCCGAGACCACGTCCAGTGGCTGGCGGTTGATGTTGTTGACGATCGGCCGCAGCAAGGTGTTGGCGGCCAGAATGAACAGCGTGCCGAGCAGCGCTTCGGCCAGCAGGTCGGCACCGGCGCAGGCACCGACAGCGGCGGAAGTCCACAGAGTCGCGGCGGTATTGAGGCCACGGACGTTCCCCTCTTCGCGCATGATCACCCCGGCACCGAGAAAGCCGATGCCGGAGACCACGTAGGCGACCACCCGCACCGCACCTTCAGCACCGCCGAGACGGTTGGCCATGTCGACAAAAATCGCCGCGCCGACCGCCACCAGCACGTTGGTGCGCAGGCCGGCGGTGCGTTGCCGGTACTGGCGCTCGAACCCGATCAGGCCACCGAGGATGAACGCTGCGCTGAGGCTGACCAGCGTGTCGAGCAGTGAATCGAGGTTGAGGTTGTTGATGGCTTGCATAGTCTTGTCCTTGAAAACATCCGAATCCCCTGTAGGAGTGAGCCTGCTCGCGATAGCGGTGTGTCAGTCGTTGATATTTTGACTGACGGATTGCCATCGCGAGCAGGCTCACTCCTACAGAGGGAACAGCGTTGTCCTGTTGTTATTGCCAGCCGAACCGGCGGATGTAGAAGCCTTTCACTGCCTGGGTCAGCGCCATGTATGCCAGCAGGATCATCGGCAGGAACACGAAATACAGCGACGGCAGCGCCTGCAGTTTGAAGTAGTTGGCCAGCGGCCCCATCGGCAGGAAGATCCCGACCGCCATGATGATCCCGGTCATCACCAGCAACGGCATGGCTGCACGGCTTTGCAGGAACGGAATCTTCGGCGTGCGGATCATGTGCACGATCAGCGTCTGGGTCAGCAGCCCCACCACGAACCAGCCGGACTGGAACAGCGTCTGGTGATCCGGGGTGTTGGCATCGAACACATACCACATCAAGGCGAACGTCAGGATGTCAAAGATCGAACTGATCGGGCCGAAGAACAGCATGAAGCGCCCGACATCAGCCGGCTGCCAGCGTTGCGGCTTCTTCAGCATCTCCTTGTCGACGTTGTCGAACGGAATCGCGATCTGCGAAATGTCGTAGAGCAGGTTCTGTACCAGCAGATGCATCGGCAGCATCGGCAGGAACGGAATGAACGCGCTGGCGACCAGCACCGAGAACACGTTGCCGAAGTTCGAGCTGGCAGTCATCTTGATGTACTTGAGCATGTTGGCGAAGGTCCGCCGCCCTTCGAGCACGCCCTCCTCCAGCACCATCAGGCTCTTCTCCAAAAGGATGATGTCGGCGGCCTCCTTGGCGATATCCACCGCACTGTCTACCGAAATACCGATGTCGGCCGTGCGCAGCGCCGGGGCGTCGTTGATGCCGTCACCCATGAAGCCGACCACATGACCGTTACCCTTGAGGATGCGCACGATGCGTTCCTTGTGCGACGGCGTCAGCTTGGCGAAGACGTTGGTTTTCTCCACCGCCACCGCCAGTTCGGCATCGCTCATGCGCTCGATGTCGTTGCCCAGCAGCAAGCCCTGTTGCGCCAGACCGACTTCACGGCAGATCTTCGCGGTCACCAGTTCGTTGTCACCGGTCAACACTTTGACCGCCACACCGTGCTCGGCCAAAGCCTTGAGTGCCGGCGCGGTGCTTTCCTTCGGTGGATCAAGGAACGCCACATAACCGATCAGCGTCAGTTCCTGCTCATCCGCCAGGCTGTAAGTGTCGCGACCTTCCGGCATCGAGCGGGCAGCCACTGCCACCACGCGCAAGCCTTCAGCGTTGAATGCTGCGGTGACCTGACGAATCCGGGTCAGCAATTCATCGCTCAAGGCTTCCTCGACGTCACCGTGCTGCACACGGGTGCACACCGCCAGCACTTCTTCCACCGCACCTTTGCAGATCAGTTGATGTGGCTGGCCACGCCCTTCGACCACCACCGACATGCGCCGGCGATTGAAGTCGAACGGAATCTCATCGACCTTGCGAAATGCCGTGCCGACTTTCAGTTCACGGTGGATTTCCACGTGTTCCAGCACCGCTACGTCGAGCAGGTTTTTCAGCCCGGTCTGGTAGTAGCTGTTGAGGTAGGCCATTTCCAGCACGCCATCGGAGTCTTCACCCCAGACGTCGACATTGCGCGCGAGGAAGATCTTGTCCTGGGTCAGGGTGCCGGTCTTGTCGGTGCACAGCACGTCCATGGCGCCGAAGTTCTGGATCGCGTCCAGACGCTTGACGATGACCTTTTTGCGCGACAGGAACACCGCACCTTTGGCCAGGGTCGAGGTGACGATCATCGGCAGCATTTCCGGGGTCAGGCCCACAGCAATCGACAGCGCAAACAGCAGCGCTTCGGTCCAGTCGCCCTTGGTGAAACCGTTGATGAACAGCACCAGCGGCGCCATGACGAACATGAAGCGGATCAGCAGCCAGCTGACTTTGTTCACGCCCAGCTGGAACGAGGTTACCGCGCGGTCAGTCGCGCCGACCCGCTGCGCCAGCGCGCCGAAATAGGTGCTGTTCCCGGTGGTGAGAATCACCGCCACCGCCGTGCCGGACACCACGTTGGTGCCCATGAACAGAATGTTCTCCAGCTCCAGCGGATTGCGCGTGTCGCGGTCGGCCTGACGGGCGAATTTTTCCACCGGCATCGATTCACCGGTCATCGCCGCCTGGCTGACGAACAGGTCCTTGGCGCTGAGCACTCGGCAGTCGGCAGGAATCATGTCGCCGGCGGACAGCACGATCAGGTCGCCCGGCACCAGCTGCTTGATCGGCAGTTCGATGCGCGGCTCGTCGCGGCGCATCACCGTGGCGGTGTTGCTGACCATCGCCTTGAGCGCGTCGGCGGCCTGGTTGGATTTGCTTTCCTGCCAGAAGCGCAGCAGCGTCGACAGCACCACCATGGAGAAAATCACCGTGGCGGCTTTCAGGTCTTCGGTCAGCCACGAGATCACCGCCAACAGAGTCAGCAGCAGGTTGAACGGGTTTTTGTAGCAGTGCCACAGGTGGATCCACCATGGCAGCGGCTGCTCGTGCTCGACTTCGTTGAGGCCGTACTGCGCACGCAGGGCGTCGACTTCAAAATCGGTCAGGCCGTCGGTGTGAGTACCCAGTGACGACAGCAGTTCACCGCTGTCGCGATGGGCCGCATCGACCAGGGTGTTGGCCAGGGTGGGCGGCACTTCACGGCTGACCGTGGTGTCGGTGATCGATTCCAGCAGCGCCAGACGGCGGAAGTGCCGGGCGATGTGGCGTGTACGCAGGAAGCCTGCGAAAAATTCCTTGAGCGTAAGTTTCATGGCTGTTGCCCCTATGGTCAGCCGGGAAACCGTCGAGCAGGTACGACCGCGCCTCGTACGCCGAAAAATCCGGCACGGCAAGGCTTGGCGCGCCGATCACAAAGGACAGGCGTGTCGATAGGTTTGCGATCGCGACCACACGGTCGAAATCACATACTTTCAGTGTCGATGAGAAGGACGTCGGGACATGGCCTCAACTGACCATGATCGGGATGCCGCTGCTCGCTTTACGGCGAGACAACGGCAGAGAAAGGCTGCGCGTTATCTTGCCGAGAATCTGCCGGTTACCGAGACCGGCCGACAACTGTCACTCGAACAAGTACCCACTGTGGGTCTCCGCTATTGATGAAAACGCGCGAAGCTTACGCCTCGATGATTTGAGAGTAAACCCGCAAAAGGAAGTGTGCCGGGGAATGTGGCGGGTGTTCAGGAAGGGTTCAGGATTCAGATTTCAGGGTGTTTTTGACGGCCCCTTCGCGAGCAGGCTCGCTCCCACAGGGGGATCTTCATTGAACACAGATTTTGTGGTCAACAGAGAGCCAATGTGGGAGCGGGCTTGCTCGCGAAAGCGGTATGTGAGGCGCTACAAAATCAGCTTGCCGTCGCCAACAACAGATCCGCCACCGAACGATGCCCACGGTTCTTGCCATGCTCATACAGCGAGCCGGCAATCTCGTCAGCACGCACCGGCAACACCGACAGCAACGTATCACTCAGGCCATGGCTGGCCTGGCAGAAGCCCTGCATGTACAGACCGGCCTTGCAGCGTTCGTCGGTGATCAGTTTGTAGTTGCGATCGACCTCGAAATCACCGAGGTATTCTTCCAGCGGTGCCAACAGTTTGCGGTGCATCTGCCGCTCGTAACCGGTGGCCAGAACCACGGCGTCGTAGGTGCGCACGGTGACTTCGCCGGTGGCGTTGTTGCGCACCGCCAGTTCGATGCCGCGTTCGGTGGCGGTGGCGCTCTCGACGGTGGTCAGGGTACGGAACGCATGACGGGCAATGCCCGAGACTTTCTGCCGATAGAAGATGCCGTAGATGCGTTCGATCAGGTCGATGTCGACCACCGAGTAGTTGGTGTTGTGGTACTCGTTGACCAGCCGCTCACGCTCGGCGCTGTTTTGCTGGAACACCAGATCGGTGAACTCCGGCGAGAACACTTCGTTGACGAACGGGCTGTCGTCCGCAGGTTTGAGGGCCGAGCCGCGCAGGATCATGTCGACCTGCACCGACGGGAACGAATCGTTCAGATCGATAAAGGCTTCCGCCGCGCTCTGCCCGCCGCCGATGATCGCGATGCTCATCGGCTGGTTGTTCACACACGGCTGTTTGGCCATCTGCGACAGATACTGCGAGTGGTGGAACACGCGGCTGTCCCCCTTCAGCGCCTTGAACGCTTCGGGAATCCGCGGCGTGCCACCGGCACTGACCACCACCGAACGCGCGGTGCGCACCAACTGCTGGCCTTCACTGTCGCGGGAGATCACGCGCAGCGCTTCAACCTGATGGTTGTGCAGCACCGGTTCGATGGTCAGCACTTCTTCGCCATAGCGGCTCTGCTCAGTGAACTGCCCGGCGACCCAGCGCAAGTAGTCGTTGTACTCCATGCGGCACGGATAGAAGGTGCCGAGGTTGATGAAGTCCACCAGACGGCCGTGGGCCTTCAGGTAATTGACGAACGAGTACGGGCTGGTCGGGTTGCGCAGGGTCACCAGATCCTTGAGGAAGGAAATCTGCAATTCGCTTTGGGTCGACAGGGTGTTGCCGTGCCAGCTGTAGTTGGCCTGCTTGTCGAGGAACAGCACATCCAGCTCGCCGTGGGTCGGGCCGCGCTCTTGCAGAGCGATGGCCAGCGCCAGGTTCGAAGGGCCGAAACCGACGCCGATCAGGTCGTGAACGATGGGCGATGCAATTGCCTGAGTCATTTCCAGTGTCCTCTGGATGAACCCCTCAACAAGGGGAAGGAGAGCCTAAGTGACCCGACTGGCCTTGAGCAGGACAGCAGGTCGTCTGTTGAGTAGGAACGAGGACAGTGAAATAAAATTTAGCGATGGCGGCTCAATGGGCATCCCATTGCTTGATGCGCAGACGGCAATGCTTCATCGCATTGACGATGTGTTTTTCCACCAGTGCCTTGGAAATTCCCAGCTGTTCGGCAATCTGCGGGTGCGACAGGCCTTCGATCTTGCGCAGCAGAAAACTGTCGCGGCACAGCGGCGACAACTCCGCCAGTGCGCGCTGGAGCATCTCCAGACGCTGGCCGTGATCGAGAGTGCCATGGGGCGACGGGGTGAAATAGCGCTCTTCGCTGTCGAGCACTTCCAGTGGCTCGACCTGGCGCAAGGCGTTGCGCCGATGATCGTCGATCACCAGATTCAGCGCCGTGCGATAAAGAAAGGCCCGGGGCTGCTCGATGGGCGTGTCGCTGGAGCGTTCCAGAACCCGCACATAAGCGTCATGCACCACATCTTCGGCGACCTGACGGTTGCCGAGCTTGGCGTTCAGGAAACACACCAGCTCGCGATAGTAGTTTTCCAACATGACTCCCGGCCGCTTCGATGCGGATTCGATCCTTGAGCACACTGATCGAAGGCCCCGCAAACACGGGTAGCAAGATAGTGGCAACTTGAGGTGCGTAATTTATAGTAATTCTCATATAGATTTAAAGTGGCGTTTGTCGTTGCCCGCTAAATAGTGCCGTTCTATACCTGTAACATCCTGTGTCTTCGCTTAAATTCCCCTGCGCATTCATCGTTTACAGGACAGCTCCCCGTGTCTGTCGCGCCCTGCGACAGCGTTCTGCGGCTGCGCGCTGTGGCGTGCAGCCGGACGACGGGCCGAATTCCACTGGCCGGAACCCTGCATGAAACGTCCCCGCCCCGCTCGACGCGCCCTGCTCGCAGTCCTTTGTCTGATTCCTGTTGTTGCCTACGCCGCGTGGCAAATCATGCCGCCGGGCCGCGAGCGCTTCGCCACCGTGCAAGTCAGCCGTGGCGACATCGAGAGCAGCGTCACCGCGCTGGGCACCCTGCAACCGCGCCGGTATGTCGATGTCGGCGCGCAGGCCTCCGGGCAGATCCAGAAGATCCACGTCGAAGTCGGTGACGTGGTCAAGGAAGGTCAACTGTTGGTGGAAATCGATCCGTCCACGCAGAAGGCCAAACTCGACGCCGGGCGCTTCTCCATCGAAAACCTCAAGGCGCAATTGCAGGAGCAGCGCGCCCAGCATGAGCTGGCGCGGCAGAAGTATCAGCGGCAGCAGAATCTCGTGGCCGGCGGCGCCACCCGTGAAGAAGACGTGCAAACCGCCCGCGCCGAACTGAAAGCCACTCAGGCCCGCGTCGACATGTTCCAGGCGCAGATCCGCCAGGCCGAAGCGAGCCTGCGCAGCGATCAGGCCGAACTCGGCTACACGCGGATCTACGCGCCGATGGCCGGCACCGTGGTTGCCCTCGACGCCCGCGAAGGCCAGACCCTCAACGCGCAACAGCAGACGCCGCTGATCCTGCGCATCGCCAAACTGTCACCGATGACCGTGTGGGCCGAGGTTTCCGAGGCTGACATCGGTCACGTCAAACCGGGCATGACCGCCTACTTCACCACCCTCAGCGGCGGCCAGCGGCGCTGGAGCAGCACCGTGCGGCAGATTTTGCCGGTGCCACCCAAGCCGCTGGACCAGACCAGCCAAGGCGGCGGCAGCCCAGCCAGCAGCAGTAAAAGCGGCAGCGCCCGCGTTGTGCTGTACACGGTTTTGCTCGACGTCGATAACGCCGACAACGCCTTGATGGCCGAGATGACCACCCAGGTGTTTTTCGTCGCCAATCAGGCCAAAGGCGTGCTCACCGCGCCGGTCGCCGCGTTGCAGGGCAGCACCACGGCCAACCTGCAAACCGCGCAGGTGGTGGCGGCCAACGGCGACATCCAGCAGCGCGAGGTACGCACCGGTATCAGCGACCGGCTCAAAGTGCAGATTGTCGACGGCCTCAACGAAGGCGATCACCTATTGATCGGCCCGGTCGACGGCAGCGGAGGCTGAATGAGAACGCCTCTGATCGATCTGCAGGACATTCGCAAATCCTACGGCGGCGGTGACGCGCCTGAAGTTCACGTGTTGCGCGGCATCGACCTGTCGATTCACGCTGGTGAATTCGTGGCGATTGTCGGCGCTTCCGGCTCCGGCAAATCGACCCTGATGAATATCCTCGGCTGCCTCGACCGCCCGACCTCCGGCGAGTATCGCTTTGCCGGGGAAAACGTCGCCGGCCTCGACAGCGACGAGCTGGCCTGGCTGCGCCGCGAAGCCTTTGGCTTTGTGTTCCAGGGCTATCACCTGATTCCGTCCGGCTCGGCCCAGGAAAACGTCGAGATGCCGGCGATCTATGCCGGCACCCCGGCCGCCGAGCGTCACGCCCGCGCCGCTGCCCTGCTCGACCGACTCGGCCTGGCCTCGCGCACCGGCAACCGCCCGCATCAGTTGTCCGGTGGCCAACAGCAACGGGTGTCGATTGCCCGGGCGTTGATGAACGGCGGCCACATCATCCTCGCCGACGAACCCACCGGCGCCCTCGACAGTCACAGCGGCAAAGAAGTGATGACGCTGCTCGATGAGCTGGCGAGCCAGGGCCACGTGGTGATCCTCATCACCCACGACCGCGAAGTTGCGGCCCGGGCCAAACGCATCATCGAAATACGCGACGGCCTGATCATCAGCGACAGCGCCCGCGACAATCCCCACGCCCAGACCAGCGCCAACCCCGGCGCCCTGCAAGCGGTGGATCTGCGCCAGCGTCTGGCCGACGGCGCCGAAGCCACCGGCGCCTGGAAAGGCGAACTGGTCGATGCCCTGCACGCCGCGTGGCGCGTGATGTGGATCAACCGCTTTCGCACCGCACTGACCCTGCTCGGGATCATCATCGGCGTGGCGTCGGTGGTGGTGATGCTGGCGGTCGGTGAAGGCAGCAAACGCCAGGTGATGGCGCAGATGGGCGCCTTCGGTTCGAACATTATTTATCTGAGCGGCTCGGCGCCCAACCCGCGCACGCCGCCGGGGATCATCACCCTCGACGATGTGCACGCGCTGGCCAGCCTGCCGCAAGTGCAGCGGATCATGCCGGTCAACGGCGCCGAGGCCGGCGTGCGGTACGGCAACGCCGACCACCTGAGTTACGTCGGCGGCAACGACACCAACTTCCCGGCGATCTTCAACTGGCCGGTGGTGCAAGGCAATTACTTCACCGAGGCCGATGAGCAGAACGCTGCAGCCGTCGCGGTGATCGGCCACAAAGTCCGCAGCAAACTGCTCAAGGATGTGCCGAACCCGATCGGCCAATTCATCCTGATCGAGAATGTGCCGTTCCAGGTGGTCGGCGTGCTTGCGGAAAAAGGCGCCAGCTCCGGCGACTCCGACAGTGATAACCGCATCGCCATCCCTTATTCGGCGGCCAGCGTCCGGCTGTTCGGCACGCGCAATCCGGAATACGTGGCCATCGCCGCCGCCGACGCGCGCAAGGTCAAGGACACCGAGCAGGCCATCGAGCAACTGATGCTGCGCCTGCACAACGGCAAGAAGGATTTCGAACTGACCAACAACGCCGCGATGATTCAGGCCGAGGCGCGCACCCAGAACACCCTGTCGCTGATGCTCGGTTCGATTGCGGCGATTTCGCTGCTGGTCGGCGGTATCGGCGTGATGAACATCATGCTCATGACCGTGCGCGAGCGGACTCGCGAGATCGGCATTCGCATGGCCACCGGCGCACGTCAGCGCGACATCCTCCGGCAGTTCCTCACCGAAGCGGTGATGCTCTCGGTGGTCGGCGGCATTGCCGGGATCGCCCTGGCACTGATCGTCGGTGGCGTGCTGATCCTCAGCGAAGTGGCCGTGGCCTTTTCCTTGATGGCGGTACTCGGCGCGTTCGGCTGCGCCCTGGTCACCGGTGTTGTCTTCGGCTTCATGCCTGCCCGCAAAGCTGCCCGGCTCGACCCGGTCACGGCCCTTACCAGTGAATGATCGATCTATGAAACCGCGCCTCAGCCTGTTGACCGTGTGCCTGATCCTCAGTGCCTGCGGCAGTCCCGTTCAACGCCCGGACAGTGGCGTGCAAACGCCAACTGCCTGGCAGTCGCCCCATGGCGCCAGCGTTGCCCGCAACAACCCGCAGTGGTGGACGCAATTTGGCAGCCCGGAACTGGATCGCCTGATCGAACAGGCTCGCGTCGGCAGTTTCGACCTCGCGGCCGCCGTTGCTCGAGTGCATCAGGCGCAGGCGGGCACCGTCATCGCTGGCGGCTCACAGTTGCCGGAGGTCAAGGCAGGACTGAATGCCAATCGGCAGAAACTGCTGCGCGGCAATGGCTACAGCCAACTCGATGCCAACAGCAGCAACAAGGCGGTGGACTATTTCGATACCAACCTGAGCGCCACCTACGAAATCGATTTCTGGGGCGGCAAGCGCGCGTCGCGCGACAGTGCCCAGTTCGCTCTGCAGGCCAGCGAATTCGACCGGGCGACGGTCGAACTGACATTGCTCAGCGGCGTTGCCAGCACGTATGCGCAAACCTTGTCGCTACGCGAGCAGAGCCGCATCGCCGAACTCAATCTGGCCAACGCGCAAAGCGTGCTGAAACTGGTGCAGACGCGGTTTGATTCAGGCTCAGCCACCGCGCTGGAACTGGCGCAACAGAAGAGCCTGGTCGCCGCCCAGCAATGGCAATTGCCGCGCGTGCAACAGCAAGCCCAGGACGCGCTGATCAGCCTCGCCGCCCTGCTTGGCCGACCGGTGCAGCAACTGTCGACGACAGAGTCCTTCGATCACCTGCAATGGCCAGACATCGCCGCTGGCGTGCCCAGCGAGTTGCTCACGCATCGTCCGGACATCGCACACGCCGAAGCCCAACTGGCCGCCGCCGAAGCTGACGTCAAAGTCGCTCGCGCAGCCATGTTGCCGGCACTGACCCTGACCGCCCAACTCGGCTCGGGCGCCAATCAGTTCGACGATTTGATCCGCAGCCCTTTCTACAACCTGACCGCCGGACTGGTCGCACCGATTTTCAATAACGGTCGCCTCGGCGCGGAACGCGACAAGGCCTCTGCGCGCCAGCAAGAGCTGCTGGAAACTTACCGTGGGGCAATCATCAACGGTTTCGCCGATGTGGAAAAAGCGCTCAATAGCATTCGCCGCCTGGATGAGCAGCGGTTGTGGCAGAACGAAGAACTGAATCAGGCGCAGACCGCATTCGACATCGCGCAGAGCCGTTACCAGGCTGGCGCTGAAGACTTGCTGACCGTGTTGGAAACCCAGCGCACGCTGTACGCGGCCCAGGATCAACATGCACAACTACGGCTGTCACGAGTGCAGGCGAGCATTGCGTTGTACAAGGCGTTGGGTGGGGGTTGGCAGGCCCGGTAATTGCAGCGTTTGACAGATTGCTTTCGCGAGCAAGCCCGCTCCCACATTTGAACGCGTTCCATCAGTAAGAATGCGTTCTCATGCAGGGGTCAGCCCGGACATTATTGTCTGACACATAACCCTGTGGGAGCGGGCTTGCTCGCGAAGAACGATAACGCAGCCCTCAAGTCGGGCTGGTTTTAGGCTTCAGATTGCGCGCATACCATGGCCGTTGCGGCACGCGGCGGAACAGGCCGGCGAGTTTTTCCTCGTCGGTGATGAAGGTGATGCGCAGCGCCAGCTTCATGGTTTCCGGATCCATCTCCACCGACTTGCCCATCTGCAAACCCGGCGTGGTGCTGCAGCCATGGGTGATCGGCCCGAGCCATGGGTCGTCGACTTCCACCCAACGCCCCGGGGCAAACCATGGCACGCCATTGACCTGCAGCCGCGTGACTTCGCCCGGATGGAACCGCTCGTGGGCGCGGAACCAGTCCTCGATGCGATCGTCGATCCAGCCATGGAAATGCCAGAACGTCGGGTTGACGTGGGAAGAAAACGGATCGCCGAGGAAATCGTTTTCGGCGTTGTACCAACGCGCCGCGAAGTCCGCCGGATCGCGGGCAAACGGCACCGGCTGACCGTTGGACGGATCGCGCGGCACAGAGGCCCAGCGCATATGCAGCCAGTCATGCAGACCCAACTCGACTTCGGAGCCGAACTGGCCGAGGGTGAGCCGGGCGAGGTACGCCGGATCGCGGTACTGCGATTCCCAGACCTGGAAGTTGCTTTCGTAGGTCTCGGCAGTCTTGATGTCGCTGACCCACTGACTGAATTCGTCATCACCCGCCGCCGTCCAGGTCGGTGGCAAGGCCGTGCCGTCGTGGTTGTCGAAATAGCGGGCGAAGCCAACGCGGTCGCGGATCAGCTCCGGCTGCGGCAGCGGGAAAAACTCCCAGGATGGCAATTCCTGCATCGAGCGCGCCGTCCCGAGCATGTGCCGGTGCATGAAGAAAAAGTCCACGCCCGAGCCATTGCGATCCTTGCGCGGACCACGGGCATCGCGCTCCTTGTCGCGCGGGCCGGGCTGCCAGCCGATGCCGCGCAAGGCCTCGCGTTTGTCCTCGGGCAGTTTGTGCCACTTGTCCCGGGTCGCATGCCACAACTGGTGAAACAGGCGATGCTCGGGGGAGATCAACCACGCCAGCAACATCGGGTTGAGCGGCGTGCGCTCGCGCGCTTCGGGGAACAGCCGCTTGACGGCGACGAAGCGATTGTCCTGCGCCGGCAAGGCCAGTGAGCGGTCCAGGCGCAAAGCCTTGCCGCTGAGGGTGCCACTGCCGGCATTACCGAAGTCGGCCCAGACCTCATCGAGGATCATCTCCAGCTCATAGCTGATCTGGCCATCAGCGCCGATCAGGCGCCAGCTCAGTTTCGCCGCATCGGCTTTCGCGAGGTCGCCCAGAATTCGATAGCGCGGTGTTTCAGCGGAACGCAGGCGCTCGGGCGTGTCGAGAAAACCGCACACGCCGCGTCCCTTCTGGCCGATGTCGAGAAACACTTGCAGGCCCTTGAGCGGCAAGCCTTCGAGGCCGGCATCGGCACCTTCGAAACGGATATCCCACACCCCGCGCAACGCATTCGCCAGGCGCTGCCCGGCCATGTCCGCGACATCGAAAGACGCTTCGCCCGGGGTGATCGTCGGGTCCGGCTTCGTCCATTCACGATGCCCGAAATACGCCGCAGGCACGGCAGCGCCGGTCAGCGCCAGACCCGCCATGAACCATCGTCGAGAAATCTTCATTGCCCTACCTGTGTCAGCCATGAAGCAGGCTTTATCCAAGCTAGAACGTTTGTTGCCCCGGCAAATTTAACGCGCCCGGCGATGATGACCCGTGGCGAGGGGATTCATCCCCGATGAGTTGCGAATCAACTCCCATCCGACGCTGGCGGCGACACCAGAAGGGACAGCGCTGGCAGGCTTTGCGAGCGCTTCGCACTCGATCGGGGATAAATCCCCTCGCCACAGCACCAGGCTTAAATTTTGTTGCCAACCACTCGTTCTTCCCAGATAGCGAAGGCCTCCGCGCCTGCAACTCGATGGCGAACCTGACTGAGATGGCAATGACAAAACCACGTTCGAAAAAGGCTCTATTCATCGGCCTGCCGTTGGCCCTGGCGATCAGCGCCGGCGCAGGCTTTGCCGTGTGGCATCACTGGTTCAAGGACGACCTCGGCTACCCGGCCAAAGTCATGAAGCAGGCCGATGAGCTGCACGAACGCATGCTCTCTTTCGACAGCCATGTCAGCCTGACGCAAAATTTCGGCACCGACGGCCACGAAGCCGACAAGGACGGCGACGGCCAGTTCGACCTCGCCAAGGCCAACCGCGGGCGCCTGTCCGGCGCCGCCCTGACCATCTTCGGCTGGCCGGAAATGTGGAACGGCCCGAACGCCCCGCACAAGCCAACACCCGGCTTCGTCGACGAGGCGCGCAACCAGCAGGAAATCCGCTTCAAGATCATCTCCGGGATGGTTCGCGACTACCCCAATCAGGTCGCCATC
Source organism: Pseudomonas sp. AM14(2022) (assembly GCF_036346455.1). NCBI lineage: Bacteria > Pseudomonadati > Pseudomonadota > Gammaproteobacteria > Pseudomonadales > Pseudomonadaceae > Pseudomonas > Pseudomonas sp. AM14(2022). Next base: position 20,054 of record NZ_JAOTNY010000019.1, read on the forward strand.
GCCTACACCCCGGACGATTTCCGGCGTTTGCACGGCGAAGGCAAATTCGCGATTTTCATCAGCATGCTCAACGCCTACCCGCTGGGCCACGACCTCAACCTGCTGGACCTGTGGACGGCGCGCGGCATGCGCATGTTCGGTTTCAGCTACATCGGCAACAACGACTGGGCGGATTCGTCGCGGCCGCTGCCATTCCTCAATGATTCGCCGGACGCCCTCGACGGTCTCTCGGATCTGGGCAAGCAAGCGGTCAAGCGCCTCAACGATCTGGGTGTGATCATCGACGTCTCGCAAATGTCGACCAAGGCCCTCGAGCAAGTCGCGCAACTGAGCCGCACACCTTTGGTGGCCTCGCATTCGGCGCCGCGTGCGATGGTCGATATCCCGCGCAACCTCAGCGACAAGGAAATGCAGCTGATCAAAAACAGCGGCGGCGTGGTGCAGATCGTCGCGTTCTCGCAGTACCTGCGTCCGCTCACCCAACAAACCCAGGACAAGCTCAACGAGATGCGCAAGGACTTCGACCTGCCGCCGCTGCCGAACCTGGCGATGGCGTTGATGCCCGGCGACCCGATCATTGCCGCGTGGTCCGAGCAGAAGTTCGGCCAGTACGCCAGTCGCCTGTACGGCATCCTCGAAGAAGAACCGAAAGCCAGCCTCAAGGATCTGGGTGACGCCATCGATTACGCGGTGCGCAAGATCGGCATCGACCATGTCGGCATCAGCTCCGACTTCAACGAAGGTGGCGGCGTCAAAGGCTTCGAGAACGTCGGCGACATTCGCAACGTCACCGCCGAGCTGATCTCACGCGGTTACTCCGAAGCGGACATCGCCAAGCTCTGGGGCGGCAACTTCCTGCGGGTCTGGGATCAGGTCGAGAAAGCCGCGAAACCGGCACTGGCCGCCGCGCCGGGAACTGCCAAGCCATGAGCAATCGTCGTGAGTTCTTGAAGCAGGCGGGGATTCTCGCCGCGGCTCTGCCACTGGGCGCGAGCCTGCCGAATGTCGCCGGTGCCGCGAACGCCGCGCCCGCGACCGGCAACAAGTGGGCGCAGTTGCAGCAGCTGTTCGATCAGGATCCGGCGTATCTGCACTTCTCCAACTTCCTGATCACCTCGCACCCCAAACCAGTGCGCGAGGCGATTGAGCGGCACCGCGTCGCCCTCGACAACAATCCCGGACTGGCCATGGATTGGGACCTCGGCGTGATCGAACAGCGCGAAGAGAACGTCCGCGTCTGGGCCGGACGCTACCTGCAAGCCGATGCCAAACAGATCGCTCTGACCGGCAGCACCACCGAAGGTCTGGCGATGATTTACGGCGGCGTGCACGTGCGCCCCGATCAGGAAATCCTCACCACTGAACACGAGCACTACGCGACCCACACCATCCTCGCCCTGCGTAGCGAACGCGACAACACCCGGGTGCGCAAGATTCGTCTGTTCAAGGATTCGTACAACGCCAGCAAAGCAGAAATCCTTGCTGCCATCGACGGCGCCATCCGCCCCGAAACCCGGGTGCTGGGCATGTGCTGGGTGCATTCGGGCAGCGGCATGAAACTGCCCATCGGTGAGATCGGCGCCATCGTCGACAAGCACAACCGCAGTCGCAGCGACGCTGACCGCATCGTTTACGTGGTCGACGGGGTGCATGGCTTCGGCGTGGACAACCTGAACTTCACGCAAATGAACTGCGACTTCTTCATCGCCGGCACCCACAAGTGGATGTTCGGCCCGCGCGGCACCGGCATCGTCTGCAGCCGCTTCGCCGAGGTCAGATACGTCACCCCGATCATTCCGACGTTCTCCGAAGCCACGGCGTTTTCCACCACCATGACGCCCGGCGGCTACCACTCGTTCGAGCACCGCTGGGCACTGGACGAAGCGTTCAAATTGCATCTTGAGCTGGGCAAGGCCGAGGTCGAGGCGCGCATTCACGCGCTCAACAGCTACCTGAAACAACGCCTGCAGCAACGGCCGCAGATCGAACTGGTGACGCCACTGAGCCCTGAGCTGTCCGCCGGTTTCACCTTCTTCCGGGTCAAGGGCAAGGACAGCGACAAGATCGCCGCGCACCTGATGGCCAACCGCGTGGTGGCCGATGCCGTGCACCGTGACGTCGGCCCGGTGATCCGTACCGCACCGGGGCTGCTCAACGACGAAGAGCAAATCGACCGCTTGCTGGCCGTGCTCGACCAGGCCCTGTGAATCCGGGCGATCCCTTTTTCCTTTTAGCGAGACTCGCAATGAACAGTGAACTGCGTCGATTTTCCTTGAGGGCGCTGCCGGCGCTGATGCTCACCGCCCTCGCCGCCGGCCTGCTGCCGGGTGCCGCGCAGGCCGCCACCCCTCCTGCGCCGGGCAAGGTGTTCAAGGACTGCAAGGACTGCCCGGAAATGGTCGTGCTGCCCACCGGCACGTTCACCATGGGCACCCCGGAGGATGAGGTCGGCCGCGAGCCGGACGAAGGACCGATGCACCCGGTGACGTTTGCCAAACCGCTGGCGATCAGCCGTTTCCAGATACTGCGCGGCGAGTGGGACGCCTACCTCAAGGACAGCGGCTACAAAATGCCCGACGGCGACACTCGTCCCGGTCGCGCCTGCAAGGCGGGGATCCCGGATTATCAGGGCAGCGACCCGCGCAAGCAGTACACCGACAAGCACCCGGCGGTGTGCATGGATTTCCCGGAGGTCGAAGCGTACGTGGCCTGGCTGTCGAAGAAGACCGGCCAGCAATACCGGCTGGTCAGCGAATCGCTGCGTGAATACGCCGCCCGCGCCGGCAGCACCGGGCCGTTCCCTTTCCCGTTTGACGAAGGCAAGGAATACAGCATCGCCAAACACGCCAACACCTATGGCGCCGCCGATGGCTACAACTTCACCGCGCCGGCCGGCAGCTTCCCGGCCAATGCCTTCGGCGTCTACGACATGCACGGCAATATTTATGAGTGGACCGCCGATTGCTACAACGAGAACTACGTCGGCGCGCCAAGCGATGGCAGTGCCTGGTTAAGCGGCAAGTGCGACGTGCGGCGCATCCGTGGCAACGACTGGGGCGAGGCCCCGGTGTTCTCGCGCTCGGGCAACCGCAACGCCACTTACACCGACACCCGTGGCGACTGGATCGGCTTCCGGGTCGCCCGCGATCTGTAACGCCATCGCCCGGCTAAATTAGCCGTCCTGCCAGTCGTTCTACAGGTGGGCGCGATCCTCCATGGCGCGCCCACCGCCCTCTACGTCATCCAGGTGAACCCCACGCGCAGTGCCGGTGTTCGCCGCTCCTTCAAGCAGGGAACCTCCATGAGCAAACCAACACGCGGGGTGATCAATGAATTGTTCGCCCTGCTCAAACCCTTTCGACTGATCGTCAGCGTGTCGATCCTGCTCGGCATGGTCGGTGGCCTGAGCGTCACCGCACTGCTGGCGACCATCAACAACGTGCTGCACGCCGAGGGCGCACTGACCAGCACGATGGTCGCGGTGTTTGCCGGCCTGTGCCTGCTGGCGCTGACCAGCTCGATCTTTTCCGACATCGGCACCAATTTCGTCGGCCAGCACATCATCGCCAAATTGCGCAAAGAGCTGGGCGAGAAAGTCCTCTCGGCGCCGATCGAGCAGATCGAGCGCTATCGCAGCCATCGGCTGATTCCGGTGCTGACCCACGACGTCGACACCATCAGCGACTTCGCCTTCGCCTTTGCGCCGCTGGCGATTTCCCTGACCGTGACCCTCGGTTGCATGGGCTACCTGGCGATGTTGTCGTGGCCGATGTTCTTGATGATGGCCGTGGCGATTCTGATCGGCACGGTCATTCAGTACATCGCGCGCGGGCGCGGCATGCAGGGTTTCCTCAAGGCCCGTGACTACGAAGACGAGTTGCAGAAGCACTACCACGCGGTCGCCGAGGGCGCCAAGGAACTGCGCATCCACCGCCCGCGCCGGCATCGCATGTTCGTCTCGGGCATCGAAGGCACGGCCGATAAGATCTGCGACACGCAGGTGCGCTCGGTGAACATTTTCGTGGTCGCCAAGACCTTGGGTTCGATGCTGTTCTTCGTGGTGATCGGTCTGGCGCTGGGCCTGCAATCGCTGTGGCCGAGCGCCGACAAAGCGGTGATGAGCGGCTTCGTGCTGGTGCTGCTGTACATGAAAGGGCCGCTGGAACACATCATTGGCACCTTGCCGATCGTCAGTCGCGCGCAGATTGCGTTCCGCCGGATCGCCGATCTGTCCGAGCAATTCTCCTCGCCCGAGCCGCACCTGCTGCTCAGTGATCAGGGCCATCAAAAGACCCCGGTGCACAGCCTGGAACTGACCGATGTCTCGTACAGTTTCCCGACGGTAGAAGGCGCCAAGCCGTTCCGGCTGGGGCCGGTGAACCTGAAAATCGAACAGGGCGACATCATTTTCATCGTCGGCGAAAATGGCTGCGGCAAGACCACCCTGATCAAGTTGCTGCTGGGCCTGTACGCGCCGCAGCAAGGCGAAATCCACCTCAATCAGCAGCTCGTCGACGCCAGCAACCGCGACGATTACCGCCAGTTGTTCACCACGATTTTCGCCGACTATTACCTGTTCGACGACGTGGTCCAGGGCGATACGCATATCCCGGAAGACGCCAACCAATACCTGGAGCGCCTGGAAATTGCGCACAAGGTCAGCGTGCGTGACGGCTCGTTCACCACCACCGACCTGTCCACCGGCCAGCGCAAGCGTCTGGCCCTGATCAATGCCTGGCTGGAAGAGCGTCCGGTGCTGGTGTTCGACGAGTGGGCCGCCGATCAGGACCCGACCTTCCGGCGGATTTTCTATACCGAGCTGCTGCCGGACCTGAAGCGTCTGGGCAAGACCATCATCGTCATTTCCCACGACGATCGTTACTTCGATGTCGCCGACCAACTGGTGCGCATGAGCGCCGGCAAAGTGGTCACTGAGCTGCAACCCGCCTGACTGTGAAAATTTTGTAAAAAAATGGCGTTGAGCTTTCCGGTTTTCGGAAGGCTCAACGTCTTACTAACAGTTAATAGAAATAGTTCTCAGTCAACACTTTGAAGAGTAGAAGAACAATGCCCGCACCGCACGGACTCCACCCGCTCGCCAAGGCCCTGCTGATCCGCCGCTCCTTCCGTTGCACCTTGCCCGCGTTCTGCGCCATGGCCCTGACTGTGCCGATGATCGGCCAGGCCCAGGCCGCCGCCGTGGCGATCAATATTCCTGCACAGTCGCTGGGGAGCGCGTTGCAGGAATTCGGTCGCCAGACCAACCTCCAAGTGCTTTACAGCCCGGATGAAGTCAGCGGCCTGCGCAGCAGCGCCGTCAGTGGCAACCTGGAACCGACCGCCGCCATCGCGCAACTGCTGCAAGGCACCAACATCGCCTACAGCGTCGAGGGCAACAACGTCGCCTTGCGTTCGCGCAGCACCGGCGGTGCCAGCCTCGATCTGGCCCCGACCAGCATTTCCGCCACCGCCGAATCGGCCTGGGGCCCGGTCGACGGGATCGTCGCCAAGCGCAGCGCCACCGGTTCGAAGACTGATTCGTCGCTCAAGGAAATCCCGCAGACCATCAACGTCGTCACTCAAGACGAAATCAAGATGCGCGGCTCGAAGACCGTCACCGAGGCCCTGCAATACACGCCGGGCATGACCGGCGGCGGTTTCTCGGACCGGGTGAAAATCTTCGACGAACCGACGTCCCGTGGCTTCTCCCCTACTCCGCTGTACCTCGACGGCCTGCACATGCCTTACGGCGGCGGCAGCACCGGCGGTTCGCTGCAGATCGACCCGTACACCCTGGAGCGCGTCGAAGTGCTCAAGGGTCCGGCCTCGGTGCTGTACGGCCAGAACCAGCCGGGCGGTATCGTCAACATGGTCAGCAAGCGTCCGACCGCGACCCCGCTGCACGAAGTGAAGCTCGGTGGCGGCAGCTATGACCGCAAGTACGGTGCCTTCGACCTCGGCGGCCCGATCGACGATCAAGGCGAATTCCTCTATCGCCTGACCGGTGTGGTCAACGACAGCGGCTCGGCCATCGACTACGCCAGCCAGAACCGCATGCTGCTGGCGCCGAGCCTGACCTGGCTGCCCAACGACCAGACCACCATCACCGTGTTCGGTCAGTACCAGAAAGACCACGACGTACCGGAAGCCCAGGGCCTGCCCGCCAACGGCACCGTACATCGCAGCCAGGCCGGGCGCATCAGCCGCAGCCTGTTCCTCGGCGAGCCGGACGTGAACAAGTACCACCGCGAGCAGTTCGTCGTCGGTTACGAGATCGCTCACGAACTCAACGACGTCTGGACTCTGAAGCAAAACGCGCGTTACGCCGACATCAACGACCAGTACGTGGCGCCGCTGCACGGTTATGCGTTCCCGACCAACCCGGTCACCGGCCTCAACGACGGCAGCTACCAGAGCCGTTATGCGGTGGACTGGTCGCAGCACAACAAGGTCTACGGCATCGATAACATCGCCCAGGCCAAGTTCCACACCGCCGACGTCGAGCACACCGTGCTGCTGGGCGTGGATTACTACCACTACAATTCGAAATTCCTCGGCTTGTATGACCGCACCGCTCCAGGTCTGGACCTGTACAACCCGGTGTATGGCAGCCAGATCAATTTCCGTCAGCCGTACAAATGGGACAACACCATCACCCAGACCGGCCTGTACGCTCAGGATCAACTGCGCTGGAACCAGTGGTTCCTGACCCTCGGCGGTCGGTATGACTTCGCCGAAACCGACAACAAGCAACCGCTGAGCGGCGGCCACAGCAACCAGAAGGACGAGAAGTTCACTGGTCGTGCCGGCCTCGGCTACGAGTTCGACAACGGCATCACGCCGTACGTCAGCTACGCCGAATCGTTCCTGCCGCAAACCGGTACCGACATGAGCGGCGGCGCCTTCGAACCGACCACCGGCAAGCAGTACGAAGTCGGCGTCAAGTATGAGCCGAAGTCGATCGACGGCTTCATCCAGCTGTCGGCGTACCAGATCGACCAGGACAATATGCTCACCACCGACCTCAACAACCCGGGCTTCAGCACCCAGAGCGGCTCCGTGCGTTCGCGCGGTATCGAGCTGGAAGGCAAGGTCAACGTCACCCGCAACCTGCGCGTGCTGGCTGCGGTGTCGCGTAACCAGACCAAATGGGAGAAAGACAACGACGGTCGCGAAGGTCGCACCCTGGCCATGCGTCCACCGCTGACCGCCTCCGCGTGGGTCAACTACGACTTCGACATCTCTACCGCCCTCGCCGGTTTCGGCATGGGCCTGGGCGCCCGTTACGTGCGCAGCAGCTACGGTTCGGATTACGAGTCGGACTCGTTCCAGATTCCGTCCTACACGGTGTATGACGCCATGGTCTCTTACGACCTGGAGAAATCGCCGCTGCATGTCAAAGGCGTGAAGCTGCAAGCCAACCTGCAAAACCTCACTGACGAGAAATACGTGGCCGCGTGCAACGGTACCCTCGACTGCTATTACGGCGAAGGCCGGACCATGACTGCTGACGTGACCTATAACTGGTAATACGTTTAGCGATCACTGAAACGCCGGCATTTGCTGGCGTTTTTTTTGGGGGGCTGATTGGGGCTTGGCGGCCTTTGGGCCGACCAGGCTCTTGGGGTTTTGGGTGAATATCCGTTGCTTCGGGTGCTGCCGCTGGCGGTTTCGCTCTTACAGCGAGTCACCTTTTCCAGACGCCGAAAAGGTAACCCAAAAGGCTTTGCCCCGGCGTACGGCACTTCGCTTAGGCTCAGTGTTCCCTCGCTACGGCGTCCATCCGGGGGCATCGCCTCCGGTTTGCTTCGCTGCACCTCCTCTCGATGTATGCGGCTTCGCCGCATGGCGCTGCGCGCCTAACCCCCGGATGGACACCTACGCTCGGCCTGCCGAAGGGGCAAAAGATCAAAAGCCACATCAAGAGCCAAAGCCAAAGCCAAAGCCAAAGCCAAAGCCAAAGCCAAAGCCAAAGCCAAAGCCAAAGCAGATCAAAAGATCGCAGCCTTCGGCAGCTCCTGCGTGGGAATGGGTGTTTTCAGTTGGAGTTTGGTCGACTGGCAGGCCGCCTTCGCGAGCAAGCCCGCTCCCACAGTTGGAATGGGTGTGTTCAGTTGTAAATGGGTCGGCTGTCAGGCCGCCTTCACCAGCAGGCTGGCTCCTACAATTTAGAGAGCGTGCACCCCTTGCGGCGAAGCCGCCCCACTCAACACAATGAGCGTTAGCTCGAGTACCGCTTTTGATCTGAGGGCCCGTCGGCAGGCTGAGTGGAGGGATTTATCCGGGGGTGGGAGCGCAGCGACCGTTTGGCGCAGCCAAACACAGCGAGAGGAGGTGCAGCGAAGCAAACCGTAGGCGCTGCCCCCCGGATGAATCCCGGAGCGAAGGAACCCGAGCCTAGGCGAGGGCCGAACGTCAGGGTAAAGCCTTTTTGGTTACTTTTGGGGCGTTTGCCAAAAGTGACCCGCCGTAAGGGCGGAACCCTAGGTGGCCGTTACCGCAGCAACGGATATTCACCCCCCCACCCTCCCACCCCGTCAAGCCAAAGCAAACACCTCTACCAAGCGCCCAGCAATCAACCCCAGCGCCTCTTCAGCCTCATCAACAATCGCCCCCATCCGCATAAAGTCATGGGTCATGCCCGAGTACACCTGCAAATCCACAACAACCCCCGCCGCCTGCAAATGCCGGGCATAAGCCACCCCCTCATCGTGCAACGGATCACACTCGGCCAACACCATCAGCACCGGCGCGACATCGGCCGGAACTTCGCCGAGCAACGGCGAGAAGCGCGGATCAAGACGATCGCTGGCATCACGCTGATAGTACGCGTAGAACCACTGCAGCGAAGCCTTCTCCAGCAGATAACCTTCGGCAAAACGCTCGATCGAAGGCGTAGTGCGACTGGCATCGGTAACCGGATAAATCAGCACCTGCAAACGCGGCTGCACAGCAGCATCCGTCAGTTGCGCAGCCAGCACCGTGGCCAGGCTGCCACCGACGCTGTCGCCGGCAATCGCCAGCCGCGCCGCATCGATGCCCAGATCAGCAGCACTCGCCACCAGCCAGTCCCAGGCATCGCGGACGTCGTCGGCCGCTGTCGGGAAACGATGTTCCGGCGCCAGTCGATACGCCACCGACAGCACCACACAATCGGCTAGCGCGGCCAACGCACGGCACAACGAATCATGCGAGTCGAGGCTGCCGACCACATAGCCGCCGCCATGGAAATACAACAGTGCCGGACGACCGGCACCCGCCTGCAACGGATGATTGCTGTAGATCCGTGCGTTCAACAGTGCACCGTCACGCACCGGCAATTGCAGCTCATCCACCACGGCCAGTTCTTCACCGCCGGCGTCCATCAGCAACGATGACTGATCGAATTGTTCACGGGCCTCGCTCGGGGTCAGCTCGTGCATGCCGACGCGTTTGCCACTGGCCCGGCCGTTGCCGACCAATTGCAGAAATGCGGCGATATCAGGATTCAATGACATTCAAATCTCCAAAGCGATCGGGCGCCAGCAGCGCCCGATCGGTTTTGCTTGGGTTTCACAGCAGGTTTCAGGACATGACTACTGATTCAACGATCTGGCCGAGCATTTCTTCAGCCTCGGACAGGAAAGTTTCATCGCGCGGGATCTGGAAGTGCCCGCAATCCAGCCATTCACCGCCCATGCCCGGCTGGCCGAGTTGCGCCGCCAGCTCCAGTGCCTCGGCTTCGCGACCCAAGGTCCACCAGCACGTCGGGTTGACGGTCAGCGGCGCACAGCGCTCAAGCTTGAGCGACAACTGCTTGAGCCGGCGCGCCACGCTGAACACCTGCGCCAGTTCTTCGGCACCCAGCGCCACATAAGTCGACGCCCCGCGCTCGGCGCTCATGGCACGCTGGAACAGCGCGCGCAGGTTATGCGGCGTTTCTTCACCATCGATGGGCAGGCCCGGTGTGGCATCCGGCAGCGTCACCTGCAAGAAGTCGCGCAGGTCGGCTTGCCAGTCATCGACAGCCCCGGCGTCGACCGCCGCCGACGGCACGAAGCTGTCGACCAGCCCGACAAACTTGACCTGTTGCCCGGCCTGCTCCAGTTGCGCGGCGATCAACATCGCCAGCGTACCGCCCAGCGACCAGCCCAACAGGTGGTAAGGCCCCTGCGGCTGTTTCTGACGAATCTGCGCCAGGTAATCACTCGCCATCTCGTGCAACGATGTGTCGTTGAACGTCGGATCCAGCAGCATCCGCGACTGAATCGCCAACACCTGGCGTTGACCGCTCAGGCGCCGCGCCAGCGGCTCGTAGTCGAACACCGTGCCGAAACCGGCATGCAGGCAGAACAGCGGCGCCACGCCCTTGACCTCGGCGTTCATCGCCAGCAACCCGGAGGCTTTTTCCGCCGTGCCCTGAACACTCGCTACCAGTTCGCCGATGCTCGGTTTCTGCATCAGATCGCGCAGTTTCAGGCTCAGGCCCTGAGCCTTGAGCACACGGCTGCGGGCAACCACTTGCAGGCTGAGGATCGAGTCGCCACCCAGTTCGAAGAAGTTGTCGGTGAGCCCGACCCGTTCGATTTTCAGCACCTCCTGCCAGATCTTCGCCAGGGCTTTTTCCAGCTCGGTGCGCGGCTCGACGTAGGCCAGGCGCTGTTCAGCGTCCGGATTCGGCAGGGCCTTGCGGTCGAGCTTGCCGTTCGGCGTCAGCGGCATGCGCTCAAGCACCATCAGGTGTGCCGGCACCATGTAATCCGGCAGGCTGGCCTTGAGCTGCTCGCGCAGACGTTCGCCCAAACCGTCGGCAGGCGTCTCGGCAGCGGCCAGCACATAGCCGAGCAATTGTTTGCCGCTGGCACCTTCGCGGGCCACCACGGCGGCGTCACGCACGCCCGGCTGCTGCTTGAGGCGCGCTTCGATTTCACCCAGCTCGATGCGGAAACCACGGATTTTCACCTGATGGTCGATCCGCCCGAGGTAATCGACGGTGCCGTCGGCACGCTGGCGCACCAGGTCGCCAGTGCGGTACAGGCGACTGCCATCGGCACTGAACGGGTTGGCAACGAAACGTTCGGCGGTGCCACTGGCACGCCCCAGATAACCGCGCGCCAACGCCCCTCCGAGGTACAACTCACCGGCAATGCCGGCCGGCAGCGGGTTGAGGTCGCTGTCGAGCACATAACCGCTACGCTCGCCGACCACGCTGCCGATCGGCGCATAGGCCGCGCCGCATTGATCGTCGACCGCGGCCTTCCAGATCAGCGGCGTGACCACCGTCTCGGTCGGGCCATAGCCGTTGATGATGTACTGCGGTTGCAGTGCGCGTTTGGCCAGTTCGAAACTCGCCACCGGCACCGCGTCCCCGCCGAAGCAGTAGATCCGTACCGGCGGCGGATTGCCGTGCTGCTCAGCGTGTTCGGCCAGTTGCTGCAGGTACACCGGCGGGAACGCGGCCACGGTCACGCCGTGCTGATGCAGGGCGTCGTAGGTCTGTTCCGCAGTCCACAGGCTGTCGTCACGAATCAGCAAACGCGCGCCGTGCGTCAGGGTGGTCAGCCAGCGTTCATGCGCGCCGTCGAAGGCGAATGACATGAAGTGCAACTCGCAATCGGCCGCGCTCATTTCGTAACGCTGACCGATCGCCTGGCAGTGCATCGCCAGCGGCCCGTGCGCCACGCCGACACCTTTCGGCTGACCGGTGGAGCCGGAGGTGTAGATCACGTAGGCCAGGTTGCCCGGCTGCACCGCGACCTGCGGCGCCGAATCCGGCTGAGTGCGCAGGTCCAGTTGATCGAGTTCCAGCACATGCAGGTTGGCCTGGGTCGGCAGCACCTGACGCAGACTCGAATCGCTGAGCAGCAAGGCGATGCCCGAATCGTGCATCAGATAACTCAAGCGCTCGCGCGGATAGGTCGCGTCCAGCGGAACATAGGCGCCACCGGCCTTGAGCACCGCCAACAGCGCGACAATCATGTTTTCGCTGCGTGGCAGGGCCACACCGACCCGCACTTCCGGACCGACACCTTCGGCGATCAGCGCATGCGCCAGACGATTGGCCCGCGCTTCGATCTGGCCGTAGCTGAAGGCTTGCTCATTGAAGATCACTGCGGTTTGTTCGGCACGCTGCGCGGCCCACCCGGCAATGCGCTGGTGCACCAGCGTGGTCTGCGCTTGCGCGACAACGTCCGGCGCGGGCGCGACTTGCCCGGTCGGCAGACCGATGCGTCCCAGCGCCTGCCCGGCGTCCTGAACCAGTGCGGTGAGCAGGCCTTCCATGTTGCTGCGGATGCCTTCCACGGTCGCCAGATCAAAATGTTCGCGCAGGAACATGTACTCGATCACCAGCCCGTCTTCGAGGGTGACCATCAGGTCCATCGGGAAGTTGGTCAGGCCCGAGTTATTGATCTCGCCAAACTTCAGCGAATCATCGCGCCACTCGCGCAGCGCCTGATCGATCGGGTGGTTTTCGAACACGATGATGCTGTCGAACAGCGACTGCCCGGCACGCCCGCCCCAACGCTGGACGTCGGTCAGCGGCGTGTATTCGCGCTCGCGCATCTCCAGGTTGAAGTCCTGCAACTCGCGCAACCAGGCGCCCACGGCCTGCTCGGCCGGTACGTCCTTGATCACCGGCAAGGTGTTGATGAACAGGCCGAGGATCGATTCCGACGCCGGCAGACTCGCCGGACGCCCCGCCACCGTGGCGCCGAACGCCACGCAACGCTGGCCGCTGTACCGGCTGAGCAGCACCAGCCACGCGCCCTGCACCAAGGTGTTGAGGGTGACCTGCTGCGACTGGGCAAAGGCTTTCAACTGCTCGGTGCGGGCCTCGCCCAGACGGCTGTACAGCGCCTGGTGACCGCGACCGCTGCCGGTACGCGTCACCGCGTCCGCCAGATAGGTCGGTTCGTCGAGCAGGCTCAGGTGCTGACGCCAGAAACCTTCGCTGGCGTTCGCGTCCTGCTGTTGCAGCCAGTTGATGTAACCGCGATACGGCACCGCGTCGGCCAGTGGTCGTCGGGAATACTGGCTCAGCACTTCACCGATCAATTGCGAACTGCTCCAGCCGTCGATCAGAATGTGATGGTAGGTCCAGATCAGTTGATAGCTGTGCTCGCCGACTTGCACCAGCGTCAGCCGTTGCAGCGGTGGCTGGTCAAGGTCGAAGCCCTTGGCCCGCTCGGCATCCGCCAGGCCTTGCAAGGCCTCGGCGCAATGATCCTGCTCACGCCAGTCGAGCAGACTGAACGGCAACTGCGGATCGGCGAGCACAAATTGCAGCGGCTCGGCCATATCCTGCCAGAGGAAACCGGTGCGCAGAATGTCGTGGCGACGGCTGACGGTTTCCCACGCGGCTTGCAGACGCAGCGGCTCAAGGCCCTGCACCGGAACGCTCAACTGGTTGACGTAGAGATCCGCTTCCGGCGAATTCAGGCCAAGGAACAGCATGCCCTGCTGCATTGGCGACAAGCGATAGAGCCCGTCCAGTTGCCCGGCCGGCAGTGGCAGTTGCGCCACCTGCGCCTCGCTCAAGCCGTGCAGCGGCAGGTCGATCAGCGCCGGCTCCGGCGCCACACGCCCTTCGGCAGCCTGCACGCACAGGGCCAATTGTTGAATGGTCGGTTGCTGGAACAGGTCTTTCGGGCTCAGCTCCAGCCCTTGCTGACGGGCGCGACTGACCACCTGAATCGAGATGATCGAGTCGCCGCCCAAGGCAAAGAAACTGTCGTGGGTGCTGACCTGCTCAAGGCCCAGCACCTCTTTCCAGATCTCCACCAACGCCTGCTCGGTGGCGTTCACCGGTTCGACATGCAGCTGCGCGGCGCTGAGCTCCAGTGCTGGCAGGCGCTTGCGATCGATCTTGCCGTTGGGGGTCAGCGGCAGCTGCGCCAGCCACAGGCGGTGGCTCGGCACCATGTAATCCGGCAAGGTCGCGCCCAGCCAGTTGCCGAGGGTTTTCTGCAGTGCGGCCTGTTGCTCGGCGTTGGCGTCGATGATCGCCGGATCGCTCGGCACCAGATAGGCAATCAGTTGCTGACTGCTCGACACTTCGCTGGCCACGACCACCGCTTCACGCACGGCGGCATGCGCCAGCAGACGCGCTTCAATTTCGCCCAGCTCGATACGCAAGCCGCGAATTTTCACCTGATGGTCGATCCGGCCCATGTACTCCAGCTCGCCCGCTTCACGCTCACGAATCAGGTCGCCGGTGCGGTACATGCGCTCGCCGTTGCCGACGAAAGGATTCGGCACGAAGCGCTCAGCGGTCATCGCCGCACGCCCCAGATAACCGCGCGTGATGCCTGCGCCGGACACGTACAGCTCGGCCGAAACACCCTGCGGAACCGCGTGCAAATCGGCATCCAACAGATGGCTGGCACTGTGATCGAGCGCACGACCAATCCGCGCCTGACCACCGGCACTGCGGCGGGTCCAGGTCGAATAGGTGGTGTCTTCCGACGGGCCGTACAGGTCGTAGACGTGCTCGACCGTCGACTGCTGATACAGCGCCTCCACCAGCGCTTGTTTCAGCGGTTCACCCGCCAGGTTGATGATGCGCACGCTCGGCGGAATCTGCCCGGCACGCTGTAGCGCAGCAATCGCCGACGGCACAGTGTTGATCAGGCGCACCTGATCACGGGCCGGCAGTTGCGCCAGCTCCAAGGCATTACGCGCGATGATCAGCGAACCACCGTTGGCCAGCGTGACAAACAGCTCCCACACCGACAGGTCGAAGCACACCGAGGTCGAGGCCAGTACGCCTTGAATGTCGTCGCGGCTGTAGACCTTGGCCGACCAGTCGATCAGCGCCATGACGTTGCGATGGGCAATCGCCACGCCTTTCGGTTTGCCGGTGGAACCGGAGGTGTAAATCACGTAGGCGAGGTTGTCCGGTTGCACCGCAGTCTGTGGCGCAACAGTCGAATAACCGCTCAACGAAACCTGATCCATCAGCAGCACTTGCGTATCGCCCGGCACGCTCAGGGTCAAGGCAACCGCCTGTTCGGTCAGCAACACCCGCGCCCGGCTGTCCTCCAGCATGTAGGCAACGCGATCCGCCGGGTAATCCGGGTCCAGCGGCACATAGGCGCCACCGGCCTTGAGCACCGCGAGCAAGGCAATCAGCAACTGCTCGGAACGCGGCATGGCCACGCCCACGCGCACTTCCGGGCCGACACCCAGCTCGACCAGTTTGTGCGCCAGACGGTTGGCCTGGGCATCCAGTTCGGCGTAGGTCAGTTGCTTATGGGCGAAGGTTACCGCCAAGGCATCCGGGATCGCCGCTACCTGACGGGCGATGGCTTGATGGATGCACTGCTCAGTAACGAAATCGCTGTTCACTTGCGGGCTGTGCTCGATCAGGTTCAGCTCACTGAGCGAACGCTCCCCCGACTCGCTCATTTGCCCGAGCAAGCGCTGCAGATACCCGGCCAGTTGCACCACGCTGTGCGCGGCAAAGCTTTCGCACTGGTAGCTGAAGTGCATCGACAATTCGTCGCTCAAGTGCACCAGCAGCGTCAGCGGGTAGTTGGTCTGCTCATGATTGTGGATTTCACCGAAGCGCAGTTCTTGCGGTGCGCCCTGCGCCAGGGCCTCGGACACCGGGTAGTTCTCGAACACCAGAATGTTGTCGAACAGCGCCTCACCGTTGCGCTCGGCCCAACGCTGAATGTCGAACAGCGGCGTGTGCTCATGCTCACGCAAGGCCAGGTTCTGCGCCTGCACGCTCTGCAACCATTCGCCAACGCTCGATGGCGACTGCGGGCTGGCGATGACCGGCAAGGTGTTGATGAACAGGCCGATCTGCTGCTCGACCCCTTTGAGCTCGGCCGGGCGCCCCGCCACCGTCGCGCCGAACGCCACACACGGCTGGCCGGTCAGGCGCTGCAACAGCAGCAGCCATGCTGCCTGAATCAGCGTGTTGAGGGTGACTTTCTGCTGGCGCGCGAACTCGCCCAGACGCCGCGTTTGCTCAGCGTCGAGCACGCAGAAATGCTCGCCGTGGCCGTCGCGCGGTGCATCGCCGCGCTGCGCCTGCAACGCTTGCGCGAGCAAGGTCGGCGCTTGCAGGTCAGCCAGTTGCGCGGTCCAGTAACGCTCGCTGGCCTGCACGTCTTGGCGCTGCAGCCATTCGATGTAATCGCGATAACGTCCGGCCAGTGGCGGCTGGGCAACCCCGCTGTAGCGCTGCAGGACTTCACCAAGCAATTGCGAGTTGCTCCAGCCGTCCATCAGGATGTGGTGGTTGGTGTAGATCAAGTGGCAGCGCTGCTCGTCCAGCCGCACCACGACCATGCGCAACAGCGGCCCCTGGCTCAAGTCGAAACCTTGCGCCTGTTCGGCTGCGGCCAGCGCATTCAGATCGCTGTGGCAATCGTCGCGATCACGCCAGTCGAGGACGCGGAACGGCATGTCCAGTTGCTTGTGCACCACCTGCACTGGACGCGCCAGTTCACCCTGCCAGACAAAGCTGCTGCGCAGGATGTCGTGGTTGTCCACCGCCGCTTGCCAGGCCTGCTGAAAGCGTTGCGGATCGAGGCCTTCGACATCGAGCCGGACCTGGTTGATGTAATCGCCGGTGGCCTGCTCGTAGAGGCTGTGGAACAACATGCCCTGCTGCATCGCCGACAGCGGATACACATCGGCGACCTGGCGTGGCGCCAGCGGGAACTGATCGAGCTGCGCCTGCGTCAGGCCAGCCAACGGGAAGTCCGACGGGGTCAGACCTTCGACGCCCGGGGTCAGGCAATGGCCGATCAACGCTGCGAGTTCTGCGGCGTAATCTTCCGCAAGGGCTTCGATCACCGCGCCGTCGAAACGCTCGCTGCTGAACGTCCAGCCCACCCGCAGCTCGCCGCCATACACTTGACCGTTGAGGGTCAACCAGTTGCCCAGCGGCGCCTCCGGGCTCTGATCGAGGCCGGCGTTGTCCGGCGACGGCACGAACAGCGCAGCGTCATCGCCGGCGAAACTGCCGTCGAACTGCCCGAGGTAGTTGAAGGTGATGCGCGGGCTCGGCAAGGCCTGCAGGCTCTGTTGCGCGCGGGCATCACCGAGGTAACGCAAGGCGCCGAAACCGATGCCCTTGTTGGGGATCGAGCGCAGTTGTTCCTTGATCTGCTTGATCGACTCGCCAAGCGTCTCTGCCGGCGTCAGGCGCACCGGGAACAGGCTGGTGAACCAGCCCACCGTGCGGGTCAGATCGACACCGTCGAACAGTTCTTCGCGGCCATGGCCTTCGAGCTGGATCAGCGTCGACGCCTGCCCGCTCCAACGGCCGATGACCCGCGCCAGCGCCGTCAGCAACAGATCGTTGACCTGGGTGCGGTACGCCGCCGGGGCCTCTTGCAGCAGTTGGCGGGTCAGCTCGGCGCCGAGCCGGGTCTGCACGGTCTGGGCCAGACGATTGTCCTGGCTGGCGTCAACGCGTTTGCACGGCAGATCGGTACTTACATCGCTCAGGCAGGCCTGCCAATAATCCAGTTCGGCCTGCAACGCCGGGCTGTTGGCGTAACGCTGCAAATGCTCGCCCCAGTCCTTGAAGGCGCTGGTCCGGGACGGCAGGCTCAACGGCTGATCATTCAGCAATTGCTGATAAGCGTTTTGCAGGTCTTCCAGCAGAATCCGCCACGACACGCCGTCCACCGCCAGGTGATGAATCACCAACTGCAAACGCTGCGTGCCATCGGCCAGATTCGCCAGTACCGCACGCAGCAACGGCCCGTGTTGCAGATCGAGACTGCGCTGGGCGCGATTACCCAAGGCCTCAAGGGCAGCGGCATCGGCCACGTCCTCCTGCCAGAGCAGGTGCTGCGGCAGCGCTTCGACCGCGCGGTGCTCGGCCTGCCACACGCCATCGCGCTGGGTGAAGCTCAGGCGTAAGGCATCGTGATGAGCCACCAGTGCGCGCAACACTTGCTCGAGTTTTTCAGCGTCCAGCGCCTGCCGCGGCTGCAGCAGCACCGACTGGTTCCAGTGATGACGCTGCGGAATCTCGTCGGCGAAGAACTGCTGCTGGATCGGCAGCAGCAACGCTGCACCGCTCGCGGCTTGCTGATCAATCGTCGACTCGTCGCCGCCCCACTGCGCGACCAGCGCCAGACGCTGCACGGTCTGGTGCTGGAACAGGTCTTTGGGATTGAGGCGAATGCCGGCCTGACGGGCGCGGCTGACCACCTGAATCGAGATGATCGAGTCGCCGCCCAATTCGAAGAAGTTGTCGTTGATGCCGACTTGCGGCAGCTTCAGTACGTCTTGCCAGATCGCGGCCAGACCCTGTTCCATCGCGCTTTGCGGCGCCTGATAGGTCTGCTGCGCCTGGCTGGCGTCCGGTGACGGCAAGGCGTTGCGATTGAGTTTGCCGTTGGCGGTCAACGGCAATTGCGCCAGCAGCAACAGGTGCGCCGGGACCATGTGATCCGGCAGATTGGCCTTGAGTTCGGCGCGCACGCTGTCGCGCCACAGCGCCTGTTCGGCCGGGCTCGCGTCGAGTAGCGCGGCGTCGCCTGGCACCAGATACGCCACCAGTTGCTGACCACTGAGGCCCGGCTGCGCCAGCACCACGGCCTGACGCACCGCAGCCTGGTCCAGCAGTTGCGCTTCGATCTCGCCAAGTTCGATACGGAAACCGCGAATCTTCACCTGATGGTCGATCCGGCCGATGTATTCGATCACACCGTCGGCGCGATAGCGCGCCAGGTCACCGGTACGGTACAGACGCCCGCCATCGGCGGCGAACGGGTCGGGAATGAAGCGCAGGCTGGTCAGATCCGCACGGTTCAGGTAACCGCGAGCCAGGCCGGCACGACCGACGTACAGCTCACCGATGCAACCTTTGGCGACCGGATTCAGATCACCGTCGAGCAAGTACCAGGACAGATCGGGAATCGGTTCGCCGATCGGACTGCTGGCATCACGCTGCAAGTCGGCCAGCGAAATCGGCCGATAGGTCACGTGCACGGTGGTTTCGGTGATGCCGTACATGTTGATCAGTTGCGGTGCCTGATCGCCGAAACGCTCGAACCACGGACGCAGGCTCTTGACCTCCAGCGCCTCGCCGCCGAACACCACGTAACGCAGCGCCAGTGCTTGCGCCGCGTGCTGCGGGGCGCAGGCCACTTGCATCAATTGCTTGAACGCCGACGGCGTCTGGTTGAGCACGGTGACGCCTTCGCGGCAAAGCAAGGCGAAGAAATCTTCCGGCGAGCGGCTGACCTCGTAAGGCACCACCAGCAGTTTGCCGCCGTACAGCAGCGCCCCGAAAATCTCCCACACCGAGAAGTCGAAGGCGTAGGAATGGAACAGGCTCCAGACATCCGTGGCGCCAAAATCGAACCACGCATCGGTGGCCTCGAACAGGCGCAGCACGTTGCGATGGGCCAGCAATGTGCCCTTCGGCTGACCGGTGGAACCGGAGGTGTAGATCACGTAAGCCAGGTTGTCCGGGCTCATGCGTACCTGCGGATTGCTGTCGCCGTAGCCTTCCAGACCATCACGCTCCTGATCGAGCATCAGGCTGCGCAGCGAATCGGGTACTGGCAGACGCCCCAGCAGATGACTCTGGGTCAGCAGCAAGGCGATGCCGCTGTCGCCGATCATGTAGCTCAGGCGTTCCTCCGGATACGTCGGGTCCAGCGGCACATAGGCACCGCCGGCCTTGAGAATCGCCAGCAGGCCGACCAGCATGTCGAGGCTGCGCTCCGCCGCCAGACCGACGCGCACGTCCGGGCCGACACCGCTGGCAATCAGCTTGTGGGCCAACTGGTTGGCGCGACTGTTCAGTTCGCCGTAGCTCAGGGACTGCCCGGCACAGCTCACGGCAATCGCTTGCGGGGCGCGGGCGGCTTGTTGTTCGATCCGTTGATGCAGGCACTGCTCGCTCGGGAAATCGCGGATGGCCGGGTTCCACTGCTGCAAGGTCGCCGCGCGTTCGGCGGCGTCATGCAGCGGCAGTTCGGCGATGCGCTGAGCGCTGTCGGCAACGATGCCTTGCAGCAGATGGGTCCAGTGTTGCGCCAGGCGTTCGATGGTCTCGACGTCGAACAGGTCGGTGGCGTACGTCAGCTCGGCCCAGACGTTGTCGCTCGATTCAAAGGTGTTCAGGGTCAAGTCGAACTGCGCAGTACTGGACGCCCAAGGCAAGCCTTCAATCGCCAGTTTCGGCAAACGCGTGGCGCCCTGCGCCTGGCGCACCTGGCTCTGGTGGTTGTGCATCACCTGGAACAATGGGCTGTGGCTGAGGCTGCGCTCCGGTTGCAGCGCGTCGACCAGTTGCTCGAACGGCAGATCCTGATGCGCCTGCGCACCGAGCACGGTATTTTTCACTTGCTGCAGCAGGCTGCGGAACGTCTGCTGACTGTCGAACTCGGCCTTGAGTACCTGGGTGTTGACGAAGAAACCGATCAGGCCTTCGGTCTCGACCCGGTTGCGGTTGGCCACCGGCACTCCGACGCGGATATCGGCCTGACCGCTGTAGCGATGCAGCAAGGTCTGGAACGACGCCAGCAACAGCGCAAACAGCGTGACGTTCTCGCGCTGCGCCAGTTGCTTGAGCGCGGTGGCCAGTTCGAGGCTCAGCGGGATATCGCGACGGGCGCCACGATAGCTCTGCTCGGCTGGACGCGGACGGTCGGTCGGCAACTCCAGCAGCGGTTGATCACCATCGCCGAGTTGTGCGGTCCAGTAGCTCAATTGACGCTCGCGTTCACCGGCGTCCATCCACTGTTTCTGCCACACGGCGTAGTCGGCGTATTGCACCGGCAGCGCCGGCAATTGCACGTTCTGGCCCTGGCTGTAGGCGGCATACAACGCCACCAGCTCATCGACCATGACATTCATCGACCAGCCATCGGCGACGATGTGATGCAGGGTGATGACCAGTGCGTGGTCATCGGCGGCCAGACGCAGCAGTTTGACCCGCAGCAACGGGCCTTGCTGCAGATTGAACAGGTGCAGGGTTTCGGCGGCGACCAGCGCTTGCAGCGCCGCCTCGTCGAGCTCCGCTGCCACGTCCTGCACCTGCAGATCGAGCGTGCCGTGAGCCTGGATCACTTGCAGGGTCTGGCCCTGCTGTTCGACGAAGCAGGTGCGCAGGGATTCATGGCGCTCGATCAGCGCGTCGAAGCTGCGCTGCAACGCCGGCAGATCCAGTTCACCGCGCAGACGCAGCGCCGCCGGCACGTGATAAGCGGTGCTGGTCGGTTCCAGTTGCCAGAGGAACCATTGACGCTCCTGGGCATAGGACAGCGCCAGCGGTTGCTGGCGTGGCAAGGCAACAATCGGCGGCTCCCGATGCGCCTGATCGACACCCAGCGCGGCGACGAAGTCTTCCAGCGTGCTGTGTTCGAACAACGTGCGCAGCGGCACTTGAACGTTCAGCGCCTGACGGACGCGCGAGACCACCTGCGTGACCAGCAACGAGTGGCCGCCCAGTTCAAAGAAATTGTCACTCAGGCCTACGCGATCGAGCTTGAGCACCGCCTGCCAGATCTCGGCGACGCTGTGCTGAGTGGCGGTTTGCGGGGCGATGTAAGTCGATTGCAGTTGGCTGGCATCGGGCGCCGGCAAGGCTTTGCGGTCGACTTTGCCGTTCGGCGTCAGCGGCAGTTGCGCGAGGAACAGCAGGTGCGCCGGCACCATGTATTCCGGCAGCTCGGCCTTGAGACTGGCTTTCAATGCGGCGCGCAGTTCGCCTTCATCAAAAGCGCTGGCGGCTGGCACCACATAGCCGACCAGTTGCGGGCCGGTCGGGCCATCCTGAGCGACTACCACGGTTTCGCGCACGCTATCGAGGGCGAGCAAACGCGCTTCGATCTCGCCGAGTTCAATCCGGAAACCACGGATTTTCACCTGGTGGTCGATCCGCCCGATGTACTCGATCACGCCCTCGGCGCGGTAACGGGTCAGGTCGCCGGTGCGGTACAGACGCCCGCCGATTTTCGAAAAGGGATCGGGGACAAAACGTTCGGCGGTCAGGCTCGGGCGCTGGAAGTAACCACGAGCGAGGCCGTCGCCGCCGATCAGCAATTCCCCCGGGGCGCCGAGCGGATTGAGCTCAAGGTCGCTGCCGAGGATGTACAACGCGGTGTTGTCGATCGGTGTGCCGAGGAATGGACGGCTGCTGTCCGCACTCAAGGCGTGCTGCGCCGACCAGATAGTGGTTTCGGTCGGGCCGTAGAGGTTCCACACGCTCGGCGTCAGTGCGAGCATGCGTTGCGCCAGCTCCTGCGACAGCGCTTCACCGCCACAGAGGAACGTGCGGCCCGCCAGGATTGGCGCCTGTTCATTGTCCAGCAGCATGCGCCAGGTCGAGGGCGTGGCTTGCAGCGCCGTCACGCCATGACGCTCGATCAGTTCGAGCACCGCTTGCGGGTCTTGATGCACGTCCTTGCCGGTCAGCACCACACAGGCGCCGGCCAGCAATGGGCCGTAGATTTCCAGGCCGAAAATATCGAACGAAAAGGTGGTCAGCGACAGCATGCGATCGGCGGCACAGATGCCCGGCTGCTTGATCATGCTCGCGACAAAGTTGCTCAGCGCCGCGTGGCGCACCATCACGCCTTTCGGTTTGCCGGTGGAACCGGAGGTGTAGATCGTGTAGGCCAGATGCTCGCCATTGACTGCCACGTCCGGCGCGGTCTGTGGATAAGCCGCCAGCCACTCGCGTGGCTGATCCAGCAACAGCGCTTGCACGCCCGGCGGGATCGGCAGCTGCGTCTGCAAATGGCTTTGAATCAGCAGCAATTGCAGGCCGCTGTCCTCGATCATGTAGGCCAGACGATCCTCCGGATACGCCGGATCCAGCGGCACATAAGCACCGCCAGCCTTGAGGATCGCCAGCAGGCCGACGAGCATTTCCACGCTGCGCTCGACGGCGATGCCGACCAGTTGATCCGGGCCGACGCCGGCCTCGATCAGCTTGTGCGCCAGTTGACTCGAGCGGGCATCCAGCTCGCCGTAGCTCAGCATGTCTTCGCCGATGATCAGTGCAGTGGCCTGCGGCGTTTGCTGCGCACGCCGGGAGAAATCCTGCTGCACGCATTCGGCTTGCGCGCTGCGGTCGGCGCTGCGCAACCAGTCCTGCAACAACACGCCGTGCTCGGCGCTTTCCAGCAACGGCAATTCGCCGACGCGCTGGCTCGGTGCGGCGACGATACCGCGCAGCAGGTTCTGCCAATGACGTGCCAGACGCTCGACGGTTTCAGCTTTGAACAGATCGGTGGCGTAGGTCAGCTCGGCGGCAAAGCCGTCGCTGGACTCGTAGGTATTCAGCGTCAGGTCGAACTGCGCGGTGCGCCCTTCCCACTGCACATCCTCGACACTCAGCTGCGGCAACTGCGCCGCGCTGCGGCCCTGATCACGGCTGGTCTGGTGGTTGAACATCACCTGGAACACCGGGCTGTGGCTCAGGCTGCGCTCCGGTTGCAGGGCTTCGATCAGTTGCTCGAACGGCAGGTCCTGATGCGCCTGCGCATCCATCGCCGCCTGCTTGACCTGAGCCAGCAACTGGTTGAACGGCAACTGCCCGCTGACCTCGGCATTCAGCACCTGCGTGTTGACGAAGAAGCCGATCAGGCCTTCGGTCTCGACCCGGTTGCGGTTGGCGGTCGGCACCCCGACGCGAATCTGCGCCTGACCGCTGTAGCGATGCAACAACGCCTGGAACGACGCCAGCAGCAGCATGAACAGGCTCGCACCTTCGCGCTGCGCCAGCTGTTTGAGGGCGTCACCGAGGTCAGCCGGCAGGTTCAGTTCCAGCCGCGCACCGCGCAGGCTTTGCACGGCCGGACGCGGGAAATCGATCGGCAGCTCCAGCACCGACTGCTCGCCGCCCAGGGTCTTGACCCAGTAGGCCAACTGGCGCTCGCGCTCGCCCGCTTCCAGCCAGTGGCGCTGCCAGATCGCGTAGTCGGCGTATTGCACTTCCAGTTCCGGCAGGCTCAGCGGCTGCCCGGCGGTGTCGGCGGCGTAATGCTGAATCAACTCGTTGACCAGGACTTTGATCGACCAGCCATCGGAGATGATGTGGTGCTGGATCAGCACCAGCACATGGTCGTCTTCCGCCACTTCGAGCAGCGCCACCCGCAGCAGCGGGCCCTGCTGCAAATTGAACGGGCGTGCGGTTTCGCTCTCGACAAAGGCCTTGATCGCGGCGTCTTCACCGCCAGCATCGAGGCCCTCCGGCAGCAGCGTCAGAGTGATGCTCAGCGGCAGTTGTGGATGAATCACCTGGCAAAAGCTTTCACCCTGTTCGGCGAAAGTGGTGCGCAAGCTTTCGTGGCGCGCCGCCACCGCGTTGAAGCTGCGCTCCAGCGCCGCCACATCCAGCCGACCCTTGAGGCGCAAGGCGCTGGGGATGTGATACGCGGTGCTGTGCGGGTCCATTTGCCAGAGGAACAGTTGACGTTCCTGAGCGTACGACAGAGGAATCGCCGCAAACCCGGAACGTGTTTCCGGGATCGGCAGGTTGGCCGGAGAGACGCCCTCTTCGAGCATCTTTTCCAGGTACAGCTTACGTTTGTCCAGCGGCAGAGTGATAAAGCGCTTGGCTACCCTCAAAGCAACACTCTTGTCCATCAGACTTCCTCCATATCGTCAAGCAGGGCTTCCAGCTTGCTCAGTTTCTGTTCGTTGATTGCCCCGCCTCCTGTATCGAGTCGAGCGACAAAATCGCTCAGGACGGGGTGCTGGAATAACAGTTGCGGGGTCAGCGTCAGGCCCAGTTCAAGGGCCATGCGCGACACCACGTTGACCGCCAGCAGCGAGTGCCCGCCGAGTTCGAAGAAGTGATCGTTCAGACCGATGCGTTGCACTTCGAGCACTTGCTGCCAGATCGCCGCGACCTGCTGCTCAAGCTCACTGTGCGGCGCGACATACGCGGCCTGCATCTGGCTGGCATCGACCGCCGGCAGGGCCTTGCGGTCGAGTTTGCCGTTGGGGGTCAGTGGCAACTGCTCAAGGAACAGCAGGTGCGCGGGAATCATGTAGTCAGGTAACGAAGACTTGAGGCCAGTCTTTAGTCCCTCGCGCAGTTGCCGCTGCGCGTCCCCGTCGTGCATCTCCAGTTGCGGAGCGACCACATACGCCACCAGTTGCGCGCCGGTGTCGCTTTCGACGGCCAGCACCGCCGCTTCGCTGACTGCCGGTTGCGCGAGCAATCGCGCCTCGATCTCCCCCAGTTCGATGCGGAATCCACGAATTTTCACCTGATGGTCGATGCGGCCCATGTACTCCAGCTCGCCCTCCTCGCGCTGACGAATCAGGTCGCCGGTGCGGTACATGCGCTGGCCGTTGCCGACGAAAGGATTCGGCACGAAGCGCTCGGCGGTCATCGCCGCACGCCCCAGATAACCGCGCGTGATGCCGGCGCCGGACAGGTACAGCTCGGCTGAAATGCCTTGCGGCACCGCGTGCAGATCGGCATCCAGCAGATGACTGGCGCTGTGCTCGAGCGCACGCCCGATCCGCGCCTGACCACCGGCACTGCGGCGGGTCCAGGTCGAATAGGTGGTGTCTTCCGACGGGCCGTACAGGTCGTAAACGTGCTCGACCGTCGACTGCTGATACAGCGCCTCCACCAGCGCTTGTTTCAGCGGCTCGCCAGCGAGGTTGATGATGCGCACGCTCGGCGGAATCTGCCCGGCACGCTGTAGCGCAGCAATCGCCGACGGCACAGTGTTGATCAGACGCACCTGATCACGGGCCGGCAGTTGCGCCAGCTCCAAGGCATTACGGGCGATGATCAGCGAGCCGCCGTTGGCGAGAGTGACAAACAGCTCCCAGACCGACAGGTCGAAGCACACCGACGTCGAGGCCAGCACGCCTTGTATGTCATCACGGCTGTAGACCTTGGCCGACCAGTCGATCAGCGCCATGACGTTGCGATGGGCAATTACTACGCCTTTCGGCTTGCCGGTGGAACCAGAGGTGTAAATCACGTAGGCGAGGTTGTCCGGTTGCACCGTAGTTTTTGGCGCAACAGCCGAATAGCTGCCCAGCAACAGCTGATCCAACAGCAGCACTTGCGTATCGCCCGGCACGCTCAGGGTCGCGGCAACCGCCTGTTCGGTGAGCAACACCCGCGCCCGGCTGTCTTCGAGCATGTAAGCCACGCGATCCGCCGGATAGTCCGGGTCGAGCGGCACGTAAGCGCCACCCGCCTTGAGCACCGCGAGCAAGGCAATCAGCAACTGCTCGGAACGCGGCATCGCCACGCCCACGCGCACTTCCGGGCCGACGCCCAGTTCTACCAATTTATGCGCCAGACGGTTGGCGTGGGCATCCAGTTCGGCGTAGCTCAGTTGCTTATGGGCGAAGGTCACCGCCAAGGCATCCGGGGTCGCCGCCACCTGATTGGCGATGGCTTGATGGATGCACTGCTCGGTGACGAAATCGCTGTTCACCGGCGGGCGGTGTTCGATCAGGTCCAGCTCGCTGAGCGTGCGCTCACCGGCATCCGCCATCTGGCTCAGCAGACGCTGCAGATGCGCGCCCAACTGCGCCACGCTGGCCGCCGCGAAGCTGTCGCGCTGATAACTGAAATGCACCGACAGTTGCGCGCCCATGTTCACCAGCAGGGTCAGCGGATAGTTGGTCTGCTCCTGATTGGCCACCGCGCCGAAGCGCAGACCTTGCGGCGCACCGCGTTCCAGTGCTTCGCCGATCGGGTAGTTCTCGAACACCATCAGGCTGTCGAACAGCGCGTCACCGCCCTGCCCGGCCCAGCGCTGAATGTCCGCCAGCGGCGTGTGTTCGAACTCGCGCGAGGCGAGGTTCTGCGCCTGCACCGCTTGCAGCCAGGCGATCACGCTCTGCTGCGCGGACGGCGCAGCGATCACCGGCAGCGTGTTGATGAACAGGCCGATCTGCGCTTCGGCCCCCGGCAGATCCGCCGGACGCCCGGCGACGGTGGCGCCGAACGCCACGCAATCCTTGCCGGTGTAGCGCTGCAACAGCAGCAGCCACGCCGCTTGCACCACGGTGTTGACGGTGACTTTCGCGGCCCGGGCAAACTCACCCAGGCGCTGGCTCAGCTCAGCGTCCAGCACCTGGTAATGATCGCCGTAACCCACGCTCGGCAAACCGGCCTGCGGCCGTGCGATGGCATTGGCCAGGCGCGTCGGTTCCTGCAGATTGCCCAGCGTCGCCCGCCAGTAGGCTTGCGCCGCCGCGCCATCCTGACGTTGCAGCCAGGCGATGTAATCGCGATAACGACCCGCGCCACGGGCGATCGCTTCGCCGCTGTAGTGCTGCAACACTTCGCCGAGCAACTGCGCGCTGCTCCAGCCGTCCATCAGGATGTGATGGTTGGTGTAGATCAGGTGATAACGCTCGGCTGCAGTGCGCACCAGCACCAGGCGCATCAGCGGTGCACAGCTCAGGTCCAGACCCAGGGCGCGCTCCTCATCGGCGAGGGCTTGCAGCGCTGCCTCCAGATCAGTCCTGCCGTGCCAGTCGAGCACGCTGAACGGCACCTCGACCTGACGTTGCACCACTTGCACCGGTTGCGGCAGATCGCCTTGCCAGAAGAAGCCGCTGCGCAGGATGTCATGCGCATCCACCGCTGCCTGCCACGCCGCGCGGAAGCGTTGCGGATCGACGCCGTCGACGTCCAGGCGCATCTGGTTGATGTAGTCGCCATTGCCGTGTTCGAGCAAGGTGTGGAACAGCATGCCCTGCTGCATCGGCGACAGCGGATAGATGTCGTCGATGCCTTGCGGCTCCAGCACCAGTGCGTCGAGTTGCGCTTGCGACAGTTGCGCCAGCGGGAAGTCCGACGGCGTCACGCCACGGTTGGCACTGTCGCAGCAGTGGCCGATCAGCGTGGTCAGTTCCTGCACATAGTCGTCGGCCAGACGCTGGATGGTGGCGGTGTCGAACATCGCGCCGCTGTAGGTCCAGCTCAGGTCCAGCTCACCGCCGAATACCTTGCTGTTGAGCGCCAGCGGATTGCCCAGCGGCCCTTGCAGATTGACCTCTGCGCCGCCGGACTCGCTGGTCGGCACGAACAGGGCATCGCTGGCAGCGTCGAAGCTGCCGTCGAACTGGCCGAGGTAGTTGAAGGTCAGGCGCGGCGCCGGCAAGGCTTGCAGGGTGGCACGCGCCGATTCATCACCGAGGTACGCGAGTGCGCCGAAGCCGATGCCCTTGTGGGGAATCGCCCGCAGCTGTTCCTTGATCTGCTTGAACGAGGCGCCGAGTTCGGCGGCCGGAGCCAGGCGTGCCGGGAATACGCTGGTGAACCAGCCCACTGTGCGAGTCAGATCGATGTGTTCGAACAGGTCTTCGCGACCATGCCCCTCAAGCAACACCAACGCATTGTCGTCACCGGTCCAGCGCACCAGCACCCGCGCCAGCGCGGTCAGCAACAGGTCGTTGACCTGGGTGCGATAGGCCGCCGGAGCTTCCTGCAACAGCTGACGGGTCAGGGTCTGATCCAGTTTGCTGCGCAGGGTCAGTGCCTGATCGTGTTGCTGACCACCCTGCGGCCGGTCGTAAGGCAAAGCCGCCGAAGCGCCCTGCAACTGCTGCTGCCAGAAGCCCAGTTCGGCCTGCAACGCAGGCGTTGTGGCGTAGTCCTGCAACGCTGCCGCCCAAGCTTTGACTGCGCTGGTTTTCGCCGGCAATTGCACAGGCTTACCTGCGAGGAGCTGGCGATAAGCTTTTTGCAGATCTTCAAAGAGAATCCGCCACGACACGCCATCGACCACCAGGTGATGGACGATCAGCAGCAGGCGCTGACTGCCATCAGCCAGGTTCGCCAGCACCGCGCGGATCAGCGAACCGCCGCTCAGTTGCAGACTGCGCTGGGCCTTGTCGCCCAGTGCCTCAAGGGCGGCGAGATCAGCGACCTCGACTTGCCAGAGAATGGTTTCACCCGCTTGCGTGGCGACGTCGCGGTAGTGCGCCGACCAACCCGCAGCCTGCTCGACAAAGTCCAGACGCAAGCTGTCGTGCTGCACCACCAACGCATCCAGCGCTTGCTCCAGTACCTGAGCGTCCAGTGCCTGCGTCGGCTTGAGCATCACCGACTGGTTCCAGTGGTGACGGTCGGGAATCGCTTCGGCGAAGAATGTCTGATGAATCGGCAGCAGCGCGGTTTCGCCGGTTTGCGCATGCTGATCGATGGGCTGCACCGCCTCGCCAGTCTGCGCGACTGTAGCGAGGGCCTGAATGGTCTGGTGCTGGAACAGGTCTTTGGGGCTGAAGCGAATCCCGGCCTGCCGTGCCCGGCTGACCACTTGAATCGAGATGATCGAATCGCCGCCCAGTTCGAAGAAGTTGTCGCTGACACCGACTTGCTCAAGTTTGAGTACGTCCTGCCAGATGGCCGCCAGTCGCTGCTCCAGCGCGCTCTGGGGGGCGACATAGGTTTGCTGCAGTTGGCTGACGTCCGGTTTTGGCAGGTTCTTGCGATCGAGCTTGCCATTCGGCGTCAGCGGCATGCGCTCAAGACACAGGACATACGCCGGCACCATGTGCGCCGGCAGGCTGGCCTTGAGCTGCGCGCGCAGGTCGTCGGTGAACTCGGCACTCGCTGAATCGCCGACCACGTAAGCCACCAGACGCTTGCCACTGCCGGCGCTGCCTTCCTGCGCCACGACCACCGCTTCACGCACGCCGTCGAGGGCTTGCAGCGCCGCTTCGACTTCGCCCAGTTCGATACGGAAACCGCGAATCTTCACCTGATTGTCGATGCGATCCAGATAGTCGAACGTGCCGTCGACACGCTGGCGCACCAGGTCGCCGGTGCGATAGAGCAAGCCGCCATTTGCGCTGAACGGGTCGGCGACAAAACGCTCGGCGGTCAGCCCCGGACGGTTCAGATAACCCCGCGCCAAACCGGTGCCACCGAGGTACAACTCCCCGGCCATACCTTGTGGCAACAGGTTCAGATCGGCGTCGAGCACATAGGCGCTGCGGTCGCCGATCCGGCTGCCGATCGGCGCGTAAGCGGCACCGCATGGCTCTTCACGGCCAGCCTTCCAGATCAATGGCGTGACCACGGTTTCCGTCGGGCCGTAGCCGTTGATGATGTAGTCCGGATCGAGCGCGCGTTTGACCCGTTCGAAACTGGCGTTTGGCACCGCATCGCCGCCGAAGCAATAGATCCGCACTTTCGGCGGGTTGCCGACACGCTCGGCGTGTTCGGCCAGTTGTTGCAGGTACACCGGCGGGAACGCGACCACGCTCACGCCGTGTTCAATCATCGCGTTGTAGGTCTGCTCCGGCGTCCACAATGTGTCGTCACGAATCAGCAGCGAAGCCCCGTGGGTCAGGCTGGTCAGCCAGCGTTCGTGGGCGCCGTCGAAGGCGAACGACATGAAGTGGAATTCGCAGTCGCTGTCGCGCATTTCGTAGCGCTGACCGATGGCCTGGCAATGCATCGCCAGTGGGCCGTGGGCCACGCTGACGCCTTTCGGATTGCCGGTGGAACCGGAGGTGTAGATCACGTACGCGAGGTTGTGC
This sequence comes from Pseudomonas sp. AM14(2022), assembly GCF_036346455.1. Lineage (NCBI taxonomy): Bacteria > Pseudomonadati > Pseudomonadota > Gammaproteobacteria > Pseudomonadales > Pseudomonadaceae > Pseudomonas > Pseudomonas sp. AM14(2022). Next base: position 50,507 of record NZ_JAOTNY010000019.1, read on the forward strand.
GGATCGACTGTCACCTGTGGCGCCGTGCTCGGCAACTGGCGCAGGTCGAGACGATCCAGTTCCAGCAACGGTACCGACTCGCCGACCGGCAATTGCGCCGACACCGATGAATCGCTGATCAGCAGCGCCAGTCCTGAATCCTCGATCAGATAGGCCAGGCGTTCACGCGGATAACTGGTGTCCAGCGGCACATAGGCACCGCCGGCCTTGAGCACCGCCAGCAGCGCGACGATCACCGCCTCGCTGCGCGGCAGGGCCACGCCGACCCGGGTCTCGGCGCCGACACCACGGGCGATCAGCGCGTGGGCCAGTTGATTGGCACGCTGCTCGATCTCGCCATAACTGAAATGCTGACCGTTGAAAATCACTGCAGTGCGCTGCGGGCGCTCGGCCGCCAGCGCAGCAATGCGCTGATGCACAGCGATGTCCAGCGGGTACGGCTGCGGCTGGTTTTCGGCTTGCTGGCGGGCATGCTCTTGCGCGCTGGCCAGAGCGATTTCGCCAAGGTTGCGCTCGGCCGACACGGCAAACTGCTCAAGCAATTGCAGCAGATGGGCACTGATGCCTTCGATCACCTCACTGGCAAACTGGCTGCGGTCGAAGCTGTAGTGCAGCGCCAGTTGCTGACCGAGGGTGACCGCCACGCTCAGGGCGTAGTGGGTCTGCTCCAGGTTGCCGACATCACCGAACTGCAGGCCTTGCCCGGCCTGGCTCAGCGCCTGGGCGACCGGGTAGTTTTCGAACACCAGAATGTTGTCGAACAGCGCTTCCCCACCCTGCCCGGCCCAGCGCTGGATGTCCGCCAGCGGCGTGTGTTCGAAGTCGCGCAGGCTGAGGTTTTGCGCCTGCACCGCTTGCAGCCATTGGCCAACGCTTTGGTCCGGACGCGGCGCGCCGATCACCGGCAGGGTGTTGATGAACAGGCCGACTTGCTGCTCGATGCCCGGCAAATCCGCCGGGCGCCCGGCCACGGTCGCACCGAACGCCACCGCTTCGTGACCGGTGTAGCGTTGCAGCAACAGCAGCCACGCAGCTTGCACGAGGGTGTTGACGGTGACTTTCTGCTGGCGGGCAAACGCTTCCAGCGCCTGGGTGCGCGTCACGTCCAGCGTCAGATAATGGTCGCCGTGGCCGCCGGCGCGCTCGCCGCCGGTCGCGGCGCGGGCCAGTCGGGTCGGCTCTTGCAGCGTGGCCAACTGAGCGCTCCAGAAGTCCTGACTCAGTTGCGCGTCCTGACGCTGCAGCCAGGCGATGTAATCGCGATACCGCCCGCCGCCATGGGCCGGGGTGCGACCGCTGTAGCGCTGCAACACTTCGCCGAGCAACTGCGAGTTGCTCCAGCCGTCCATCAGAATGTGGTGATGGGTGTAGATCAGGTGCCATTGCTCGGCAGCGGTCTGCACCAGCACCAGACGCAGCAACGGTGCATGGCTCAGATCGAATCCTTGCTGACGTTCGGCATCGGCCAGCGCCGCAAGGGCTGCCGGCTGATCGTCGCGCTCGCGCCAGTCGAGAATGCTGAATGGCAACTGCACCTCTTTTTGCACGATCTGCAGCGGTTGCGCCAGTTCGCCCTGCCAGACGAAACCGCTGCGCAGAATGTCCTGCGCATCGACGGTGGCCTGCCATGCAGCGCGGAACCGCTCAGGGTCAAGACCTTGCACATCCACGCGCAACTGATTGATGTATTCCCCCGCTGCTTGCTCGTAAAGGGTGTGGAACAGCAAACCCTGCTGCATCGGCGACAGCGGATAGACATCATCGAGCTGACCGGCCGGTACCGGCAGCGCATCCAGTTGCGCCTGGGTCACCCGAGCCAGCGGGAAGTCCGACGGCGTAGCTTGCGCAATGGGTAGCGTGCAGCAGTGTTCGATCAGCGCCTGCAATTCGCTGGCGTATTGATCGACCAGGTGCTGCACCGTGGCGCTGTCGAACATCTCGCGGCTGAAGCCCCAGCTCATCGACAATTCGCCGCCATACACCTGACCTTCCACGGTCAGCCAGTTGCCCAAAGGCGCCGACGAGTCCTGCGCCACGCCGCTGGTTTCAACAGCCGGCACGAACAGCGCCGCTTCGTCGAACTGGCGGTCGAACTGGCCGAGGTAGTTGAAGGTGATGCGCGGTTGCGGCAGCGCGGCCAGTTCGGCGCGCACCGACGGCGCGGCCAGATGCCGTAGCACGCCGTAACCCAGACCTTTGTCCGGCACCGCGCGCAGTTGCTCCTTGATCGCCTTGATCGAACCGTCGAGATCAGCGCTGGCGGTCAGGTTGACCGCGAACAGACTGGTGAACCAACCCACGGTGCGGGTCAGGTCGACGTCATCAAACAGGTCTTCGCGACCGTGGCCTTCCAGTTCGATCAGCGTGCCCGGCTGCTGGCTCCAGCGGCTGATGGTGCGCGCCAGTGCGGTGAGCAAGAGGTCGTTGACCTGCGTGCGATACGCGGCGGGCGCCTGTTGCAGCAACTGGCGGGTGCGCTCGGCGTCGAGGCGCCATTCGATTTTCTCGCCATGCAAATTTTTCAGGCTGCCATCCGGGCGGTCGCACGGCAGATCTTCGGCGCCCTGATGCTGGGCTTTCCAATAACTCAATTGCTCATCGAAACGCGACGCTTCCTGCGCCAGACGCGCCGTCCAGCTCTGGAACGCGCTGGTCTTCGCCGGCAACTGAATGCCGCCACCCGCCGCCAGTTGCTCGTAAGCCTGCTGCAGATCTTCCAGCAGCACCCGCCAGGAAACGCCATCGACCGCTAGGTGATGAATGATCAGTGCCAGTCGTTGCGAGCCGTCGGCCATCGTCACCAGCAACGCGCGCAGCAGCGGGCCGTTTTGCAGGTCGAGGCTGCGCTGAGCTTCGTTGCATAGCGCCTGCAACTGTTCGGCAGATTCGGCATCGCGTTGCCACAGCTCAGCGCCCGTCAGCAGCGGGCCGTGGCTTTGTTGCCAGCCTTCGCTGCCTTCGACAAAACGCAGGCGCAAGGCGTCGTGGTGATTGATCAGGTGGGTCAGCGCCGCATCGAGCCATTGTGCGTTCAATGCCTCACGCGGGGTCAGCAGCAACGATTGGTTCCAGTGCTCGCGCACCGGCATCGCCCGACTGAAGAAATCCTGCTGGATCGGCCCGAGCACAGCGTCGCCGGTCACCGGCCCCTGATCCACCGAAGACAGATGATCGTGGCTCGCGACCAGCGCCAGACTGCGCACGGTCTGGTACTGGAACAGGTCACGCGGGCTGATGCGGATCCCGGCCTGTCGCGCACGGCTGACCACTTGAATCGAGATGATCGAATCGCCGCCCAGTTCGAAGAAGTTGTCTTCGAGGCCGACGCGGTCGAGGCCGAGCACAGCTTCCCAGATCGCCGCGAGGGCTTTCTGCATGGCGTCCTGTGGCGCCACGAATGCCTGTTGCGGCGCGGCATCCGGTTGTGGCAAGGCCTTGCGGTCGAGCTTGCCGTTGGCGGTGACCGGCAATTTGTCGAGGGTGATCAGGTAGGTCGGCACCATGAACTCCGGCAAACTGCCGAGCAGCCACGCCTTGACCTCTTGCTGCCACTGCTCGTCTGCCTGCGGGTTTTCCAGCACCAGATAAGCCACCAGATGCTTGCCGCCCTGCACCAGCACCACCGCCTCACGCACCAGCGAGTGCTGCATCAGGCGGGTCTCGATTTCGCCCAACTCAATGCGCAAACCGCGCAACTTAACCTGATGGTCGAGACGCCCGAGGTATTCGATCACGCCGTCGGCACGCTGCCGCACACGGTCGCCGGTGCGGTACAGGCGCGCGCCGTCATGGAACGGGCACGGCACAAAACGTTCGGCCGTCAGCGCCGGGCGCTGGTGATAACTGCGCGCCAGCCCGGCGCCGCCCAGATACAGCTCACCGGCGACACCGCTCGGCACCGGCAGCAATTCGGCATCGAGGACATGGGTGCGCAGGTTGGCGATCGGCCGGCCGATCGGCACGCTGTCCGCGCCTTCATCGACACAGGTCCAGTGGGTGACGTCGATGGCCGCTTCGGTCGGGCCGTACAAGTTGTAGAGGCTGGCGTTCGGCAGTTTGGCGAAGACTTGCAGTTGCGCATCCAGCGGCAACGCTTCACCGCTGCAGACAATCCGCTTGAGTCCGCTGCAGCTTTCCACGCCGGCCTCGTGAATGAACGCCTGCAACATCGACGGCACAAAGTGCAGCGTGCTGATGCCGTGGCGGTTGATGCTATCGATCAGTTGCAGCGGATCACGGTGCGCGCCCGGCGCGGCCACCACCAGCCGTGCGCCAGTCAGCAGCGGCCAGAAGAACTCCCACACCGACACGTCGAAACTGAACGGGGTTTTCTGCAGCACCGAATCACTGGCGTCCAGCGCATAGGCTTCCTGCATCCAGCACAAACGGTTGACCAGCGCCGCGTGGCTGTTGCCGGCGCCCTTCGGTTTACCGGTGGAACCCGAGGTGTAAATCACGTACGCCAGGTTCAGCGGATCGACGCTGACGTTGGGACGGCTGTCGCTGTAACGGTCGAGCAGCCCCGGCTGATCCAGGGTGATGACGTTTACGCCGTCAGTCGGCAGCGCTGCCAGCAACGCCTGTTGCGTCAGCAGCAAAGTGATGCCGCTGTCCTCGATCATGTAGGCCAGACGCTCCTGCGGGTACTCCGGATCCAGCGGCACGTAGGCGCCGCCGGCCCTGAGAATCGCCAGCAGCGCGACGACCATTTCCACCGAACGCAGGGCACAGACGCCGACCAGGCTGTCCGCCTGCACACCCTGTTCGCGCAACAGATGCGCCAGACGATTGGCCCGGCCATCCAGTTCGGCATAACTCAGGGTCTGTTCGCCGAATACCAGTGCCGGTGCCTGCGGCGTGCGCGCGACCTGTGCTTCGATCAACTGGTGAATCGGCGTGTCGCTCGGGTATCGCGCGTGGACGTTGTTCCAGTCGTGCACCAACGTGCGCTGCTCGTCAGCCTCCAGCAGCGGCAACTCACCGATGCGCTGCGACGGATCAGCGACCATCGCCGTCAGCAGGCGCAGCCAGTGCCGCGCCATGCGTTCGATGGTCGGTGCATCGAACAGGTCGCTGGCGTAGGTCAGCGCGGCGTGCAGCTTGCCGCCCTTCTCCCAGGTGTCCAGCGTCAGGTCGAACTGAGTGGTGCGGCTCTGCCAGTCGAGGCTGTCGAGTTGCAGGCCGGATGCGGTGCTGATGGTGGCGATATCGGCCACGTGCGGCTGATGGTTATACATCACCTGGAACAGCGGCGTGTGGCTGAGGCTGCGTTCCAGCTTCAGCGCTTCGACCAGTTGCTCGAACGGCAGATCCTGATGCGCCTGGGCACCCAGCGCGGTTTCCTTGACCGCCCGCAACAGTTCGTCGACCCGGGTCTGACCGTGCAGTTGCGTGCGCAGCACCTGGGTATTGACGAAGAAGCCGATCAGGCCTTCGATCTCGCCGCGATTGCGGTTGGCGATCGGCACACCGACGCGCAGGTCGGTCTGCCCGGTGTATCGGTGCAGCAGCGCATTGAAGGCGCCGAGCAGGAACATGAATAAAGTGACTTGATGCTGTTGCGCAGTGCTGCGCAGTTGCTCGGCGAGTTGGCCGTCGACCGCAAACTCGTAACGAGTGCCGCGATAGCTCGGCATCGCCGGGCGCGAATGATCCAGTGGCAACTCCAGCACCGGGTGTTCGTCGCCCAGTTGTGCCTGCCAATATTCGAGTTGGCGTGCTTGCTCACCGGCCTCCAGCCAGCGGCGTTGCCACAGCGCATAGTCGCTGTACTGAATCGGCAATGGCGGCAATTGCGGCGTCTGACCGGCGTCGAACGCGTCGTAGCAACGGATGAATTCGTCGATCAACACGTTCATCGACCAGCCATCGGAGACGATGTGGTGCAGGGTCAGCAGCAGCACGTGTTCCTGCTCGGCAAGCTTGAGCAAGGTCACCCGCAGCAAGGGGCCGACCGCCAGATCAAATGGCAACACCGACTGCTGTTCGGCGGCACGGATCACCGCCTGCTCGCGCTCGCTGGCCGGCAGTGCGCTGAAGTCTTCCCGGTTAATCAGCAGCGGCGCGGTGGCTGGCACTTGCAGCAGGCTGTCATCGGCCTGGCGCTGGAACACCGTGCGCAGGGTTTCGTGGCGCTCCACCAGACTGGCGAAAGCTTGCTCCAGCGCCGACTGGTTCAGTCGACCATTGAGTCGCACCGCACCGGGCAGGTTGTAGGCGCCGCTCTGCGGATCGAGTTGCCACAGGAACCACATGCGTCGCTGCGCGTAAGACAGCGCCTGACGATCCTCGGCTGCGATGCCGGCCGGTATCGGGAACCGCGCGAAATCCACGCCCTCCTTGTGCAGGGCCGCGAGGAACATCTGGCGCTTTTCCAGGGGCAACCCGATAAACCGGCGAGCAAGTTTCAAGGAGTCTTCAGCATTCATTTCTCAGCATCCGGATCAGTAGGCAGGAAGCACAAAGGCACGTCGTCCCTATAAAACGAATGCAGACCGGAAAAATTAGCGAATGAGAACAATTGTCAGGCGGGAGGTAGGGCGGCTTTTTTCATGCACACAAATCAAATGTGGGAGCGGGCTTGCTCGCGAAAGCGGTGTGTCAGTCAACGATGCAATAACTGAAATACCGCTTTCGCGAGCAAGCCCGCTCCCACATTGGGTGATGCGCTGTTCAGGCGATTGCGGCCATGACATGCCGACGATGATGCCCTTCCAGCTGATCCTTGATCACCTTGAGCACTTTGGCCTCATGCTCATGAATGAAGAAGTGCCCGCCGGCGAGCATGTCCACCGAAAAGCTGCCACGGGTTTCCTTGCTCCAGCCGATCAGTTGTTCGGTGGTCGCGCGATCCGCCTTGCCGCCCAGCACGTGCACCGGGCAGTTGAGCAACGGCCGCGACAACGGCTCGAATTTGCCGCAGAGCAGAAAGTCGGCGCGCAGGATCGGCAGGGTCAGGCTCATCAGCTCGGCATTGGCCAGCACTTCTTCGCTCGTGCCGTTGAGTGTGCGCAATTGATCGATCAGCTCGGCGTTGGTTTTCGGCTCGGCAAAACCGCGATCGTAATCGGCGCGCATCGTCGGCGCCGCCGTGCCCGAGGCAAACAGCGCCACCGGTTCCGGACAGCCCAATGCGCGCAGCGCGTGAGCGATTTCGCAGGCCAGCAGCGCGCCCAGGCTATGGCCGAACAACGCATACGGCGCTTTGAGATTCGGCCGCAATTCCTTGGCCAGTTGCATCGCCAGCGCACGCATATCCGTGTGCAGCGGCTCGTCAAAACGTGCGCCGCGCCCCGGCAGTTCCACCGGCTGCAGTTGCAGCCATTGCGGCAGTTTTGGCCGCCAGCGGCTGTAGACCATGGCGCTGGCGCCGGAATACGGCAGGCACAGCAGGGTCAGCTTGTTCACCCGGCTTTCCTCGAAAAATTTGTCTGTAGAGAGAAACGGATTACGCCCCCGGCAAATTAGTCGCGCGCCGGTAAATTGCGCCAACAGGCGCTCGTTAACTGTTCAGGCCAAAACCAATAACGAGGATTCACCGTGGACCTGCAGAGCATCCTGGGCAAGTTGTTCGCCAACGCCGGTGCCGTCGGCATCGAAGGCGTTTTCCAATTCGTGTTTGGCCCGCAGCAGGCCTACTGGTCGGAGGTCAAGGCCAGCAGCCGCACCGCGCCCGGACGCCATCCCAGCCCCGACGTGACCATTGAAGTCGCCGAGAGTGATTTTCTCGGGATCATGGGCGGCCGAGTCAATGTCGAAGAACTGTTCGCCAGCGGACGCCTGAAAATCGGCGGTAACATGGGCCTGGCGACGCTGCTGCCGCAGATCATCGAGCATGCGATGCACGGTGGCGCCGTGGCGCAAAAGGTCGACATGAACAAGCGCTACCCGACCCCGCCACGCTTCAGTGAACAACTCACCGCCGGGCTGCCGGTGCAGACCCGCATCGAGCGCCATGCGCGCGATGAATTGTCGGTCAGCGAATTCAAAAGCAGATACTTGCCCAACGGCATCCCGGTGGTGATCAGCAATGCCTTGCAGGACTGGCCGCTGTTCAAGCTCAGTCGCGAGGAATCACTGGTGCATTTCGCCGAACTGCAGGGCATCACCCGCCACGGCGATTACGTGAAGAAAACCTTTTCCACCGAACGTGATTTCCGCTCGACGTCGATGGCCGAGTTCATTGCCTCGCTGGACCAACCGGCAGTCAAACGGGCTGACGGCGAACCGCCAGCCTACATGGGCAACAACATCCTGCCGGCGCAATTGCTGCAGCAGATCAAGTACCCGCCCTACTTCGATGCCTCGCTGTTCATCCCGCCACGCATCTGGATCGGCCCCAAAGGCACGCTGACGCCGCTGCACCGCGACGACACCGACAACCTGTTCGCGCAGGTCTGGGGCCAGAAGCAGTTCACCCTCGCCGCCCCGCATCACCGCGAAGCACTGGGCACCTGGTCGACAGCGCCAAAGGGTGGCCTGGACGGCTGCGACTTCAACCCCGATGCGCCGGACTATGAGCGTTTTCCTGCGGCACGCGATGTGACATTCCTGCGCGTGACGCTGGAGGCCGGGGATCTGCTGTTTTTACCGGAGGGCTGGTTCCATCAGGTGGAATCGGTGTCGACGTCGCTGTCAGTGAATTTCTGGGTGAATTCGGGACGGGGTTGGTAACCCATCCGCTGTCTGTGTGGATAACTCTGTGGCGAGGGGATTTATCCCCGATCGACTGCGCAGCAGTCGCAAACTCACCCGGCACGCTTCTTCTGAAGGAAAGGGCTGGCTGGATTTGGGGCTGCTTCGCGGCCCATCGGGGATAAATCCCCTCACCACAACAGCTCATCAATGCCGGGTTATTTCAGGTGCCGATAACTCTGAAACGCCGACGCCAACACCACCGCCCCCGCCATAATCGCCAGCCAGAATCCGCTGCGTGCACCGAAAGCATCCACCAGAGCGCCCGAGCCGGCGGCGCCGATCGCCACGCCGATACTCAGCCCCGTCACCAGCCAGGTCAGGCCTTCAGTCAGTTTGGCCGGCGGCACGATGCGCTCGATCAACGCCATCGCCACAATCAGCGTCGGCGAGAAGAACAATCCCGCGACAAACACCGCCAGCGACAAACCGAAAATATTGCTCGCCAGCAACAGCGGCAGCGTGGTCACCGCCGTCGCCACCCCACCGTAGAGAAACAGACGCGGCAACGGCAGTTTCGAACGCATCGCGCCAAACGCGATACCGGCCAGACACGAGCCGATGGCGTACACCGACAACACGATGCTCGCCGCCGCCGGTTGACCCTGCTGCTGGGCGAAGGCGACGCTGACCACATCGACCACACCGACGATGACGCCCATGGCAAGCATCAACGCCAGCAGCCATTGCACGTCGGTCGAGCGAATGATCGAACCCTGATGCTGTGATTCCTGCGGATGCACCGCCGGCTCGGTGCTGCGCTGGGCGACAAACGCCGTCACCCCGATCGCCAGCGCCAACAGCGCGGCCAACGGCCCGGCCTCGGGAAACGCCACCACGCACAATCCCACTGACAGTGGCGGGCCAACGATGAAACAGACCTCATCGAGTACCGATTCCAGCGCATAGGCAGTCTGCAATTGCGGCTGGCCGCGATAGATCTCAGTCCAGCGCGCACGCACCATCGCCGACATGCTCGGCATGCACCCGGCCAGCGCGGCGAAGATGAACAGCGTCCAGGTCGGCGCCTGCAAACGCGTGCACAGCAGCAACATCAACAGTGCCCCGCCACCGATCAATGCCGACAGCGGCAGCACTTTGCCCTGGCCGAAACGATCCACCAGACGCGAGACCTGCGGCGCACAAAACGCCGTGGCCAGGGCAAACGTCGCCGCCACCGCACCGGCCAGCGCGTACCCGCCCTTGAGCTGCGAGAGCATGGTGATCACGCCGATGCCGGTCATGGAAATCGGCATGCGCGCGATCATCCCGGCCAGAACAAAGGCACGGGCGCCGGGGGCGGTGAATAATTCGCGGTAAGGGTTTGCCATGGATTGCAGCCTCATCAGGGGCGGCCAAGTTGCCACAAAGGCTGATGAGCGTGGAAGCGGGGAATTGTTGGTGGAATGTGAAGGCCCCTTCGCGAGCAAGCCCGCTCCCACGGGGGCAGCGCATTCTAACCGTGGGAGCGAGCCTGCTCGCGAAGAGGCCGGCATATTCACCACAACACCGCACCGTCGAATGAACTCTCATGGCTTGCGACCAGTCAGCTAAATAGGCCCTCACTCAAGGCACGACTTCGCATGCAAATATCCCTCGCCCGCCAAGTGGCACTGGTCACCGGCGCCAGCTCCGGCATCGGCCACGCTGCCGCCAAAGCGCTGGCTGCTGCCGGCGCAGCCGTCGTGATCAATTACAACCGTCAGGCCGAACCTGCCGAGGCGCTGGCGCAGCAAATCATCGCCGACGGCGGTCAGGCACTGGCCGTCGGCGCCGATATTTCAAAGGAAGACCACGTCGAACGGCTATTTGCCGAGACCCTCGATGCCTTTGGTGCGCTGGACATTCTGGTGGCCAACTCCGGCCTGCAAAAGGATGCCGCTGCGGTCGACATGACCCTCGAAGACTGGAATACGGTGATCGGCGTCAACCTTACCGGCCAGTTCCTCTGCGCCCGCGCCGCGCTGCGGATTTTCAACCGCCAAGGGGTACGTGAAGGCGTGTCCCGTGCCGCCGGCAAGATCATTCACATGAGTTCGGTGCATCAACGCATTCCGTGGGCCGGGCACGTCAACTATGCGGCGTCCAAGGGCGGCGTCGATCAGTTGATGCAGACCCTCGCCCAGGAAGTCAGCCATCAGCGCATCCGCATCAACGGCATCGCGCCGGGGGCGATTCGCACGGCAATCAATCAGCAAGCCACCGAAGGCGCTGCCGGTGAAAAACTGTTGGAGCTGATCCCTTACGGGCGCATCGGCGACGTCGAGGACATCGCCAACGCGGTGGTGTTTCTCGCTTCCGACGCCGCCGACTACATCGTCGGCACCACCCTGTTCATCGACGGCGGCATGAGTCTTTATCCGGAGTTTCGTGGCAATGGCTGAGCATCATCCTGAACGACAAAGCCCGATCGACGCCCACGGCATCATCGGCGATCTGCGCAGTGCCGCACTGGTCAACGACAAGGGCAGCGTGGATTTTTTCTGCTGGCCGGAATTCGACAGCCCGTCGATCTTCTGTTCGCTGCTCGACACGCCCGAGGCAGGAATTTTCCAGCTTGCCCCGGACTTGCCCGATGCCCGGCGCGAGCAAATCTACCTGCCGGACACGAACGTGCTGCAGACCCGCTGGCTCAGCGAGTATGCGGTGGTGGAAATCACCGACCTACTGCCGATCGGCGACAGTGTCGATGACCTGCCGCTGCTGATGCGCCGGGTGCGGGTGGTCAGCGGGGAAGCGACGTTTCACATGCGTTGCGCGGTGCGCCATGACTATGCCCGCGCCAACACCCGGGCGCAGATGGATCAACAATCGGTGATTTTCAGCGCCGAGGGTCAGCCATCGTTGCGGCTGGTGGCGGATCAGGCGTTGCACATCGATGGCGAGTCGGCCGTTGCCTCCTTCAGTTTGAAACAGGATCAGCACGCCGAATTCGTCCTCGGTGGCGCCGACGATCCGCGCTTCAAGGATGACGGCGCGAAAATGTGCCTGGAGCGCACGCTGAAGTTCTGGCGCGACTGGATCGGCCAGTCCAACTACCGCGGGCGCTGGCGCGAGATGGTCAATCGTTCGGCCCTCGCGTTGAAGCTGCTGACCTCGCGCAAGCACGGCGCGATCCTCGCCGCCGCCACCTTCGGCCTGCCGGAAACCCCCGGCGGCGAGCGCAACTGGGACTATCGCTACACCTGGATCCGCGACGCTTCGTTCACGGTCTACGCGTTCATGCGCCTGGGTTTTGTCGACGAGGCCAACGCCTACATGGGTTGGCTGCGTGGGCGGGTCAGCGATTGTCAGGGTAATTCGACAAAACTCTACATCCTCTATGCGATCGACGGTCGTCAGGAACTGCCGGAAACCGAACTCTCTCACCTCTCCGGTCATGGTGGCGCGCAACCGGTGCGCATCGGCAATGGCGCGTACGATCAGATTCAGCTCGATATCTTTGGCGAACTGATGGACGCGGTGTACCTGGTCAATAAATACGGCGATGCGATTTCCCACCAGGGCTGGAAACACGTGCGCGAAGTGGTCGACCAAGTGTGTGAGACCTGGCAGACAGCCGATGTAGGCATTTGGGAAATGCGCGGTGAGCAGCATCACTTCCTGCACTCGCGACTGATGTGCTGGGTGGCCCTGGACCGGGCGATTCGCCTGGCGTCGAAACGCTCACTGCCAGCACCGTTCGCCCAGTGGGATCAGACCCGGCAGGCGATCTACGCCGACATCTGGGACAACTTCTGGGACGAAGAGCGCGGGCATTTCGTCCAGTACAAGGGCGGCACCGCGCTCGACGGCTCGATGCTGCTGATGCCGCTGGTGCGTTTCGTCAGCGCCAAGGACCCACGCTGGTTGTCGACTCTGGAAGCGATCGAAAAGTCTCTGGTGCGCGACGGCATGGTCTACCGCTACCGTAACGATGACGCCAACATCGACGGTTTGGCCGGTACCGAAGGCGCCTTCGCCGCTTGCTCGTTCTGGTACGTCGAATGCCTGGCCCGGGCCGGTCAGGTGGAAAAGGCGCATCTGGAATTCGAGCAATTGCTGCGTTATGCGAACCCGCTGGGGCTGTACGCCGAAGAGTTTGATAGCCATGGCCGGCATCTGGGCAACACCCCGCAGGCGCTGACGCATCTGGCGCTGATCAGTGCGGCGAGTTTTCTTGATCGGCGTTTGAGTGGGGAGAAGGGTGAGTGGCAGCCGTAATATTCGCCGCACTCTGTCGGAAATATCCCTTCAACTCGGGTTTTGCAGGACGAATTCCTACACAAAAATAAACGTTGGTGAGTTTCTGTGGCGAGGGAGCTTGCTCCCGCCGGGTCGCGAAGCGACCCCAATCCCTGCGCCATCATTTCTTCAGAAGAACCGCATTGTCTGGCTTTGCGCCTGCTTCGCAGCCGAGCGGGAGCAAGCTCCCTCGCCACACGCCAGGTCATTCAGCCCCTACTCCGTCTAAACAAACCCCGACCACTCCCTCCCCTGCAACCTGCACTTACACCCTGAAATACCCTGTTGCCAGCTGTTACATCCCCCCCTACCATCCACCGCAACGGGCACAGCGGAGCTGTCCAATAAAACCCGAATTCAAGGAACCAGAATGACCCAGCACGTCCACCGCCCCATCGCCACGCCCCTGCGCACCGGCCTGACCCGCACCCAACTCTGGGAAGCCGCCGACAAAGGCCTGATCAAGTGCTGGGAAATCGGCCGTCAGCGCGCCACCCGCTTCCCCGACCTTGCCCAACAATGCCTCGCCGGCGAACTGCCGGTACTCGGCTGGAAAGGTGGCGTCAGCCGCAGCCTGAAGAAAAACGAGAAATACGGCTCGCTGAAATACCTCGCCCAGTGGCAGGGCTTGCGGGGCGAGGATCTGGATATTGATCTGGGTGAAGAGCGCTCGCTGACCTGCTCGCGGACGAAGATGCGGGTGACGTTTACCCCGGATCGGACGAAGTATTTCAATCAGGTGGCGGAAGCTGAGGCTTAGCGGTATTGACGCCGAAAAGTGGCGCTCCCTCGCCACAAAGGAATGGTCTAGTGTTGCCTGACGCCCAATTGCTGTGGAGTCTGCCGTGTCTGACATTCAATGCGTATTGACACCGAACTTGGCCGTAGCCTTTGAACAGCACGGCCCGTCCAGCGGCGACGCGGTCATATTGCTGCATGGCTTCCCCTACTCGCCTCGGGCGTACGACGAAATCGCCCCGGTCCTCGCCGCCCACGGTTATCGGGTGATCGTCCCGTACCTGCGCGGTTACGGGCCGACTCGCTTCAACCACCCCGAAACACTGCGCTCCGGCCAGCAAGCAGCCCTCGCCCAGGACTTGCTGGAGTTGATGGATGCATTGGGTATCGAACACGCCACGCTTTGCGGTTACGACTGGGGCGGTCGGGCAGCGTGCATCGTTGCGGCGTTGTTTCCCGAGCGGGTGCGCGGGCTGGTGACGGGGGATGGCTATAACGTGCAGGACATCGCCAATTCGACCCGGCCACTGGATCCCGAGACCGAGCATCGTTATTGGTACCAGTACTATTTCCACACGCCACGCGGCGTCGCGGGCCTGACGCAAAATCGGCGGGCGTTCTGTGAGCTGCTGTGGAAATTGTGGTCACCGACCTGGGCACGCAACGCCGAACGTTATCCGCTGAGCGCTGCGGCCTTCGACAACCCGGACTTCGTTGACGTGGTGATCCATTCCTACCGTCATCGCTTCATGTACGCCGCAGGCGATCCGGCGCTGCAATGGATGGAAGACGCGTTGATCAAACAACCGCCGATCAGCGCGCCGACTATTTCCCTGTGCGGTGCCGACGATGGGGTCGGTCCTGCGCCGGAAGAAGATGAAGATGTACACCACTTCACCGGTCTGTACGAAAGGCGCGTGCTGCCCGGTATCGGCCACAACATTCCCGAAGAAGCACCGCAGCAAACCCTCAAGGCATTACTGGATCTGCTCCAGCGCTGACCGAAAACCGCTCCCGATACGCCTGCGGCGTCACCCCGATCGCCCGCAGAAAACTGCGGCGCAGGGTCTCTTCACTGCCAAACCCGCAGTTGGCCGCAATCCGTTTCACCGGCAGCCCGGTGTCACTCAGCAAGCGGCGGGCGGTTTCGACGCGGATCAGTTCGATGGCGCGGGCCGGGGTCTGGCCGGTGTCGGCGCGGTAGTGGCGGACGAAACTGCGTTCGCTCATGCCGGCCTGTTCGGCCAGGGTTGGGACGCCGAGGTCGCAGGTGAGGTTTTCGGCGATCCAGGCGTGCAGTTCATCAAAGCGATTGCCCTGATTCTGCAGGGCCAGGGTCACGCTGAATTGCGACTGCCCGCCCGGTCGTTTGAGGAACACCACCAGATGCCGGGCAACGTCGAGAGCAATATCACTGCCCAGATCTTCCTCGACCATCGCCAGCGCCAGATCGATGCCGGCGGTAACGCCGGCCGAGGTCCAGACCGGGCCGTCGTTGATGAAGATCGGATTGGCTTCGACCTGCAGCTTCGGGTGCTGCTGCGCCAGTTGTTCGCAGCGGGTCCAGTGGGTGACCACGCGACGTCCGTCGAGCCAGCCACTGGCCGCCAAGAGGAAAGCGCCGGTGCAGACCGAGGCGACGCGTCGACATTTCGCTGCGTGCTCGCGTACCCAATCCACCAGCGCCAAATCCTCAGCCGCCGGATAAATGCCCCAGCCACCGGCGATGATCAAGGTATCGCTGGCCTGCTGCGGCAATGGTTCGGCCAGCACCGCCAACCCCGCCGAGGACATCACCGCGCCGCCCTCACTGGCAATCACCGACGGCGCATACGGCACCGGCAAGCCGCGTTGGCGGGCGATGTCGTTGGCCGAGGCGAATACTTGCAGAGGGCCGGTGACGTCGAGGATCTGCATGTTGGCGAACGCGAGTACGTGAATGGCTTTGGGCATTTGGCGTAATTCGTGGGGTTATTGGCGTATACGCCAGAACCTACGCGCCTACAGTGAAGCCGTCCACCCCTCAAATGGAGAAAAACCCCATGACGTTGCAGATCGGTTTTTTGTTGTTTCCGCAGGTGCAGCAACTCGACCTGACCGGTCCCTATGACGTACTGGCCTCGCTGCCGGACGTGCAGGTGCATCTGATCTGGAAAGATCTGGTGCCAGTCACCGCCAGCACCGGCCTGCTGTTGAAACCGACCACCACCTTCGAGGACTGCCCGAATCTGGATGTGATCTGCATTCCCGGCGGCGCCGGGGTCGGGCCGCTGATGGAAGATGAGCAGACGCTGGGGTTCATCAAACGCCAGGCGGCGCAGGCCAAATATGTGACGTCGGTGTGCACCGGTTCGCTGGTGCTGGGCGCGGCAGGTCTGCTTAGAGGCAAACGCGCGACCACCCACTGGGCCTATCACGAACTGCTGCCGAAACTCGGCGCGATTGCGGTGCAGGACCGAGTGGTGCGTGACGGCAATCTGTTTACCGGTGGCGGGATTACCGCAGGCATCGACTTTGCCCTGGTGCTGGCCGCCGAACTGGTGGGAGCCGAGGCGGCGCAGTTGATTCAACTGCAGCTGGAATATGCGCCGGCGCCGCCGTTTGAGTCGGGCAGCCCGCAGACGGCGCCGAGTGCTGTCGTCGACGAGGCCCGGCACCGTGCAGCGCCGTCGTTGAAACTGCGCACGGAAATCACCGAGCGCGCGGCGGCGAAGCTCAATCTGCGCTGATTCCTCAGCCACACACAGATCTACTGTGGGAGCGGGCTTGCTCGCGAATGCGGTGTATCCGTCGAGATTTTTATCGCCTGACACACCGCATTCGCGAGCAAGCCCGCTCCCACAATGGGTTTTGTGGATAGCCTCAGGTTGGGAGCCTGTCCCCGCATCCCGCCACAGCTTTACTTGTCCCGACGCCCTCACCCGTGTAGAAAGCCCTTCCACAAAATTCTGCACAAGGACTTTCGATGAAGGCGTTGCCATGGCTCTATCTGGCACTTCTCAGCCTCGGTTATGGTTTGGCGTTGAGCTTTGGCCAACTCGGCTGGCTCGCGCTGATCTCCCTCGGACTGTTGCTGGTGGCCGGTTTCGCCGTGCGCCAGCAGCAGGTGCCGGTGGCGCGGTTGCTGGGGCACGCGCTGTTTATCTTCCTCGCCCTGTCGCTGGCGCTGCACTGGTTGCCGGGGTTCGACAATGGGCGAGCCATCGCCCCGCTGCGTTTCACCGACGACGCCGTGCCGTTCGCGATGTACCTGAATCTGGACAAACCCTTGCTCGGCTTCTGGCTGTTGCTCGCCTGCCCGTGGATTGTCGCGGCACGCTCGCTGCGTCCGACGGTGTACGCCAGCGTCCTCGCCCTGACCTTGAGCGCCGTCCTGGCGCTGGGCGGCGCACTGTTGTTCGGCATGATTGCCTGGGCGCCGAAGTGGCCCGATCAGGCGTGGCTGTGGCTGCTGAACAATCTGCTGTTGGTGACGCTGGTCGAGGAGGCGCTGTTTCGCGGCTATATACAGGGCGGTTTGAGCCGACTGTTCAAACACCAGCCCCACGGCGACAACCTCGCCCTGCTGCTGGCGTCGCTGATCTTTGCCCTGGCGCATGTGGGTGCCGGCTGGCACTGGGTGTTGCTGGCGGGTCTGGCGGGTGTCGGCTATGGTCTGGCCTACCGTTTCGGTGGCCTTGCGGCGGCGATCGCCACGCACTTCGGGCTGAACCTGCTGCATTTTGCGCTGTTCACCTATCCGATGCTGGTCGCTTGAAGCAAGAGCCGTTTTGCGACGCCGTACTTATATCTGAAAAAAAACTTCAATAATTTCCTGACAGCGCCGACAACCTTTCAAAGCCTTGCGGATTGAAAAACCATGCGTAATAACCAGCCCATTACACAACGCGAACGGACTTTCCCGGCTCAGCAGCGGTTGATTTCCACAACCGACGCCAAAGGCGTGATCACCTACTGCAACGACGCTTTCGTCGAAATCAGCGGGTTTTCGCGTGAAGAGCTGATCCGTGCGCCGCACAACCTGGTTCGTCACCCCGACGTCCCGGCTGCGGTATTTTCGCACATGTGGGGCACACTAAAACAAGGCTTGCCATGGATGGGCATTGTCAAGAATCGCTGCAAATCCGGTGACCATTACTGGGTTAACGCCTACGTGACACCGGTGTTCGACGGCAATCAGGTGGTCGGTTACGAGTCGGTGCGGATCAAACCCACCGCCGAACAGATCCGCCGTGCCGAAGCGCTCTACCAACGCATCAACCAAGGCAAGTCGGCAATCCCTTCCAGCGACAAATGGCTGCCGGTGCTGCAGGACTGGTTGCCGTTCATTCTGGTCAGCCAACTGAGCTTCGTGATCGGCGCGACTCTGAACTCGCACTGGGGCTTTGCCCTCGCTGCCGGCTTGTCGGTGCCGCTGGGCCTGATGGGCCTGCAATGGCAGCAACGTGGGCTCAAGCGCCTGCTGCGTCTGGCCGAGCAGACCACCTCCGACCCGCTGATCGCACAGATGTACACCGACAGCCGTGGCGCGCAGGCGCGTCTGGAAATGTCGATTCTCAGCCAGGAAGCGCGCCTGAAAACCTGCCTGACCCGTTTGCAGGACACCGCCGAGCACCTGACCGATCAGGCCAAACAGTCCGACGCCCTGGCGCACAACAGCTCCAGCGGTCTGGAACGCCAGCGCGTGGAAACCGAACAGGTCGCCACCGCCGTCAACCAGATGGCCGCCACCACGCAGGAAGTGGCCAGCCACGTACAGCGCACAGCCGACGCCACCCAGGAAGCCAACCGCCTGACCGGTCGCGGCCGCGACATCGCCGGGGAAACCCGCGAAGCCATCCAGCGCCTGTCGGTGGTGGTCGGTGAAACCGGCCTGACGGTCACCCAACTGGCCAAGGACAGTGACGAAATCGGCGGCGTGGTCGACGTGATCAAAGGCATCGCCGACCAGACCAACCTGCTCGCGCTCAACGCCGCCATCGAAGCGGCACGTGCCGGCGAGATGGGCCGTGGTTTTGCCGTGGTCGCCGACGAAGTCCGCCAACTGGCACAACGCACCAGCGAATCCACCGGCCAGATCCACGCCCTGATCGCCAAGCTGCAACAAACTGCATCCAGCGCCGTACAAACCATGGAAGCCGGGCATCGCCAGGCGGAAGAAGGTGTGGCGCGGGTACTGGAAGCGGATCAGGCACTGGTCGGCATCAGCGAAGCGGTGGCCAACATCACGGACATGACCACGCAGATTGCTGCCGCGACCGAAGAGCAAAGTGCGGTGGCTGAAGAAATCAGCCGCAACATCAGCAACATTTCGGAACTGGCGGACCAGACCTCGGAACAGGCGCATAACTCGGCGTTGCTGAGTGAAGAGCTGACCAAGACGGCGAATACTCAGTATTCGTTGGTGGAGCGGTTTAACCGCTAAAAGCAAGATCGCAGCTTCATCTGAAAACCCGGACAGCGAAAGCTTCCGGGTTTTTTATTGGTGCGCTACCTGTCAGATCTGACAGTAGACGCACACCTGTTCGAGCAGGTATCAAGAGAAACCGTAATTGCAGTCGGTTGTAACACCTCCTCTTACTCGAAAAGGCAGGTTTAACAATGACCACTCACGTTATGTTTCTCCCGAAAAAACCACTCGTCAGTGATGACAGGTTTCAATGGAGATTGGGCGGTAAACGGAACACAGCGAAATTCAGATCTTTCTATCAGGACGAGTTCTTGGGTCAGCGGTATTGGTCCATCAGTGGTGGAACAGGAAATTTCGACGATGAAAGCTATTTTTCGTTCTCCATGACGCTGCCCTACCAATCCGATGAGGCACTCACGGGCGTCTATAACCTCGAAGACGGGCTGACATTTGTCCACAGCCATTGGATCCCTGCGCCGCCGGGATTTATCGGAATGGCGTCGGTGGACGCCGACTCGGCGATCCTCAGCGTTCAATATGATGCTGAAACGGACATCGCTACGGGATCATTCGAGGCCGTATTCAAAAGTCATCGCTATCGCCTGAATCCCAAGGGGACTTTCACCATGACGAGACTGAGACCGTCGGATGCTGGCTAACTCTGACAGGGGTGCTCGCAGCAACTCCGGAAGAGTACCCCTTCAATGTAATTTGAAAGAATGACTTCTTGTAGGAGCTGCCGCAGGCTGCGATCTTTGATCGTGAAAAACTGGTTAGCGAAAGCCTCCGGGGTTTTATTGCCTGTTTGAAATGGATGGCGCGCGGAAGACAGCTTTCGCGAGCAGGCTCGCTCCCACAGTAGGGCCGGGTACTTCAGTAAGGAATTGGTCGGCTGCCAGGCCGCCATCGCTGGCAAGCCAGCTCCCACAGGA
>NZ_JAOTNY010000020.1:0-66796 GCF_036346455.1 Pseudomonas sp. AM14(2022)
GCTTTTGCTTTTAGCCCTGAACCGGGACGCCTTTGAGGTACGGCGCAGGCTCGGCCCCAAGGTTGTTGAGCATCCGCTCGCTGTACCAATCCACGAAGTTGACCACGCCAAACTCATAGGTCTTGGAGTACGGCCCCGGCTGATAAGCCGTGGAGTTGATCCCGCGCTGGTTTTCTTCGGCCAGACGCCGGTCCTGATCGTTGGTCGCGTCCCACACCTGGCGCATGCGCTCGACGTCGTAATCCACGCCTTCGACCGCATCCTTGTGCACCAGCCATTTGGTGGTGACCATGGTTTCCTGGGCGCTGATCGGCCATACGGTGAAGACGATGATGTGGTCGCCCATGCAGTGGTTCCACGAGTGCGGCAGGTGCAGGATGCGCATCGAGCCGAGGTCGGGGTTCTTGATCCGGCCCATCAGTTTGGCGCAGCCTTGTTTGCCGTCCAGGGTCATCGACACGGTGCCCTTGAGCAGCGGCATGCGCACGATGCGGTTGCGCAGGCCGAAACTGGCGTGGGCGTAAGGGATCTTCTCGGCTTCCCACGCAGCAGCAGACGCGGCGACGTGATCCTTGAACGCCTGATCGGCACGCGGGTCGGTGACGTCGTCCCATTCCAGCAGGGTTTTCAGCAGTTCCGGGTGCGACGCGTTGCAGTGGTAGCACTCGCGGTTGTTTTCCAGCACCAGTTTCCAGTTGGCCTTTTCCATCAAGGTGGTGGTGATCGCCACCTTGGTGTTCTCCATGTCGTACGGTTCCATGTAGTGGTTCAGCGTCGACAGGAAGTCATCGATGGCCGGCGGATTCTCCGCCAGGCTGATGAAAATGTAGCCGCCGGCAGTCTTCACGTTCACCGGTTTGAGGCCGTACTGCTTCATGTCGAAGTCGGCGCCCATCTCGGTGCCGGCGAACAGCAGGCGCCCGTCCAGTTCGTAGGTCCACTGGTGGTAGTGGCAGACCAGCTTGGCAACCTTGCCCTTTTCACTGGTGCACAGGCGCGAGCCACGGTGGCGGCAGACGTTGTGGAACGCATGCACCACGCCGTCGGCGCCACGAATGACGATGATCGGGTTCTTGCCGACCTGCAGGGTCAGGTAGTTGCCCTTGGCCGGGATCTCGCAGGTCATGCCGGCGATCAACCACTCTTTCTGGAAGATCTCCTGCATGTCGATATCGAACAGGCGTTCGTCGCTGTAGAACGGCTGCGGCAGCGAAAAGGTGCGCTCGCGTTCCTGCAGCATTTGTGCGGTGGCCTTGCGTGCGGGTTCCAGCGGATCGCCCAGGCTGATTTTTGCGGTGACGTCCATCGATGTATTCCTCAAGGCCATCTGCGTGGCCGCGAAAGTGGCTGATCAGGGTTGCTACGCAAGGTGTAAAAAATTCGTCTTGGTGTGGGGCGAGTGTGGGGCCGGCGCTGGCCGGAACCTTATCCATGGGCGACATGGTGCAATCTGTTCCCGACGCGCAACCCCCGGCGGTTGGGGGCTGGTCGCGATAAGTATGCCGATGTCGCGGATAGGTAAACGGACGGTTCACGCTATACGCAGAATCGCCACATGAAGGCCGACAGTCGGCCGTGGAGAACAGCATGTCCAACAGCTTCCTGAATCCGGTCACCACCCAGACCTGGGCCAATGGCCGACACATCGTCCGTTGCGTCAAAGTCATCCAGGAAACCTGGGACGTGCGCACCTTCTGTTTCATGGCCGACCAGCCGATCCTGTTCTTCTTCAAGCCCGGGCAGTTCGTGACCCTGGAGCTGGAAATCGACGGCCAGCCGATCATGCGTTCGTACACCATTTCCAGTTCGCCGTCGGTGCCGTACAGCTTCTCGGTGACGATCAAACGGGTGCCGGGCGGCAAGGTCTCCAACTGGCTGCACGACACCCTGCATGAAGGCCAGGAGCTGGCGGTGCACGGCCCGGTCGGGCTGTTCAATGCCATCGATTTCCCGAGCCCGAAAGTTCTGTATCTGAGCGGCGGCGTGGGGATCACCCCGTGCATGTCGATGGCGCGCTGGTTCTACGACACTAACGCCAATGTCGACATGACCTTTATTCACAGCGCCCGCTCACCGAAAGACATCATTTACCACCGCGAGCTGGAACACATGGCGTCGCGGATCGATAACTTCAGCCTGCACCTGATCTGCGAGAAACACGGGCTCGGCGAGCCGTGGGCCGGTTATCGCGGCTATCTGAATCACAAGATGCTCGAACTGATGGTGCCGGACTTCCTCGAGCGCGAAGTGTTCTGCTGCGGCCCGACGCCGTACATGAACGCGGTCAAGCGCCTGCTGGAAGTGGCCGGTTACGACATGTCGCGTTATCACGAGGAATCCTTCGGCGCCACGCCACCGGAAGCCCGTGCGGATGCGGTGGAGCAAGCCGAGCAGGCCGCGGATGCGCCGGAAATCGATGCGGCGGATCTGCATCAGGTCGAATTCACCGCGTCCGGCAAGAGCATTCGCGTGGCCCCGGGCGAAACCGTGCACGCGGCGGCGGCCAAGCTTGGCCTGATGATCCCGAAAGCTTGCGGTATGGGGATCTGCGGCACGTGCAAGGTGATGAAACTGGGCGGCGAAGTAGAGATGGAGCACAACGGCGGGATTACCGAGGACGACGAGGCGGAAGGGTTTATCTTGTCGTGCTGCAGCGTGCCGAAGGGCGACGTGCGCATCGAATTCTAGACCACTGCACAAATCCAATGTGGGAGCGAGCCTGCTCGCGAAGGCGGTGTGTCATTCAACATCTGTGCTGTCTGACACGGCCTCTTCGCGAGCAGGCTCGCTCCCACAGGGTTATGCGCTTCAATCGATAAACAGATCGGGCATCAGTGCGGCGTCGCTGTCCGGTTCGAACCGGTAATGCTTGAACTCAGTCACGCCGTGCTCACGCAAAATTTCTTCGTCGATAAGCAGTCGTCCAGTGATCTGCCGTGCGCTGCTTCCCAGGATCACGTGCGCCGCATCCGCCATGATCGAAGGCAGGCGCGCATGCTTGAACGACTCGCGGTTGCCCAGCTGAAATTCGATGGCGGCGGTGGCAATCATCGTCTGCGGCCACAGTGAATTGACGCTGATGCCGTAACTGGCGAACTCCTCGCTCATCCCGATCGTCAGCATGCTCATGCCGTATTTGGTCACGGTGTAGGGGCTGAACTGGGCAAACCACTTGTTCGCCATGTTCAGCGGTGGCGACAAGTTGAGAATGTGTCCGGCGGATTTCTTCAGATAGGGCAGGGCGGCCTGGCTGCACAGCAGTACCGCGCGGGTGTTGATCTGGTGCATCAGGTCGAAACGCTTGAGTTCGATGTGCTGCACGCCAGTCAACTTGATCGCCCCGGCGTTATTGACCAGCGCATCGATGCCGCCGAAATGCTCGTTGGCCTGGGCCAGCGCATTGCGCACCGCGTCTTCATCACGCACATCGACTTGCAGGGCCAATGCCTTGCCGCCAGCGGCTTCGACTTCCTTGGCTACGCTGTGGATGGTGCCGGGCAGTTTGGGATGGGTTTCGGCGCTTTTGGCCGCAATCACGATATTGGCCCCGTCTTTCGCGGCACGCAGCGCAATCTCACGCCCGATGCCACGGCTGGCGCCGGTGATGAACAGGGTTTTGCCTTGTAGCGACATGCCGATGCTCCTGCTTGTTGTTATGTGAGCGGAGGGCTCGACAGACAATGTAGACGATGTCTTCAGGTGCGAACGAGGAGGGGCGATTGGATTGGGTGAGCTTTTGTGGGAGCGAGCCTGCTCGCGAAAGCGGTCTGGCAGCCGACTTCTACGTCGGATGTGCCGGCCTCTTCGCGAGCAGGCTCGCTCCCACAGGGCTGGGGAGCTATCAGGCGGACATCACTTCGCGGATGTCACGGGCCAATTCGCGTACGCGTTCTTCTTCGGTGTCCCACGAGCACATGAAGCGTGCGCCGCCCTTGCCGATGAAGGTGTAGAAGCGCCAGTTTTTCGCGGTCAGCGCGGCGATGGCCGGTTCCGAGAGTTGCAGGAACACGCCGTTGGCCTGCACCGGGAACATCAGTTCCACGCCCGGAATGTCGCTGACCAGCTCGGCCAGCAATTGCGCGCAGTGGTTGGCGTGGCGGGCGTATTTGAGCCAGGCGTCGTTTTCGAGGATGCCGACCCACGGTGCCGAGAGGAAGCGCATTTTCGACGCCAGTTGCCCGGCCTGTTTGCAGCGGTAATCGAAGTCTTCGGCCAGTTTGTGGTTGAAGAACAGGATCGCTTCACCCACCGCCATGCCATTCTTGGTGCCGCCGAAGCACAGCACATCGACGCCGGCCTTCCAGGTCAGGTCGGCCGGCGAGCAGCCGAGGAACGCACAGGCGTTGGAGAAACGCGCGCCGTCCATGTGCAGGTGCAGGCCCAGCTCCTTGCAGGTGGCGCTGATGGCGCGGACCTCTTCCGGGGTGTAGACGCTGCCGACTTCGGTGGCCTGGGTCAGGGTCACCACGCGCGGTTTCGGGTAGTGGATGTCCTGGCGCTTGAGCGCGACCTCACGGATCGACTGCGGGGTGATCTTGCCGTTTTCGGTGCCGGCGATCAGCAGTTTCGAGCCGTTGGAGAAGAATTCCGGGGCGCCGCATTCGTCGGTTTCGACGTGAGCGGTTTCCGAGCAGATCACGCTGTGGTAACTCTGGCACAGCGACGACAGCGCCAGCGAGTTGGCGGCGGTGCCGTTGAAGGCGAAAAACACTTCGCAGTCGGTTTCGAACAGATTGCGGAAATGGTCGGCCGCGCGTGCGGTCCATTCATCGTCGCCATAAGCGCGCTGGTGGCCGTGGTTGGCCTGTTCCATGGCGGCCCAGGCTTCAGGGCAGATACCGGAGTAGTTGTCGCTGGCGAATTGTTGGCTCTTGTCGGTCATGGCCGGCTTCCGTGGTCGAGACTCTTGTGAAGGCTCGTGGTCAATGAGGGTGCGCACTTTACCGAAGATCTTCCGGGGAGCACACGGGATGTCGCTGTCAGAAAATTACCAGTTTGTTACCCGATTATGCACGTGACTAAACGCGACGGCGCGCTGGATCTGCTCAAGTGGCTGGCGCTGCTGAGCATGCTGCTCGATCACCTGCGATATGTCGGGATCAGCGCCGATTGGCTGTATGTGCCGGGACGTCTGGCGTTCCCGTGGTTCTGCCTGGCGATGGCGGCGAACCTGTCCCGCGCCGGTGCGCAGAAGACCGAGTGGCGCTATCTGGGGTGGCTGCTGCTGTTCAGTGCGGTCAGCGAAATTCCCTACCGCTTGTACATTCCTGATCCCGACACCTTGAACGTGATGCCCACCCTGGCGCTCGGGTTGCTGGTGGCGCGGGGGTGGCAGGATCGGTCGCCATGGTCGCGGCTTTTGGGCGTCGGTGCCTTATTGCTGTCGGCGCTGTTGTCGCAATGGCTGATGTTCGGCGTGTTTGGCGTGTTGCTGCCGCTGGCGCTGCTGTGGGTGATTCGTCGCCCCTGGTATTTCGGCCTCCTGCCGGGGCTGGTGTGTCTGGCGGGCAATCAATGGCGGGTGCTGTATGAGGCTGCGGAGTTCGGTAACTACGTGGCGGTGTTTGGCATCGCGGCGTGTCTGATTGCGCCAATACTGGGGATGTTCCTGTTGCGACATGCGCGACATCTCCAGCCACCGCCGATGCGGCGCTGGGCTTACGCCCTCTATCCCACACATTTCCTCCTGTTGCTCGCCATCCGCGCGGCATACACCTGACCCCTGTGGGAGCGGGCTTGCTCGCGAAAGCGGTGTGTCAGGCGGTATTGATGTCGACTGACACGGCCTCTTCGCGAGCAAGCCCGCTCCCACAGGGGATCTCCGCAGTTTTGGATGATGTGTCCGACCAGCCTTTTCCGGCCATGTCGTAAACGCACCTTTGCGTGGCGTCCGCAGGCATTTGAGCTGTCTGCGCCGGTCATACCATCGGCATCAAAGGGCACTGCCTTGATTGCCAGTGCCTTACCGAGACGAATGGCGCACAGATGCCGCTGGGAGAGACGCGATGTTCAGCAAGCAAGACCAGATCCAGGGTTACGACGATGCACTGCTGGCGGCAATGAATGCCGAGGAGCAACGTCAGGAAGATCACATCGAGCTGATCGCGTCGGAGAACTACACCAGCAAACGCGTGATGCAAGCGCAGGGCAGTGGCCTGACCAACAAATACGCCGAAGGTTATCCGGGCAAGCGCTACTACGGTGGCTGCGAGCATGTGGATAAAGTCGAAGCGCTGGCCATCGAACGCGCCAAGCAGCTGTTCGGCGCCGATTACGCCAACGTCCAGCCGCACTCCGGTTCCTCGGCCAACAGCGCCGTGTACCTGGCGCTGATCCAGCCGGGCGACACCATTCTCGGCATGAGCCTGGCCCACGGCGGTCACCTGACCCACGGCGCGAAAGTGTCGTCCTCGGGCAAGCTCTACAACGCGGTGCAGTACGGGATCAACACCGACACCGGGCTGATCGATTACGACGAAGTCGAGCGTCTGGCCGTCGAGTGCAAGCCGAAGATGATCGTTGCCGGGTTCTCCGCCTACTCCAAGACCCTGGACTTCCCGCGTTTCCGCCAGATCGCTGACAAGGTCGGCGCGCTGCTGTTCGTCGACATGGCTCACGTGGCCGGTCTGGTCGCTGCGGGCCTGTACCCGAACCCGCTGCCGTACGCCGACGTGGTCACCACCACTACCCACAAAACCCTGCGCGGTCCGCGTGGCGGGCTGATCCTGGCCAAGTCCAACGAAGAGATCGAGAAGAAGCTCAACGCCGCGGTATTTCCCGGCGCCCAGGGCGGCCCGCTGATGCACGTCATCGCCGGTAAAGCGGTGTGCTTCAAGGAAGCGCTGGAGCCCGGCTTCAAGGCCTATCAGCAACAAGTGATCGACAACGCTCAAGCGATGGCCAGCGTGTTTATCAAACGTGGCTACGATGTAGTGTCCGGCGGTACCGACAACCACCTGTTCCTGGTCAGCCTGATCCGTCAGGGCCTGACCGGCAAAGATGCTGACGCTGCCCTTGGCCGTGCGCACATCACCGTCAACAAGAACGCCGTGCCGAACGACCCGCAGTCGCCGTTCGTGACCTCGGGCCTGCGCATTGGCACCCCGGCCGTCACCACGCGTGGCTTCAAGGTCGCCCAGTGCGAAGTGCTGGCCGGCTGGATCTGCGACATCCTCGACAACCTCGGTGACGCCGACGTTGAAGCGAATGTGGCCAAGAACGTCGCGGCACTGTGCGCCGACTACCCGGTTTATCGCTGAGCGGTTTGGAGTAAATGACTATGCAACGCTATTCGGGCTTCGGCCTCTTCAAACACTCCCTCAGCCACCACGAGAACTGGCAGCGCATGTGGCGCACGCCGACGCCGAAGAAGGTCTACGACGTAGTTATCGTCGGCGGTGGCGGGCACGGTCTGGCGACCGCCTACTACCTGGCGAAAGAGCACGGCATCACCAACGTCGCCGTGGTCGAGAAGGGCTGGCTGGGCGGCGGTAACACCGCGCGCAACACCACCATCGTTCGCTCGAACTACCTGTGGGACGAGTCGGCGCACCTGTACGAACACGCGATGAAACTGTGGGAAGGTCTGTCGCAGGACCTGAACTACAACGTGATGTTCTCCCAGCGCGGCGTCTACAACCTTTGCCACACCCTGCAGGACATCCGTGATTCCGAGCGTCGGGTCAGTGCCAACCGCCTCAACGGCGTCGATGGCGAACTGCTCAACGCCAAGCAAGTGGCCGACGAGATTCCGTACCTCGACTGCTCGAAAAACACCCGCTACCCGGTGATGGGCGCGACTGTTCAGCGTCGCGGCGGCGTCGCCCGTCACGATGCCGTGGCCTGGGGCTTTGCCCGTGCCGCCGACGCCTTGGGCGTGGATCTGATCCAGCAGACCGAAGTGATCGGTTTCCGCAAGGAAAACGGCGTGTGCATCGGCGTCGAAACCAACAAGGGTTTCATCGGCGCCAAGCGTGTCGGTGTGGTCACCGCCGGTAACTCCGGGCACATGGCCAAGCTCGCCGGTTTCCGTCTGCCGATCGAATCCCATCCGCTGCAAGCGCTGGTGTCCGAGCCGATCAAACCGATTATCGACAGCGTGATCATGTCCAACGCCGTGCACGGTTACATCAGCCAGTCGGACAAGGGCGACCTGGTGATCGGCGCCGGTATTGACGGCTACAACGGTTACGGCCAGCGCGGTTCGTACCCGGTGATCGAGCACACCATCCAGGCGATCGTCGAGATGTTCCCGGTGCTGTCGCGGGTGCGCATGAACCGCCAGTGGGGCGGCATCGTCGACACCACCCCGGACGCTTGCCCGATCATTTCGAAAACCCCGGTACCGAACATGTTCTTCAATTGCGGTTGGGGCACCGGTGGCTTCAAGGCCACTCCTGGCTCGGGCAACGTGTTTGCCGCGAGTCTGGCCAAGGGTGAAATGCACCCGTTGGCCGCACCTTTCTCCATCGACCGTTTCCACAACGGTGCGTTGATCGATGAACACGGCGCTGCTGCGGTTGCCCACTAACAGGAGAAATCCCCATGTTGCATATCTTCTGTCCTCACTGCGGCGAACTGCGCTCCGAAGAGGAATTCCATGCATCCGGTCAGGCGCACATCCCGCGTCCGCTGGATCCGAACGCCTGCACCGATGAAGAGTGGGGCGATTACATGTTCTTCCGCGACAACCCGCGTGGTCTGCACCACGAGCTGTGGGATCACGTCGCCGGTTGCCGCCAGTACTTCAACGTCACCCGCGACACCGTGACCTACGAGATTCTCGAAACCTACAAGATCGGCACCAAGCCGCAATTCACCGACAAGGCTGATACGGCGAAAACAGCCACGACGGCGCTGGGAGAGAAGGTATGAGCCAGACCAATCGCCTGTCCAACGGTGGACGGATCGACCGCAACAAAGTGCTGAGCTTCACCTTCAACGGTCAGAGCTACAAAGGCTTCGAGGGCGACTCGCTGGCCTCGGCACTGATCGCCAACGGCGTTGACATCATTGGTCGCAGCTTCAAGTATTCGCGTCCTCGCGGGATCTTCGCCGCCGGTGCCGAAGAGCCGAACGCGGTGCTGCAGATCGGGGCCACCGAAGCCACGCAAATCCCCAACGTGCGCGCCACGCAACAGGCGCTGTATCAAGGTTTGGTCGCGACCAGCACCAACGGCTGGCCGAGCGTCAACAACGACATGATGGGCATTCTCGGCAAGGTCGGCGGCAAGCTGATGCCGCCGGGTTTCTACTACAAAACCTTCATGTACCCGCAATCGTTCTGGATGACCTACGAGAAGTACATTCGCAAGGCTGCCGGTTTGGGCCGTTCGCCGACCGAAGTCGATCCGGACACCTACGACTACATGAACCAGCACTGCGACGTGCTGATCGTCGGCGCCGGCCCTGCCGGTCTCGCCGCGGCCCTGGCGGCTGCGCGCAGTGGTGCGCGGGTGATCCTCGCCGATGAGCAGGAAGAGTTCGGCGGCAGCCTGCTCGATTCCCGCGAAAGCCTCGACGGCAAACCGGCGATCGAGTGGGTGGCCAGTGTTATCGCTGAGTTGAAGAACACCCCGGACGTGCTGCTGTTGCCACGCGCCACGGTCAACGGTTACCACGATCACAACTTCCTGACCATTCACGAACGCCTCACCGATCACTTCGGTGACCGCGCGCCAATCGGTCAGGTGCGTCAGCGCATCCACCGGGTTCGCGCCAAGCGTGTAGTGCTGGCGACCGGTGCCCATGAGCGTCCGCTGGTCTACGGCAACAATGATGTGCCGGGCAACATGCTTGCCGGTGCGGTCTCGACTTACGTGCGTCGTTACGGCGTGGCGCCGGGCAAGAAGCTGGTGCTGACCACCAACAACGATCACGCCTATCGCGTTGCGCTGGATTGGCTCGACGCCAGCCTGCAAGTGGTGGCCATCGCCGATGCACGCAGCAATCCGCGTGGTGCGCTGGTGGAAGAAGCCCGCGCCAAAGGCATTCGCATCCTCACCGGCAGCGCCGTGATCGAGGCCCGTGGCAGCAAGCGCGTCACCGCTGCCCGCATCGCCGCGATTGACGTCAAAGCGCACACCGTGACCAGCCCGGGCGAATGGCTCGACTGCGACGTGATCGCCAGCTCCGGCGGTTACAGCCCTGTCGTGCACCTGGCTTCGCACCTCGGTGGCAAGCCGATCTGGCGTGAAGACATCCTCGGTTTCGTACCGGGCGAAGCACCGCAGAAGCGTGTGTGCGTCGGCGGCATCAACGGCGTTTACGGCCTCGGAGATTCGCTGGCCGATGGTTTCGAAGGTGGCGCACGTGCTGCCAGTGAAGCCGGTTTTGCGGTGGTCGAAGGCACGCTGCCAAAAGCGCTGAGTCGTCTCGAAGAAGCGACCCTGGCGCTGTTCCAGGTGCCGCACGAGAAGGGCACCTCGCGTGCGCCGAAACAATTCGTCGACCTGCAGAACGACGTCACCGCTGCCGCCATCGAACTGGCGACCCGCGAAGGTTTCGAGTCGGTCGAACACGTCAAACGCTACACCGCGCTGGGCTTCGGCACCGATCAGGGCAAGCTCGGCAACGTCAACGGCCTGGCCATTGCCGCGCGTTCGCTGAACGTGACCATCCCGCAGATGGGCACCACGATGTTCCGCCCCAACTACACGCCGGTAACGTTCGGCGCGGTAGCGGGCCGTCACTGTGGGCACATTTTCGAACCGGTGCGCTACACCGCTCTGCATCAATGGCACCTGAAAAACGGCGCCGAGTTTGAAGACGTCGGCCAGTGGAAACGTCCATGGTACTTCCCGAAAAACGGTGAAGACATGCACGCCGCAGTGAAGCGCGAATGCAAAGCCGTGCGCGACAGCGTCGGCCTGCTCGACGCCTCGACCCTGGGCAAGATCGACATTCAAGGCCCGGATGCCCGCGAGTTCCTCAACCGCGTGTACACCAACGCCTGGACCAAGCTCGATGTGGGCAAGGCGCGTTACGGCCTGATGTGCAAAGAAGACGGCATGGTTTTCGACGACGGGGTGACGGCGTGTCTGGCCGACAACCATTTCGTCATGACCACCACCACGGGCGGCGCGGCTCGCGTGCTGCAATGGCTGGAGCTGTACCACCAGACCGAATGGCCAGAGATGAAGGTGTATTTCACCTCCGTGACCGACCACTGGGCGACCATGACCCTGTCCGGGCCGAACAGCCGCAAGCTGCTCAGCGCCGTGACCGACATCGATCTGAGCAACGAAGCCTTCCCGTTCATGACCTGGAAAGAAGGTCTGGTCGGCGGCGTGCCGGCGCGGGTGTTCCGTATCTCGTTCACCGGTGAGCTATCGTACGAAGTCAACGTGCAGGCCGACTACGCGATGGGCGTGCTGGAGAAAATCGTCGAGGCCGGCAAGCAGTACAACCTGACGCCGTACGGCACTGAAACCATGCACGTCCTGCGGGCCGAGAAAGGTTTCATCATCGTCGGCCAGGACACCGACGGCTCGATGACCCCGGACGACCTGAACATGGGCTGGTGCGTCGGTCGCACCAAGCCGTTCTCGTGGATCGGCCAGCGCGGCATGAACCGTGAAGACTGCGTGAAGGATCAGCGCAAGCAACTGGTGGGCCTGAAGCCGATCGATCCGAACGTCTGGCTGCCGGAAGGCGCGCAACTGGTGTTCAACACCAAGCAGGCGATCCCGATGACCATGGTCGGCCACGTGACCTCCAGCTACGCGCACAACTCCCTCGGCTATTCGTTTGCCATGGGCGTGGTCAAGGGCGGTCTGAAGCGCATGGGCGAGCGGGTGTTCGCGCCGCTGGCCGATGGCAGCGTGATCGAGGCGGAGATTGTTTCTTCGGTGTTCTTCGATCCGAAGGGTGATCGGCAGAACATTTGATGGTTCGGCTCCTGTGGAGTGCAGTCGCACCGCGTTGACTTCATCGCGAGCAGGCTCACTCCTACAGGTGATCGCGTACCCCTTGTAGGAGTGAGCCTGCTCGCGATAGCGGTAGACCTGCTTGCAAAGGGTTCAAGTCAGAATTCAGGAAGGTGCTTTATGACCACAGCCAACGTGTACCAACAACGCCCGACCACCGGGGCCAAGGCCGAGTCGTCGCTGCACCATGCCGACCTCGCCAGCCTGGTCGGCAAGGGTCGCAAGAACGCCGGCGTGATCGTGCGTGAAAAGAAACTCCTCGGTCACCTGACCATTCGTGGCGACGGCCACGATGCCGCGTTCGCCGCCGGTGTGCACAAGGCGTTGGGCATTGAATTGCCCGGCGCCCTGAGCGTGATCGTCAAAGGTGAAACCAGCCTGCAATGGATGGGCCCGGACGAGTGGCTGCTGATCGTGCCAAGCGGTGAAGAATTCGCCGCCGAGCAGAAGCTGCGCGAAGCGCTGGGCGACCTGCACATCGCGATCGTCAACGTCAGCGGCGGCCAGCAAGTGCTCGAACTGAGCGGGCCGAACGTGCGTCAGGTGCTGATGAAATCCACCAGCTACGACGTGCACCCGAACAACTTCCCGGTCGGCAAAGCGGTGGGCACGGTGTTCGCCAAGTCGCAGCTGATGATCCGCCATACCGCCGAAGACACCTGGGAACTGCTGATCCGCCGCAGCTTCTCGGACTACTGGTGGTTGTGGCTGCAGGATGCTTCGGCTGAATACGGGTTGAGCGTACAAGCCTAAAAGCTTACCCCCTCACCCCAGCCCTCTCCCCCAAGGGGGAGAGGGGGAAAGGGAGCAGATTTGTGTAGTTTTCGAGCCTGAGTTCGCCGCGATATTTCAGGTCGGCGTAGCTCGAAAGAACACCTCGGTCAGTCCCCTCTACCTCCGGGAGAGGGCTAGGGTGAGGGGCAAAAATCCCCCAGACACCGCGCACAAAAGAACAGGAGTCACCGCACCATGAGCCGCGCCCCAGACACATGGATTCTGACCGCCGACTGCCCCAGCGTGCTCGGCACGGTGGACGCGGTGACGCGTTTTCTGTTCGAGCAGGGTTGCTACGTCACCGAGCACCATTCGTTCGATGACCGGCTCTCGGGCCGTTTCTTCATTCGCGTGGAATTCCGTCAGCCTGACGGTTTCGACGAACAATCCTTCCGCGCCGGCCTTGCCGAGCGCGGTCAGGCGTTCGGCATGGTCTTCGAGCTGACCGCGCCGAACTACCGGCCGAAAGTGGTGATCATGGTCTCCAAGGCCGATCACTGCCTCAACGATTTGCTTTACCGCCAGCGCATCGGCCAGTTGTCGATGGACGTGGCGGCGGTGGTCTCCAACCATCCGGACCTCAAGCCGCTGGCCGACTGGCACCAGATTCCCTACTACCATTTCCCCCTCGACCCCAACGACAAGCCGTCGCAGGAGCGTCAGGTGTGGCAGGTGATCGAAGAGTCCGGCGCCGAACTGGTGATCCTCGCCCGCTACATGCAGGTGCTGTCACCGGAGCTGTGCCGCAAGCTCGATGGCAAGGCGATCAACATTCACCACTCGCTGCTGCCGGGGTTCAAGGGTGCCAAGCCGTATCACCAGGCCTACAACAAGGGCGTGAAGCTGGTCGGCGCGACGGCGCATTACATCAACAACGACCTCGATGAAGGGCCGATCATTGCCCAGGGCGTCGAGGCGGTGGATCACAGTCATTACCCGGAGGATCTGATTGCCAAGGGGCGGGATATCGAGGGCCTGACCCTGGCCCGGGCCGTGGGTTATCACATCGAAAGAAGGGTGTTTTTGAACGCCAACAGAACTGTCGTTCTTTAGATAGCTTTCGCGAGCAGGCTCGCTCCCACAGGGATTTGTGTTGAAACACAAGTCTCTGTCACATCAAAGATCAACTGTGGGAGCGGGCTTGCTCGCGAAGGGGCCATAACTGACAACGCAAGACCAACAAGCAATAACCCGAGCACTTAACGCGCTGCCTGCCTGGGCAACGCGGTTCCATAAAAACAACAGCGAGGTGAAAGCATGTCTGGCAATCGTGGTGTGGTGTATCTCGGCGCTGGCAAGGTCGAAGTACAGAAAATCGACTATCCGAAAATGCAGGATCCGCGTGGCAGGAAGATTGAGCACGGGGTGATTCTGCGTGTGGTGTCCACCAACATTTGTGGCTCCGACCAGCACATGGTGCGCGGCCGTACCACGGCGCAGACCGGTCTGGTGCTGGGCCACGAAATCACCGGCGAAGTGATCGAAAAGGGTTCCGACGTCGAGAATCTGAAGATCGGCGATCTGGTCTCCGTACCGTTCAACGTGGCTTGCGGGCGCTGCCGTTCCTGCAAGGAGCAACACACCGGCGTCTGTCTGACCGTCAACCCGGCCCGTGCCGGCGGTGCCTACGGTTATGTCGACATGGGCGACTGGACCGGCGGCCAGGCCGAATACGTGCTGGTACCGTATGCCGACTTCAACCTGCTGAAACTGCCGGATCGCGACAAGGCCATGGAGAAAATCCGCGACCTGACCTGCCTCTCCGATATCCTCCCGACCGGTTATCACGGTGCGGTGACGGCGGGCGTTGGCCCGGGCAGCACCGTTTATATCGCGGGCGCCGGCCCGGTCGGTCTGGCCGCTGCAGCCTCGGCGCGTCTGCTGGGGGCGGCGGTGGTGATCATCGGCGACGTCAACACCATCCGCCTGGCGCACGCCAAGGCTCAGGGTTTTGAAGTGGTCGACCTGTCCAAGGACACGCCGCTGCACGAGCAGATCGCCGAGCTGCTGGGCGAGCCGGAAGTCGATTGCGCGGTGGATTGCGTGGGCTTCGAAGCGCGCGGCCACGGGCATGACGGGGTGAAAGCCGAAGCCCCGGCCACCGTGCTCAACTCGTTGATGGGTGTGGTGCGTGTGGCCGGCAAGATCGGTATTCCGGGCCTGTACGTGACCGAGGATCCGGGCGCTGTCGATGCCGCGGCGAAAATGGGCAGCCTGAGCATCCGCTTCGGTTTGGGCTGGGCCAAATCCCACAGCTTCCACACCGGCCAGACCCCGGTGATGAAGTACAACCGCCAACTGATGCAGGCGATCATGTGGGACCGCATCAACATCGCCGAAGTGGTCGGCGTGCAGGTCATTAGCCTCGACCAGGCGCCGGAAGGTTACGGCGAGTTCGATGCCGGTGTGCCGAAGAAGTTTGTGATCGATCCGCATCGGTTGTTCAGTGCGGCGTAAGTTTTACGCAATGCAAAACGGCGACCTCAAGGTCGCCGTTTTTTATGGGGATGAGCACGAAACCTGTGGCGAGGGAGCTTGCTCCCGCTCGGCGGCGAAGCCGTCGTAAAATCCACACATGCGGCGTCTCAGGAAAATTACCCACACAAGATTTGGGCCGCTTCGCAGCCCAGCGGGAGCAAGCTCCCTCGCCACAAAAGGTTTGTGGTGCCAGAGTCAGAGAGCCGCTAACGCGCCTTGGTACAGCACCGGCCCCGTCGGCTGCCCGGTCGGCGAGCCGCCCTTTGGCTCCAGACTGACCGCCAGCGCAATCGGCTGGCCGATCAAGGCTTTCTGCGCCTCGCTCAGTTCAACCTTGCCTTTGCCGCCTGCAGGAATCACCCCCAGCGAAATCGGCTTGCCGTCTGCCGGTATCGCCCACAGTTCCAGGCTGCGATCTGGCCCGATTGCTGCCAAAGTCAGCGGTTCGACCTGCAGATAATCCGCATGCGCCTCGACCTTCAGCGCCGGTTGCGCGTCGGCGCTGAGCAGGGTGGCGTGGTAGCGGGCGTCGTCGCGGTTGTACAGGGAGCCGAGGAACACCAGCACCACGATCGAACAGGCAGCGACGCTGACGCGCAGCCAGTTCCAGAACGGACGTTTTTCCGGGACGTGCAGCACTTGCGGCTCGATCCGCGCGGTGATGCTTTGCCACACCCAATCTGGCACCGGTTGCTCCGGCAGCGTTTCGGTAAGGCTGGCGAGGCTCTCCTGCCACTGCGCCAACTCGGTTCGCAGTGCTGCGTCATCCAGCAGCAATTGTTCAAAACGTCGACGCGCCGCCGCCGACATCAGGCCAATGGCGTAATCGGCAGCGAGGGCGCGGCGCAAGGCGGGGGTCTGGTAGTTCATGATTCAAGGCACCTGCGCAGACGTTCCATGCCACGGCGAATCCACGATTTCACCGAACCCAGCGGCGCGGCCAGGTGTTCGGCCAGTTCCGCGCAGGACAGGCCCTGAAAGTAGGCGACGCTGATCGATTGGCGCTGCATGCCGTCGAGGGTGTCCAGGCAACGGTGCAGCGCGCTGGCTTCGCGGCTGCTGTTCAACAGGTCGTGAGCCGAAGGGCCTTCGTCCGGCAGGGTGTCCTGTTCGAAGTCGGTCAGCGGCCGTTCGCGCTGTTTGCGCAACTGGTCAATGGCCTGATGGCGGGTGATGTTGATCATCCAGGTCAACGGTGCCGACAAATGGGCTTCATAGCGTGAGGCGTTGTTCCAGATGCGCACGAAGCTTTCCTGCAGCACTTCCTCGGCCAGATCCGCCCGGCCCATGAAGCGCAGGGCGACGCCGTGCAGGCGCGGGCCAACGCTGCGATAGAGCGTTTCGAACGCAGCACGGTCACCCAGTGAGCACTGGGCCAGCAGCTGGCGCAACTGATCGGGATCGGCGATGGAAATGATGGCTCTCCAGGCAATGGGCGGGCGACGAGGGCGCTGCTCGGGCTGTTCACAGGCTAGTTCAGCGACAGCGCTTGTGCCATTCATCTCGGGTTATCCGCGGTTTCACGTTTTATATACGTGGCTATGCTGAAAATGGATGCGCCGGCGAGGAACATGCTGGCTGAAACCCGGTCAAACCGGCAGTTTTACCGCTCATAGACGGGCGGTTACCACAGTGCAAGAGGATGTCTGAATGAAGATTTCACGCGGTATTGCCTTGGCTTCACTTATGACCCTTGCAGCGAGCCCGGTGTTTGCTGGCTTCAGTCTGGACGACGTGACCAAAGCGGCTGCAAGCATGCAGGGTGGCAACGCTGCCACCGCCGCCGCGCCGACCTCGGAAACCGCCGGTTTGCTGCAAGCCGTTACCGGTCTCGGTGTTACGCCTCAGCAAGCCGTCGGTGGCACCAGCGCCATGCTCGGCCTGGCCAAGAATCAGTTGAGCAGCACCGATTATTCGCAGTTGGCCAAAGAAGTGCCGGGCATCGACAAGCTGTCGGGCGGCAGCGGCAACCTGGCGGCGTTGAGTGGTTTGCTGGGTTCGTCGGGCAAGTCGGCCGGTCTGGAAAACGCGCTGGGCAACGTCAAGGACACCAACGACCTGAACAATGCCTTCGGTGCGTTGGGCATGGACAGCGGCATGGTCGGCCAGTTTGCCCCGGTGCTGCTCAAGTACCTGGGTGACCAAGGCGTCGGCGGCCCGATTCTGCAGAGCCTGGGCAGCATCTGGGGCGCCGGCACCGGTAGCTGATTCAGCTGCGCTCGCCGCGCAATTCGCTGATGCGCTGATCCTTCTCGGTCCAGAGCTGGTTGACCCAGTTCTGGACCTGCTGGCGAAACTGCGGATCGTTCTCGTAATCGCCCTGCGACAGTGCCGGGTCGAGTTCGCGGGTCTGGATGTCGACAATCACCCGCGGCACGCTGCCGCTGATCAGGTCCCAGAACCCCGGAATCTTCTGCTGTGGATAAATCACGGTTACGTCGAGCAGCGCATCCAGCTGTTCCCCCATCGCCGCCAGAACAAACGCCACACCTCCCGCCTTGGGTTTGAGCAGATGCTTGAACGGTGACTGCTGCTGCGCGCTTTTCGCCGCGGTGTAGCGGGTGCCTTCCAGATAATTCACCACCGTCACCGGCTGGCGTTTGAACAGTTCGCAGGCCTGCTTGGTGATTTCCAGATCCTTGCCCGCCAACTCCGGATGTTTGGCCAGGAACGCCTTGGTGTAGCGCTTCATGAACGGGTAATCCAGCGCCCACCACGCCAGACCGAGGAACGGCACCCAGATCAGTTCTTTCTTGAGGAAGAACTTGAAGAACGGCGTGCGCCGGTTGAGGGTCTGGATCAGCGCCGGAATGTCGACCCACGACTGGTGGTTGCTGATGACCAGATACGAAGTGTCACCGCGCAGGTCTGCGCCGCCGCGGATGTCCCATTGGGTGGGGATGCACAGCTGAAAGATCAGTTTGTCGATCTCGGCCCAGGTCTCGGCAATCCACATCACCGCCCACGAGGCGTAATCGCGCCAGCGCCCGGGCGCGATCAGCTTGAGCAGGGCAAATACCAGCAACGGCCCGATCAGGATCAGGGTGTTGAGCAACAGCAGCAGGGTGACGAAACAGCCGGTGAGCAGGCGGCGCATAAGCAACTCTATGAAGGCGGATGGGCGCGCCATGATAAGTGGCTTCGGGTGACAGGCCAAATCGATGGTGACGAATGTTTCACTTTTGGCTGGCTATGCTGGAGCTGATTACCGTGTTGGCAGGGCTGGCCTCTTCGCGAGCAAGCCCGCTCCCACAGTGGATCTTCATTGTGCATGCCATCACCAACAGATCCCGGATCCCCTGTGGGAGCGGGCTTGCTCGCGAAGGCGGACTCCAGCGAACCAATTGCTCGCCGGCTGTCTAAAATCTCGCGTCTGACGCCCTCATTTTCCAAGGAAACCCTCTACGTGAAATCCCTCCTTGCACTGTTTGCCCTCGTCGCCCTGCCGGTCATGGCCGCCGAGCCGACCCTGTACGGGCGTTACGAATACATCGCGCTGCCGGAAATCGGTGGTGAGGTGCTCAAGGCCAAGATGGACACCGGCGCGCTGACCGCCTCGCTGTCGGCCAAGGACATCGAGACTTTCACCCGCGACGGCGAGAACTGGGTGCGTTTCCGCCTCGGCACCAAGGATGCCAGCAACAAGGTCTACGAACACAAGGTCGCGCGGATCAGCAAGATCAAGAGCCGCTCGGATGAAGAGGACGAGGGTGACAGCACCGAAGTCGCCAAGCGCCCGGTGGTTGATCTGGAACTGTGCCTGGGCAACGTCAAGCGTACCGTTGAGGTCAACCTGACCGACCGCAGCAACTTCAACTACCCGCTGCTGATCGGTGCCAAGGCCTTGCGCGAGTTTGGCGCAGCGGTGAACCCGGCGCGGCGTTTCACCGCCGACAAGCCGGACTGCTAAGTGGTCTCATTGACGTAACGTCAGGCTTGGGGCACCGTTCGCGCACTTAACCCATGGGCTCGGACGCCAT
Organism: Pseudomonas sp. AM14(2022); assembly: GCF_036346455.1. Taxonomy (NCBI): domain Bacteria; kingdom Pseudomonadati; phylum Pseudomonadota; class Gammaproteobacteria; order Pseudomonadales; family Pseudomonadaceae; genus Pseudomonas; species Pseudomonas sp. AM14(2022). Next base: position 19,160 of record NZ_JAOTNY010000020.1, read on the forward strand.
GCCTCATATCCTGATTGTCGAAGACGAAGCGGCGATTGCCGACACGCTGATTTTTGCCCTGCAGGGCGAGGGGTTCGCCACCACGTGGCTGAGCCTCGGCGCGGCGGCGCTGGAGTTTCAACGGCAGACCCCGGCTGACTTGATCATTCTCGATATCGGCCTGCCGGACATCAGCGGTTTCGAAACCTGCAAACAGCTGCGGCGCTTCAGTGAAGTGCCGGTGCTGTTTCTCAGTGCCCGGGACGCCGAGATCGATCGGGTGGTGGGGCTGGAGATCGGCGCCGACGATTACGTGGTCAAGCCGTTCAGCCCACGGGAAGTCGCCGCGCGGGTACGGGCGATTCTCAAGCGCATGGCGCCGCGTCCTGCGGTTGAAGCGTCCTCGACGCTGTTTCGCATCGATGCCGAGCGTGTGCAGATCGTCTATCGGGGACAGCCGTTGAGCCTGACCCGTCATGAGTTTCGCCTGTTGCAATGCCTGCTCGAACAACCGCAGCGGGTGTTCAGCCGCGAGCAATTGCTCGATGCGCTGGGCGTGGCGGCGGACGCCGGTTACGAGCGCAGCATCGACAGCCACATCAAAAGCGTGCGCGCCAAATTGCGCCTGGTGCGGGCCGATGCCGAGCCGATCCAGACCCATCGCGGCCTCGGTTACAGCTACAGCCCGGGGCACAGCTGATGTCGTTGGGGCTGCGGATTTTTCTGGTGTATGTGCTGTTTATCGGCCTGACCGGTTACTTCGTGCTCAACACGGTGATGGAAGAAATCCGCCCGGGCGTGCGCCAGTCCACCGAAGAAACCCTGGTCGACACCGCCAACCTGATGGCGGAAATTCTCCGTGATGATTTCAAGGCCGGCACGCTCAGCGAGAACCGCTGGCCCGAATTGTTGCGGGCCTACGGCGAGCGTCAACCACAGGCGACGATCTGGGGTTTGCCGAAAAACCAGGTCAACCACCGCATCTACGTCACCGACGCCAAAGGCATCGTGGTGCTGGATTCCAGCGGCGTGGCGGTCGGTCAGGATTACTCGCGCTGGAACGACGTCTACCTGACTTTGCGTGGTGAGTACGGCGCTCGTTCGAGCCGCAGCGATCCGAATGATGCGAGCTCCTCGGTGATGCACGTCGGTGCGCCGATCCGCGACAACGGCCGGATCATCGGCGTGGTTACCGTGGCCAAACCCAACAGCTCATTGCAGCCTTATGTTGATCGTACCGAGCGGCGCTTGCTGTTTTACGGTGCCGGGCTGATCGGCCTCGGTCTGCTGTTCGGCGCTTTGCTGTCGTGGTGGCTGAGCCGCGCGCTGCACCGTTTGACCGGCTACGCCCAAGCGGTGAGTGAAGGGCGCCGGGTCGAAGTACCGCATTACCGTGGCGGCGAACTGAAGCAACTGGCCACAGCGGTGGAGCAGATGCGCACCCAGCTCGAAGGCAAGGCTTACGTCGAACGCTACGTGCACACCCTGACCCATGAATTGAAGAGTCCGCTGGCGGCGATTCGCGGTGCTGCGGAATTGCTGCAGGATGAGATGCCAGCGATCCAGCGCCTGCGCTTTGTCGGCAACATCGACAGCGAAAGCGCACGGATGCAGCAGTTGATCGAGCGGCTGTTGAATCTGGCTCAGGTGGAACAGCGGCAGGGTCTTGAGGAGCGCGTGGCGGTGCCGCTGGCGGCATTGGTTGATGAATTGTTGCGGGCGCAGGCAGCGCGCATCGAAGGCCGGCGGCTCAAGGTCGAGCAGACGATTGCGCCAGATCTGCTGCTGATCGGCGAGCTGTTTCTGTTGCGTCAGGCGTTGGGCAATCTGCTGGAGAATGCGCTGGATTTCACCCCGGTCGCCGGGCTGCTGCGCTTCAGTGCCGGGCGCGTAGGGGAGCAGGTCGAGTTGCGCTTGTTCAACGAAGCGACGGCGATTCCCGAGTACGCTCTGCCGCGCTTGAGTGAACGGTTTTACTCGCTGCCGCGCCCGGACAGTGGGCGCAAGAGCACTGGACTGGGGCTGAACTTTGTTGAGGAAGTGGTGAAGTTGCATGGTGGGTCGATGCATATCCGCAACGTCGAGAGCGGTGTGGAAGTGACATTGCGCTTGTCCTGAAACCGAGTCGCTGCCTTCGCGAGCAGGCTCACTCCTACAGGGGAACGCGATCAATTGTAGGAGTGAGCCTGCTCGCGATGGGGCCATAACAGTCTCCACACAATCTCCATATTCCCTCCTTATTCCCCCCACACAGCCCAACCAGACTCTGCCCATCCAAACAGGGAGAGTCCCATGAACAAGAATCTGACCATCAAGCTCGGGGCGATTGCCCTGTTGATCCTGCTGTTGCTGATCCCGCTGCTGATGATCGACGGCATCATCGATGAGCGCCAACAACTGCGCGACGGCGTGCTCGAAGACATTGCCCGCAGCTCCAGCTACAGCCAGCAACTGAGCGGGCCGGTGATGGTAGTGCCGTATCGCAAAGTGATTCACAACTGGAAGCTCAACGACAAAACCAACCAGCGCTACGACGAGCCAAGTGAAGAGCGCGGTCGTCTGTACTTTCTGCCGGAACGTTTCGAACTCGACGGCCAGGTGCAGACCGAGCTGCGCAATCGCGGTATCTACGAAGCGCGACTGTTCCATGCCGACAATCGCATCAATGGGCATTTCTCGTTGCCGGCGCAATTGGGGATCAAGGAAGACTTTGCCGATTACCAGTTCGATGCGCCGTTTCTGGCGGTGGGCATCAGTGACATTCGCGGTATTGAAAACGCCCTGAAACTGGAACTCGACGGTCAACGCCTGGACTTCGTACCCGGCACCCAGGTCGGCTGGCTCGGCGAAGGCGTGCGGGTGACGTTGCCGGCGCTGGACACTCGCAACGCCACGGAACTGACTTTCGGTTTCGACCTGCGCCTGCAAGGCACCGGTTCGCTGCAGGTGTTGCCGGTGGGCAAAAGCAGTCACGTCAGCCTTGCCGCCAACTGGCCGCACCCCAGTTTTGTTGGCAACTTCCTGCCGGGCAAACGCGAGATCAGCGACCAGGGTTTCAGCGCCGATTGGCAGACCACGTTTTTCTCCACCAACCTGCAAGAAGCCATGAGCCGTTGCGTGATGGGCAATGACTGCGAGGCGTTCAACGGGCGCAGCTTTGGAGTGAGCTTCATCGATCCGGTGGATCAGTACCTGAAGAGTGATCGGGCGATCAAATATGCGCTGTTGTTCATCGTCCTGACGTTCGCCGGTTTCTTCCTGTTCGAGGTGCTCAAGAGTCTGGCGGTGCACCCGGTGCAATACGCGTTGGTCGGGGTGGCGCTGGCGTTCTTCTACCTGTTGCTGTTGTCGTTGTCGGAGCACATCGGCTTTGCCCTGGCGTATCTGCTGTCGGCCAGTGGCTGCGTGCTGTTGATCGGGTTTTATGTTTGTCACGTGCTGCACAGCGTGCGCCACGGCCTGAGTTTTTCTGCGGGATTGGCGGCGTTGTATGGCCTGCTGTATGGCCTGCTGAGCGCCGAGGATTACGCGTTGCTGATGGGTTCGCTGCTGTTGTTCGGCCTGCTCGGGGTGTTCATGGTGCTGACGCGCAAACTCGACTGGTACGGGATCGGGCAGAAACCGGCCAAGCCGCTGGCGTTTGATGTGGAGGCGATGCAATGAGCGGGTTGCGAGAGGACCAGCGGCAGGTCGAGGTTTTGCTGACGCTGATTGTTGCAGCACTGCCGCCGGAACCCAGGTGGTGCCATCGCGAGCAGGCTCACTCCTACAGGGGAATGCGGTCAACTGTAGGAGTGAGCCTGCTCGCGAAGAGGCCGGATCAGGCGCCGCAGCCTTAAGGCTTGGGCATCGTGGCAACCATGGACGGTCGCTGGCTCACGTCGAAATACCAGTTGGCCAGTTGCGGATTGGCGCTGCGCCAGTCCAGATCCGGATGACGCAGATCGATGTAACCCAGTGCACAGGCGACGCTGATTGCGGCGACGTCGAAATGGCTGGTCAGCTCGGCGATGGCGTCACTTTCCAGATAGGCCAGGGCGCGGCGGATCTTGTCGCGCTGGGCATCGAGCCATTCGTCCCAGTGCTTTTCCGGGGCGCGCAATACCAGTTCGTAACGCACCATCACCGAGGCGTCCATGATCCCGTCGGCCAGCGAGGCCAGGGTCAGACGCCGCCAACGGGCCGCTCCTTCGCGGGGGATCAGCGGATTGCCGACGTGCTGCTGGTCGAGGTATTCGAGGATCACGCGGCTGTCATGGATCACGCTACCGTCCGCCAGACGCAGGGCCGGAATCTTGCCCAGCGGGTTGTCGGCGTTGAGCGCAGCGTCCGGGCTGACCGGAGTGAGGACGCAGTCTTGCAGGGCGACGCGATCCTGCTGACCGGTCTCGTGCAACAGCACCATCACTTTGCGCACGAACGGGGAAAGCGTGTTGTGGAACAGGGTCATGCTGGGGGCGGACATTGGCAAACCTCGGTGGTCATCGAAGAGCAGGAGGTTAGCCTAGTCAGATACAGAGCGGCTGGCGAGGAATTTGCTGGTGTTCATCAGGCCGCCTTCGCGAGCAAGCCCGCTCCCACACTGGATCTGTTTCGTTCACAAATCCCCTGTGGGAGCGGGCTTGCTCGCGAAGAGGCCCTGTCAGGCGACACGGAAATCACCCGCGTCGCAGCAACCCCTTGATCGCCAGAAATGCCGGCACACCCAGCCCGACCCAGCTCAACGCATCCCAGATCCCGTCCCCCAACAGCGCCGAAAACAACCCCGCCGCACTCAGCAGCGCAATCACCAGCGGCGTGCTGAAGACCTTCCAGAAATTGCTCTGACGCGGCTTCATGCAGCAGCCTCCAGCGGCAACGGTTTTGCCGCTTTACGCCGCACCACCCACAGATACACGCCGCTGCCGAGGACGATGATGGTCAGCACGTCGAGGGTTGCCCAGAGGATCTTCATCGGCATGCCGCCGTAGTCGCCGAAGTGCAGCGGCTGGGACATGCCCATGGTGTCCATGTACCACGGGCGCTCGGCCACAGCGGTGACCTGTAGGGTGCTGGCGTCGATCAGCACCGGCGTCAGCAGGTGCGAGGTCAGATGCGTGCCGCCCTTCATGAACACTGCGTAGTGATGCTCACTGGAAAACCGCGTGCCAGGGAAGGCGATGAAGTCCGGGTTCATCCCCGGCGCCACGTCGCGGGCGATGTCGAGCAGGCGGGTGGCCGGGGCCAGGCGGGTCAGCGGCGGGACATCGCGATAGGGCGCGACCATGGCGGTCAGCGTGTCATTGCGCCACGCGGCGATGAGCAGGTCGGCGCAGGCGCTGATCACTCCAGTGACGCCGACCACCAAGGCCCAGGTCAGGGTAACGACGCCAATCAGGTTGTGCAGGTCGAGCCAGCGCAGGCGGGTGGACTTGTCCTGACGCACGGTGCCGAACTGCAAGCGGCGCATGAACGGCAGGTACAGCACCGTACCCGAGATGATCGCGACCACGAACAGCAGACCCATGAACGCCAGCAGCAACTTGCCCGGCAGCCCGGCAAACATGTCGACGTGCAGGCGCAAGATGAACAGCATCAGCCCGCCATTGGCCGACGGGGTTTCCAACGCTTCACCGGTGCGCGCATCGAGCATGAAGGTGTGCGACGAGTTCGGTTCGGTGCCGGCGGTTTTCGCCATGATCGTCAGCACGGCGTTCGGTTCGTCGTCTTCGAAACCGAAGTACTGCACCACTTCACCTGGGCGATGTTTTTCTGCGGCCTCGACCAGTTGCGCCAGGTTCAGGCGCGGCGTGTCGGCGGGCATTTCGCGCACTTGCGGGGCATCGCCGAGCAGGTGCTCGATTTCGTGATGAAAGATCAGCGGCAGACCGGTCAATGCCAACAGCAGCAGAAACACGGTGCAGATCAGGCTGGTCCAGGTGTGGATGAACGACCAGCGGCGAATTGTTTTACTTTTCATTTCATGACCTTCAAAAACACCGAAGCCGTCCACGGGGGACGGCCTGGTGACAGAACCTGGTTCAGCTCACGCGCTTACCACTTGTAAGTGGCGCTGGCGATGACGCTGCGCTGGTCACCGTAGTAGCAGTAGTAGCCGTCGCAGGTGGAGATGTAGTCCTTGTCGAACAGGTTGGTGGCGTTAATTGCCAGCGACGCACCTTTGAGGCTGTTGTCCAGGCGACCGAGGTCGTAATGCACCGAGGCGTCGAACACGGTGTAGGCGTCCGCCTTGCCCAGCCAGGTGTTGGCCTTGTCGCCGTAAGTGTTGCCGGTGTAACGCACGCCACCGCCGATGCCGAAACCGTCGAGTACGCCGCTGTGCCAGGTGTAGTCGGTCCACAGCGAAGCTTGCTGGTTAGGCATCAGTTGCAGGCGATTGCCCTTGTCCACGCCTTTCTGCACTTCGGACTTGGCCAGGGTGTAGGCGGCGATGACTTTCAGGTTATCGGTGACGTCGGAAACCGCTTCCAGCTCCAGGCCTTTGACCTTCACTTCACCGGTCTGGCTGGTGATGGTCACGTTGTTGACGATGCTGTTGACCGCGACGTTCTTCTGGGTCAGGTCATACACCGCAGCGCTCAGCAGAGTCTTGCTGCCCGGCGGCTGGTACTTGATGCCCAGTTCCCATTGCTTGCCTTCGGTCGGCTTGAGCGAGCCGGTGGAAGTGGCATCGGCGCCGCTGGTTGGCTGGAAGGATTCGGCGTACGACAGGTACGGCACGAAGCCCGAGTCGAACACGTAGCTGAGCGCCGCGTTGCCACTGAACGCCTTGTCGCGCTGGGTGTTGGTGGCGTCGCCCTTGTTGATGAATTGCGTGCCGGTGTGCACCCAGTCTTCACGCCCGCCGAGGGTCAGGCGCCACTGGTCGAGGGCCATCTGGTCCTGTACGTACAGGCCGGTCTGGTAGGTCTTCTGGTCATAGTCATAGAACGCCGAAGAACGTGCTGGACGGGTGATCGGCTGACCGTAGATCGGGTTGTTGACGTTAATGTCCGGCGCGGTGCCGAAGATCGACGTGTAGTTGGTGTTGCTGCGCTGGTGATCCAGACCGAGCAACAGCGTATGGCGGATGTCGCCAGTGGCGAAGTCGGCCTGGAAGTTGTTGTCCACGGCGAACTGGCTGATGTCTTCATCGACGTTGGTGGTGCCGCGACCGACATTGCCCTGATCATCCACGGTGAAGCCGGCGAACGATGGGTTGTAGCTGTTGACGGTCACGGTCTGGAACGACAGATCCGACTTGGTGTAGCGCAGGTTCTGCTTGAACTGCCAGACGTCGTTGAGGCGATGCTCGAAGGCATAACCGAGCGCGTAGTAGGTGCGGTCGTAGAAGTCGTAGTCCGGATCACCGAGGTTCTTGTGATGGGAAATCTTGCCGAACGGCATGTCGATCTTGGTGCCCTGAATCGGGTAGAACTGGCTGGTGACACCGGTATCGTCGCGGGTGAACTGGGTCAGCAGGGTGAATTTGGTGTCGTCATCGATGTTCCAGGTCAGGCTCGGCGCGATGTTGTAGCGCTTGTTCTCGATGTGATCGATCTGCGTGTCGCTGTCGCGCACTACACCGCTGATGCCGTAGAGAAACTGCCCGGCGTCGTCGATCTTGCCGGTGCTGGCGAAGTTGATCTGACGATGGTTGTCGCTGCCGTACTGCAACTGGATTTCGCTGCTGGCTTCCGCGTTCGGGCGCCGGCTGACCATGTCCAGCAGACCGCCCGGCGGCGTCTGGCCGTAGACGGAAGAGGCCGGGCCGCGCAGCAGCGCGAGGCGGTCGAGGTTCCAGGTTTCAGGTTTTGGGTTGGCGTATACACCCTTGGGCAGCGGCAGGCCGTCGAGGAACTGAGTCGGCTCGAAACCGCGCACCCGCAGCCAGTCGATACGGGTGTCGCTGCCGTAGCTGCTGGCGGTGATGCCCGGCATGTAGCGCACGGCGTCATCGAGGCTGTGCACGCTGCGGTCGTCCATTTGCTGACGGGTGGCGACCGAGATCGAGCGCGGTGCTTCGACCAGCGCAGTGTCGGTCTTGGTGCCGGCGGCGGTGCGGGTGGCGGTGTAGCCTTCGACCGGGCCCCAGGCGGTTTCCAGATTTTCCACGCCGATCACTGCGGTTTCCGGCAGCGCCAGTGTCCCTTCCGGCACTGCAACCAGGGTGTAGGTGCCGGTACTGCTTTGTTCCAGTTGCAGACCGGTGCCTTGCAGCGCCGCGCGCAGAGCACCGGCGGCGTCGTACTGACCGCTGACCGGCGCAGAGGTCTTGCCGGCGGCCAGCGACGGATTCAGCGACAACGCGAGGCCGCCCTGGCTGGCGATCTGGTTCAGCGTGGTCGACAGCGGCGCCGCTGGCAGGTTGTAGGCACGCGCGCTGGAGGCCTGTTCAGCAGCGAGCAACGGGCTGCTGAGCAGCGGCGCGCTGAGGGCAATGGCGATGGCCAACAGACTGGGGCGCAACAAGGTGTCTAGCGAACGGGACATGCGAAGGCTCCTGAATGGAAATATTTCTCAATTGCCTGTGTGCCGGACGAGAATTGAAAAGTGATAGGGCTGGATGAAAATAATTTCGATTAACTTGGAAAGGGGCGGCCGCTTCGGGATTTTCGAGTGTGGCGGATGGCCCTATCGCGAGCAGGCTCACTCCTACAGGGGGAACGCATTCCTACTGTAGGAGTGAGCCTGCTCGCGATAGCTATTTCCCTGACAACGAATTTTTTAAGGCTTGTTATCAGCCTTCGCCACCGTGACCCAATACGGCGTATGCCGCTCGATCTGTACCGGCAGGGTCGGCAGCAGCGCACTCAAGGCCTTGTCGGTGTCGTGCAGTGGGAAACTGCCGGTGATGCGCAGGTCAGCGACTTCCGGCGCGACGCCCAGATATCCGCGGCGATAACGCGCCAGTTCATGCACCAGGTCTGCGAGCCGCGCGTTATCCACCACCAGCATGCCGCGGGTCCAGGCATCGGCGCCGGGCGTGAGCGCGGCGACCGCGTCGAGGCCGTCGCTGCGGATCAGCACTTGCTGGCCTTCACGCAGGATCCACTCTTCAGGATGGCTTTGCGGATGCGCCGCCACCGCCGATTGCAGGACGCTCAGGCGCGTACCTTGGTCTTCACGCTTGACCAGAAACCTTGTGCCCAACGCGCGCATGCTGCCTTCGCGGGTCTCGACGATGAACGGCCGCGCATCGCCGTGACCGGTCTCGACCATGATCTCGCCTGCCTGCAACACGATCAGCCGCTGCCTGGCATCGAAGCGCACATCCACCGCGCTGTGGGTGTTGAGATTGAGCACGGTGCCATCGGCCAGCCGCACCGTGCGCTGCTCACCGGTAGCGGTGCGTTGATCGGCGAGCCAGTAATCCAGCGGCAGATAGCGATCACCGGCAAACAGCGCCAGACCGATCACCGCCACCACGCTGGCCAATCCGCTGCCGAGCTTGCGCACACGGCGTCGAATGCCTTCGCGCGATTGCAGCAAGGCCGCGCGGGCCGGGCCGTTGGCGACGCTGAAGCGCTGATCGAGCATGCCCAGCTGGCGCCAGGCGCGGGCATGTTCTTCATGGGCCGCGTGCCACTTGGCGAACTCCTCGCGCTCCAGCGCACTGCCGGAATCCAGCGACAACTGCCAGGCAATCGCCGCGTCCAGCACCTGAGCCGAGACCGGTTTGGAACTGGCCGGGTTCATGTCGGCTCACCGTACAGGGCGATATAGCACTGGCGAATGCCTTGCGCGAGGTACTGCCGCACGCGGGGCACCGAGACGCCAAGCTTCTCGGCGATTTCGGCGTGGCCGAGGCCGTCGAGGCGGTTATACAGGAAAGCGGCGCGGGCCTTGGTCGACAGTTTGCCGAGCAGGCGGTCGATGGCCTTGAGGTCTTCGAGGATCAGTTGCTGTTCTTCCACCGAAGGCTGTTCGCCTTCGGGGATCAGCATCAATTCGGCGAGATAGGCCTGCTCCAGCGCGGCGCGGCGGAAGTAGTCGAACAGCAGGCCCTTGGCGATCGCCACCAGAAACGCCCGGGGTTCGCGCGGCGTCAGCAGTTGCTCGCGACCGAGCAGACGCACGAAGGTGTCCTGGCTCAGGTCTTCGGCCCGTTGCGGGCAAGCCACATTGCGCCGCAACCAGCTCAGCAGCCAACCGCGATGGTCGCGATACAACGCACCGACGAGTTCACTGTGAGGGCTTGGGACTGACGACACCAGACGCACCGATTGGGAAATGTTAACCAACGAGAATTGTTCGCGATTCTCGCAGAGGTGGGAATGGTTAGCAATTGGCCACTGGTCGGGTGGTAAGAGCAAGACCGCATCATCGTTCTTCGCGAGCAAGCCCGCTCCCACAGGGGGAATGCATTCCATTGTGGGAGCGGGCTTGCTCGCGAAGAGGCCAGTACCGGCACCGAAAATCTAGAAGGACGGCGCCTGCTGTCGGCGTTTCCATTGACTCAAGCGCTGCTGCAGATTCAGCGGACTATGAATCTGCTGCTGCCGCGCCCGGCTGAACAGGATCAACGCCAGCTCCGCCGTCGCCAGCGCATCGGCACTCGCGTGGTGCCGCTCGAACACCTCAAGCCTGAACCAGTCGATCCATTCATCCAGGCCGGCCTCGCGAATATTCGCCTGTGGGCACAACAACGGCGCCATGTCCGCGACATCCAGAAACACGTTCTGCAGCTTGTAACCCAAGTGTTCTTTCAATGCGCGCCCGAGCATGTGCTGATCGAAGGGCGCATGAAACGCCAGCACCGGGCTGTCGCCGATGAACTCCAAGAGCTCCAGCAACGCCTCGGCCGGGTCGCTGCCGGCGGCAATCGCATTCGGCCCCAGGCCATGAATCAACACGCTCGGGCTGAGTTTCAGCTCCCGACATTGCAGGGTACGCTCGAACTGCTGACTGAAGTCGATTGCGCCGTCTTCGATCACCACCGCGCCGATCGACAGCACGCGATCCTTGTTCAGGTTCAGCCCGGTGGTTTCCAGATCGAGCACCACCCAACGCTGCTCGCGCAGGCTGTATTCTTTCAGTTCGCTGATCGCCGGCAACGTCGCCAGACGGTGTTGCAGGTCTGCCGACAGCAGAGGGCTGGCCGGCCGCAGCCACGAGAACAGGCTCATAGCTGATACCGCAAAGCCAGGCTGCTTTGCAGGCGCTGGGCCTGGCGCAGGGATTCACGCAGGATGCGCCGATCCAGATGATTGAGGTTGTCGGGATCGACCCGGTTGGACCAGGGCAGATTCTCACGGGTCTGGATCTGGTGTTGCTGCATGCGCGTCTGCTGGATGAAGTGGTAAGCCTCTTCATATGCCGCGCCGTCGAGCCGTTCGATGACTTCTTTCTCGACCAGCTGACGCAGGCGCTCCAGAGTGTTGTTGGTTTCGATGCCATGCGCCAGCGCCAACAGGCGTGCGCCGTCGACGAAGGGCGTCAGGCCCTGGACCTTGAGGTCGAGGGTGGCTTTCTCGCCGTTTTTGCGCGCCAGCACAAACTCGCGGAAACGCCCCACGGGCGGGCGATTGCGCAGGGCGTTCTCGGCCAGCATGCGCTGGAATAAACGGTTGTCGCCGACCTGATCGAGAATCCCCCGGCGCAGTTGCGCGCAGCCTTTCTCGTCACCCCAGACCACTCGCAGATCGAAATAAATGCTCGAACCGAGCAGGTTCTCCGGCGTCGCTTCGCGGATGAACGCCGCAAAACGCCGCGCCCATTCCGCCCGCGACAGGCACAGCTCAGGGTTGCCGGCCATGATGTTGCCCTTGCACAGGCTGAAGCCGCACTGCGCCAGACTCTGGTTGATCTGCTGGGCCAGTGGCAGCAGCTTGCCGCGAATCTCCGCCGCGTGCGCCGCGTCCCGTGCTTCGAACAGAATGCCGTTGTCCTGATCGGTGTGCAGCGTCTGTTCGCGCCGGCCCTCGCTGCCGAAGCACAACCAACTGAACGGCACACCGGGGTCGCCTTTTTCGGCGAGGGTCAGTTCGATCAACCGGCACACGGTGTGATCGTTGAGCAGGGTGATGATGTGGGTGATCTGGGTCGACGATGCACCGTGGGCGAGCATGCGTTCGACCAGTTGACCGATCTCGCCGCGCAGGCTCATCAGTTGCTCGATGCGCTGGGCACTGCGGATGGTCCGGGCCAGATGCACCAGATCGACCCGTTGCAGGGAGAACAGATCGCGCTCGGAGACCACGCCGCACAAGCGCTGATCCTTGACCAGACAGACGTGGGCGATGTGCCGCTCGGTCATGGCAATCGCCGCGTCGAAGGCGCTGTGATCGGGCGACAGAAAGAACGGCGAACAGGTCATGTGGCGCTCGATGGTTTCGCTGAAATCGCCGCTGCCATTGGCAACCACTTCGCGCAAATCACGCAGGGTGAAAATCCCCAGCGGCGCCTTGTGTTCATCCACCGCGACGATGCTGCCGACCTGTTGCTCGTGCATCAGCTTCACCGCTTCGCGCAACGGCGTGTCGGGGCTGCAAGTCACCGGATGGCGCATCGCCAATTCGCCGAGGCGGGTGTTCAGCGAATACTGGGTGCCGAGGGTTTCCACGGCTTTCTGCTGGACTTGCTGGTTGACCTGATCGAGCAGGCTGCTGACCCCGCGCAAAGCGAAATCACGGAAGCTGTTGGACAGGGCGAACAGCTTGATGAACGCCGGTTTGTTCAGTTGCAGGCAGAAGGTGTCTTCGCTGGCCAGATGCTCAGTGCGGGTCGCCCGTTCGCCAATCAGCGCGGCCAGCGGGAAGCATTCGCCGGTGGTGATCTCGAAGGTGGTTTCGGTGCCAGGCCGGGTGATGTGCTGGCGTTCGCCGACCACTCGGCCCTGTTTGACGATGTAGAAATATTCGACCGGCCCGTCGGCGGGCTTGATGATGCTTTCGCCCTGGCCGTAAAAACGCAGCTGACATTGTTCCACCAGAAAAGCCAGGTGGGCATGTTCCATCTGATTGAAGGGCGGGAAGCGCTGGAGGAATTGCAGGGTGCCCTGAATGTTCTGCAACACCGCGGTTTTCCCTGCCTGGGTGAAGGCGTCCGCTTTACTCATAACCATTACCGCAGTCTTTTTTGAATTGTTGTTGTCGGATCGTTGCAGCCATGGTCGGCCCCTGCGCGCGGGGTGCCCATTGGACGTAAGTCTAGGTTTGAGCGGCCGTTGGGCACATTTGGGAAGTGCCCTACAAAAACAGTCGGAAATTCCCCCGCCAGCCACTTGGAAAAAAATCCGACGAAGTGCACATTGAAGCTCTGCTTAGCGATGTCTGACGACTGTGCCAGGTGACTGAATTGAAAACGTAGAGAATGCCATGTCCGACCACGATATTTTGAGCGACGCCGAGCGTGAAGCGCTCAGCGCAGTAATGCTCGAACCCGACTTGCCGCCGCAGCGTGTACTGATCGTCGATGACGACAAGGACGCGCGGGAGCTGTTGTCGGAGATACTCGCGTTGGATGGCATTCGTTGCATGACCGCGGCCAGCGGTGAAACCGCGCTGAAGATGCTCGACGAAAAACCTTCGATCGGGCTGGTGATCACTGATTTGCGTATGGGCAATGTCGGTGGGCTGGATTTGATTCGGCAGGTGCGTGAGTCGGAGCGGGCGGCGTTGCCGATCATCATTGTTTCGGGCGATGCCGATGTGAAGGACGCCATCGCCGCGATGCACCTGAGCGTGGTGGACTTTCTGCTCAAGCCGATTGATACGGTGAAGTTGCTGGGCCTGGTCAAACACGAATTGGGCATTGATCCCTGACTCTCAAGCGACACCGCCCCCCCTGTGGGAGCGGGCTTGCTCGCGAATGCGTCCTTTCTGTCGAAATTAATGTTGAATGTGAGTCCGTTTTCGCGAGCAAGCCCGCTCCCACAATGGATCTCCAGTGGTTGTTAGATTTTAGCGGCCAACAAAAAAGCCCTGATCACAAGATCAGGGCTTTTTCATGTCCGGCAGTCAGCGCACGTTACAGGCCGTTGGCCTTCTTGAACTCGCGACGACGACGGTGCAGCACCGGCTCGGTATAGCCGTTCGGCTGTTTGGTGCCTTCGATCACCAGTTCGACCGCCGCCTGGAAGGCGATGTTGCTGTCGAAGTTGGGTGCCAGCGGACGGTACAGCGGGTCGTTGGCGTTCTGCCGGTCAACCACCGGCGCCATGCGCTTGAGGCTTTCCATCACTTGCGCTTCGGTGACGATACCGTGGCGCAGCCAGTTGGCGATGTGCTGGCTGGAGATCCGCAGCGTTGCGCGATCTTCCATCAGGCCGACGTCGTTGATGTCCGGCACTTTCGAACAACCCACGCCTTGGTCGATCCAGCGCACCACGTAACCGAGAATGCCCTGGGCGTTGTTGTCCAGTTCGTTCTTGATCTGCTCCGGCGTCCAGTTCGGGTTGACCGCCAGCGGGATGGTCAGAATGTCGTCCACCGAAGCGCGGGCACGCTTGGCCAGTTCGGCCTGACGGGCGAACACGTCGACCTTGTGGTAATGCAGCGCGTGCAGCGCAGCAGCCGTCGGCGACGGTACCCAGGCGGTGTTGGCACCGGCCAGCGGGTGAGCGATTTTCTGTTCGAGCATCGCCGCCATCAGGTCGGGCATCGCCCACATGCCTTTACCAATTTGCGCACGACCTTGCAGGCCGGTGCTCAGACCGATATCGACGTTCCAGTTTTCGTAGGCGCCGATCCACTTCTCGGCCTTCATGTCGGCCTTGCGCACCATCGGCCCGGCTTCCATGGAGGTGTGGATTTCATCGCCCGTGCGGTCGAGGAAACCGGTGTTGATGAACACTACGCGCTCGCTGGCCGCCTTGATGCAGGCCTTGAGGTTGACCGTGGTGCGGCGCTCCTCGTCCATGATCCCGACTTTGAGCGTGTTGCGTTTGAGGCCCAGCACGTCTTCGATGCGACCGAACAGCTCGTTGGTAAACGCCGCTTCTTCCGGGCCGTGCATTTTCGGTTTGACGATGTAGACCGAGCCGGTGCGCGTATTGCGACGCGAAGTGTTGCCATTGAGGTTGTGCATCGCCGCGAGGCACGTCACCAGACCGTCGAGAATGCCTTCCGGCACTTCGTTGCCGTCCTTGTCCAGGATCGCGTCGATGGTCATCAGGTGACCGACATTACGCACGAACAGCAGCGAGCGACCGTGCAGGGTCAGTTCACTGCCATCGACCTTGGTGTAGCTGCGATCCGGGTTCATGGTGCGGGTGAAGGTCTGGCCGCCCTTGGCGACTTCTTCGGACAGGTCGCCCTTCATCAGGCCGAGCCAGTTGCGGTAGATCACCACTTTGTCGTCGGCATCGACGGCAGCCACGGAGTCTTCGCAGTCCATGATGGTGGTCAGTGCCGCTTCCATCAGAATGTCTTTGACGCCGGCGGCATCGGTCTGGCCGACCGGGGTGCTGGCGTCGATCTGGATTTCGAAATGCAGGCCGTGGTTCTTCAGCAGGATCGCGATCGGGGCATTGGCGTCGCCCTGAAAGCCGATCAGCTGAGCATCGTCACGCAGGCCGGTGTTGCTGCCGCCCTTGAGGGTGACCAGCAGTTTGCCGTCAACGATCTTGTAAGCCGTCGAATCGACGTGGGAGCCAGCGGCCAGGGGCGCCGCTTCGTCGAGGAACGCACGGGCGAAGGCGATGACTTTGTCGCCACGCACCTTGTTGTAGCCTTTGCCTTTTTCTGCGCCACCGTCTTCGCTGATCGCGTCGGTGCCGTAGAGGGCGTCGTACAGCGAACCCCAGCGGGCGTTCGAGGCGTTGAGGGCAAAGCGGGCGTTCATCACCGGGACCACGAGTTGCGGGCCGGCGGTGCGGGCGATTTCATCATCGACGTTTTGCGTCGTTGCCTGGAAATCAGCCGCTTCTGGCAGCAGATAACCGATTTCTTGCAGGAAGGCTTTGTAGGCCACGGCGTCGTGCGCCTGACCAGCACGCTCCTGATGCCAGGCATCAAGACGAGCCTGGAAGTCATCGCGTTTGGCGAGTAGGGCTTTGTTCTTCGGCGCCAGGTCATGAATGACCTTGTCGGCACCTTCCCAGAATTTTTCGGCGGTGAGGCCGGTACCGGGAATGGCTTCGTTGTTCACGAAGTCGAACAGGACTTTGGCGACCTGCAGGCCACCGACTTGAACGTGTTCAGTCATTGCTTGCCTCACTCTGCTCAGCTATTTCGCTTTTCAGCTCTTCAATTTTGACAATGAAGCCTCTGGCCATTTAAACCACAAACCTTCCGACCAGTACATGCCATTGCTGGCGGCTGGGCTGGGACCAATCAACGGCTTGGGGGCCTTGCTGACGGGGCTTTCAGGGTTGCGAACATGCCTTGGGCAGACATCGATCCAGCGTTATGTAGTGCGCGCCGAGGCATACTACATGATGCGTTGCGCTTGTGAAAATCAGACTAATAACGTCGTTCTGCGACCTCATGACGCATTGCGGTCACGTCGCGGAACGGGATGTTCTCAAAAAACCATCGGATTGTTCCAGCTAAATATAAAAAGTTGTACACATAAATACTGTGTGGCTTCCATTCAGCTTCGATGAGCCCGCGTTTGTGGCGAGGGAGCTTGCTCCCGCTCGGGTGCGAAGCATCCGCGAAAGATATTACTGACTGAAGAGGGCATCCTGCGGCCGCCAGCGGGAGCAAGCTCCCTCGCCACAAGTGTTGTTCACTTGAGCATGGCGGCTGAATGTCGGTGCTTGCCTATACTTGCCTTTCTATAACAAAAGTCATGACAAGAGGGCGGCGCCATGGACCATCTCGTACTCACTGTGTTTGCCCCGGACAAGCCGGGGCAGGTCGAGCGCATCGCCCAATGCATCGCCGAGCACGGCGGCAACTGGCTGGAAAGCCGCATGTCACGGATGGCCGGGCAGTTCGCCGGGATTCTGCGGGTGGGTGTGCCGGCGGAGGCTTACGACGAATTAGTCGATTCCTTACAAGCGCTGTCGGCTCATGGCATTCGCGTGCTGATTGCCGAGAGCGGCATCGAGCAGTCCTGCACCTGGAAACCGATCGCCATGGAGCTGGTGGGCAATGACCGACCGGGCATCGTGCGCGACATCACCCGTTTGCTCAGCGAGCAGGGGGTGAACCTCGAACGGTTGGTGACCGAAGTGCGCCCGGCGCCGATGAGCAGCGAGCCGCTGTTCCACGCCGAAGCGATTCTGGCGGTGCCACTGACCCTGTCGCTGGACGTGCTGCAATCGCGCCTGGAAACCCTGGCCGATGATCTGATGGTCGAACTGGTGTTACGCACAGACGTTTAACCGGCGCCGGGTTATCCAGTTTTAACGTGCACCTGCCTGTGGATAACCTGTAGAGACCGGGCGCAGCGCCACGTCGGCCGTGGCCTGTAGCGAGCTGATCAAAAAATCGCCAACATTCAGTGACTTGCGCACAAACGGCGGGGATCACGCTGTGGATAACCTTGGGAAGGAACGTTGCAGGCCACGAGAACCGTGGCCTGCGAAGCTTTGTGCGTTTTTTGATCAGCTGCGCCGACGCAAACTGATCACCGCATCGACGCTGTAAACGGCCAGACCGGCCCAGATGAAGATGAAGGCGATCAGCGTGCTCGACGACAAATGCTCACCAAACAGCAGCACCGCCTGCAGCAGCACCAGGGTTGGCGCGGTGTACTGGAGGAAACCGATGGTGGTGTAGGGCAGATGACGGGTGGCAGCGTTGAAACACACCAGCGGGATGAGCGTCACCGGACCCGCCGCCACCAGCCACCAGGCTTGCGAGGTGGTCCAGAACTCGGGTTGTGCGCTGGTGGCGGTCTGGTTGAACAGCAGCCAGGCCACGGCAATTGGCACCAGCATCCAGGTTTCCACCACCAGCCCCGGCAAGGCCTTGACCGGCGCCTGTTTGCGGATCAAACCGTAGAAGCCGAAGGTCAGCGCCAGCACCAGCGATACCCACGGCAGACTGCCGACCTGCCACACCTGCTGCGCCACGCCGACGGCTGCCAGCCCCACCGCAATCCACTGCATGCGCCGCAGGCGTTCGCCGAGAATCAGCATCCCCAACAGCACGTTCACCAGCGGGTTGATGTAGTAACCGAGGCTCGCTTCGAGCATGCGCCCGTTGTTCACCGACCATACGTAGGTCAGCCAGTTGGCCGCGATCAGGGTGCCGCTCAGGGCGAGGATCGCCAGACGCTTGGGGTTGTCGAGCAACTCGCGCAACCAGCCCGGATGCTTCCACACCATCAGCAACAGCGCACCGAACAGTGCCGACCACAACACGCGGTGAATGATGATCTCGACAGCGGGGACTTCGGCGATGGCTTTGAAGTAGATCGGGAACAGGCCCCATATGATGTAGGCACTCAGGCCCAGAATGTACCCGCGACGCGGGTTGGCGGCTTGCATGCAGAATCCTTGCTTAGGCAGCTGACAAAGCAGGGATTGTAAGGAGATTTGTCGACGAATGCCTGAGCTGATTGGTCAGAAAAGTGTGAACACAGAACCCTGTAGGAGTGAGCCTGCTCGCGATAGCGGTCTGACATTCAACATTTACGTCGACTGATAAAACGCTATCGCGAGCAGGCTCACTCCTACAGAGGCGGTGGTGGGTCAGAACAGTTTCAGGGGTTCTTCGTTAAGCGCCGACAACTGTTCACGCAGCGCCAGCACCTGATCGCCCCAATACCGTTCCGTACCAAACCACGGAAAGCTGTGCGGGAACGCCGGGTCGTCCCAGCGCCGCGCCAGCCAGGCGCTGTAGTGCATCAGGCGCAGGGCGCGCAGCGGTTCGATCAGCGCCAGTTCACGGGGATCGAAGTCGTGGAATTCGTTGTAGCCGTCCATCAGTTCCGACAGTTGCCCGAGGCATTCCTGACGGTCGCCGGCGAGCATCATCCAGATGTCCTGCACCGCCGGGCCCATGCGGCAGTCGTCGAGGTCGACGATGTGGAACATTTCATCGCGGCACATCATGTTGCCGGGGTGGCAATCGCCGTGCATGCGGATGTTCTGGTGCGGCGTGGCGGCGTAGACGTCTTCGACCCGCTTGAGCAGGTCGCGGGCCACTGACTCGTAGGCCGGCAGCAGGCTCTTGGGGATGAAGTTGCCTTCAAGCAACGTCGCCAGCGAGGCATGGCCGAAGTTCTGTACGCCCAGTGCTTCACGGTGTTCGAACGGCTTGGTCGCGCCGACCGCATGAATACGCCCGAGCAACTGGCCGAGACGATACAACTGATCGAGATTGCCCGGCTCCGGCGCGCGGCCGCCGCGACGCGGAAACAGGGTGAAACGGAAACCGGCATGTTCGTGCAGGGTCTGGCCGTTGTGGATCAGCGGCGCCACCACCGGGATTTCGACGTCGGCCAGTTCGAAGGTGAACTGGTGTTCTTCGAGGATGGCTTCGTTGGTCCAGCGTTGCGGACGGTAGAACTTGGCGATCAGCGGTTCGGAGTCTTCGATACCGACCTGATAGACGCGGTTTTCGTAGCTGTTGAGCGCCAGAATGCGTGCGTCACTGAGAAACCCGATGCTTTCGACGGCATCGAGCACGAGATCGGGTGTGAGGGTTTCAAACGGGTGGGCCATGCTGACTCCTGCGCGCAGCAGGCTGCCGCGTCCGGCCCAGCATGGTAGCGCAGATGGCAGCGGGGGAGTTGGTTGGTGTCTGTGCTGACGCCATCGCGAGCAGGCTCACTCCTACAGTTGGAACGCATTTCCTTGTAGGAGTGAGCCTGCTCGCGATGAGGGCCAATCAGGCGCCGACGATCCCGCCATCCTCACGGGTAATCGCCATCACCGATGAACGCGGCTTGCCATTGGGCAGATGCTCGGGGAAGGTCGAACCACCGTTCTCGCCCGGATGCTGAATCCCGACAAACAGGGTTTTCTGATCCGGCGAGAAGCTGATCCCGGTGACTTCGCAACCAATCGGCCCGACCATGAAGCGACGAATTTCACCGGTCTTCGGATCGGCACAGAGCATCTGGTTGTTGCCCATCCCGGCAAAGTCCCCAGCGTTGCTCGAGTCGCCGTCAGTCAGAATCCACAAGCGCCCGGCCTTGTCGAAGCCCAGACCGTCCGGGCTGTTGAACATGTTCTGCGGGGTGATGTTCTTCGAGCCGCCCTTCGGCGTACCGGCATGCACACCCGGGTTGCCGGCGACCACAAACAGATCCCAGGCAAACGTCTTCGACGCGTGATCATCGCGATCGGTGCGCCAGCGCAGGATCTGCCCGTAGACGTTCTTCTCGCGCGGGTTCGGCCCGCCCACTGGCTGGCCGTCTTCGCCGCGCTTGGCGTTGTTGGTCAGGGTGCAATACACCTGGCCGTCCTTCGGACTGACGACGATCCACTCCGGGCGGTCCATGCGCGTGGCGCCGACCACACTGGCGGCGAGGCGGGCGTGGATCAGCACTTCGGCCTGATCGGCGAAACCGCTGCTGGCGTCGATGCCGTTCTTGCCGTGGGTCAGTTCGATCCACTGGCCCTGGCCTTTCGGGTGATCAGGGTTGCCGTCACCGGCGTCGAACTTGGCCACGTACAGGGTGCCGTGGTCGAGGATGTCGCGGTTGGCTTTGGCGTTGCGGTGGTTGATGCGGTCGCGACTGACAAACTTGTAGATGAACTCGCCACGCTCGTCGTCGCCCATGTACACCACGGCGCGACCGTCATCGGTCTCGGCCAGTGCGGCGTTTTCGTGCTTGAAGCGGCCGAGGGCGGTGCGCTTGACCGGGGTCGATTGCGGATCGAACGGATCGATCTCGACCACCCAGCCGTGACGGTTGAGTTCGTTGGGATTTTTGGCCATGTCGAAGCGCGGGTCGAACGGGTGCCAGTTGATCTCGCGGCTGGCGGCAGAGACACCGTAGCGCTTTTGCGCCGGATCGAACTGCTGCTGGGCGTTGCTGCTGCCAAAGCAATCGGTGAAGTTTTCTTCGCAGGTCAGATAGGTGCCCCACGGTGTCTTGCCGTTGGCGCAGTTCTGGAAGGTGCCGAGGACTCTCTTGCCGTGCTTGTCGGCGGCCGTCTTCATCAGCTCGTGACCAGCCGCCGGGCCGCTGATGCGCAGCGGCGAGTTGCCGTGAATCCGGCGGTTGTAACGCGAGCCCTGGACGAACTGCCACTGGCCGTTCCTGCGCTGCACTTCAATCACTGACACACCTTCGCAGGCCAGCGCCTTGCGCACGTCTTCGGCCGATTGCGGCATGCCGCCGTGCGGGTAGAGGTAGCGATAATTGGTGTATTCGTTGTTGATCGCCATCAACGCACGGTTTCGGTCGTCGGGGAATTCGAACAGGCTCATGCCGTCGTTGTTGTCGCCGAACTGCACTTCCTGGGCGGCGGCGGTGCCATTGCCGCTCGGGTCGAACGCCGGGCCGTTCTTGTGCAATGGCTGACCCCAACTGATCAGCACCGAAGACTTGTAGCCCTTGGGCAGGCTGATGACGTCGGTGGTCGCGGCGGGAATGCTCTCGAAACCGAGCAGACGGCTGTTGCCGGCGCTGATGCCGGTGGCCAGCGCGCTGCGGCTCAGCAGGTTGCCGCCGAGGAACATGGCGGCGCCGCACAGCGCACCGGCGCTGATGAAGCCGCGACGGCTGAGGCCGACCATCTTTTCCAGATCAGTCGATTGGTTTTCTTCTAATAGGCTCACATCAGGCTCCCTGCTTGGTTTTGGCAGCCACCTTAATGAGCGTCGATTACGCTTTCGTTGCAGCGCCTGATTACAGCGGCGTGCCGATCAGCACATTGGACGGCGAGAACTGCACCTGCACCGGTTGCTCGACACTCAGCCCGCGGGTACGAAGCTGCAGCGGCTCCGCCAGAGCGCAGAGCGTCTGGCCGTTGGGCAGGGCGATGCGAACTTCGCTGGGGCCGTCTTCGGCATCGAGAATGGCTTCGATAGTGCCGCTCAGAAGATTGTGTCCAGATGTTGCAACTTGCTCCGGGGGCAGTAGTTCAAGCCAGCCAGCCTTGATCAAGGCCACCACTTCGGTGCCCGGTTGCAGTTCCAGGTGCACGGTGCTGTCGTGGGTGATCTGCGCGTTGATCCACAGGCCTTCGGCCAGTTCGAGGCGAATCAGGTCGTTGCGGCCCTGACCCTCGATAGCCACGACTTTGCCGTGCAACTGGTTGCGCGCGCTGGTTCTGAGCATCAATCGCCCAAGCAGATCCAGATCGCTGGCGTCCTCAGCGGCCTCCAGCACCTGCGCCTGTAAAGCTTGCAGCTTTTGGTACAGACGCAACACCCGTTCGCCTTCGCTGGACAACCTGGCGCCACCGCCGCCCTTGCCGCCGACCGCGCGCTCCACCAGCGGTTTCTGCGCCAGGTTGTTCAGCTCATCGATCGCATCCCACGCCGCTTTGTAACTCAAACCGGCGCTTTTCGCGGCACGGGTGATCGAACCCTGTTCGGCAATGTGTTGCAGCAGGGCGATGCGCTGCGGACGGCGAACGATGTGCTGGGAGAGCGGGGTGGGCAGGGACATTGGTGGGTGCTTTTTCACAGTGGCGGTGGAGAGTGAAGTTGGCGGCTTGCGACGCCTCAGTCAAGCCAAACACAGTGCTCTTGTAGGAGTGAGCCTGCTCGCGATGGCGGTGGAACAGTCAGCATCAATGTTGGCAGTAATTGCGCTATCGCGAGCAGGCTCACTCCTACAAGGGATTGTGTCGGTTTCAGTTTCCGGGTTTTGGCGTGCGGGCCAGACAATAGACGTCGACTCTTGCAGCGCCCGCATCCCTCAACAATCGCGCCAGTGCCTGGGCCGTGGCGCCGGTGGTCAGCACATCATCAATCAACGCGAAGTGCCGACCTTTCACCTCGGCATCAGGGGCCACAGCGAAGGCGTGACGCAAGTTGCGCTTGCGCGCCTTGGCGTCGAGGTCCTGTTGGGCACTGGTATCGTGAATTCGTCGTAGAGCCTGCTCCTCAAAAGGCAGATCCAGCTGTTGGCTTAACCATCGCCCCAGCATCGCCGCTTGATTGAACCCGCGTTGACGCAGACGTTTCCCCGCCAGTGGCACCGGCAACAATACATCGGGCTGTGGCAATCCCTCATCGAAGCGATGTTGCAGGTATTGTCCGGCAACGTCGGCGAGCAGGTGACCAAACGGCCATTTCGCGTTGTGTTTAAAGCGTGTAATCAAACTGTCCACCGGGAAGTCATAGCGCCACGGCACCACCACCTGTTCGAACGCCGGCGGCTCTAGCAGGCACCCGCCGCAAGTCAGTCCAGCGCCGGGCAGCGGCAAGGCGCAGGTCTGACAGTGGTCACCGAGCCAGGGCAGATCGGTTTCGCAGGCGACGCAGATTGGCACTTCTGCTTCTGCGGGTTCATCGCACAACAAACAGCTTTGTACGTTTTTTAAACAGATGTAAACCTGTGCTTCGTCTCGTGGTTGACAGCGCATGACTTTTCCTTAAATATGCCGAACATCCGTGTCGCGCCTGTGGGTATTCCGTTCCCGCAGCCGCCAGCCAAGCATAACCAAGGAACTGCCCATGAGCGCCAGCACCTCTGCCACCCTGCGTCACGACTGGTCTTTAGCCGAAGTCAAAGCGCTCTTCGTACAGCCATTCAACGACTTGCTGTTCCAGGCGCAGACGGTGCACCGTGCACATTTCAACGCCAATCGTGTGCAGGTTTCCACGCTGCTGTCGATCAAGACCGGCGCCTGCCCGGAAGACTGCAAGTACTGCCCGCAGTCCGGTCACTACAACACCGGCCTGGAAAAAGAAAAGCTGATGGAAGTGCAGAAAGTCCTCGAAGAGGCTGCCCGCGCCAAAGCCATCGGCTCGACCCGTTTTTGCATGGGGGCGGCGTGGAAGCACCCGTCGGCCAAAGACATGCCGTATGTGCTGAAGATGGTCGAAGGCGTGAAAGCCATGGGCCTGGAAACATGCATGACTCTCGGTCGTCTTGATCAGGAACAGACCGAGGCGCTGGCCAAGGCCGGCCTGGATTACTACAACCACAACCTCGACACCTCGCCTGAGTTCTACGGCAGCATCATCACCACCCGCACCTACAGCGAGCGCCTGCAGACCCTGGCCTACGTGCGCGAGTCGGGAATGAAGATCTGCTCCGGCGGCATTCTCGGCATGGGCGAGTCGCTGGACGACCGCGCCAACCTGCTGATCCAGTTGGCCAACCTGCCGGAGCATCCGGAATCGGTGCCGATCAACATGCTGGTGAAAGTCGCCGGCACGCCGCTGGAAAACGCCGATGACGTCGATCCGTTCGACTTCATCCGCATGCTCGCCGTGGCGCGCATCCTCATGCCGCAATCCCACGTACGCCTGTCCGCCGGCCGCGAAGCGATGAACGAGCAGATGCAGGCGTTGGCGTTCTTCGCCGGTGCCAACTCGATTTTCTACGGCGACAAACTGCTGACCACCGCCAACCCGCAGGCCGACAAGGACATGCAACTGTTCGCGCGCCTGGGCATTCAGCCGGAAGCGCGCGAAGAGCATGCCGATGAAGTGCATCAGGCCGCGATCGAGCAGGCGCTGGTGGAGCAGAAGAGCAGCGAGCAGTTCTATAACGCGGCGGTCTAAACCTGCGCGGATTTCTCTGAAGGAATGCAAAACCCCTGTGGGAGCGGGCTTGCTCGCGAAAGCGTCAGTGCGGTCGACATTACGTTGAATGTCAGACCGCCTTCGCGAGCAAGCCCGCTTCCACAGGGAATCTGTGTCACTTGAAAGTCGAGGCCTGCATGTCTTTCGATCTCGCCGCACGCCTTGCTGCCCGCCGTGCCGAAAATCTCTATCGCCAGCGTCCGTTGCTCGAGTCCCCGCAGGGGCCTGAAGTGGTGGTCGACGGCCAGCCGTTGCTGGCGTTCTGCAACAACGACTATCTCGGACTGGCCAATCACCCGCAGGTGATCGAAGCCTGGCGCGCCGGTGCTGAGCGCTGGGGCGTCGGTGGCGGAGCGTCGCATCTGGTGATCGGCCACAGCGGCCCGCATCACGCACTGGAAGAAGCCCTCGCCGATCTCACCGGCCGGCCGCGTGCGTTGCTGTTCACCACCGGCTACATGGCCAATCTCGGCGCGGTCACGGCGCTGGTCGGGCAGGGCGACTCGGTGCTGGAAGACCGGCTCAATCACGCCTCGTTGCTGGATGCCGGTCTATTGTCCGGCGCCCGTTTCAATCGTTATCTGCACAACGACGCCGACAGCCTGGCCAAGCGCCTGGAGAAAGCCACCGGCAATACGCTGGTGGTCACCGACGGCGTGTTCAGCATGGACGGCGATCTTGCCGATCTGCCGGCGCTGGCGCGTGAGGCCAAGGCCAAAGGCGCGTGGCTGATGGTTGATGATGCCCATGGCTTCGGCCCGCTCGGTGCCAATGGCGGCGGGATCGTCGAGCATTTCGGCTTGAGTCAGGACGATGTGCCGGTGCTGGTTGGCACCCTCGGCAAGGCGTTCGGCACCGCCGGTGCTTTCGTCGCCGGCAGCGAAGAGCTGATCGAAAGCCTGATCCAGTTCGCCCGGCCCTACATCTACACCACCAGCCAGCCACCGGCGCTGGCCTGTGCGACGCTGAAAAGTCTGGAATTACTGCGCAGCGAGCATTGGCGACGTGAGCACCTTAACCTGCTGATCCGCCAATTTCGTCGAGGGGCCGAGCAGATCGGTCTGCAGCTGATGGACAGCTTCACCCCGATCCAGCCGATCCTGATCGGCGATGCCGGTCGAGCCGTGCGCCTGTCGCAGCTGCTGCGCGAACGCGGCTTGATGGTCACGGCAATCCGTCCGCCTACCGTCCCGGCAGGAAGTGCACGCCTGCGCGTGACCCTGACCGCCGCTCACAGCGAGGCGCAGGTGCAGCTATTGTTAGAAGGACTGGCCGATTGCTTTGCCCAACTGCCGCCGGAGCCAAGCCATGCGTGATCGCCTGATTCTGCTGCCCGGCTGGGGCCTCGGTGTTTCGCCGCTGGAGCCTCTGGCCGCCGCTTTGCAAGGGCTTGACGAGCATCTGCATGTCGAGATCGAGCCGTTGCCGGAGCTGGATTCCAGCGACCTGCAGGACTGGCTCGACGAACTCGATGAATGTATTCCTCAAGACGTGTGGCTGGGCGGTTGGTCGCTGGGCGGCATGCTTGCCTCTGAACTGGCAGCACGTCGCGGCGAGCGTTGCTGCGGTCTGCTGACGCTGGCGAGCAATCCTTCATTTGTCGCCCATGAGCGTTGGCCGAGTGCGATGCCGGGCGAGACGTTCGATGCATTTCTCGCCAGCTGCCAGACCGACCCGCGGATGACCCTAAAACGGTTCTCGTTGTTGTGTGCTCAGGGCGCGCAGGACCCGCGCGGCATGTCGCGGCTGCTGCTGGGTGGCGCGCCGGCCACTTCGCCGCAAGCGTTGATGGCCGGGCTTGAACTGCTGGCGCAGATCGACACGCGCGAAGCGTTGCAGGCGTTTCGCGGCCCGCAGTTGCACTTGTTCGCCGGTCAGGACGGCCTGGTGCCGGCAGAAGCGGCGGGAGCGTTGTTTGCGCTGTTGCCGGATATCGAAATTGGTCTGATCGAACAGGCCAGTCATGCATTTCTTCTGGAAGACCCCCATGGCGTGGCGGGAGCGATCCAGGCATTTCTACACGAGCGCGGTGATGACTGATTTGTCTCTTGTTGCGCTGCCCGGCGGCTTGCCCGACAAGCGCCAGGTCGCGGCCTCTTTCTCCCGTGCGGCGGCCAGCTACGACAGCGTTGCCGAGTTTCAGCGCGACGTCGGTTCGCAGTTGCTCGCGCGCTTGCCAGCGGGTTTTGTGCCGGCACGCTGGCTGGATCTGGGCTGCGGCACCGGCTATTTCACTCGCGCATTGGCCGAGCGATATGTCGAAGGTCAGGGGCTGGCGCTGGATATCGCCGAGGGCATGCTCAATCACGCACAACCATTGGGCGGCGCGCAGCACTTCATCGCGGGTGATGCGGAACGTCTGCCGTTGCAGGATTCAACCTGTGAGCTGATCTTTTCCAGCCTTGCGGTGCAGTGGTGTGCGGACTTCGAATCGGTGCTCAGCGAAGCCTTTCGTGTGCTCAAGCCGGGCGGGATTTTCGCGTTTGCTAGTCTTTGTGTAGGGACCTTGTACGAGTTGCGCGACAGTTGGCGGCAGGTCGATGGTCTGGTGCACGTCAACCGCTTCCGCGAATTCGCCCGGTATGAGCAGTTGTGTGCCGAAAGTGGCTTGCGTACGGTGAGTCTGCAGAATAAGGCGCATGTGTTGCACTACCCGGATGTGCGCAGCCTGACTCACGAACTCAAGGCACTCGGCGCGCACAATCTGAACCCCGGTCGGCCGGGTGGCTTGACCGGACGCGCGCGGATTCTCGGTCTGGTCGAGGCTTACGAGCAGTTCCGTCAGGCACAGGGATTGCCGGCGACTTACCAGGTGGTCTACGCCGTGTTGGAGAAACCCTTATGAGCGCAGCCTATTTCATCACCGGGACTGACACCGATGTCGGCAAGACCACCGTGGCTGCCGGGTTGCTGCATGCTGCGCGCTCGGCAGGGCTGAGTACGGCGGCGGGGAAACCGGTGGCTTCGGGTTGCGAGGTAACGCCCAAGGGTTTGCGCAATGCCGATGCGCTGGCGTTGCTCGCCGAGTGTTCGGTGCCGCTGACTTATCAACAGGTCAATCCAGTGGCATTCGAGCCGGCCATCGCGCCGCATCTGGCAGCGCGTGAGGCCGGCGTCGCGCTGACCGTGCAATCGCTGCTGGCGCCGATGCGCGAAATCCTGGCGCTGAATGCCGATTTCACGTTGATCGAAGGGGCGGGTGGCTGGCGGGTGCCGTTGGCCGATCAGGACAATCTGTCGGATCTGGCCATCGCGTTGAAGCTGCCGGTGATTCTGGTGGTGGGTGTGCGCCTGGGCTGTATCAGTCATGCCTTGCTGACCGCCGAGGCAATTGCTCGCGATGGCCTGCAACTGGCGGGTTGGGTGGCCAATATCATCGATCCGAAAACCTCGCGTCTGGAAGAGAATCTGGCGACGCTGGCCGAGCGGATTCCCGCGCCTTGTCTGGGGCGGGTACCGAAACTGAAGTCGCTTAGCGCCGAGGCGGTGGCCGATCATCTGCAACTCGATCTGCTGGATTAATGCTTTTGGCTATGACAAGGCACTGTGCCATCAGTATTTTTGACGGGTGTTTTTCTGGCGCCTCTGCTTCAATGGCAACCATTGATCCTTCCCAAGGATGAGAGCTCCCATGGAAATCTCCGGTAACACAGCTTTTTATGCGGGTTTGAGCACGATTCAGACCGGTCAGAACCGTGTCGATCAGGCGGCCAGCCAGATCGCCAACAACACCATCGAGCGTTCGGTCACCAGCCAGTCTTCCGAGGCGCAGGTCGATCGTCTGCGCGGTATCGACCGCAGTCAGCAAATGGATCCGGGCAGCGCGATGGCCGAGATGGCTCAAGGCAAGTTTCAGGTGGAGCTAGGCACCAAGGTCGCCAAGGCTTCCGATGAAATGCTCGGGACGATCATCGATACATTTGCCTGATTTTTCGTGTCTCCTGCCTGCTGAACGCCGCGTCTTGTCGCGGCGTTTTTCGTTGTAAGTCCTTCTCCCTCAACTAATCTTTTTTCATTGCCCGTGACGCTTTGCAGTTCATGGCGGTTTGCCGTGTCCGGCATTTGAAAAAAGTCATGACGAACGGCAAAAGATCGACGCTTGACAAGATTTCGGCGTAAACGTATGTTTCAAACAACTGTTTGACCGTCACAACAAATCAACGCGGTCGTTCATTCCCGGTTACATCAGCAGAGGTTTATCGCTATGCCTGACTACAAGGCCCCCTTGCGTGATATTCGCTTCGTTCGTGACGAACTGCTCGGCTACGAAGCGCACTATCAGAGCCTTCCAGCTTGCTCCGAAGCAACGCCGGACATGGTTGACGCCATTCTTGAAGAAGGCGCCAAGTTTTGTGAGCAGGTACTGGCACCGCTGAACCGCGTGGGCGACCTCGAAGGCTGCACCTGGAGCGAGTCCGGTGTGAAAACCCCGACTGGCTTTAAAGAGGCCTACAAGCAATTCGTCGAAGGCGGCTGGCCAAGTCTGGCGCACGACGTCGAGCACGGCGGTCAAGGCCTTCCAGAGTCGTTGGGTCTGGCTGTGAGCGAAATGGTCGGTGAAGCCAACTGGTCGTGGGGCATGTACCCAGGCTTGTCGCACGGCGCGATGAACACTATCTCCGAGCACGGTACCCCTGAGCAGCAAGAAGCCTATCTGACCAAACTGGTTTCCGGCGAATGGACCGGCACCATGTGCCTGACCGAACCGCACTGCGGCACCGACCTGGGCATGCTGCGCACCAAGGCCGAACCTCAGGCTGATGGCTCCTACAAGGTTTCCGGGACCAAGATTTTCATCTCGGCCGGTGAACACGACATGGCCGACAACATCGTCCACATCGTACTGGCCCGCCTGCCGGACGCTCCGGCTGGCACCAAAGGCATTTCCCTGTTCATCGTTCCAAAGTTCCTGCCGAACGCCGATGGCACCATCGGTGCGCGCAACGCAGTGAGCTGCGGTTCGCTGGAACACAAGATGGGCATCCACGGCAACGCCACTTGCGTGATGAACTTCGACGGTGCCACCGGTTTCCTGATCGGCCCGGCGAACAAAGGCCTGAACTGCATGTTCACCTTCATGAACACCGCACGTCTGGGTACCGCGCTGCAAGGTCTGGCCCATGCCGAGATCGGCTTCCAGGGTGGCCTGAAATACGCTCGTGATCGTCTGCAAATGCGCTCCCTGACTGGTCCGAAAGCGCCGGACAAGGCCGCTGACCCGATCATCGTGCACCCTGACGTACGTCGCATGCTGCTGACCATGAAGGCATTCGCCGAAGGCAACCGCGCGATGGTGTACTTCACCGCCAAACAGGTCGACATCGTCAAATACGGCGTCGACGAAGAAGAGAAGAAGAAGGCCGACGCACTGCTGGCGTTCATGACGCCAATCGCCAAGGCGTTCATGACCGAAGTCGGTTTCGAAGCCGCCAACCACGGCGTGCAGATCTACGGTGGCCACGGCTTCATCGCCGAGTGGGGCATGGAGCAGAACGTTCGCGACAGCCGCATTTCGATGCTGTACGAAGGCACCACCGGTATCCAGGCACTCGACCTGCTGGGCCGTAAAGTGCTGATGACTCAAGGCGAGGCTCTGAAAGGCTTCACCAAGATCGTCCACAAGTTCTGCCAGAACAACGAAGGCAACGAAGCCGTCAAAGAGTTCGTTGCACCGCTGGCTGCACTGAACAAGGAATGGGGCGAGCTGACCATGAAGGTCGGTATGGCTGCCATGAAAGATCGCGAAGAAGTCGGCGCGGCCTCCGTGGACTACCTGATGTACTCCGGTTACGCCTGCCTGGCCTACTTCTGGGCCGACATGGCACGTCTGGCCGCCGAGAAGCTGGCAGAAGGCACCGGCGACGCCGCGTTCTACACCGCCAAGCTGCAAACCGCGCGCTTCTACTTCCAGCGAATCCTGCCACGTACCCGTACCCACGTGGCCACCATGCTGTCGGGCGCCAACAACCTGATGGACATGAAAGAAGAAGACTTCGCCCTGGGCTACTAAGCCTCAACGCGGTCTGACGAAAACCGCTGCTCCCTTGGGGGCAGCGGTTTTTTTGTTTCCGAATCGCTCAGAAACCCGGGTTTTCTGCCGTTAAAGAGACTGCGTGTGATCTGGATCACATTGTGTGTGCTTAACTGGCCACATTGCAGGCACAATGCCATCTCTTTGATATGACGGGTCGGAGCTTTACCCTTGCCGCGTTCTTCCGCTGTACGTTTCAGCCATTTCCTACCTTCACTGCTGTTGTTGCTCGCGGGGTTGGCGGCTGCGTACGTCAAAGACCTCAACGTGTTCTTCACTTCGCTGTTCAACGTGTTGCCGACCCTGGTTCTGCTGTTGGGCGGCGCTTACTGTGCGGTTTACCGACGTCAGCGCGAGCTGTTTCTGATGCTCACGGTGTACATCGCCTACTTCTTGCTCGACACCCAGACCGACTATTACCGCGACAATGGCAAGGTGCGCGAAGACGCCGCCGTGGTGTTTCACCTGGTCTGTCTGCTGTTGCCGTTGCTGTTCGGGCTGTTCGCGGCGTGGCAGGAACGTACCCATCTGTTTCAGGACATGGTCGCGCGCTTCGCCGTGTTGCTGGCCTTTGGCAGTGTTGCTCTGGGGCTTGAACAAAGTTATCCGCAGGCGCTGCTGATGTGGCTCTCGGAAATCCGCTGGCCGGCGCTGCACGGCGCCTGGATGAGCCTGATCCAGATGTCCTATCCGGTATTCCTCTCGGCATTCCTGTTGCTGGCCTGGCAATACTGGCGCAATCCGCGTCCACTGCACGCGGCGCAGCTGGTCGGGTTGCTCGGGGTGTTCTGGATGCTGCCGAAAACCTTCATCCTGCCGTTCACCCTGAACATCATGTGCAGTCAGGTGATGCTGATGATTGCCGCTGCCGTGGCGCATGAGGCCTATCAAATGGCCTTCCGCGATGAACTCACCGGTCTGCCGGGGCGTCGTGCGCTCAATGAACGGATGCAGCGCCTGGGGCGCAACTATGTGCTGGCGATGAGCGACGTCGATCACTTCAAGAAATTCAACGACACCCACGGTCACGACGTCGGTGACCAAGTGCTACGGCTGGTCGCCAGCAAGCTGTCGAAAATCAGCGGTGGCGGTAGGGCATATCGCTATGGTGGTGAGGAATTCGCCTTGGTGTTTGCTGGCAAAACCCTCGAGGAGTGCATGCCGCACCTGGAAGTCATCCGCGAGTCGATTGCCTCCTACAACATCCAGTTGCGAAATCAGGAGAGCCGTCCGCAGGACGATCAGCAAGGTCGTCAGCGTCGTAGCGGCAGCGGTGCTTCCAGTGTGTCGGTCACGGTCAGTATCGGTGTCGCCGAGCGTGTCGAGCAACGGACGCCGGAAGAAGTCCTCAAGTCCGCCGACCAGGCGTTATACAGCGCCAAGGGCGCCGGGCGTAACTGCGTCATGGCGTTCGGACAGAACCGTCGCGGCGCGGTGCGCATGGACAGCGCCGCTGGCTGACTCAAGCCACACGTCATCACTCAAAAGCCCGCTGATTGCGGGCTTTCTTTTATCTCTGAATGTCGGTGACCAAAAATAACAAATCAGTCACCGGTTGACCCTATGTGTCGCAAAAGTTGTTGAGGTACACTCGGCCTCAACGAAAACACTCTTCCACGAATCACCTGTTTAGATCTTGCGAGGTTTGCCATGGCTGACTACAAAGCGCCGCTGCGCGATATGCGCTTCGTCCTCAATGAAGTATTCGAAGTCGCCAAACTCTGGGCTGAACTGCCGGCCTTGGCCGAGACTGTCGATGCGGAAACCGTAGAAGCCATTCTCGAAGAAGCCGGCAAGGTCACCAGCAAAAGCATTGCGCCACTGAGCCGTGCGGCCGACGAAGAAGGCTGCCACTGGAAGGACGGCGCCGTCAGCACCCCGGCCGGTTTCCCACAGGCCTATCAGACTTACGCTGAAGGCGGCTGGGTCGGTGTCGGTGGCGATCCGGCCTACGGCGGCATGGGCATGCCCAAGGCTGTCTCGGCGCAGGTCGAAGAGATGGTCAACTCCGCCAGCCTGTCGTTCGGCCTGTACCCGATGCTGACCGCCGGCGCCTGCCTGTCGATCAACGCCCACGCCAGCGAAGAGCTGAAGGCCGCCTACCTGCCGAACATGTACGCCGGCATCTGGGCCGGTTCCATGTGCCTGACCGAGCCGCACGCCGGCACCGACCTGGGCATCATCCGCACCAAGGCCGAACCGCAGGCCGACGGTTCCTACAAGGTCAGCGGCACCAAGATCTTCATCACCGGCGGTGAGCACGACCTGACCGAGAACATCATCCACCTGGTGCTGGCGAAACTGCCGGACGCACCTGCTGGCCCGAAAGGCATCTCGCTGTTCCTGGTGCCGAAGTTCATGGTCAATGCTGATGGCAGCCTGGGCGCGCGCAACCCGGCGAACTGCGGTTCGATCGAACACAAGATGGGCATCCAGGCGTCCGCGACCTGCGTGATGAACTTCGATGAAGCTGTGGGCTATCTGGTCGGCGAGCCGAACAAGGGCCTGGCGGCGATGTTCACCATGATGAACTACGAGCGTCTGGGCGTCGGTATTCAAGGTCTGGCCAGCGGTGAGCGTTCCTATCAGAACGCCGTCGAATATGCGCGCGATCGTCTGCAGAGCCGTTCGCCGACCGGCGCGCAGAACAAGGACAAGGTTGCCGACCCGATCATCGTTCACCCGGACGTGCGTCGCATGCTGCTGACCATGAAAGCCTCGAACGAGGGCGGTCGCGCCTTCTCCACTTACGTGGCGATGCAACTCGACACCGCCAAGTTCAGCGAAGACGCGACTACCCGCAAGCGCGCAGAAGATCTGGTCGCGCTGTTGACTCCGGTGGCCAAGGCATTCCTCACCGACCTGGGCCTGGAAACCACCGTGCACGGCCAGCAGATTTTCGGCGGCCACGGCTACATCCGCGAGTGGGGTCAGGAGCAACTGGTGCGTGACGTGCGCATCACCCAGATTTACGAAGGCACCAACGGCATTCAGGCGCTGGACCTGGTCGGGCGCAAGATCGTCGGCAGCGGTGGCGCGTTCTACAAGCTGTTCGCTGACGAGATCCGCCACTTCACCGCGACCGCCAGCGCTGACCTCGGTGAATTCACCAAGCCGCTGAACGATGCCGTCAGCACCCTCGACGAGCTGACGGCGTGGCTGCTGGATCGGGCGAAAACCAATCCGAACGAAATCGGCGCGGCCTCGGTCGAATATCTGCAAGCGTTCGGCTACACCGCTTATGCCTACATGTGGGCACTGATGGCGAAAGCCGCGCTAGGCAAAGAAGCCCAGGAGGATTTCTACGCCAGCAAGCTGGGTACCGCACGCTTCTATTTCGCCCGTCTGCTGCCGCGTATCCACTCGCTGAGCGCATCGGTGAAGGCTGGCAGCGAGTCGCTGTTCCTGCTGAATGCTGAGCAGTTCTGATGATGTAACGTCATGTAAGCATTCTCTTACATGACGTGCTGCTGTTCTCCCATAGGCGTAGATTGGATCCACAGCTAATCTACAACTCATGGACGTCGCGCAGGAAGCGCAAAGCAACAACACGGACACGTAGGATTCTGCCAGGGTGGCGGAGTGAAATGGATGTCAGGGAAACAGTCTGCAAAGCCCCGCTTCGGCGGGGTTTTCTTTTGCCTGCAGAAAAGTTTTCAGGCCAGCGGATCCAGTGGCGGCGCGGCTTTTAGCGGTTTGTCTTCACGCTGAATCACTTCTTCCAGCAATGTGCGCAGTAACGCCAAAGACGCCTGCTGGCGTTGCACATCGCGGCACACCAGCCCAACCTTCAGCGGCACCCGTGGTTCGCTCAACGGCTTCCACAACAGATCCTCATCGTCGTATTCCTTCTGTGAACGCCCGGGCAGCACCGTCGCCAGTTTGGTGTGCGGCAGACTGTCGAGAATCCCCAGCATATTGTTCAGCTCGGCCTGCACTTGCGGGCGCCGACCCAGGCTGGTCAGTTGCGCCTGCCAGATCTGCCGGATCTGAAACTCTTCGCCCAGCAGCAACATCGGCAATTCCGCTGCCTGCCGCATCGAGACCTTCTTGAATTCACGCAGCGGGTGATCCGCCGGGATGACCAGCGTCAGCTCATCTTCATACAACATCACGCCATGCAGCCCCGGTTGGCGCGGCGGCAGGTAGCTGATGCCGATGTCCAGTGAGCCGTTGAGCAAACGGCGCTCGATCTCCAGCCCCGTCAGTTCATAGATCTGCACCACAAGATGCGGCTGCGCCTTGCGCACCCGTTCGAGCATTTGCGGCACAAGGCTGGTGTGCACGGTTTGCAGTACGCCGATCGCCAGCGTGCGCAAGGCCTGCCCCTTGAAGTTGCCCAGCGCTTCCCGCGCCCGCTGCAAACCGTCGAGCAGCGGCAGGGCGTGGTTGTACAGCGTGTGCGCGGCAAGGGTTGGCAACAGGCGTTTGCTGCTGCGTTCGAACAGCGTGACGTCGAGGTTCTGTTCGAGCTGGCGAATCTGCTGCGACAGCGCCGGTTGCGAAATCGACAGGCGTTCGGCGGCCCGGCCGACATGACCCTCTTCGTAGACCGCGACGAAATAACGCAGTTGTTTGAAATCCATAAGTAATGCTTATCGAAAATGCTGGTAAATCGAAATGGCCCGAAGCCGTCAGTGAGCCTAGTCTAACCGTAATCACAAGGCTTACAGGGCCAGATAGCGCGATGAATAGCGTTTGCTTCGACAATGTTTGCATAGGCGGTTCAAAAAACCTCAAGCGAGGTTTTTTGCAATGAATCTGTTCAGTCTGCGGCGTCAGGCGCCGAGTCTCGATGACCTCGCTTTCGAGGCCGGTCCACCCCAGGCAGGCGATAGCCTGAATGCCGAGCGACTGATGCCCAGCGTCGAGCGACCGGCGCAGGTCTTCGTGCGTGGCCAGGGATCCTGGTTGTGGGACAGCAACGACCGCGCTTATCTCGACTTCTCCCAGGCCGGCGGCGCCAACAGCCTCGGCCACAGCCCTTCGGCGCTGGTCAAAGCCATCGCCAGTCAGGCCCAAGCGCTGATCAATCCCGGTTTCAATCTGCACAACCGCGGCATGCTCAGCCTTGCCGAGCGCCTGTGCGCCAGCACTTCCAGCGATCAGGCTTACCTGCTCAATAGCGGCAGCGAGGCCTGTGAAGCGGCGATCAAACTGGCGCGCAAATGGGGGCAACTGAATCGCGGCGGCGCCTCGCGGATCATCGTCGCGAAGCAGGGTTGCCATGGCCGCAGCCTGGCAACGATTTCCGCGTCGGACAGTTGCAACCTGCACAACCGCTTCGCACCGTTGCTGCCGGGTTTCGATCTGGTGCCGTTCAATGACTTGCCTGCGTTACATGCCGCCGTCGATGCGCAAACCGTGGCAATCATGCTCGAACCGATCCAGAGCGATGCCGGGGTGATTCCGGCCACCGAGCATTACCTCAAAGGCGTCGAGCGTCTGTGCCGAGAATTGGGCATTTTGCTGATCCTCGACGAAGTGCAGACCGGCATCGGGCGCTGCGGCACATTGCTCGCCGAACAGTCCTACGGCGTGCGCGCCGATATCGTTGTGCTCGGCAAAGGCCTCGGCGGCGGTGTTCCTCTGGCGGCGTTATTGGCCCGTGGCAAGGCCTGCTGTTTTGACGCCGGTGAACTGGGCGGCACCCATCACGGCAACGCGCTGATGACAGCGGCCGGTCTGGTGGTGCTTGATAGCGTGCAGGATCGGGTATTTCTCGAGCAGGTCAAAGACCTCGGTCAGCACCTGCGCGAAGGTCTAGCTCGATTGGCACACCGCTACGGGCATGGCGAACTGCGTGGTCAAGGCCTGTTCTGGGGACTGAGCCTGTCAGAGGATTCCGCCGATGCCGTAGTCAAAGCCGCCTTGCACGAAGGCCTGCTGCTCAACGCGCCGCAAGCCAACTGCCTGCGTTTCACCCCGCCACTCACCGTCAGCAAGACCAACATCGACGAAATGCTCCTGCGCCTGGCCCGCGCCTTCTCGCGAGTGCGTACCGCGCAACTGCAATGCCGCAAAGGGATTGCCGTCTGAGCTGAAGTTTCCTACCCGATTTGAAGAACCGTCTCGCGGTATAACGCACGCCCCACGCCTGATTCTTTTGGCGTGGGGCGTTTTTTTGTGCCCGATGGTGGCGATCAAATGGCGTTTGCACTGAACCCTGACGAACGGCGCAGGTCGATTAGCTTGTATGGCTCATGTGAGCCAACCCCCATTCAGGAGCTGACCCATGGACTTCATTCGTATCATCATCGCTATTCTGTTGCCGCCACTGGGTGTGTTTCTGCAGGTCGGGTTCGGCGGGGCGTTTTGGCTGAACATTCTGCTGACGCTGTGCGGCTACATTCCCGGGATCGTGCATGCGGTGTACATCATCGCCAAGCGCTGAGTATCGCCGAGTCAGATAAAAAGCCATCGCGAGCAGGCTCACTCCCACAGGGGATTTGTGTTGTGAACACGGTCAACTGTAGGAGTGAGCCTGCTCGCGATAGGGGCACCGCTATTTTGAAATGTAAATGCGGTGTTTAGTCCGCCAATCCCATCACCCGCCGATAAAACCGCCACTCCTGCTCCAGCGCATGCGCCTGATTGGCGGCGCGACGGAAACCATGGCGTTCGTCGGCGTAGTAATGCGCCTCGACCGGGATGCCGTTTTGCTCCAGCGCCGCGACCATGTCGCGGGTCTGTTGCGGCACCACCACCGCATCCAGTTCACCCTGGAAGAAAATCACCGGCACACGGATGTTGCTCGCATGCAGTAGCGGCGTGCGGGCGGCGTAGCGCTCGGCATCCTGTTCGGGATCGCCGATCAGCCAGTCCAGATAATCACCTTCAAACTTGTGGGTCGCCCGGGCGAGTGCCACCGGGTCGCTGACGCCATAGAGGCTGGCGCCCGCGCGGAACACCTGCTGAAACGCCAACGCGCATAACGTGGTGTAACCCCCGGCGCTGCCGCCGCGGATAAACGCGCGCTCGCCGTCGATCAGACCTTGCTCGGCCAGATACGCCACCACCGCGCAAGCATCCTCGACATCCACCTCACCCCAACTCAGATGCAACGCCTGACGATATTTGCGACCGTAACCGCTGCTGCCGCGATAGTTGAGGTCGGCGACGGCGAAACCACGCTGCGTCCAGTACTGAATGCGCGGGTCGAGCATCGGGTAGCAGGCCGAGGTCGGGCCGCCGTGGATGAATACCACCAGTGGCGGCCGGGCTTCGTCGTTCATCGCCGGATAAAAGAAGCCGTGAGCCTCACCGCTGCCGCTCGGGTAGCGCAAGGTCTGCGGACGGCTGATGCGCTCCGCCGGCAGAGGTGCAACACCACCGGCCAGCACTTGCACCGAGTGGGTCGTGCGATCGATGGCGATCACCGCCGAAGGGCTGATCGGCGAGGCGGTAATGCAGTAGATGAATTGCTGATCCAGCGCCAGATGGCGGAAGCGGCTGTAGTCGCCGGTGAAGTCTTCGCCGTCGAGCGCCAGGCGACCAAAACCGCCTTCGCTCCAGCTCGCCAGAAACGAGTCGCCCACCGGCAACCAGGTACAGCCACCCATTTGCCACGGGGCGGGCGCATGATCGGCCTCGGCACAGGACAGTCGCTGCAAACCGTCGGACGTTTCGCCCCACGGCTGCCAGAAACCGCCGCGATCAGTCAGGCATAACAAGCGTCCTTTCGCGTCGAACCGCGGTTGCTGGATCGACTCTTCAAGGTCAGCCCCCGCCACGCAACGCGGTGCGCCAAAGCCACCCTCAGCCAGACGCTCGGCCACCATCAATCGCGTGGATGTCCAAGGCTGATGCGGCCGACTCCACTCGATCCAGGCCAATCGCGAACCGTCCGGGCTGATCACCGGTGCTGCATAAAAATCCGCACCTTCAGCCAGCAAATGCCGGGTGCCGTCGGCCAGATCAATCGCTACCAGCCGATGCTGGTCGCGCAGTTCCTCGACCGCCAGCACCTGGCCGCAAGCAAAATGCAGATCGCCATAACGACACTCGCCAGACGTCAGCGCCTCAGGCGCGCCATCCAGCGTCTGCCGATACAACTGCTGATCCGCCTCATTGACGAAAACCACCCCGTCCGGCGTCAGACAAAACGCGCCACCGCCATATTCGTACACCCGGCTACGCACACTGAAACCATCCGGCGTCAGACATTTCGCCGCGCCGTCTCGCCAGTGCCAGATCCGGCACGCAGCATCTTCGGGGCGATATTCATTCCAGAACAAACCGCGGGCACCGAGTTGCAGTTCGGCGAAATCCATTCCGGCGGCGACAGCCTGGGCGGCGCTGAAAGGCTCAGCCCTTGGCGATGAGGCGTGAGTTTCGTTCATTACGGAAGGCCAGTTGTTCGATGGTCTGAGTGGCGGTCTCGGCTTCTTCGCGGGCCTTGAGAATCACGCCGTGATGTTCGGACTTGCTGCACACCGGGTCGGCATTGCTCGCGTCCCCCGTGAGCATGAACGCCTGACAGCGGCAGCCGCCGAAATCCTGCTCCTTCTCGTCGCACGAGCGGCACGGCTCGGGCATCCAGTCGTAACCGCGAAAGCGGTTGAAGCCGAACGAGTCGTACCAGATATGCTGCATGCTGTGGTCGCGCACGTTGGGAAATTGTACCGGCAGCTGTCGGGCACCATGACAGGGCAGGGCAGTGCCGTCCGGGGTAACCGTCAGAAAGATGCTGCCCCAACCGTTCATGCAGGCTTTCGGGCGTTCTTCGTAGTAGTCCGGGGTGACGAAAATCAGCTTGCACGGATGCCCTTCGGCTTCCAGTTTGACGCGGTATTCGTTGGTGATACGTTCGGCACGCACCAGTTGCTCTTTGGTCGGCAACAGGCCGACACGGTTGAGCTGCGCCCAGCCGTAGAACTGGCAGGTGGCGAGTTCGACGAAGTCCGCTTCGAGCGCGATACACAGCTCGATGATGCGGTCGATCTTGTCGATGTTGTGCCGGTGGGTGACGAAGTTCAGCACCATCGGATAGCCGTGGGCCTTCACCGCGCGAGCCATTTCCAGTTTCTGCGCGAAGGCTTTTTTCGAGCCGGCGAGCAGGTTGTTCACTTGCTCGTCGCTGGCCTGGAAACTGATCTGGATGTGATCGAGGCCGGCCTTCTTGAAGTCGCTGATCTTCTGCTCGGTCAGACCGATGCCTGAGGTGATCAGGTTGGTGTAGAACCCCAGCTGCCGCGCTTCACGGATCAGTTCGGCGAGGTCCTGGCGCACCAGCGGCTCACCACCGGAAAAGCCCAGTTGCGCCGCGCCCATCTCCCGAGCTTCGCGGAAGACCTTGATCCACTGCTCGGTGCTCAGCTCTTTGCCCTGCTCGGCGAAATCCAGCGGATTGGAGCAGTACGGGCATTGCAGCGGGCAGCGGTAGGTCAGCTCGGCGAGCAGCCACAGCGGCAGGCCGACTTCAGGTTTTGGCGGTACTTGCACCGATGCCTCAGGCAAGTTCGATCCAGTGCTGCGCACGGGCAACCTCCATGAATTGCTCGATGTCTTCACCGAGCTCGGGCACGCCGGGAAACTGCTCGTCGAGTTTGGCGATGATCGCCGCGACATCGCGTTCACCGTCGATCAAGCCGCCGATCAGCGCGGCGCTGTCGTTGAGCTTGATCATGCCCTCGGGGTAGAGCAGCACGTGACCTTTTTGCGCCGGTTCGTACTGGAAACGGTAGCCGGGACGCCAGGTCGGGATCTTGCTGCGATCAAAACTCATAGGGTGATTCCTTTGTGCCAGACCCGCTGCTCGGTGACGCTGTGGTACGGCGGGCGGTTCAGTTCGTAAGCCATGCTCATGGCATCGAGCATGCTCCAAAGAATGTCCAGTTTGAACTGGAGAATTTCCAGCATGCGCTCCTGACCCTCGCGGGTCTTGTAGTGCTCGAGCGTGATCGCCAGACCGTGCTCGACATCGCGCCGCGCTTGACCCAGGCGAGTGCGGAAATATTCGTAACCGGCCGGATCGATCCACGGGTAATGCTGCGGCCAGCTGTCGAGGCGCGACTGGTGAATCTGCGGCGCGAACAGCTCGGTCAACGAGCTGCTGGCGGCTTCCTGCCAACTGGCGCGGCGGGCGAAGTTGACGTAGGCGTCGACGGCGAAACGCACGCCGGGCAGCACCAGCTCCTGGGAGCGCAGCTGATCCGGGTCGAGGCCGACCGCCTGACCGAGACGCAGCCAGGCTTCAATCCCGCCGTCTTCACCGGGGGCGCCATCGTGGTCGAGCAGGCGTTGAATCCACTCCCGGCGAATCTCGCGATCCGGGCAATTGGCGAGGATCGCCGCGTCTTTCAGGGGGATGTTCACCTGATAGTAGAAGCGGTTGGCGACCCAGCCCTGAATCTGCTCGCGGGTGGCACGGCCTTCATACATCGCCACGTGATACGGATGGTAGATGTGGTAGTAGGCGCCTTTGGCGCGCAGGGCGGCTTCGAATTCGGTGGGGGACAGCGGGGTGTCGGTCATTGCGGTTCTCCGGGGGAACAACCCTAGAAATATCTGGTGTCTGTGCCGGCCTTATCGCGAGCAGGCTCACTCCTACAGGTGATCGCATTCCAATGTAGGAGTGAGCCTGCTCGCGATAGACCGCGCAGCGGTCTCAAAGGCTTACAGCACAATACTCATGCCATCAAACGCCACTTCAACATTACGCCGCGCCAGCTCCGCACGCTCCGGCGAATCTTCATCGAGAATCGGGTTGGTGTTGTTGATGTGGATAAGCACCTTGCGCTGCTCAGGCAATTGCTCCAGCACTTCGAGCATGCCGCCGGGGCCGTTCTGCGCCAGGTGGCCCATCTCGCGACCGGTGCGGGTGCCGACGCCACGGCGCTGCATTTCATCGTCATCCCACAGCGTGCCGTCCACCAGCAGGCAATCACTGCCGGCCATGATCTCCAGCAATGGCGCATCAACCTTGCCCAGCCCCGGTGCATAGAACAGTTTGCCGCCGGTGTTCAGGTCTTCGACGATCAGGCCGATGTTGTCGCCCGGGTGCGGGTCGAAACGGTGCGGCGAGTACGGCGGCGCCGCGCTGCGCAACGGCAGCGGGGTGAAGCGCAGGTTCGGGCAGGCCGCAACGGTGAAGCTCTGGTCGAGCTCGATGCGGTTCCAGTTCAGCCCGCCGTTCCAGTGGGTCAGCATCTTGAACAGCGGGAAACCGGTGCTCAAATCTTCGTGAACCATGTCCGTGCACCAGACCTGATGCGGGCAGCCTTCGCGCAGGCTGAGCAGGCCGGTGGTGTGGTCGATCTGGCTGTCCATCAGGATGATCGCGCTGATGCCGGTGTCGCGCAGTGCACGGCCCGGTTGCATCGGGGCGAAGCTCTGCAGTTGCGCACGGATGTCCGGCGAAGCGTTGCACAGCACCCAGTTCACGCCATCATCGGAGATTGCGATGGACGATTGGGTGCGGGCCTTGGCATTCAGGCTGCCGCCGCGAAAGCCAGCGCAATTGACGCAGTTGCAGTTCCACTGCGGAAATCCGCCACCGGCGGCCGAACCCAGAATCTGGACGAACATGAACGCTCCCATCTTTCAACGCTGAAAATAAAACGCCCCGGCGAGCCGAGGCGTTGCACTGCAAGTCTGCGTAGGCAGAACTCAGCGGCTGGCGAAGTACATGGTGACTTCGAAGCCGATACGCAGGTCGGTGTAAGCCGGTTTTGTCCAGGACATAGGGTGACTCCTCATTGGGTGGGTGGGATAGCGCTGTCCATAGTTATAGTCCATGGCCGCGCCGGGATGTTCCAAATAGTTAGGCTGCTATGTTACTCAAAATTTCAACGGTATTGCCCGTGAATCTTTGAGAAAGCTCCTTGCAGCCTTGGTAATGATCATTTTGTCGCTTGCCACGGCGCGCCGGGTGACGATTCGCTGGCCAGGCAGCGCCAGCCGCCCTCGGCGTTGAGCAACCGCTGCGCTGTCGCCAGCAGTGCCGAGCGTTCCAATTGGCCGATGGCCGTGTGCAGTTGCGCCAGGTAATCCGACGAG
This sequence comes from Pseudomonas sp. AM14(2022), assembly GCF_036346455.1. Lineage (NCBI taxonomy): Bacteria > Pseudomonadati > Pseudomonadota > Gammaproteobacteria > Pseudomonadales > Pseudomonadaceae > Pseudomonas > Pseudomonas sp. AM14(2022). The sequence goes on from NZ_JAOTNY010000020.1 coordinate 61,706, forward strand.
TGGCCAGCGAGCTTGGCCTGCCACAGCAACTCGGAGGCGTCCTTGTCGGACAGATGTCTCTCAGCGAACTGATCCGCGAGTGACTGGCGCTGCTCGTTGAAACGCTCTTCATCGAGGTTTTCGATAAGCGCAGGAATGCCCTCGAGGAACTGCTGGACATGCCCAAGCAGTTCAACTGGCTCAGTATTTGGCGACTGCACACCAAACAGCAATCCGCTTTGGCCATGCATCTGCCGCAGGGCGCTGAACACGGCGTAGCCCAATTGCAATTCGACTCGCAGGCGTTGATAGAACGGTGTCTGACACAGCTGCGCGAGCAAGCGCCAGGCGGCTTCGTCGGCGATCTCGCGGCCGGTGCTCGGGCAGAACAGCAGCAACGCATGCTCGCTGGACGCGGTGTCGATGTGGCTCCACAGATGTTGCGGGTTGATCGCCGTCGCTGCCGGCAATTGATTGTCCGGTGTGCCGGGGATGCGGCTCAGGGCCAGGCCCATGGCTGATTGCGTCTGTGCGTTGAGGCCAAGGGCCAGTCCGTCCCAGCGCGAAGTTGTCCACAGCTGTTTGACGTCGTTCGACTCGACGGCCGATGACAGACAATATTCAGGCAACGCCTTGAGCAACTGGCGGATCGGTATCAACGGCGCTTCTGGCTCTACGCTCGCTGAATCGGCGTCAATTTGCGTCAGACATTTCAGCGCGTGTTCGAGGACACTGGGCATCGGCTCCTGCAAGCCCGTCAGTTTCAGCAGCCACTGCGTGCCGGTGGCGCTGAACGCCAATTCGACGCCGGCCTGCCGCGCGTCTTCCTGCGTTTCCCACAGACTGCGTCGCAGCTTGCCTTGCAGATCTGTGCCGGCCGCCGCCTGCGTTTGCCAACGCAAGTAAATTGCGCCGTGGTCGCTATGATCCGGCAACGCCTGGCTGAATTGCATCGGCGAACGCTCACGCCGACCGCGCGAGCGATCCTGAGCGAAAGTCCGCAAGCCACGATGGGCGCTGGTCTGGCCGCGAATCAGGCCGGCGTTGGCCAGCGGCTCGTTGGAGCCTAGAAAAGGATTGGCGGCAGGCAGGTGCCAATGGTCGCTGAAGTTATCCACAACGCCGATGTCGCGCAGAATCTGTTTGAGCGCAACGACGCCGTTTTCCGACAGACCGTTTTCGCGTTGTTCACTGTCGAGCCGCGCCAGTTGCAGTGCGCCACTGACTTGCTGCTGACGTTCCAGCAGTTTGGCGTATTCCCCGCGCAGCGCTGCCCAGTCCTGTTGCGCGGCAAAGAAGCTCAACCAGTCCAGCAGCTGTTCACCAATGACGCTGAGGGATTCGGCGGGGGCGGTGAATTGCAGGTGCAGCAGCGCTTGCCCGGCGAAATGATACAGCGGCACGGCTTTCAAACTATCCGCGAGGCGGTGTTGCTGCAAATGGACGAGCAAACCGCCGGGCTTGGCGCTGTTCAGCCAATGGCAGAGAAACGCCAGCGCTTCGGCGGACGAGTCGGGCAGTGCTTCGAAAGCGAACAACAGATGGCTGCTTCGCTCGCCGACCTGTTGATAACTTTTTACCGCCAATGGCAGCGGCGCTGCTTGCTCGACCTTATCCCCAGCCGGCAGCACGGCGGCGAACTGCTGCGCCAGTACGCGCAATTCCTCGATGCTCTGCGGCCCGACCAGGCTCAGCGTCATTTGTCCGGTGCGATAAAACTGCCGGTGGAAATCTTTCAGCGCCTGTTGAAACGCTGGTAACTCAACTTTCAGGCTGTCGCGATTTCCCGCATGAAACCCGCGCAGCGGATGTGCGGCCGGCAATCCCTCGTACAGCGCCAGTTCCTGCTGAGCCGTCGGATCTTGCGACCACGCGACAAATTCCGCGTCCAGCACTTCGCGTTCGCGCAACTGATCGTTCGGATTCATACGCGGCTGGGCGAGCATGTCTGACAGACGCTCAAGCCCGGCGCTGAAGGCCGAGGTCGGCAGTTCGAAGAAGAAGTCGGTGGTGCGTTCACGGGTGCTGGCATTCACTTGCCCACCGTGACTTTGCACGTAGGCCATCAGCGCCTGACTCGCAGGAAAACGCTCAGTGCCGAGAAACAGTAAATGCTCAAGAAAATGCGCCAGTCCCGGCCACTTGAGTGGCACGTCATGGCTACCGGCAGCCACCCGCAACGCAACGGCACTGCGCTTCAAGCCGGGCACCTGACGCAGGGTCACGCGCAAGCCGTTTGGCAGGGTTTCAGTGTGGGGGCGGGGGTGAGTCGGCGCAGGCATGGGCACTTCCAGAACAGTGAAGTGCCAATGCTAGCGGATTGGGTGGGGTCAGCGCTTGTTCAACGCATGGTAAAGCTCGGGACGGCGGTCGTTGAGGTAGCGATTGGCGGCGCGGGAGTCTGCCATCAACTGTCGATCCAGCTCACCGACGATCAATGCTTCATCGAGTCCGGCCTGGGCGATACGGCTGCCGTCCGGCGCGGCGATGCTGCTTTGTCCGCAATAGTGGATCTCGCCTTCCTGCCCGCAATAATTGGCGTACGCCACGTAACACTGGTTTTCGAAGGCACGGGAACGCACGGTAACGTCAGCGACGAAATCGAACGGAATCATGTTTGCCGTCGGCACCAGAATCAGCTCGGCACCGGCCAGGGCCAGACGTCGCGCGTTCTCCGGAAACTCCAGGTCGTAGCAGATCAGAAAACCGAGCTTCCAGCCGTTGAGTTCAACCACCGGAAAATCATCTTCGCCGGGGCTGAACATCGATCGATCGAGATCGCCGAACAGATGGGTCTTGCGGTAATTGCACAGGCGCTCGCCGTGCGCGTCGATCAACTGCACGGCGTTGTAGATCTGCCCGTCGGCCGTGCGCTCGGGGTAACCGTAAGCAATCGCCAGCCCGGCGGCTTTGGCGATTCGACCGATCTGTTGCGCCCATTCACCGTTGTAGACCTCGGCCAGCGTACTGACTGCCTCGGCGCCGATGTTGTAGCCGGTCAGGAACATCTCCGGCAGCACCAGCAGGTCGGCACCCTTGGCCTCCATCGCCAGTTGCTGCAGGCGATGCAGGTTGGCGGCGGGTTCCAGGGGCAGCGGTGGACATTGGTAAAGGGCTACACGCATCGGGGATTCCTCTTACTCGGGCAGGGCGATAGGGCCGATGTCTTTGAACACATCACCCGGGCCCGGGTTCTCTTTATGTGTCGAACCACCGAAATGCTTCATGATTCCCCACACCGCGTTGAGTGAAGTCTGCACCGCGCCTTCGACCCATGCCGGCGTCCACGACACGTCGTCACCGGCGATGAAAATCCCCCGTTGCTCGGCGGGCATGTCGTCCTGCATGAAGTGCGCGTACATGCGCTGGTTGTAGCGATAGTGGCCGGGCAGGGCGCCTTTGAATGCGCCGAGGAAGTACGGGTCGGCTTCCCATGACACGGTGATCGGATCGCCGATGATCCGCGCGGCGATATCGACTTTCGGATAGATCTTCTTCAGCGCGTTCAACGCCAGCTCTACGCGTTTTTCCACCGGGTGCGGCAGCATCTTCAGCGCGTCGCTCATCCACGAGTAGGACAGGCAGATCACCCCCGGCTTGTCGTCACCGTTGTCGAACAGATAGGTGCCGCGGGTCAGGCGATCGGTGAGGGTCATGCTCATCAGGTCGCGACCGGTTTCCGGATCCTTGTCCTTCCAGAATGGCCGGTCGACCATGACGAAGGTCTTCGACGACTGCATGTAGCGCGTGCGATCCAGCGCCATCCACATCTTCTGCGAGAACAGGGTTTCGTCGCATTCGATCTGCGTGGTCAGCAGCCAGCTCTGGCAGGTGGTCAGCACGGCGGCGTATTCGCGGGTGTCGCCGTTGTTGTCGGTGACGGCGAAACGGCCGTCCGGCGCGTGAGCGATTTTCTTCACGCCGGAACGCGGCGCGCCACGGTGCAGGGATTTCAGGCTGGTGCCTTCCGGCCAGTGCACGCAGCGCTCCGGCACATGCCGCCAGATGCCTTGTGGCACTTGTTCTACACCGCCAACCACTAGGTGTTGGTGATCGTCGCAGTTGGTCATCACCACGCGGAAGATTTCCAGCATCGAGTTGGGAAAGTCCGAGTCCCAGCCGCCGGTACCGAAACCGACCTGACCGAACACTTCGCGGTGATGGAACGAGAGTTTGGCGAAGGCTTTGGAAGTGGCAACGAAGTCGTAGAACGTGCGGTCGTCCCACAGCGGAACGAGCTTGTTCCACAGCTCTTTGAGGCGTGGCACATCGCGGTCGCGGATCGCTTGCTGAATATCGGCGAACTGCGAGCCGGCCTCCAGCGCATCCGCCCAGGCGTCAGCCACTTCCTGGAACAGTGCAGGAAGATCCTTCAGGCTTTGTGCGTAATGGGTTTTGCCTTCGAGATCGATCACCGTGCTGCCGGAGGCCGGCGTCAGCGGGTTCGGGAACGGTTTGGTCTCGAGACCGAGCTTGTCGACGTAATGATAAAACGCAGTTGAGGACACCGGGAAACGCATGCCACCCAGTTCCGCGACGATGCCATCGGTGCCGTTGAACGCTTGCGAACGCAGGCGGCCACCCAGTTTCGAGGCCTCGTAAACCACCGGTTTCAAGCCGAGCTTCATCAGTTCGTAAGCGGCCACCAGGCCAGCAATGCCGGCGCCGACAATCGCCACTTCAGCACCATGGTAGTGTTCAGGAATGCTGCCGAGACCGGCCGGGTGTTCGATCCAGTCGTCGAAGGCGAACGGAAAGTCCGGGCCGAAAATGGTGACGGGTTTCTTACCGTCTGCAGGATGGCGATTGTTCTTGTTCATGGCTGACCTTGCTGGCGACCCGACGCAGGATGCGCGTCTGAGTATAGGAAAAGATGCCAGCCATTCTAGGGAGCGTAGAACACGTTAATAAGACGCAAAGTGTCGTCGTTTTGCCATTCTATTGATCAAAGTGACAATCTTTTACTGCACTTCGATCATTGTGGGGGGCTTGCTCGCGAAGGCAATGTTCCCGCCACCAAGGAAGGTGGCTGACAGACCGCTTTCGCGAGCAAGCCCGCTCCCACAGTTGGGTTTGTGTCTGACGCAGATTCTGCGCTCAACCCGGTCAAAC
>NZ_JAOTNY010000021.1:0-61871 GCF_036346455.1 Pseudomonas sp. AM14(2022)
TTCTAAAATTCGCCGTCAACCCTTATTTCAAACTTTATTCAGCTTTCAGTGTGATTCGTGCAAATGCCTTCTTGCCCGCCTGGCAAACGTGGGTCGCGCCCAGCACATATATAAAGGAGCGATCAACCACCTCACCATCCACACGCACACCACCGGAAGCCAACAGATCACGCGCAGCCGCCGAGTTCTTCACCAGGCCTGCCTTATTAAGGACGGCCGCAATTGGCATATCTTCAGCAGAGGCCAGTTCAATCTCCGGCAGATCATCCGGCAGTTCGCCATCCTTCATACGGTTACCGGCAGCGCGATGAGCATTGGCCGCAGCCTCCTCACCATGGAAGCGCGCGACAATCTCTTCCGCCAACTTGATCTTGATGTCGCGCGGGTTAGCCCCCGCCTCGACATCTGCACGGAAGGCATTGATCTCATCCATCGAACGGAAGCTGAGCAGCTCAAAGTAACGCCACATCAGCGCATCCGGAATCGAAACCAGCTTGCCGTACATCACACCTGGCGCTTCCTGGATACCGACGTAGTTGCCCAACGACTTGGACATCTTCTTCACGCCATCCAGGCCCTCGAGCAACGGCATGGTCAGAATGCACTGAGCTTCCTGACCATAACCACGCTGCAGCTCACGCCCCATCAGCAAGTTGAACTTCTGATCGGTACCACCCAGCTCGACATCCGCGTGCAGAGCAACCGAGTCATAACCCTGAACCAGCGGATAGAGGAACTCATGAATAGCGATCGGCTGATTGGTGGTGTAACGCTTATCGAAGTCATCACGCTCAAGCATACGCGCGACAGTGTATTGCGAAGTCAGACGAATAAAGTCCGCCGGCCCCATCTGATCCATCCAGGTGGAGTTGAACGCAACTTCGGTCTTCGCCGGATCAAGAATCTTGAACACTTGAGTCTTGTACGTCTCGGCGTTTTCCAGAACCTGCTCGCGAGTCAAAGGAGGACGCGTAGCGCTCTTGCCGCTTGGATCACCGATCATCCCGGTGAAGTCACCAATCAGGAAGATCACCTGATGCCCCAATTCCTGGAACTGGCGCAGCTTATTAATAAGCACGGTGTGACCCAAGTGCAGATCCGGGGCGGTTGGATCGAAACCAGCCTTGATACGCAGCGGCTGGCCGCGCTTGAGCTTCTCGATCAGCTCGGACTCGACCAATAGTTCTTCCGCACCACGTTTAATCAGCGCTAGCTGCTCTTCAACCGACTTCATAACAGACCCGCAAGGCTCAGATTCAAAGGGAACCAACCATACAAGATCGTGCACCAATTACAAGTTTTGCCCGGCGCACGGACACCAATCTGCAGACAGGGTGTCTGTAGACTTGCTTCGGGGATGATTTGGTTATATTTTATACAGTTATTTCATCTTCATCATGTCATTCATCTTTTCCAATTCATCTTTTTTCAAAGTCAAAATTACTTATGACCACTGAACCGTCTAAAGCGCCACCGCTTTACCCGAAGACCCACCTGCTCGCCGCAAGTGGAATCGCCGCCCTTCTCAGCCTGGCGCTCCTGGTATTTCCTTCCAGTGATGTTGAAGCCAAAAAGACGACCCTGAGCCTGGAACTGGAAAGTCCTGCTGAACAACTGAGACAAGATCAAGACGCTGCTGACGCGATTCAAGCCACAAATGAGCCAGCAGCCTCACCTTTCGCCCAGATCGAAAACAGCACCGAAGAAACCCCGAAAACCGCTGAAGCCGCACCTGCCCCAGCTCCGGCTGCAGAGAAACCAAAAGCCCCGGGGCACCGCGAAGTCGTCGTCTCCAAGGGCGATACACTCTCTACACTGTTCGAGAAAGTCGGTCTGCCAGCCGCTGCTGTGCACGAAGTGCTGGCCAGCGACAAACAAGCCAAACAATTCAGCCAGCTCAAGCACGGCCAGAAGCTCGAGTTCGAACTGAACCCGGAAGGCCAACTGACCAGCCTGCACAGCAAGGTCAGCGATGTCGAAACCATTACCCTGACAAAGAATGACAAGGGCTACGCATTCAACCGCATTACAGCAAAGCCGACCGTTCGCACGGCTTACGTGCACGGCGTGATCAATAGCTCCCTGTCACAATCCGCGGCCCGCGCAGGCCTGTCTCATAGCCTGACCATGGATATGGCCAGCGTCTTCGGCTACGACGTCGACTTCGCTCAGGACATCCGTCAGGGCGACGAATTCGACGTGATCTACGAGCAGAAAGTGGTCAACGGCAAGGCAGTGGGCACCGGCCCGATCCTGTCTGCGCGCTTCACCAACCGCGGCAAGACCTACACCGCCGTGCGTTACACCAACAAACAAGGCAACAGCAGCTATTACACCGCTGATGGCAACAGCATGCGTAAGGCGTTCATCCGTACTCCGGTGGACTTCGCCCGCATCAGTTCGAAATTCTCCATGGGCCGCAAACACCCGATCCTCAACAAGATCCGCGCCCACAAAGGTGTCGATTACGCAGCGCCACGCGGTACGCCGATCAAGGCTGCCGGCGACGGTAAAGTGCTGCTGGCCGGTCGCCGCGGTGGCTACGGCAACACGGTGATCATCCAGCACGGCAACACCTACCGCACGCTGTATGGCCACATGCAGGGCTTCGCCAAAGGCGTGAAAACCGGCGGCAGCGTCAAGCAGGGCCAAGTGATCGGTTACATTGGTACCACCGGCCTGTCCACTGGACCGCACTTGCACTATGAGTTCCAGGTCAACGGTGTTCACGTCGACCCACTGGGCCAGAAGCTGCCGATGGCGGATCCGATCGCCAAGTCCGAGCGCGCACGCTTCCTAGCGCAGAGCCAGCCGTTGATGGCGCGCATGGATCAAGAGAAGGCCACCATGCTGGCTTCGAGCAAGCGCTAAGCCATGGCTCTTTATATCGGCGTGATGTCCGGCACCAGTCTCGATGGGCTGGACATCGCCCTGATCGAGCAGACCTCGGCGATCAAACTGATCGCCACGCATTACATCCCCATGCCTGAAACACTGCGCGCCGAGCTGCTTGGCTTGTGCGCCAGTGGCCCCGACGAGATCGCCCGCTCGGCGATCGCCCAACAGCACTGGGTCAAACTCGCCGCACACGGTATCCATACCCTCCTCGATCAGCAGCAACTGAAGCCTGAAGCCATTCGTGCAATCGGCAGCCATGGCCAGACTATTCGCCATGAGCCCGCTCGTGGCTTCACAGTGCAGATCGGCAATCCCGCACTACTGACCGAGCTGACCGGCATCACCGTGGTTAGCGACTTCCGCAGCCGCGACGTGGCTGCTGGCGGTCAGGGCGCCCCGCTGGTACCAGCCTTCCATGAGGCTTTGTTCGAAGAGCGTAACGGCAACCGCGCAGTCCTGAATGTCGGCGGTTTCAGCAATCTCAGTCTGATAGAACCGACCAGGCCTGTAGCCGGTTTCGACTGCGGCCCGGGGAATGTGCTGATGGATGCCTGGATTCATCAGCAACGCGGCGAGAACTATGATCGCAACGGCCAGTGGGCAGCCACCGGCACGGTCGAGCCAGTCTTGCTGAAAGCTCTGCTCGGCGACCCGTTCTTCGTGACCAAAGGCCCGAAGAGCACTGGCCGGGAAGTGTTCAACCTGCCGTGGCTGGAGCACCACCTCTCAAGTTTGCCGAGCTTCGCTGCTGAAAACGTTCAGGCAACGCTGCTCGAACTGACGGCGCAGACCATCGTCGAGTCGCTGCAAAGCGCTCAATCCGATACGCGGGAAATGTTGGTCTGCGGCGGCGGCGCTCACAACGCTACGCTGATGAAACGTCTTGCCGACCTGCTGCCTAACGCCACCGTCGCCAGCACCGCCACTCATGGCGTCGATCCGGACTGGGTCGAGGCAATGGCCTTCGCCTGGCTGGCCCATTGCTGCCTCGAAGGCATTGCCGCCAATCGCCCGAGCGTCACCGGCGCCAAAGGCCTGCGGGTACTCGGCGCCATCTACCCGAACTGAACAAAAGACAGGCAACAAAAAACGCCGCAGAACCGTAAGGCTTTGCGGCGTTTTATTGTGTGCAGCAAGGTGCGATCAGATCGAGAACGAAGAGCCGCAACCACAGGTCGTGGTAGCGTTCGGGTTCTTGATCACGAAGCGCGAACCTTCCAGACCTTCCTGGTAATCCACTTCGGCACCCGCCAGATACTGGAAGCTCATCGGATCAACCACCAGGCTCACGCCTTCGCGCTCGACGATGGTGTCGTCCTCGGCCACATCTTCATCGAAGGTGAAGCCGTACTGAAACCCCGAACAACCGCCGCCCGTAACGAATACGCGCAGCTTCAAGCGATCATTCCCCTCTTCATCGACCAGGCTCTTCACCTTGTGCGCAGCACCTTGGGTGAATTGCAAAGCCGTGGGGGTGAAGGATTCGACGCTCATGCTGACTATCTCCCGGCGTTACGCCGCCATAATGCGTGATGACGCGCATTATCCGCTTGTCCTAGAAAATCGGTCAACTATTGTTACGGTATATCAATAAACCCGACCAACTGCCCAGAATGCAAAAAGGCCCGTTTGACGGGCCTTTTTGCTGTGTTGCCGAACGTGTTACGGCAGCATACCGGCGTGGGAGAGGCCGAAGCGCTCATCCAGGCCGAACAGGATGTTCATGTTCTGCACCGCCTGACCCGACGCGCCTTTGACCAGGTTGTCGATCACCGACAGCACCACCACCAGATCACCATCCTGCGGACGATGTACAGCGATGCGGCAGACGTTTGCGCCACGCACGCTACGGGTTTCCGGATGGCTGCCGGCCGGCATCACGTCGACGAACGGCTCGTTGGCATAACGCTTTTCGAACAGTGCCTGCAGATCCACCGAACGATCAACCACGGTCGCGTAGAGCGTGGAATGAATGCCACGAATCATCGGGGTCAGGTGCGGGACGAAGGTCAGACCGACATCCTTACCGGCAGCGCGACGCAGACCCTGGCGAATTTCCGGCAGATGACGGTGACCTTTCACCGCATAAGCCTTCATGCTTTCCGACGTCTCGGAATACAGCGAGCCTACAGAAGCACCGCGACCAGCACCGCTGACGCCGGATTTGCAGTCGGCGATCAGACGCGAAGTATCAGCCAGACCCGCTTCAAGCAGCGGCAGGAAACCCAACTGTGTGGCGGTTGGATAGCAACCCGGTACGGCGATCAGACGCGCCTTCTTGATCTGCTCGCGATTGACTTCCGGCAGGCCGTAGACCGCCTCGTCCAGCAACGCCGGCGCACCGTGTGGCTGTCCGTACCATTTGGCCCATTCTTCAGCGTCCTGCAACCGGAAGTCCGCTGACAGGTCGATGACCTTGGTGCCCGCCGCCAACAGTTCACCGGCCAACGCATGGGCAACGCCGTGCGGGGTGGCGAAGAACACAACGTCGCACGCACCCAGGGTTTTGATGTCCGGCACGCTGAACGCCAGACCGTCGTAGTGGCCGCGCAGGTTCGGGTACATGTCAGCCACGGCCAGACCGGCCTCGGATCGGGAAGTGATCACCACCACTTCTGCCTGCGGATGCTGTGCCAACAGACGCAGCAGTTCGACACCGGTGTAACCCGTGCCGCCGACGATACCGACCTTGACCATAAACCTGCCCTCAACGAACCCACTGGAAAGCCGTCGATAATAGGGGCCGCGCGCCCCTGCGACAACCATCAAGGTGACGTGCGGACGCTCAAGCCTCTACTATCCCGGCTACCGTGAACCTGGGAATAACCAAAAATGCTCTATCTATGGATCAAAGCGTTTCACATCGTCAGCGTCGTCTGCTGGTTTGCCGGGCTGTTCTACTTGCCGCGGCTGTTCGTTTATCACGCGCAAAGTGAAGACGCGATCAGCAAGGAACGCTTCAGCCTCATGGAGCGCAAGCTGTATCGCGGCATCATGGGCCCGGCGATGATCGCCACGCTGATCTTCGGCGGCTGGCTGATCTACCTCAATCCGGGCATCTTCAGCATGGGCGGCTGGATTCACGCCAAGCTGACCCTGGTGGTGCTGCTGATCGGCTACCACCACATGTGCGGCGCGCAGGTAAAACGCTTCGCCCGTGGCGAGAACACCCGCAGCCATGTCTTTTATCGCTGGTTCAATGAAGTGCCGGTTCTGATATTGCTGGCTATCGTAATTCTGGTCGTGGTCAAGCCGTTCTAACTTCATAACAGCATCTCACCTCGGGGGATTTCCAATGTCGCTGCCCGCTTTGCTCGAACAACGTCTGCGCTTGCCGATAGTGGCGGCGCCGATGTTCCTGATCTCCAACCCGGAGCTGGTGCTCGCCTGCTGCCGTAACGGCGTGGTTGGCAGCTTCCCGGCGCTGAACCAGCGTGAAAGCAGCGGCTTCAAGGCCTGGCTGGAGGAGATTGAAGCGGGCCTGGCGACACTGGACAACCCGGCGCCGTATGCAGTGAACCTGATCGTGCACAACAGCAATCCGCGCCTGCAGGCGGATCTGAACATCTGCGTCGAGCACAAGGTGCCGATTGCCATCACCAGCCTCGGCGCAGTGAAGGAACTGGTCGATGCCGTGCACAGCTATGGTGGACTGGTGTTCCACGACGTGACCACGCGCCGGCATGCCGAGAAAGCCGCCGAAGCCGGAGTCGACGGGTTGATCGCGGTTGCGGCAGGCGCCGGCGGCCATGCCGGCACCTGGAGTCCGTTTGCACTGATCGCCGAGATCCGTGAGTTCTTCGATAAAACCCTGCTGCTTGCCGGGTGTCTGAACCACGGCCATGAGATTTTGGCCGCACAGCTGCTTGGCGCGGATTTGGCCTACTTCGGTACGCGATTTATCGGCACCACCGAAAGTCATGCGCCTGACGCCTATAAGGACATGCTGCTGACGGCCAAGGCGGCGGACATCATTCATACTCCTGCAGTCTCCGGGGTACCGGCCAGCTTCATGCGCCAAAGCCTGGAGGCGGCGGGTTTTGACATGGCCGCGCTGCAAGGCAAGGGCGAGGTCAATTTCGGTGACAAACTCAAACCGATCAACGACGAAGCCAAGGCCTGGAAGACCGTGTGGTCGGCCGGCCAGGGCGTAGGCCAGATCGACGACCTGCCGAGCGTCGACCAGTTGATCGCCCGGCTCGACGCGGAATATCGTCAGGCGCTGGAACGCGCGGCGCAGTTGCCCAAACGCTGGCCACGCTGAGAAAAATCAAGCCAGTCATCGACCGACTGGCCTTACACTTGCTGACCTTCAATTCATTCGCGACAAGGATGCCTCGGCCATGAGCGAACCTCGCTACAAGATCGTTTTCGACGGTGCTCTACAGCCCGGTGTCGATCTCACCACCGCCAAGCTCAATCTGGCGGCCCTGTTCAAAAGCGATGTTGCCGCCATCGAGCGCCTGTTCAACGGCAGCACCGTCGCTCTCAAACGCGACCTGACCCACAGCGATGCGCAGACTTATCTGCAAGCACTGAGCAAGACCGGGATCGACGCACGGATCGAAAGCGAAACGGCGATCGAACTGAGTCTGTCGGACGTGCATGAACAACCGGCGACTTTCAACGAACCCGCATCACCCTATGCGCCACCTCGGGCCAACGTCGGCGAAAACCTGCCAGCATTCGCAGTGCTCAAGCCCTTCAGCGTCGAAGGCCGGATCGGTCGTCTGCGGTTTCTGGCCTGGACGATGGTGCTGAGTCTGGTGACTCTGCCGATCGTGGGCATATTCGCCCTGCTCGCTCTCGGACTGGTCAGTGGCGACTCCACCACCGGCCTGATCATTGGCGGGATATTCGCGTTCTTCCTGTTCCTCGGTTTCATCATTGTCAGCATTCTGTTCAGCGTACAGCGCCTGCACGACATCGGCTGGTCCGGCTGGCTCTGGCTGCTGAACCTGGTGCCGTTCGTGGGCAGCTTCTTCCCGCTGGTGATCATGGTCGTGCCGGGTAACACCGGGGCCAACCGCTACGGCCCGCCGCCACCGCCCAACAGCACCGCGGTCAAAGTGCTGTGCTCGTTGTGGATCGTGTTCTTCGCCTTGGTATTTGCCGGTGGCATGCTCGGCGGCATCTCGGCCATTCAGCAGGAATACGAAAGCAACCTTGAGAGCAGCTACGAAAGCGGTTCGGTCACCACCGACGAAGTCGAGGTCGAGACTGAACCGGCGAATTCCGTGGACGATGCAGCCGAAGCGGCTCCGGCCCCTGTAGACTCTGCGAAAGAATGAACAACGCTCCCGCCGTGACACCTGCGTCGCTGGCGCGGAGCTGTTGCGATGGAGAATTGCATGACCCGTTACGCTCTGATCACCGGCGCCTCCAGCGGCATCGGCCTGGCCATGGCCGAAGCGCTGGCCCGGCGCGGTCGCAGCCTGATTCTGGTGGCCCGCCAGCGTGATCAGCTGGAAAGTATCGCGATCGAACTGACCCAGCGCTTTGGCGTGGAGGTGTTGTTCCGCGCCTGCGACCTGGGCGAGCCATTGCGCTTGTCCGGCTTCCTGCTGGAACTGGAAGAAGGCGACCGGCAGATCGATCTGCTGGTCAATTGCGCCGGCATCGGCACCTGCGGCCCATTCCTCGCCCAGGACTGGATGACCGAGCAGGACCTGATCGAAGTCAACATCCTCGCCCTCACCCGCCTGTGTCACGCCATTGGCAACAGCATGGCGCTGCAGGGCGGCGGGCAAATACTCAACGTCGCCTCGGTGGCGGCGTTCAATCCCGGCCCGTGGATGAGCACTTACTACGCCAGCAAGGCTTACGTATTGCACTTCTCCGAAGCGCTGCGGGTTGAACTGAAACAGAGCGCGGTCAAAGTCTCGGTACTTTGCCCCGGCCCGACCCGCACCGCATTCTTCCGCACTGCGCAGCTCAACAGCGACAAACTCAAGGACAGCAAACTGCTGATGAGCCCAGAGGAAGTCGCGCTGTATACAGTGCGTGCGCTGGAGAAAAACCGCGCCATCATCATTCCGGGACGACGCAACCGGTGGCTGGCCTTCCTGCCACGCCTCGGCTCGCGCTGGCTCAATCGCACCCTCGTCGGCATGGTCAACAAGGCTTACTGCCCGCGCTGAACTGTCCTACGGCAAAACACTGGGCGGGGTCATTTCCCATGAGTACACTCAGGCCAGCCCCCACAACGGAGAAAACAGCAGTGGATACTCTGTTCACCAAGATCATCAACCGGGAGATCCCGGCCAAGATCATTTACGAGGACGACCAGGTTCTGGCGTTCCACGACATCGCCCCTCAGGCACCGGTGCATTTTCTGGTGATCCCGAAGAAACCGGTGCGCACCCTCAACGACCTGACCGAAGACGACAAGGCACTGGCCGGGCACATCCTGTTCACTGCCCAGCGTCTGGCGCTGGAGCTGGGCTGCGAGGAAGGCTTCCGGGTGGTGATGAACTGCAATGAAAAAGGTGGCCAGACCGTTTATCACATTCATATGCACGTACTTGGTCAGCGCCAGATGAACTGGCCGCCGGGCTGATTCACTGCATCCGCCCCTGTAGGAGCGGGCTTGCTCGCGAAAGCGGAGTGTCTGACATTGATATTCTGAAGATGCCAACGCCTTCGCGAGCAAGCCCGCTCCCACCAAAAGCATGACCGCGTGGCAAATGACCCAGCGCAAACCTTCCCCGGCCGATTCGGTTAAACTGGCGGTCGAGATTTTTCCCGGAGGTCAGCATGACTACCCAACGTCACTACTCGCCGATTGACCGTCTTCTGCTGCAAGCCGATGCCGCGATGCGTACCCTGCTGCCTTTCAGCGGCCAGCCGTACCGTCCGTCGCCTGCCATCGTGCAGCCGGATGTGCAGATGAGCGATGAAGACACCCGCCACGTCGCCGGCCTGATGCGCATCAACCACACCGGTGAGGTCTGCGCCCAGGCGCTGTATCAGGGCCAGGCGCTGACCGCCAAGTTGCCGCAGGTGCGTGCAGCCATGGAGCACGCCGCCGAAGAGGAAATCGATCATCTGGTGTGGTGCGAACAGCGCATCCATCAACTGGGCAGCCATACCAGCGTGCTCAATCCGCTGTTCTACGGGATGTCGTTCGGTATTGGCGCCGTCGCCGGTCTGATCAGCGACAAGGTCAGCCTTGGTTTCGTCGCGGCCACCGAGCATCAGGTGTGCAAGCACCTGAACGAGCACCTTGAGCAATTGCCGGCCGAGGACGAGAAGTCCCGGGCGATTCTGGAACAGATGCGCATTGATGAAGAGCATCATGCGGAGAGCGCACTGGATGCGGGCGGTTTCCGTTTTCCGGCGCCGGTGAAGTTCGGGATGAGTCTGTTGGCAAAGGTGATGACCAAGAGTACTTATCGGATCTGAGATCGGTATTGCTGCTGAAGGCCCCTTCGCGAGCAGGCTCGCTCCCACAGGGGGCATGCGGCAGGCATTAAAAAAGGCGACCAAAGTCGCCTTTTTTGTGCCCGGGAATCTTACGCCGGCATGTTGCGCGCGTAGAAGATTTCCAGCATTTCGTGTTTCACACGCTCGGTCACCTGAGCACGCTGCTCGGAGGACAGGTTGCTGGTGGCGTCGCCGAACAGGTAGTTATCCAGCTCGAAGTTCTTCAGCAGCATTTTGGTGTGGAACAGGTTTTCCTGGTACACGTTCACGTCGGTCATCTGGTAAGCGTCGCGAGTGTCTTCGGAAAGGTAGTTCTGGATCGAGTTGATCTCGTGGTCGATGAAGTGCTTGTTGCCTTCAACGTCACGGGTGAAGCCGCGCACACGGTAGTCCACAGTCACGATGTCCGAATCGAACTGGTGAATGAGGAAGTTGAGCGCTTTAAGCGGTGAAATGACACCACAGGTCGACACGTCGATGTCCACACGGAACGTCGCAATACCGGCGTCCGGATGGATTTCCGGATAGGTATGCACCGTGATGTGACTCTTGTCGAGGTGGGCAAGGATGATTTCGGGCAATGGACCCGGGGACTCTTCGATCTGGCTGTCAGTCGGGGTCACCGGCTCTTCCGAGATCAGAATCGTGACGCTGGCACCCTGAGGCTCATAGTTCTGACTCGCGATGTTCAGAATGTTGGCACCAATGATTTCGACAACTTCCGTGAGGATCTGCGTCAGGCGTTCGGCGTTGTACTCTTGGTTGATGTACTCGACGTAAGCCTGCTGGTCTTGCGGGGTTTCCGCGTAGCAGATGTCATAGATGTTGAAGCTCAAGGTCTTTGTCAGGTTATTGAACCCGTGGAGCTTGAGTTTGCTTTTCACCGTTAAAAACTCTCTATGTATGCGGCGCAGCCGCGTGATCAAGCATGCCCGTCAAGTGCGAACAACGCACCTGCGTAGGACGGTTAACACCTCTTCGCGATGGCGATTTTGGTTATCTGTTCAGGCGGACGATCCGTCGGTTGACCGATCACTGCCCTGAAAAAAGTGGCGCATTATGCAGACGTCAGCGAGGGATCGCCAGAGTCTGCACTGCTTTTATGATAGTTGAATGTCGATTCAATCGAGCTCGACGATTTCATAATCGTGAGTGATCGCCACGCCGGCCGCGCCGAGCATGATCGAGGCCGAGCAATACTTCTCGGCAGACAGTTCGATGGCGCGCTTGACCTGGGCTTCTTTCAGGCCACGGCCCTTGACCACGAAGTGCATGTGGATCTTGGTGAACACCTTCGGATCTTCGGTCGCGCGCTCGGCTTCGAGGAACGCTTCGCAGCTTTCAACCGCCTGACGCGACTTCTTCAGGATGCTGACCACGTCGAAGTTGCTGCAACCGCCAACGCCCAGCAGGAGCATTTCCATCGGGCGAACACCCAGATTACGACCACCGGCGTCCGGCGGTCCGTCCATGACCACAACATGACCGCTACCGGATTCGCCGAGGAACATGGCTTCGCCAGCCCATTGGATGCGTGCCTTCATCGCCAAGACTCCACTGTAGAAAAAAGGGTCGCCAGCTTAGCACAGGCCTTTGCTCTGGCAGCGCCCGGCGTTCCTAGGAGGGATGCCTCAGCTGCGTAGGTAATTTCTCGAATTTTCGACGAAGTGTCTGGTAAGCTGGCGCCAATTCGCTGGCGCCAATTGTCAGCCTGTGTAGCGACCGCCTTCAGCGCCTCATAAAAAAATCAAACATCACCGTGCAGTCTTTTCGGGATACAACCATGGTTGCTATTACCCCCACACCCAAAATCAAGAACCTCGACAAGCTGTTGATGCATTGCCAGCGCCGTCGCCATGCGGCCAAGAGCAACATCATCTGCGCCGGCGATCGCTCGGACACGCTGTACTTCATCATCAAAGGTTCGGTCACCATCTTGATCGAAGATGACGACGGCCGCGAAATGATCATCGCCTACCTCAACGCCGGGGACTTCTTCGGCGAGCTGGGTCTGTTCGAACAGGCAGGCCAGGAACAGCAACGCAGCGCATGGGTGCGGGCCAAGGTCGAATGCGAAATCGCCGAAATCAGCTACGTGAAGTTCCGCGAACTGTCGCAGCAGGATCCAGACATTCTTTACGTCCTCAGCGGACAAATCGCCCAACGTCTGCGCAATACCACGCGCAAGGTCGGCGACCTGGCGTTCTTCGACGTTACCGGTCGCGTGGCCCGCTGCCTGCTGGAGCTGTGTAAGCAGCCCGACGCGATGACCCACCCGGACGGCATGCAGATCAAGGTGACCCGTCAGGAAATCGGCCGGATTGTCGGTTGTTCGCGGGAGATGGTCGGTCGTGTGCTCAAGGATCTCGAAGAACGCAACCTGGTCGATGTGAAAGGCAAGACCATGGTGGTCTTCGGTACGCGCTAAGCGCGCAAAATCAGGCGCTGTAGACCTGCGCCAGCATCAGACGAAACAGCTCATCCAGACGCGCCAAAGCCGTTGGCGCGACGAACTTCTCATGCAGGGCGATGTGGCTTTCGGCGCGCACCCGCTGCTCCAGACCGCAAGCCTCGTTGAAGCGATTGACCGCTGCAACCATCGACTCGCGCTCGTTATCCATCAGCATCGCCCCGTGCACCAGCCCCACCGGACGCTGCCCGCCCTGACTCTGGCGCCAGCGCTGAGCGGTGCCGACCATCTTGCGGCCGTCGAGATTGACGTTGAAACGACCGTCGCAGAACGCGCCGTCGATTTCGCCCAACGACGACACACCGCCCAACTCATCCAGCAACTCACAGATCGGATCGCACAGCCGCCGGTAGCCGGTTTCGATGCGGTTCAGATCCCCCTCGCTGCGGGGCGGGGCGTAGACCAAGGCGATGTTGATGGTTGAAGCGGATTGCGGGACCGGTTCACCGCCGGTTTCCCGCAGCAAGACTGGCCAACCGGCAGCAGCGGAGACTTCGCAGGCATGCTCGAAACCGGGCAGGCGATTGAGGCGGCGCGGCATGACCAGGGCGCGATCACTGGGTTGCCAGAACAGCAGACCGGATTCGGCGTTGCCGGCGCAGATCGAGGCCAACAAGTCTTGCTCGGCTTGCAGGCCGGCTTCGATGGTCAGTGAGGTGGGCAGCGACATGGAGGGCTCCGGCAGATCTGGAATCTTTAGGGATTTTGAGGGCCTCTTCGCGAGCAGGCTCACTCCTACAGGGGGAACGCATTCCAAGTGTAGGAGTGAGCCTGCTCGCGATGGCGTCTAGCCGGTCTGACTGAGTCAGTCGAGGGTCGAACCGCTGACCGGCACGCCACGCTCCGGGAAGAACAGGCGCTGCAGTTCGGTGCCCGGGCTTTCCGCGCGCATGAACGCTTCGCCCACCAGGAACGCATAAACGTCGCTGATTTCCATCAACTCGACATCTGCACGGTTGAGGATGCCGCTCTCGGTAATCACCATACGGTCGCGCGGAATACGCGGCAGCAGGTCGAGGGTGGTTTCCAGGCTGACGTCGAAGGTGTGCAGGTTGCGGTTGTTGACCCCGACCAGCGGCGTGTCGAGGGTTTTTAGCGCGCGTTCCAGCTCATCGCCGTCATGCACTTCCACCAGCACATCGAGACCGACGCCTTTGGCGACCGAGGCCAGCTCAGCCATTTTCACGTCGTCCAGTGCGGAGACGATCAACAGCACGCAGTCGGCGCCCAGCGCGCGGGCTTCGACGATCTGGTACGGATCGATCATGAAGTCCTTGCGAATTACAGGCAGTTTGCACGCGGCGCGGGCCTGTTGCAGGTAGGCATCGGCGCCCTGGAAGTAGTCGATATCGGTCAGTACGGACAGACAGGTCGCACCGCCCTTCTCGTAGCTCTTGGCGATGTCGGCAGGCACGAAGTTCTCGCGAATCACACCTTTGCTCGGCGAAGCCTTCTTGATTTCAGCAATCACCGCCGGTTGTTTCTTCTTGGCCTGCGCCAGCAATGCCTGGGCAAAACCACGGGGTGCATCGGCCGCCTTGGCCAGACTTTCCAGCTCGCTCAGGCTGACACGAGCGCTGCGCTCGGCGACTTCCTGGACTTTGCGCGCCAGAATGTTTTCCAGAACCGTCGGTACACTCATCCCTCATTCTCCACTTTGAATACCGCGGTAAAGGCACCCAACTCCTCGAGTTTTTCCCGAGCAAGACCGGTGTGCAATGCGTCGTGCGCAAGCGCCACGCCTTCTTTGAGACTGGTCGCCAGGTCAGCCGCGTACAGCGCCGCACCGGCATTGAGCACAATCATTTCGGCAGCCTTCTGGCCGTTTTCGGTCTTGCGCTTGCCCAGCGCATCGCGGATCAGTGCCAGCGAAGCTTCCGGGCCTTCGACCGACAGACCGTGCAGGCTCTGGCTCTTCATGCCCAGATCTTCCGGCTCGACCCAATATTCGGTGATTTCGTTGTTCTTCAGCTCAGCCACAAAAGTCGGCGCGGCAAGACTGAACTCGTCCAGACCGTCCTTCGAATGCACCACCAGTACGTGCTTGCTGCCCAGGCGCTGCAAGACTTCGGCCAACGGCCGGCACAGCGCAGGGGTAAACACACCCACCACCTGATGTTTGACACCGGCCGGATTCGTAAGCGGGCCGAGCATGTTGAACAGCGTACGCAGGCCGAGATCGCGACGCGGGCCAGCGGCGTACTTCATGGCTTTGTGATGAGTCTGGGCAAACATGAAACCGATGCCGACGTTGTCGATGCAACGGGCGACCTGTACCGGCGTCAGGTTCAGGTAGATGCCGGCTGCTTCGAGCAAGTCGGCGCTGCCGCTCTTGCCCGATACCGCGCGGTTGCCGTGCTTGGCCACGGTACAACCGGCTGCCGCGACGACAAACGCGGACGCCGTCGACACGTTGAAAATGTTCGCACCGTCACCGCCTGTGCCGACCACATCGACCACGCCGTCGAGGGTCTTGAGTTCGACCTGATCGGCCAGCTCACGCATCACCGAAACGGCGCCGACGATTTCATCGATGCTCTCGCTCTTCATGCGCATGGCCATCATGAATGCGCCGATCTGCGCCTCGGTGCATTGACCGGTCATGATTTCGCGCATCACGTCACGCATTTCTTCGGTGCTGAGGTCGAGGTGTTCGACGATACGGCTCAGGGCTGTCTTGATATTCATGGGAAGTCCTTAGCGCGTGCCGCCGGTTTGTTTGAGGAAGTTGGCAAACAGTTCATGGCCCTGCTCGGTCAGGATCGACTCAGGGTGGAACTGTACGCCCTCAATGTTCAGGGTCTTGTGCCGCAGGCCCATGATTTCGTCGACTGAACCATCATCGTGCTGCGTCCACGCGGTCAGTTCCAGGCACTCGGGCAAAGTATCGTGCTTGACGATCAGCGAGTGGTAGCGGGTAACCGTCAGCGGATGATTCAGACCGGCGAAAACGCCCTTGTCCTCATGGAATACCGGGCTAGTCTTACCGTGCATCACCTGACGGGCACGCACGACATCGCCGCCGAACGCTTGGCCAATCGATTGATGGCCGAGGCAGACGCCGAGGATCGGCAGTTTGCCGGCGAAATGCTTGATGGCTTCGATGGAAATGCCGGCTTCGGTCGGCGTGCACGGGCCTGGCGAGACCACGATGCGCTCGGGGTTGAGCGCTTCGATTTCGGCGACGGTCAGTTCGTCGTTGCGCACGACTTTGACCTCGGCACCCAGCTCGCCGAGGTACTGCACAACGTTGTAAGTAAAGGAGTCGTAGTTGTCGATCATCAGCAACATGGCGTTTCGAACCTCTTGAATTCTGACTTGAAGACAGCCTTCGAATGACTTGCCCGCAGGGCGCTGCACGATGTCGGACGCGCAGGTGGCGTCGGCACAGCGGCATTTCAAACGGGCAAGGAAGGCAAAGCGATACAGATCCGGCCGGGCCGGCAGAAAAGATTCAGGCGCGCCAACGCCAACGGGCGTGTGCCTTGATGACTTGATCCAGAAGTTTGCTGACGATCAACACGGGGAAGGTCTCGTTCATACGTTCCGGCACAGTAACTTAGCTGGACGGAGCGTGCAATATGGCGGGGCTGACGGGGGACAAAACTAAGGGAGGCTTCGCGACCGATGGCAAAACGCCGGGAGTTTTTGGTACTGTCGTTTCGTTCACCTACAACAATAAATAAACGGACTTGCTCATGATCAAACAGACGTTGTTTGTACCGCTCGCCGGTTGCCTGCTCGCCATGGCTTGCGCCCAGGCGTACGCAGCACCCGCGCCCTACTCCAACTTCATCGTCTTCGGCGATAGTTTGAACGACGCCGGAACCTTCAGGGACAGCGGCGGCCCGGCCGGCGCCACGCAGCGCTACACCAACCGCACCGGCCCGCTGTACAAGGACGGCACCGGAGAAAACCGTGACCTCAACGCCACCCAGATCATCGGCGGCAAACTCGGTTTCAGCCCCGACCAGACCGCCTCCTCGTCTTCGGCCGTGCGCGCCGGTGAAGGTCTGGCCGATGGCAACAACTGGGCGGTGGGCGGTTACCGTACCGACCAGATTCTCGACTCGATCACCACCCAGTCCGCCACCGGCGAACGCACCCGCAGCGGTTACCTGCCGTCGAACGGCTTCCGTGCCGACCCGAACGCGCTGTATTACCTGTCGGGGGGCGGCAACGATTTCCTTCAAGGCCGCGTACTCAGTCTCGATCAGGCCAGCGCCGCAGCCGATCGCCTGGCCGACAGCGCCCGCACGCTGCAAGGCGCCGGCGCCAAATACATCATGGTCTGGCTGCTGCCGGACATCGGCCTGACCCCGGCCATCAACGGCTCGCCGCTGCAGGGTTTCACCTCGCAGCTCAGCGCCCAGTTCAACACCGAGCTGGTCAGCCAGCTGCAGGGCATCAACGCCGAAATCATTCCACTGAACATTCCGGTGCTGCTCAAAGAAGCCTTCGCCAACCCGGCGCAGTTCGGCCTCGCGACCGACCAGAACCTGACGGCCACCTGTTTCAGCGGCAACAGCTGCACCGAGAACGCCCGATATGGCATCAACAGCGCCACACCGGATCCGACCAAGTTGATCTACAACGACTCGGTGCACCCCACCGAGGCCGGCCAGCGCTTGATTGCCGACTACGCCTATTCGCTGCTGGCTGCTCCTTGGGAACTGACCCTGCTGCCGGAAATGGCCCAAGGTTCGCTGCGCGCGCATCAGGATGAACTGCGTAATCAATGGCTGGCCGATTGGGAAAACTGGCAAGCCGTGGGCCAATGGCGCGCCATCGTTGCCGGTGGCGGGCAACATCAGGACTTCGACAGCCAGCACAGCGCCGCCAGTGCAGATGGCAACGGCTACAACCTGAACATCGGCGGCAGCTATCGCGTCAACGAAGCCTGGCGCGTCGGTTTGGCCGCAGGTTTCTATAACCAGAAACTCGAAGCCGGCGACGCCGATTCGGAATACAAGCTCAATTCCTACATGGGCACCGCGTTCGCCCAGTATCAACAAAACCGCTGGTGGGGCGATCTGGCGATGACTGCCGGCAAACTCGACTACGACAGCCTCAAGCGTAAATTCCAGCTTGGGGTCAACGAGCGCGGAGAGAAAGGCAATACCGACGGTTACGTGCTGGCGATCAGCGGCCGCCTCGGCTACGACATCGCGCAGCAGGCCAGCAGCCCGTGGCACCTGTCGCCGTTCGTCAGTGCCGACTTTGGCAAGACCGAAGTCGATGGCTACTCGGAAAAAGGCGCTGACTCCACGGCGCTGACTTTTGACGACCAGTCGCGCAACTCGCGGCGTCTGGGCGTGGGTATCCAGGGCAAGTACCAGATCACCGCGCAGACTGAAGTGTTCGGTGAGTTCGCTCACGAACGTGAGTACAACGATGACCGTCAGGATCTGACCATCAACCTCAACAGCTTGCCGGGCAACCGTTTCACGCTCGAAGGCTACGAGCCGCAGACCAACCTCAATCGCCTGAACCTGGGCGTGAGCCACAAGCTCACGCAGGATTTGGCGTTGCGCGCCAGCTACAACGTGCGCAAGGATGACGACTTTACCCAGCAGGGGGTGAACGTCGGGGTCAGCCTCGATTTCTGATCTGCTGGCATAAAAAACGCGGCGCCCTCACAGGCGCCGCGTTTTTTTATGGCTGATCACAACACAATGTGGGAGCGGGCTTGCTCGCGAAAGCGGTGTATCAGCCGACATCAATTTTGAATGCCAGCCCGTATTCGCGAGCAAGCCCGCTCCCACAGGGGGATTGTGTGGACTCAGCTTTCCGGGGTCTGCTCAGCCAGGGCCACGGCGCGGAACATCGCGCGACGCTTGTTCAGGGTTTCTTCCCACTCCAGCGCCGGCACCGAGTCGGCAACAATACCGCCACCGGCCTGCACGTGCAGTTCGCCGTTTTTGATCACCGCAGTGCGAATCGCAATCGCGGTGTCCATATTGCCGTTCCAGGCAAAGTAACCGACCGCACCGCCATACACGCCACGCTTGACTGGCTCCAGTTCGTCGATGATTTCCATCGCACGGATCTTCGGTGCGCCGGACAAGGTGCCCGCCGGCAGAATCGCCCGCAGCGCGTCCATCGCGGTCAGCCCGGCCTTCAACTGGCCGGTGACGTTGGAGACGATGTGCATCACGTTGGAATAACGCTCGATGACCATTTTCTCGGTGAGCTTCACCGAACCGATTTCCGAAACCCGGCCAGTGTCGTTACGACCCAGATCGATCAGCATCAAGTGCTCGGCGATCTCCTTGTCGTCCGAAAGCAGGTCTTCTTCCAGCGCCAGATCCACTTCTTCGGTGGCTCCGCGTGGACGAGTGCCGGCAATCGGGCGCACGGTGATCAGGTTGTCTTCGACCCGCACCAGCACTTCCGGCGAACTGCCGACGACGTGGAAGTCGCCGAAGTTGAAGAAGTACATGTACGGCGTCGGGTTGAAGCAACGCAGGGCGCGATACAGATCGATTGGCGCAGCCTTGAAGTCGATCGACATGCGCTGCGACGGCACCACTTGCATGCAGTCACCGGCAAGGATGTATTCCTTGATGGTGTCGACGGCTTTTTCGTAATCGTCCTGAGTAAAACTGGATCGGAATACCGGGTCAGCCGCTTGTTGCTTGCTGAAATCCAGGCCACGGCGCGGGGTGATCGGCTGGCGCAGTTTCTCCAGCAGTTCCTGCAATTGCGCCTGCCCCTGCTCGTAAGCATCGGCTTGCGCCGGGTCAGCGAGGACAATCGCGTGCATCTTGCCGGCGAGGTTGTCGAACACCACTACCGCATCGGACACCATCAGCAGAATGTCCGGCACGCCCAGCGGATCCGGGTTCGGGCATTTGCCCAGACGTTTCTCGACATAACGCACACAGTCATAACCGAAGTAACCGACCAGGCCACCGTTGAAACGCGGCAGACCGGCAATGGTCGGCACGTTGTAGCGGGCCTTGAAGGTTTCGACGAAGGCCAGCGGGTCTTCGACGTCATGGCTTTCGGTCTCGACGCCATCGACGGTGATGCTCACGTGATGGTCGTGCACCCGCAGCACGGTGCGGCACGGCAGGCCGATGATCGAGTAACGGCCCCATTTCTCGCCACCCTGCACCGATTCGAGCAGGTAGGAGTTAGGCTGGTCGGCCAGTTTCAGGTAGATCGACAGCGGGGTGTCGAAGTCGGCCAGGGTTTCGCAGGCCAACGGAATGCGGTTGTAGCCGTCAGCGGCCAGGCGCAGGAATTCTTCGCGGATCATGGGGTGCCTCGTGGTGTGAGGGGCAAATCAGTCAGGTGTGCAAACGCGCCGGCAAGCCGGCCAGGCATCAGTCAGGCGCGCCAACGCCAGCGGGCCAGGGCCTTGATGACTTTCATCCAGAGTTTGCGGGTGACCACCACGATGGCGTTTCCAGAATGGGATTGAGCAGCGTCGGGCAACGTTATCTCAGCGGCTGTACCGAGGCAACCGGGAATTAGCTTGCGCAGATCGTCGATCACCAGTGCCGGGGATTCCTCGGCAATCGGTCGACCGTGGTTGTAGCCGTAGCTCAGCGCCACGCACTTGACCCCCGCCGCTTTCGCCGCCAGCACGTCGCTGCGCGAATCGCCGACGAACAGCGATTGCGAGGCAGGAATGTTGGCCATTTTCATCACGAAGAACAGTGCCGCCGGGTCGGGTTTCTTTTGCGGCAGGGTGTCGCCACCGATGATCCACTTGAAGTAGCGGCCGATCTTCATCTGATCCAGCAGCGGCGCGACAAAACGCTCCGGCTTGTTGGTGATCAATGCCATGGCCACGCCCTGTTTGTGCAGCCATTTGAGAGTGTCGCGTACGCCGGGATAGACCACGGTCAACTCGTGGCTCGCGCCATAGGCTTCCATGAATACTTCCAGCGCGTGCTCGGCCTCGACGTCATCCACCGCCGAATGATCGATGCCACCGGCCAGCGCCCGGCGCACCAGCACCGGTGCGCCATTGCCGACCCACTCGCGCACCGCCTCGATGCCGGCAGGCTTGCGGCCGAGGGAGAGCAGCATGGTGTCCACCGCCGCCGCCAGGTCGGGAACCGAGTCGATCAACGTGCCATCCAGATCGAACATCACCAACCGTGGCAGTTGCCCCGGGAACAGCTGCTCAAAACCGCTCATGGGCGCGCCAGCGCCAATTCGGAACGCATCTTGTCGATGACTTCCTGATAGTTCGGTGCATTGAAGATCGCCGAACCGGCCACAAAGGTGTCAGCGCCAGCGGCCGCGATTTCGCGGATGTTGTTGACGTTGACGCCGCCGTCGATTTCCAGACGGATGTCGCGCCCCGAAGCATCAATGATCGCCCGTGCTTCGCGCAGTTTGTCGAGGGTGCCAGGAATGAACTTCTGCCCGCCGAAGCCCGGGTTGACGCTCATCAGCAAGACCATGTCGACCTTGTCGATCACGTACTTGAGCACGTCCAGCGGGGTCGCCGGGTTGAACACCAGGCCGGATTTGCAGCCGCCTTCACGAATCAGTTGCAGCGAACGATCGACGTGCAGCGTGGCTTCCGGGTGGAAAGTGATGTAGGTCGCGCCCGCCTCGATGAAGTCGCCAACGATGCGATCCACCGGGCTGACCATCAGGTGCGCGTCGATCGGCGCGGTGATGCCGTACTTGCGCAGTGCCGCGCAAACCATCGGGCCGATGGTCAGGTTCGGCACGTAGTGGTTGTCCATGACATCGAAGTGGACGAAGTCGGCACCGGCGGCCAGAACATTGTCCACTTCCTCGCCGAGGCGGGCGAAGTCGGCGGAGAGAATCGACGGAGCAATTACGAAGGGCTGCATGACGCACCTTTTCTGAGCTAAATCACGATGGCGCGCATTGTATACCTCAAGTTTCCGTGCGCGCACCGTGACCGCGATGATCAGTACGCCGCTCGGTAGATCTTCTCGATATCCGCAGCGCTGAGCTTGCGGGGGTTGTTGCGCATCAAACGCTCGATTCCCGCGGCCTCCACGGCCATGGCCGGGATCGCCTCTTCCGGCACACCGAAACTGCGCAGCCCGGCCGGAATTTCCACCGCCGCGCACAGTTCGGTCATTGCCTGCACGGCTTTGTCCGCCGCCTCGGTGGCGCTCAGATGAACGGTCTTCACCCCCATGGCCTCGGCGATATCCTGCATGCGCTCGACGCAGGCCATCTTGTTCCAGGTCATGACATACGGCAGCAACAACGCGTTACTGACGCCATGGGCGATGTTGAAACGCCCGCCCAACGGATAGGCCAACGCATGCACCGCGCCGACCCCGGCATTGCCGAACGCCATCCCGGCCATCAGGCTGGCGGTGGCCATGTCCTCACGGGCCTGCAGATTGGCGCCATTGGCATAGGCCTTGGGCAGCGACCTGGCAATCAACCTGATTGCGCCGAGCGCCAGCGAATCGGTGATCGGCGAAGCGTTGACCGACAGATAGGATTCAATGGCATGCACCAGCGCATCGACGCCACTGGCGGCGGTGACGCTGCGCGGGCAGGTCAGGGTCATCTGCGGACTGACCAGCGCCACGTCCGGCAACAGATAATCGCTGACGATGCCTTTCTTCAGTTGCGCGACCTTGTCGGAGAGGATGGCGACGTTGGTCACTTCCGAGCCGGTGCCGGCGGTGGTCGGGATGGCGATCAGCGGCGGGCCTTTGCGCGGCACCTGATCGACGCCGAACAGGTCTTCCAGCGCGCCGTGGTATCCGGCATACGCGGCGACACTCTTGGCGATGTCGATGGCACTGCCGCCACCGAGACCGATCAAGCCGTCATGGCCGCCCTCGCGATACACGCGCATGCAATCTTCGACGATGGCGATTTCCGGGTCCGGTAGCACCCGGTCAAAAATCTCGTACTCGCGCCCGCCCAATTGGCACAGCGCCAGCTCCACGGTGCCGGACTTGACCAGCGCGGCGTCGGTGACGATCAGCGGGTTGTCGATGTCGAGGCGGGTGAGTTCGGCGGCCAGTTGCTCGATGGCCCCGGCGCCGGTAATCAGTTTGTGAGCGATTTTGAACTGGGACAGACTCATCGTGCGCAGCCTCTTATAGATGTGGGAGCTGAGCACAAGGTTAGCTGGGGTTTTGAGGTTGTCTGGCATTCACCCCATGAATGACACAAAACTTCGCATACAACACAAATCCTTGTGGGAGGGGGCTTGCTCCCGAAAGTGGTGTGTCAGTCGACATCAACTTCAACTGATCCACCGCTTTCGGGAGCAAGCCCCCTCCTACAGTTTTGACCGTGTACGGCGTCAGACCTGCGCGGTACGCAGTTTCTCGCTACGACCGCGCAGCCATTCAAGGGTTAACAGCAGGATGACAGAGAAGGCGATCAGCAAGGTTGCCGCCGCCGCAATCGTCGGACTGAGGTTCTCGCGAATGCCGCTGAACATCTGCCGTGGCAAGGTCGCTTGCTCGGGGCCGGCGAGGAACAGCGTCACCACCACTTCATCGAACGAAGTGGCAAAGGCAAACAGCGCCCCGGAAATCACCCCCGGCGCAATCAACGGCAGAGTCACCCGGCGGAACGTGGTCAATGGCGAAGCGCCAAGGCTGGCCGCCGCCCGTACCAGATTGTGGTTGAACCCCTGCAACGTTGCCGACACGGTGATGATCACGAACGGCACACCCAGCACCGCGTGCACCACGATCAACGAGAAGAAGCTGTTGCCCAGTCCCAGCGGTGCGAAGAACAGATAACTCGCCACACCAATGATCACCACCGGCACCACCATCGGCGAAATCACCAGCGCCATCACCAGCGCCTTGCCGGGGAAGTCGCCACGGGTCAGGCCGATCGCGGCCAGGGTTCCGAAGACCATCGCCAGCACGGTCGCCGCGGGGGCGACGATGATGCTGTTCTTCAGCGAACGCATCCATTCCGCCGAGGCGAAGAAGTCCTGATACCAGTGCAGGGAAAAGCCCTGTAGCGGATACACCAGGAAACTGCCCGAGTTGAACGACAGCGGCACGATGACCAGCACCGGCAGAATCAGGAACAGCAGGATCAGGCCGCAGAGAATCCGCAAGCTGTAGAACCACACCCGTTCGATGGGCGACATGTAAGGACTCAGCATTTCAAATTCCCCTTAGCTCAGGCGCAGGCGACTGGCGCCCACCAGCCAGCTGTAGATCAGATAAAGCACCACGGTCGCCAGCAGCAACAGGCCGCCCAGCGCAGTGGCCATGCCCCAGTTGATGCTGGTGTTGGTGTAGAACGCGACGAAGTAGCTGACCATCTGATCGTTCGGGCTGCCGAGCAGCGCCGGGGTGATGTAGTAGCCGATGGCGAGGATGAACACCAACAGGCAACCGGCACCGACGCCGGCATAAGTCTGCGGGAAGTACACCCGCCAGAAACTGGCGAACGGATGGCAGCCCAGCGAGATGGCGGCGCGCATGTAGGTCGGCGAGATGCCTTTCATCACGCTGTAGATCGGCAGGATCATGAACGGCAGCAGGATGTGCACCATCGAGATGTAGACCCCGGTGCGGTTGAACACCAGTTCCAGCGGCTTATCAATGATGCCCATGGCCAGCAGCGCGCTGTTGATCAGCCCGCCCGATTGCAGCAACACGATCCACGCCGCGACCCGTACCAGAATCGAGGTCCAGAACGGCAACAGCACCAGAATCATCAGCAGGTTGCTCTGCCGCGATGGCAGGTTCGCCAGCAGATAAGCCAGGGGATAGGCGAGAAACAGGCAGATCACGGTGATGATCAGGCCCATCCAGAACGTGCGGGCGAAGATGTCGAGGTAGATCGCCTGATCCGGGGTGGCCGGGGCCAGTTCGCCGAGATCATCGATACGGTGATCGACCGCCGCCAGCAGATAGAACGGGGTGATGCTGCTGGTGTTGCGTTTGACCGCTTGCCAGTAGGCCGGATCGCCCCAGCGCTCATCGAGGCCTTCGAGTGCTTCTTTGTAGGAGGCCGGTTCGCTGGCGAAGGGCAGCGCCCGGGCGGTTTTGGTCAGCAGGCTGCGATAGCCGGCCAACTCCATGTTCAAGCGCTTGGACAGATCGCCCAGCGTCTGGTTTTTGCGGGCTTCGGCGAGGTCTTCGCCGGCCGCTTTGTACACGGGTTCAGCGGGCAGGCCACGGCCGTCCCAACTGGCGATGGCCGCCACGGTGCGCGGCATGCCGCCGACCACTTCCGGGTTGCCGACGCTTTTGTAGAGCAGCGCCACTATCGGCACCAGAAACACCAGCAACAGAAACAGCACCAGCGGCGCAATCAACGCCTGGGCCTTCCAGCGGTTGACCCGCTCGGCGCGCTTGAGCTTCTGCTTCAAGGTGGGGCTGGCGCCCTCGTTCAGGGGAACGGCGATGGCCATGACGTACTCCGCAAATCTTTGATCGTTACAGAGGTGGCGAACCACCTCGATCGATTGATGCACACAAATCCAGATGTGGGAGCGGGCTTGCTCGCGAAGGCGGCGCATCAGTCGACATCAATGTTGAATGTGCTGATGCTTTCGCGAGCAAGCCCGCTCCCACAGGAGAGCAAGCTCTCGGATTACTTCGCAGCCCAGGAATTGAAGCGCTGCTCCAGTTGCTCGCCGTTGTCAGCCCAGAAGCTGACGTCGATCTGCACCTGGTTGGCGATGTTTTCCGGGGTGGTCGGCATGTCTTTCAGGACGTCCTTGCTCAGCAGCGGTACGGCTTGGGTGTTGGCCGGGCCGTAGGCGATGTTTTCCGAGTAGGTCTTCTGTTGCTGCGGCTGAACCGAGTAGGCGATGAATTTCTTCGCCGCTTCGGCGCGCTTGGCGTCCAGACCTTTCGGGATGGCCCACGCATCGAAGTCGTAGATGCCGCCGTTCCACACCACTTTCAGGTTGGATTCTTTCTGCACGGCGGCGATGCGACCGTTGTAGGCCGAGCTCATGACCACGTCACCGGAAGCAAGGTATTGCGGTGGTTGCGCGCCGGCTTCCCACCACTGAATGCTCGGCTTGAGTTCATCGAGTTTCTTGAACGCGCGATCCTGCCCTCCCTTGCTCGCCAGCTCTTTATAAACGTCCTTCGGTGCAACACCGTCGGCCATCAGCGCGAATTCCAGGGTGTACTTGGCGCCTTTGCGCAGGCCACGCTTGCCCGGGAATTTCTTGGTGTCCCAGAAATCGGCCCAACTGGTTGGCGCGGTTTTCAGCTTGTCGGCGTTGTACGCGAGCACGGTCGACCAGACGAAGAAGCCCACGCCGCAAGGCTGAATCGCACCTTTGACGTAGTCTTCGGTCTTGCCGAACAGGGCCGGGTCGAGTTGTTCGAACATGTCTTCATCGCAACCACGGGACAGCTCTGGCGATTCAACTTCCACCAGATCCCACGACACGCTCTTGGTGTCGACCATAGCTTTGACCTTGGCCATTTCGCCGTTGTACTCACCGGCAACGATCTTGCCGTTGCCCGCCGCTTCCCACGGTGCGTAGAAGGCTTTGACTTGCGCCGCCTTGTTCGCCCCGCCAAACGACACCACAGTCAGATCGGGACCGGCGGCCATAGCGCTGGCCGCACCCATCAGGCCCAGGGTCAGGGCGGTGAACTTCAGGGATCTCAACATTTATTGTTCTCTCCACGTGCAGGGTTGGTGTTGGTATTGCCGGGGCGCTTAGTGCGCCTCTAGAAGAGGATCGAGTGCGCGAACGTGCTCGACCTGCCAGCCAAGCGGAACCACGTCGCCGACCGCGAGCGCTGGATCGAGCTCGGCAATCGGCTGTTTCACGAAGAAGTCGGTCTTGCCGCAGACTTCCAGGCGCACCCGGACGTGGTCGCCCAGATAGATGAATTCCGCCACCCTCCCTGAGAAGCGGTTGACGCATTGGTCGCTCGAACCGTTGAGGCTGACGCGCTCCGGGCGGATCGACAGGGTCACCGGTTCGCCGGTCTGGCCGACGTTGACCGCCAGTGCCTCGACCTTCTCGCCGCGACCCAACTCGACCACGCAACGCTCGCCGCTCTGGCTGAGCAGACGGCCGTTGAGACGGTTGTTCTCGCCGATGAAGTTGGCGACGAAGGTGTTTTTCGGCTCTTCGTAGAGCGTGCGCGGTGGCGCGATCTGCTGGATCTCGCCCTGATGAAACACGGCGACGCGGTCAGACATGGTCAGGGCTTCACCCTGGTCGTGGGTCACGTAGACCACGGTCACGCCGAGACGCTGGTGCAGGTGCTTGATCTCCATCTGCATGTGTTCGCGCAGTTGCTTGTCGAGTGCGCCCAGCGGTTCGTCCATCAGCACCAGTTGCGGTTCGAACACCAGCGCCCGGGCCAGCGCCACACGCTGTTGCTGACCGCCGGAGAGTTGTGCCGGATAGCGCGAAGCGAACGCGTCGAGCTGGACCATGCTCAGGACCTTCTTGACCTTGTCGCTGACGTCGCTCTTGTTCAGGCCACGTACGGTCAGCGGGAAGGCCAGATTCTCGGCCACGGTCATGTGCGGGAACAGCGCGTAGTTCTGGAACACCATGCCGATGTCGCGCTTGTGCGGCGGCACGTTGTTGATTGCACGGCCGGCCAGGAGGATTTCGCCAGCGGTCGGGGTTTCGAACCCGGCGAGCATCATCAGACTGGTGGTCTTGCCCGAGCCGGACGGCCCGAGCAGGGTCAGGAACTCGCCTTTGCGAATGTCCAGGTTGAGGTCTTTGACGATCAGGTTCTCGCCGTCGTAGCTCTTCTGCACTCCACGAAAGCTGACCAGCACGTCACTGGCCCCTGCGCTTGAATCGACCTGGCTCATACCCACACCTTTGTTATTGGTAACTGCTGTGGATTAAGCCTAGTGGCTGGCGCCAGCCACGCAAATCGGGGCGCAGGAGAGAATCGCCTCAGCCGGATGGAAGGTTGGGGGTAGGGATTGCCCTACAAGGATGGCGCGTTTTGGCAAACGAGCTACGAGCACCAAGCGGAAAGCCACGAGAACAAGCAAAAGCGGTTGTCGCTAATGGATATGCTCGCAATTTCGGGCGCTATGAAGATCCCCTGTAGGAGTGAGCCTGCTCGCGATAGCGGTGGCTCAGTCACTGAAGTATTGCCTGACAGACCGCTATCGCGAGCAGGCTCACTCCTACAGTTTTAACTGCGGTGATCTTTAGAGAAGTTTGTGCTCCATCGCGTATTTGACCAGCTCGGCCAGCGAGGTGATGTTGAGCTTCTGCATCAGCCGCGCCTTGTGGGTGCTGATGGTCTTGCTGCTCAGCGCCAGTTGCTGGGCGATGTCGTTGACGTTGGCGCCCTGGGCCAGGCGTTCGAACACCGAGAACTCACGCTCGGACAGCAGCGAATGCAACGGACGCGTGTCGGTCAGGCCGACTTCGAAGACCATGCGGTCGGCCAGTTCCGGGTCGATGTAACGTCCGCCGGCCGCCACTTTGCGAATCGCCGTCAACAACAAAGCCGGATCGCTGTCCTTGGTGGCATAGCCCGCGGCGCCGACCTTCAGCGCACGGGCGGCCATTTGCGCCTCGTCGTGCATCGACAGCACCAGAATCGCCGGTGGATTGTTCAGCGCGCGAATCCGCGGAATCGCCTCCAACCCATTGACGCCAGGCATCGAGATGTCCAGCAACACCACTTCACACGGCACGCTGCGTAGGGTTTCGAGGAGCTGCTCGCCATTGCTCGCCTCCCCCACCACTTGCAGGTCCTTGGCCAGGCCGATCAATTGCTTGATGCCTTCACGGACGATGGTGTGGTCTTCGGCTACCAATACACGGATCACGTTCTTCTCCATTATTCTTATTCAGCGCCAAGGTCATTCGCGAGCAGGCTCGCTCCCACAGGGAAGTGCATTCCAATGTGGGAGCGAGCCTGCTCGCGATAGCGTCAGCTCAAACACCACAACCTTCAAACCTCATTCACCGGCACCCACACATTCAGACTGGTGCCCTCCCCCGGCTCACTCTCAAGCAACAAGCGTCCGCCCATGATCAGCACCCGCTCGCGCATACCGACCAAACCAAAGGACGTCGGCCGATCCGCCGCAGCGACAAAGCCTACGCCATCGTCGCTGACCGTCAGACACAACTCGTCGCCTTCCAGCGCCAGTGTCAGCTCCACAGTATGCGCCTGAGCATGGCGCATGACGTTGGTCAGCGCCTCCTGCAGGATTCGGAACAGCCCGATCGCCTTGGCATCGCTGAGCGCCGGCAGATTGTCCGGCACCTGCACCAGACACGGAATCTGCGTACGCGCCTCGAAGCGCCGCGCCTGCCACTCGATCGCTGAAGCAATCCCGGCATCGAGAATCGGCGGGCGCAACGCCGTCGCCACATCACGCACCAGCTGGAACAACTGGGCGATCAGGCGCTTCATGCTGTTCAAGCGCTCGTGCAGCCCCGGGTCGAGCTGCGCATAGGCCAGCTCGCACATCGAGGTTTCCAGTTTCAGCACCGTGAGCATCTGCCCCAGTTCATCGTGCACTTCCCGGGCGATCCGCGCCTTTTCTTCTTCGCGCACGCTTTCCAGGTGCGCCGACAATTCGCGCAGTTGTTCACGGGAGGCGGCGAGCTCCAGCTCGATGCGCTTGCTTTCGCTGATGTCCCAGACGATGCCGTCCCAGACATAGGCGCCATCCTCCAGCTGTCGGGTGATTGCCTTGATCTCGGCCCAGCGCTGCTCGCCCTGACGAGTGAGAATCCGTCCTTGCCACGACCAGTCACTGTCGGTGTCCAGCGCTTGATCCTGAGTCTGGTGGTAACTGGCCCTGTCGTCCGGGTGCACCAGACTGCGCAAGCCCATGTCGCGATGGGCGATGGCGGCCGGCGCATAGCCGACCAGACTCTCGCTGCCCTCGCTGATGTAGGCGAAATCGATCTGCCCGGTCACCGGCGCCCGCTCCAGGCGGAACACCAGCCCTGGAACGTTGGCGGCGATGCCTTGCAGGCGCGCTTCACTTTCCTGCAACGCGGCCAGGGCGCGGCGGCGCTCGGTGACGTCGGTGAGATAAACCACCAGATACTCGCTGTCGCGAAAACGCAGAAAACTCAGCGAGACGTCCGCCGGCAGGATGCTGCCATCGGCGCGCACGCAACTGGTTTCAAAACTCAGCGGCCCTTCTTCACTGGCCCGCGCGCGTTTCCACAGGTTGAGCCAGCGATCCATGTGCAGGCCGGGTTCGAAGTCGATCAGCGGCCGTTCGATCAGCGCGCCCTGTGGATAACCGAGCATGTGCTCCGCAGCGCGGTTGGCGTAGCGCACATGGCTATCCCAGTTGACCCAGAGAATGCCGACGGTGCTTTGGTCGATGGAAAACTGGGTCAGGCGCAAGGCTTCTTCGCTGGCCGCGCGCAGGGCGATGTCTTCACGTGCAGCCAGCAGACGCTGTTCGAGGCTGTGTTGCTGGCGTCGTTGCCAGACAACGATGGCCAGGCAACTGAGCAACAACACCGCAAACAACAGGCTGAGGTTCTGCCAGAACCCCGGCGATTCAGTCAGCCGTGGGTACTTGGGTTGCAGCCATTGGTTGTGCAGGCGCTCCAGATCCTTGGCCGGGATCGCTCGCAAGGCGCTTTCGATGATCCCGGCCAATTGCGGCCAGTCGCGCCGCGTGGCAACCCGCAACAGCTGCGGCAAGCCGATATCGCCGACCACCACCAACCCGGCGAACTCCGGCTCGGCGGACAAGCGCCCGAGTTGCGCTTCATCTATCACGGCGTAGGACGCTTGTTGGGTCAGCAACAGTTGCAGTGCCTGACGCTCCAGCGGCACGCCTTGCAGATTCAGATGGGGATAGGTGCTGCGCAAATAATCCGCGGTGACGCTGGGCATGCGCACCGCGACGCGGGACAGGCTGTCGAGCTTTTCCAGCTCGACCACGCCGCCGCTCTTCTGGTCGCTGACCACCAGTTGCGGCACACGCATGTAGGGATCGGAAAACAGCCACAGGCGCAGCGCACCCGGGGTCTGGGTCAGGCCCGGGGCGATGTCGATTTCACCTTCGCGGGCGGCGTCTTCCAGTTGCGCCAGATCCTGAAAATTGCGCCAGCTCAGCTCGACGTTCAGGGTCTTGGCCAGTGCCTTCATCAATTCGACATTGGCCCCGGACAAGCGCTGCAAGCGCCGGTCGTATTGCGCGTACGGTGCCTGCAATACCAGACCGACGCGCAACTCACGGTGCTGCGCCAGCCATTGCTGCTCGCCGGGCGTCAACAGCGCTGCATGTGCCGCCGGCGCAGACGCCGCCCAGCCCATCAAGGGAAAACACAACCAGCCGATAACCCACAGGCAGCAAAAACGCATCATTGAAGTCTCTTGCACTGACAAATTCTGACCAACCCATTAGGCTGCCGGGATACTTTTCTGGCCTGGAATAACCGATGCCCTCTGTCTACCGCCTGGCAATGCCAGCATTGTGCCTGTCGCTGATCCTGCCTTGTGCGTTTTCCGTCGAAGCCGCCGATCCGGCGCCCGCCTCCACCGCCGAGCAACCGGCCGCCGAAAAACCGGCCGAACGCCAGCCACTGCTTGAGCGTAGTCAGGAAGAAGCCGCAGCACTGGAACGCAAAGTCCCGGCACAAGAACAGCAGCAATTGCAGGCCGGCGCCGATACTTTCCTCGCCCTGTGGAAACCGGCCAACACTGCCGAGCCCAAAGGTGCGGTGATTATCGTCCCCGGCGCCGGCGAAACCGCTGACTGGCCGCAAGTGATCGGCCCACTGCGCAGCAAATTGCCCGATGTCGAGTGGAGCAGCCTGAGTATCACCCTGCCGGATCTGCAAAGCGATGTCATCGCACCGCGGGTGATTGCGCCCGCCGCCGCGCCGAAAGCCCCGGAAAGTGGCAGCAAGGATTCCACCACTGCGCAACCGATCGAACAGGCGGCGGGCGGTGAAGCGGAAGTGGCGGATCAGGTGGTCGCCGAAACGACTGAAGAACAATCCAAGGCTGATGCCGAACGGATCTTTGCGCGGATCGATGCGGCGATCGCCTACGCCGAGCAGCAAAGCGCACGCCGGGTCGTGGTCCTCGGTCACGGTACGGGCGCGTACTGGGCAGCGCGCTTTCTCAGCG
The DNA here is from genome assembly GCF_036346455.1 of Pseudomonas sp. AM14(2022). Lineage (NCBI taxonomy): Bacteria > Pseudomonadati > Pseudomonadota > Gammaproteobacteria > Pseudomonadales > Pseudomonadaceae > Pseudomonas > Pseudomonas sp. AM14(2022). The sequence goes on from NZ_JAOTNY010000021.1 coordinate 31,825, forward strand.
AGCGGCAGAGTTCGCAGGTCGAGAAACTGGTGATGGTCGATGCGCAAACGCCGAGCAAGGCCAAGCCACAATTGGCCGAGCTGACACCGACCCTGAAGTTGCCGACCGCCGACATTTTCTACATGGACAAGGCGCTGGATCGCAACGCGGCGCTGGAGCGCATGCAGGCCAGCAAGCGCTTGAAGACTTCGACCTTCAGCCAGGTGGCGCTCAAGGCGTTACCGGATAAAAAGGCTGAGCAGGAACAGCTGTTCCGGCGGGTGCGTGGCTGGTTGAATCCGCAGAAGACGGACTGACTGGAAGACCGAGTCGCCCCATTCGCGAGCAGGCTCGCTCCCACCCTGATCGCATTCCTACAGAAGGAATGCATTCAAATGTGGGAGCGAGCCTGCTCGCGAAGAGGCCATTTCAGCCAACCCATATTTAACGGCAACGATCAGCGAAAATCCCGCCGCGCCCGAATCAGGGTAAACGCGTTGTGCAGCTCGCGGGTTTTCTCGGTCGCGTCACGCACCTGCTCCGGCGTCGCGCCGCTGCCGGCGATCTTGTCCGGGTGATGACGACTGAGCAGCCGGCGATAGGCGCGCTTGATCTGCGCCGGCTCGCTGGTCGCCGACACCCCGAGCAGGCGCATCGCTTCCTGATAACTCACCGCGGCACTGACAATCGGCCGTTTATTGGGCTCGTAATCATTGGCCAGCGCCTGAATCTGGTGGGTTGTCCAACCCAGCCACTTGCCCCACTGCGCCAACAATTCACGCTCACTGACGCCCGCACGACCGTCGGCCCAGACCATCCGCCAGCAGGCGCGCAACACGCCTTCGGCGGCATGCGGCTGAGCACTCAGGCGGCGCAGATAACCGCGCAGGCGGTCGCCGCCGGACTTGCCGCGATTAAACGCAGCAATCGCCCGCCGCCGTGCCGGCTCGCTCATTTCCAGGGCGTTCATTTCATGGCGCGCCTGCTGGATATGGCCGTCCGTCACTCGCCCGTCACTTTTGGCCAGACGCCCGAGCAACACGAACAGCAATTCGTCGTTACGCAACATCGGCCGTCCGCCGAGTTTTTCCCGCAAGTGCCCCCAGCTTTGCAGGTGCAGGCGCCGATCCAGCGCCTGTCCCAACAATGCCCCAAGCATGGCCCCCGGAATGCTGGCGATCGCAAAACCCGCTCCGGCTCCAATCAGAGTCCCTGGCCACAACATATCAACGACTCGCTTCTATCAATGCTTCAGCTTCGGCCAGACGCTCATGCGTACCGACATCCACCCAGTGACCTTTCAGACGCTCACCGCTGACCTGTCCGTCAGCCATGGCTTTGCGCAGCAGTGGTGCGAGCTTGAATGCGCCGTCCGCGCAGCCATCGAACAACTGCGGATGGAGCACGGCGATGCCGCTGTAGGTCAGGGTTTGCGCGCCTTGCTGGCCATCCTGTACCCGGCCGTCAGTCAGGGTGAAATCGCCCGTCGGATGATGAGCCGGGTTGTCCGCCAGTACGAGATGCGCCAGACCGTTGATCGGTTGATGCAGCACGCTGAAGTCGTAATCGGTCCAGATATCGCCGTTGACCACCAGGAACGCATCGTCACCGAGTAACGGCAAGGCGCGGAAAATGCCGCCGCCGGTTTCCAGCGGCTCACCTTCCGGCGAGTACTGGATGCTCACACCGAACTGCGAACCGTCGCCCAGGTAATCTTCAATCTGCTGACCGAGCCAGGCATGGTTGATCACGATCTCGCTGAAACCAGCCGCCGCCAGCGCGCGCAGGTGATATTCGATCAACGGCACGCCGCCGGCACGCACCAGCGGCTTGGGGGTGGTCAGGGTCAGCGGGCGCATGCGCTCGCCCTTGCCTGCCGCCAGAATCATCGCCTTCATGCGCTCACTCCGCCACGCAGACTGGCGAGCAATGCCTGCAGGTCAACCAGTTCAGGACGGCGCGCGATCACCGCTTCTATATAGGCGAAGAAACGCGGCACGTCGGCCAGGTAGCGCGGCTTGCCATCGCGATGGCAGATCCGCGCAAAAATGCCGATGACTTTCAGGTGGCGTTGTACGCCCATCAAGTCGCTGGCGCGCAGGAAGTCTTCGAAGTCGGCCTGCACCGGGATGTCCAGCGCCGAGGCTTGCTGCCAGTAGCTTTCCAGCCAGCCACGCACGCGCTCTTCAGGCCAACTGAGGAAGGCGTCCTTGAACAGGCAGGTCACGTCGTAGGTGACCGGGCCGTAGACCGCATCCTGAAAGTCCAGTACGCCGGGATTCGGCTCGCTGAGCATCAGATTGCGCGGCATGTAGTCGCGGTGCACCAGCACTTTCGGCTGGGCCAGGGCGCTGTCGATCAGCAGATCGCTGACGGCTTGCCATTGTTGCTGCTGTGCCGCGTCGAACTCGATGCCGAGTTCGCGCTTTACGTACCACTCGGGGAACAGTTCCAGCTCGCGGCGCAGCAGTGCCACGTCGTAACTCGGCAGCGGTGCGACCATCGGCAATTGCTGAAAAGCCAACAGCGCCTGCAGGGCATCGCTGAACAAAGCGTCGGCATTTTCGCTGTCGATTACGTCCAGATAGGTCTTGTTGCCCAGATCATTGAGCAAAAGAAATCCGCGTTCGAGGTCTTCTGCATAAATTTTCGGCACGTTAATTCCGGATTTCGCCAGCAAAAAGGCGATATCCACGAACGGTTTGCAGTTTTCCTGGGGCGGTGGCGCGTCCATCACGACGAAACTGCGACCCGCGCCTTCCCAACGGAAATACCGGCGGAAACTCGCGTCGCTGCTGGCCGCGGTCAACGTGGCCGGGGGCACGGCGCCCCAGCCCTGGTCTGCAAACAGGATTGCCAACTGCTCATCGAGCCAAACTTTCAGGTGTTGCAAGCGTACATCTTGGTCAGGCATTGCAAGGGTCTCCGACGGCGCTAGCCGTCAAGCGGGTCATGCTTTATTATCCAGCATCTTTTTCAGACCATCGAGAGGCGTGCGGCCCACACCGCGGGCAGATGGCACGCAGGAAGCCCGGACTAATAAGATGGCATTGAAATCCCCCGCGTTTCGTAAAAAATTTCCGTTGTTGGTAACCGGCAGTCTGCTGGCTATGCAACCTCTGGCCAGTCAATTCGTTGTTGCCGCCGAGCAGTATGACTGCGCCGTCTCGGCAACGGGTGGCTGGGCGTGTGCGCCCAAGACGCCGGCAGCTGCATTGCCGCCGCGTCCGGTGCATGACGGCAGCGCTGTCAGCGCCGCCGGCGAAGCCCCGACCCAGAACGGTTCCACATCCGACACCGGCGCCAAGCCTGTGCTGGTCACCGAAGCCAAGGGCCGCGGCCTGAAATCCCGTAGCGAAGACTACAGTCACCTCGACTGGGTTCCGCGCGAGAAGCTCACCGCCGCCCAATTGGCCGAGACCGGTCCTTACTGCTCTGGTTCCTATATCGAACCGATTCGTCCTGGCATGAATGACAAGACGAATAAAAGTGACGCACCGACCTTTATCGGCGCCAAGGCCTCGCGCTACAACACCGAAGATCAGGTGGGTACGCTGGCCGGCGACGTGGTCCTGCGTCAGGGCAGCATGCAGGTCGAGTCCGACGAGGCCAGCCTGTATCAGGCCGAGAGCCGCGCCGAACTCAACGGCGACGTGCGCATCCGCGACAACGGCGCACTGATCGTCGGCGACCACGCCGATGTGCAGCTCGACACCGGTGAAGCCAAGGTCGACAACGCCGAATACGTGATGCACAAATCGCGCATCCGCGGTAACGCGCTGTACGCCAAGCGTGCCGAAAACGCGATCATCCGCTTGAAGGACGGCACGTACACCACGTGCGAACCGAACAGCAACGCCTGGCAGCTCAAGGGCAACAACATCACCCTGAACCCTGCCACCGGCTTCGGTACCGCGACCAACGTGACACTGCGGGTCAAGGACATTCCGATCCTGTACACGCCGTACATCTACTTCCCGATCGACGACCGTCGTCAATCGGGCTTCCTGCCGCCGACCATCGGCACCGGCAGCGATACCGGCTTCATGCTGGTCACTCCGTACTACTTCAACCTGGCGCCGAACTACGATGCCACGTTGTACCCGCGCTACATGAGCAAGCGCGGCATGCTGGTCGAAGGCGAGTTCCGTTACCTGACCAAGTCCAGCGAAGGCCAGTTTGGTGCGGCGTATCTGAACGACGAAGATACCGATCGCAGCAAGCAGTCCGACTACGAAAAGAATCGCTACATGTACAACTGGCAGCACAAGGGTGGTCTCGACTCCCGCGTGATGACTCAGGTTGACTACACCAAGATCAGCGATCCGTACTACTTCCAGGATCTGACCACCGATCAGATCGGTGTGAAGAGCGCTGACTTCGTGAACCAGCAGGGTTCGGTGACTTACCGAGGCGACAGCTATACCGCGCGCCTGAACGCTCAGCAGTACCAACTGGCTACTGTTTCGAACATCACGCCATACGGCCGTCTGCCACAGATCACCTTCGACGGTCAGCTGCCGTATCACCCGGAAGGTTTGAACTTCGATTACGAGACCGAGATTGTTCGGTTCGATCGCGACCTGCAAAACGGCAACTTTACCAATGAAGACGGCACCATCTCGCCTCGCCTGGATACAAACGTTCAGGGCTTGGCGCGCGCCAACGGCGATCGTCTGAACCTGAAGCCGGGCGTCAGCCTGCCGATGAACTGGACCTATGGTTTCCTGAAGCCATCGCTCAAGTACCAGTACACCCAGTATCAACTGGATCTGGACGGCACCGGCAAGTCCCAGATTGCTGCGCAAACCGCCGAGCAGAACAAACTCAACGGTACCTTCGACAGCAATCAGAGCCGTGGCGTTCCGATCGCCAGCGTCGACAGCGGCCTGTACTTCGACCGCAACACGTCGTACTTCGGCAAGAACTATCGCCAGACTCTGGAACCGCGTCTGTTCTACCTGTATGTACCCAAGGTTGATCAGGAAGACATTCCGGTATTCGACACCAGCGAATACACCTTCAACTACGCGTCGCTGTTCCGTGACAACCGCTTCTCCGGCTCCGACCGTGTCGGCGACGAGAACAAGCTGTCGCTGGGTGTGACCAGCCGCTGGATCGAAGACGACGGTTTCGAGCGTCAACGCATCAGCGTCGGCCAGGCTTACTACTTCAAGGATCGTGAAGTCCAACTGCCAGGCATCGCGTTCAACGATCGTAAAGATGCCCAGTCCGACGTATCACCGTACGCTCTGGAATACGAATATCGCTGGAACCGTGACTGGCGCACCACGGCCGACTACAACTGGGACCCGGACAGCCGCAGCCCGCGTTCCGGCAGCGCGATGTTCCATTACCAGCCTGAAGACAACCCGAACAAGGTGGTCAACGTCGGTTATCGCTATCGCAACGACCAGGTTCGTTACGATCAGAACACCGGTAAATGGTCGGTGGGTGGTGGCGACTACGGCACGCCGGGCCAGCCTGGCTACGTGAAGGACTACTACAAGATCCAGCAGCATGACTTCTCGGTCATCTGGCCGATCGTTCCGCAGTGGAGCGCGATCAGCCGCTGGCAGTACGACTACAACCGCAACCGTACGCTGGAAGCCTTCGGTGGTTTCGAATACGACAACTGCTGCTGGAAACTGCGCCTGATCAATCGTTACTGGGTCAGCTATGACGAATTCAGTCAGAACGCCCCGGAAAACGAAAAAGGCGACCACGGCGTCTTCCTCCAAATTGTTCTGAAGGGACTCGGCGGCCTGACTGGCGCCAAGGTAGAGAGCTTCCTCGACAAAGGCATCCAAGGTTATCGTCAACGTGAAGACCAAGCTTTCTGATTCTCTGCGCCCGCTGCTGCTGGGCGCGCTGTTCCTGGGTACTGCGGCCAACGCCGCAGTACAGTCCATCGATAAAGTGGTCGCGATCGTTGATAACGACGTGGTCATGCAGAGCCAACTGGACCAGCGCGTCCACGAAGTTCAGCAGACCATCGCCAAGCGTGGCGGCGGCATGCCGCCTCCAGGCGTGCTGGATCAGCAGGTGCTCGAGCGCCTGATCGTCGAAAACCTGCAACTGCAGATCGGCGAGCGTTCCGGCATCCGCATTACCGATGAAGAGCTGAACCAGGCGGTCGGCACCATTGCCCAGCGCAACAACATGACCGTGGATCAATTCCGCGCCGCCCTGGCACACGACGGTTTGTCCTATGACGACGCCCGTGACCAGATCAAGCGCGAGATGATCATCAGCCGTGTGCGTCAGCGCCGTGTGGCAGAGCGCATCCAGGTCTCCGAGCAGGAAGTGAAGAACTTCCTCGCCTCCGACCTGGGCAAGATGCAACTGTCCGAAGAACTGCACCTGGCCAACATCCTGATTCCTACACCGGAAAGCGCCAACTCTGATGCGATTCAGAGCGCTTACCGTCAGGCGATGGACGTTTACCAGAAGCTCAAGCAAGGCGCCGACTTCGGTCAGATGGCCGTTGCCAAATCCGGCAGCGACAACGCCCTGGAAGGCGGCGACATGGGCTGGCGTAAAGCTGCGCAACTGCCACCGCCGTTCGACCGCGAGTTGAGCAGCATGGCGGTTGGCGACATCACTCAGCCTGCACGCACTCCGGGTGGTTTCATCATCCTCAAGTTGCTGGCCAAACGTGGTGGCGAAGCGCAGATGCGTGATGAGGTGCATGTGCGCCACATCCTGGTCAAGCCAAGCCCGATCCGTGACGAAGCCAAGACCAAGGCCCTGGTACAGTCGCTGTATGATCGCATCCTGGCCGGTGAAGACTTCGCTGAACTGGCGAAGAACTACTCCGAAGACCCGGGTTCGGCGCTCAACGGTGGCGACCTGAACTGGATCGATCCAAACGCACTGGTACCGGAATTCCGCGAAGTGATGGCCAAGACCCCACAAGGTCAGCTGTCCAAGCCGTTCCAGACTCAGTACGGCTGGCACGTACTGGAAGTCCTTGGGCGCCGCGCTACCGACAGCACCGAGTCGGCTCGCGAGCAACAGGCAATGAATGTTCTGCGTAACAAAAAATACGATGAAGAGCTGCAAAACTGGCTGCGTCAGATTCGTGAAGAAGCCTACGTAGAAATCAAACTCCCTGGTGCAGACCAGGCAGCGCAGTGAAACCCAAGCGTTTCGCGCTGACACCCGGCGAACCAGCCGGCATCGGTCCCGACCTGTGCCTGCTGCTCGCCTCGCAAGCCCAGCCACACCCCCTGATTGCCATCACCAGCCGCGACCTGCTTACCGAGCGGGCCGCGCAGTTGGGGCTGGCCATCACTTTGCTGGAAGTGGCACCCGGTCAATGGCCGGATGCGCCAGCAGCGGCCGGCAGCCTGTACGTCTGGGACACTCCACTCAGCGCTCCCGTGGTCGCTGGACAACTGAACAAGGCTAACGCCGCCTTCGTCCTCGAAACCCTGACCCGTGCCGGCAACGGCTGCCTGAACGGCGACTTCGCCGGGATGATCACAGCACCGGTACACAAGGGCGTGATCAACGAATCCGGCATCCCATTCTCCGGACACACGGAATTTCTCGCCGACCTGACCCACACCGCCCAAGTGGTGATGATGCTCGCTACTCGCGGTTTGCGCGTGGCACTGGTCACCACCCACCTGCCCCTGCGCGAGATTGCCGATGCAATTACGCCGGAACGGCTGGAGCGGGTCACGCGGATTCTGCACGCCGACCTGCAAGACAAATTCGGCATCGCCCGGCCACGCATCCTGGTCTGTGGGCTCAACCCGCACGCCGGTGAAGGCGGACACCTGGGCCATGAAGAAATCGACATCATCGAACCTACCTTAGAGCGCCTGCGCGGCGAGGGCATGGACCTCCGTGGCCCGCTGCCTGCCGACACTCTGTTTACCCCCAAATATCTGGAGCACTGCGACGCAGTGCTGGCGATGTACCACGACCAGGGCCTGCCCGTGCTGAAGTACAAAGGCTTCGGCGCCGCGGTCAACATTACCCTTGGCCTGCCGATCATCCGCACCTCGGTCGATCACGGCACCGCCCTGGATCTGGCCGGCAGCGGCAAGATCGACACCGGCAGCCTGCAGGTCGCCCTGGAAACCGCCTACCAGATGGCCGAGACCCGTTTATGACCGAGCAATACCAACACAAGGCGCGCAAACGCTTTGGCCAGAACTTCTTGCACGACGCCGGCGTCATCGACCGCATCCTGCGCTCCATCAGTGCCAAATCCGGTGACCGCATGCTGGAAATCGGCCCGGGCCAGGGCGCGCTGACCGCTGGCCTGCTCAACTCCGGTGCGCAGCTCGACGTGGTGGAACTGGACAAGGACCTGATCCCGATCCTCAACCAGCAGTTTGCCGGCAAGAGCAACTTCAACCTGCATCAGGGCGATGCGCTGAAGTTCGACTTCAACACCCTCAACGCTGAGCCGAACAGCCTGCGCGTGGTCGGCAACCTGCCGTACAACATCTCAACGCCGCTGATTTTCCACCTGCTGAACAACGCCGGCATCATTCGCGACATGCACTTCATGTTGCAGAAGGAAGTGGTCGAGCGCCTGGCGGCTGGCCCGGGTGGCGGCGACTGGGGTCGTCTGTCGATCATGGTTCAGTATCACTGCCGTGTGGAACACCTGTTCAACGTCGGCCCGGGCGCGTTCAACCCACCGCCAAAGGTCGACTCGGCCATCGTCCGCCTGGTGCCGCATGCGGTACTGCCGCACCCGGCCAAGGATCATCGCCTGCTCGAGCGTGTCGTTCGCGAAGCCTTCAACCAGCGTCGCAAGACCCTGCGCAACACCCTCAAGCAATTGATGACCGCTGCCGAGATCGAAGCCGCCGGTGTCGATGGCAGCCTGCGCCCCGAGCAACTGGACCTGGCCGCATTCGTGCGCCTGGCCGACAAGCTCGCCGAGCAGGTTCCTGCCGCCCCCACCGCCGACTGACCGGCGATGAACGCTATCGGGCAGGCCGCCACTCTGGTTTACTGCCCGATACTTGCCTAGACTGATTCCCCATCAGCTACGCCTCGCGTCCCGCTTCGTTTAAGGCCTCCTGCATGTCCGATTCCCGTTACCAGGTCGATGTCAGTGTCGTCACCCGCTATCTGGCAGACCAATCGCAACCCGAGCACGACCGCTTCGCCTTCGCCTACACCATCACCGTGCAGAACAATGGCAAGTGCCCTGCCCAGCTGATGTCACGACACTGGGTGATTACCGACGGTGACGGGCATGTCGAAGAGGTTCGCGGCGCCGGCGTTGTCGGCCAGCAACCGCTGATTGAGGTTGGCAAAAGCCACACCTACAGCAGCGGCACGGTGATGACCACCAAGGTCGGCACCATGGAGGGCACTTACGAAATGGTCGCCGATGACGGCAAGCATTTCGACGCGATCATCAAACCTTTCCGCCTCGCCGTCCCCGGAGCCCTGCACTGATGACGACGTACGCCGTCGGCGACCTGCAAGGCTGCCTCGATCCGCTCAAGTGCTTGCTCAAGCAAGTGGCGTTCGACCCGAAGCTTGATCGGCTGTGGCTGGTCGGTGATCTGGTCAACCGTGGCCCTCAGTCGCTGGAGACCCTGCGCTTTCTCTATGGCATGCGCGAGTCGCTGGTCTGCGTACTCGGCAACCACGACCTGCATTTGCTGGCCGCCGCCAACAATATCGAACGCCTGAAGAAATCCGACACCCTGCGCGAGATTCTCGAAACACCTGATGCCGCCGAGTTGCTCGAATGGCTGCGCCAGCAAAAGCTCATGCATTACGACGAACAACGCGAAGTGGCCATGGTGCACGCGGGCATACCACCGCAGTGGTCCCTGCGCAAGGCCTTGAAGTACGCCGCCGAGGCCGAAGCCGCGCTGCGTGACGACAACCTGTTTCCGCTGTACCTCGATGGCATGTACGGCAATGAGCCGGCGAAATGGGACAGCGAGCTCACGGGCGTGACCCGCCTGCGCGTCATCACCAACTATTTCACCCGCATGCGCTTCTGCACCGCCGAGGGCAAGCTCGACCTCAAGAGCAAGGAAGGTCTCGACACTGCCCCGCCCGGCTATAAGCCATGGTTCCAGCACAAAGAGCGCAAGACCCGTGGTCTGCGCATCATTTTCGGCCACTGGGCCGCGCTGGAAGGCGATGTCCGTGAACCGGGCATCTCGGCACTGGACACCGGTTGTGTCTGGGGCGGCAGTCTGACCCTGATGAACGTCGACAGCGGCGAGCGTGTGTCGTGCAAATGCGATGAACACGGCGGGCTTGCGCCATCAGTCGCACCACTTATCCCCGAAACTTCGCCAGTCAGCGCGCCGCGTTAGACTGCGCATTCTGCCGAGCAACAGGAACCCGCCATGAGCGAATTCAAACGAATCCCCCCGGAACAGGCCCAGGCCCTGCGCGAGCAAGGTGCCGTGGTGGTCGATATCCGCGACCCGCAAACCTATGCCGCGTTGCACATCGCTGGATCGACCCATCTGGATAACCACTCCATTGCCGACTTCATCCGCAATGCCGATCTCGACGCGCCCTTGGTAGTGGTCTGTTACCACGGCAACTCCAGCCAGAACGCAGCGGCGTACCTGATCAGTCAGGGTTTCTCCGACGTCTACAGCATGGACGGTGGCTTTGAGTTGTGGCGTACGACTTATCCGTCGGAAACCGCGCAAGGCACCGCCGAATAATTTTTTTGTCACGTGCAGGCCCCGGCTGCCGTGGGCCTGCGCGGGGCAGACGAACGGTCTGCCACAACTAATTACGTATCTCGCCTTTACCTCCCGAATTCCCAACTATCCTTAAGCCCAGGCCATCCAAAACAGGGGAGAGCCGGTACACCGGCGCACGGGTCATCGGGAGTGACTTTCAAGGTTGTCGACCGCGAAAGTGTTCTGGGGGGTAAACAGGCAGCCACCACGGCTGCTTGCCAGCATCGACTGAGTGATCCGGCGTCGGCTCCACGTATCGAGCGAGGTGACGTCATGAGTATCTTTAGCCACTTCCAACAACGCTTCGAGTCCACACGCCAGGAAGAACTCTCGCTGCAGGAGTACCTGGAGCTGTGCAAAAAGGACCGCAGCGCTTACGTTTCCGCCGCCGAGCGTCTATTGATGGCCATCGGCGAACCCGAGCTGCTCGACACGTCGACCAACTCGCGGCTGTCGCGGATCTTCTCCAACAAAGTGATTCGTCGCTATCCGGCCTTTGAAGACTTCCACGGGATGGAAGAATGCATCGACCAGATCGTCTCGTATTTCCGCCATGCCGCCCAAGGCCTGGAAGAGAAGAAACAGATCCTCTACCTGCTCGGCCCCGTCGGTGGCGGTAAATCGTCCTTGGCCGAGAAGCTGAAACAGTTGATGGAAAAAGTGCCCTTCTATGCGATCAAGGGCTCGCCGGTATTCGAATCGCCTCTGGGTCTGTTCAACGCCACCGAAGATGGCGCGATCCTCGAGGAAGACTTCGGCATCCCGCGGCGCTACCTGAACACCATCATGTCGCCGTGGGCGACCAAACGCCTGGCCGAATTCGGTGGCGACATCAGCCAGTTCCGTGTGGTCAAACTGTATCCGTCGATCCTCAACCAGATCGCCGTGGCCAAGACCGAACCGGGCGACGAAAACAACCAGGACATCTCGGCGCTGGTGGGCAAGGTCGACATCCGCAAACTCGAGGAATACCCACAGAACGACGCCGACGCCTACAGCTACTCCGGTGCGCTGTGCCGGGCCAACCAGGGCCTGATGGAATTCGTCGAAATGTTCAAGGCACCGATCAAGGTGCTGCACCCATTGCTGACCGCCACGCAGGAAGGCAACTACAACAGTACCGAAGGGCTGGGGGCGATTCCGTTCACCGGGATCCTGCTCGCGCACTCCAACGAATCGGAGTGGCACACCTTCCGCAACAACAAGAACAACGAAGCGTTCATCGACCGGATCTATATCGTCAAAGTGCCGTACTGCCTACGGGTCAGCGACGAGGTGAAGATTTACGACAAATTGTTGTTCAACAGTTCGCTGGCCAAGGCCCACTGCGCCCCCGACACTCTGAAGATGCTGGCGCAGTTCACCGTGCTGTCGCGCCTCAAGGAGCCGGAAAACTCCAACATCTATTCGAAGATGCGCGTCTATGACGGGGAAAACCTCAAGGACACCGATCCAAAGGCCAAGTCGATCCAGGAATACCGCGATTCGGCGGGCGTCGACGAAGGCATGAACGGTCTCTCGACCCGTTTCGCGTTCAAGATTCTGTCCAAGGTGTTCAACTTCGATCCGCATGAAATCGCCGCCAACCCGGTGCACCTGTTGTATGTGCTGGAACAACAGATCGAGCAGGAACAGTTCCAGGCCGAGACCCGCGAGCGCTATCTGCGCTACCTCAAGGAGTACCTGGCGCCGCGTTATATCGAATTCATCGGCAAAGAGATCCAGACCGCGTACCTGGAGTCTTACAGCGAGTACGGTCAGAACATCTTCGACCGCTACGTGCTGTATGCGGACTTCTGGATCCAGGATCAGGAATACCGCGATCCGGAGACCGGCGAGATTCTCAACCGTGTCGCCCTGAACGAAGAGCTGGAGAAAATCGAGAAACCGGCGGGCATCAGCAATCCGAAGGATTTCCGCAACGAGATCGTCAACTTCGTATTGCGCGCTCGGGCCAACAATAACGGCAAGAACCCGACCTGGCTCAGCTACGAGAAACTGCGGGTGGTCATCGAGAAGAAAATGTTCTCGAACACCGAAGACCTGCTGCCAGTCATCAGCTTCAATGCCAAGGCGAGCAAAGAGGATCAACAGAAACACAACGACTTCGTTACTCGAATGGTCGAACGCGGCTACACCGACAAACAGGTAAGACTTCTGTCCGAATGGTACCTACGGGTCCGGAAATCGCAGTAAAACAGCTACAAGCTTCAAGCTACGAGCTGCAAGAAAAAAGCATGTGAACGCTGTGCTTCTTCTTGCGGCTCGCAGCTCACAACTTGAAGCTGCCCGGAGGGCCACGTATGAGCTATGTGATCGACCGACGTCTCAATGGCAAGAACAAGAGCACGGTTAACCGCCAGCGCTTCCTGCGGCGTTACCGTGATCACATCAAGAAGGCTGTCGAAGAGGCAGTCAGCCGCCGTTCCATCACTGACATGGAGCACGGCGAACAGATCAGCATTCCCGGTCGCGATATCGACGAACCGGTGCTTCACCACGGTCGCGGCGGCAAGCAGACCGTGGTTCATCCCGGCAACAAGGAATTCACTGCCGGCGAACACATCGCCAGGCCTCCGGGGGGCGGCGGTGGACGCGGTCCCGGCAAGGCTGGCAATTCCGGCGAGGGCATGGACGAATTCGTCTTCCAGATCACCCAGGAGGAATTCCTCGAGTTCATGTTCGAGGACCTTGAACTGCCGAATCTGGTGAAACGCAACCTGAGCGGCACCGACACTTTCAAGACCGTGCGCGCGGGGATCAGTAACGAAGGCAACCCGTCGCGGATCAATATCATCCGCACCCTGCGCTCGGCCCACGCCCGGCGCATTGCGCTGTCCGGCAGCAGCCGTGCCAAACTGCGCGAGGCCAAAGAGGAACTGGCGCGATTAAAGCGCGAAGAGCCGGACAACTTCGGCGATATTCAGGAACTCGAAGCGGAAATCGAGAAACTCAGCGCGCGCATTCACCGCGTGCCGTTCCTCGATACTTTCGACTTGAAATACAACCTGCTGATCAAGCAACCCAACCCCAGCTCGAAAGCGGTGATGTTCTGCCTGATGGACGTGTCCGGCTCGATGACCCAGGCGACCAAGGACATCGCCAAACGCTTTTTCATCCTGCTGTACCTGTTCCTCAAGCGGAACTACGACAAGATCGACGTAGTGTTCATCCGCCATCACACCAGCGCCCGGGAAGTGGACGAGGAAGAGTTCTTCTACTCGCGGGAAACCGGCGGCACCATCGTCTCCAGCGCCCTGAAGCTGATGCAGGAGATCATGGCCGAGCGCTACCCGAGCAACGAATGGAACATCTACGCCGCGCAGGCTTCCGATGGCGACAACTGGAACGATGACTCGCCGATCTGCCGCGACATCCTGATCAATCAGATCATGCCGTTTGTGCAGTACTACACTTATGTGGAGATCACCCCGCGCGAACACCAGGCCCTCTGGTACGAATACGAACGCATCGCCGAAGCCTTTTCCGACACGTTTGCCCAGCAGCAACTGGTCTCGGCCGGGGATATCTATCCGGTCTTCCGTGAACTCTTCCAGCGCAGGTTAGTGACATGACCGCCAAAGAGCAGAAACGCCAACCCATTTCCACCGGCTCCGAATGGACGTTCGAGCTGATCCAGGCCTATGACCGCGAAATCGCCCGGATTGCGGCCGGCTATGCCCTGGACACCTATCCCAACCAGATCGAAGTGATCACCGCCGAACAGATGATGGACGCCTATGCCTCGGTCGGCATGCCACTGGGCTATCACCACTGGTCCTACGGCAAACACTTCCTCAGCACCGAGAAATCCTACAGCCGCGGCCAGATGGGGCTGGCCTACGAGATCGTGATCAACTCGGATCCGTGCATTGCCTATCTGATGGAAGAAAACACCATCTGCATGCAGGCGCTGGTGGTGGCACACGCGTGCTATGGCCATAACAGTTTCTTCAAGGGCAATTACCTGTTCCGCACCTGGACCGATGCCAGTTCGATCATCGATTACCTGGTGTTCGCCAAGCAGTACATCATGCAATGCGAGGAGCGCCACGGTATCGATGCGGTGGAGGACCTTCTTGATTCCTGCCATGCGTTGATGAACTACGGGGTCGACCGCTACAAACGTCCCTACCCGATATCCGCCGAGGAAGAACGCCGGCGGCAGAAGGATCGTGAAGAACACATGCAAAAGCAGATCAACGATCTGTGGCGCACCATCCCCAAAGGCGCGGACAAGTACAGCGACAAGGACAACGCCCGGTTCCCGGCCGAACCGCAGGAAAACATCCTGTATTTCATCGAGAAGCACGCGCCGTTGCTGGAGCCGTGGCAACGGGAGATCGTGCGGATCGTGCGCAAGATCGCCCAGTATTTTTATCCACAGCGTCAGACGCAGGTGATGAACGAAGGCTGGGCCACCTTCTGGCACTACACCCTGATGAACGACCTGTACGACGAGGGCCTGGTGACTGACGGGTTCATGATGGAATTCCTCACCTCGCACACCAGCGTGGTGTTCCAGCCAGGCTTCGACAGCCCTTACTACAACGGGATCAACCCTTACGCACTGGGTTTCGCGATGTATCGCGACATCCGCCGCATGTGCGAAAACCCCACCGAGGAAGACCGGCGCTGGTTCCCGGACATCGCCGGTTCCGACTGGCTGTCGAGCATCAAGTTCGCCATGAGCAGCTTCAAGGATGAGAGCTTCATCCTCCAGTACCTTTCACCCAAGGTGATCCGTGACCTGAAGCTGTTCAGCATCCTCGATGACGACCAGAAGGACGATTTGCTGGTGCCGGCGATCCACGACGAAACCGGTTACCGGATCATCCGCGAAACCCTGGCCGCGCAGTACAACCTCGGCAACCGCGAACCGAACGTGCAGATCTACAGCATCGACCGACGCGGCGACCGCTCGCTGACCCTGCGTCACCAACAACATGACCGCAAACCCTTGGGCGACTCCACCGACGAGGTACTGAAACATCTGCACCGGTTGTGGGGCTTCGACATTCACCTGGAAACCCTTCAGGGCGACCAGATCATGAAAACTCATCACGTACCGCCGCGAAGTGAACACAGCGAGGGTGATTACGGTCGACTCGACCTGGCCGTGATTCATCTCTAGATGCGGTTCTGACCTCCGAAAGTCCGACACAAGGGTTATCCTGTCGGGCTAACGGAGGTTTTTTATGCAGATTTTCAAGGTTGGCGGTGCGGTACGCGATCGCTTGCTGGGTATACCGGTCACCGACGTTGATCGGGTGGTGGTGGGCGCGACCACTGAGGAAATGCTCGCCCAGGGCTTTCGCCCCGTGGGTGCGGATTTTCCGGTATTCCTTCACCCGAAAACCGGCGAGGAATACGCCCTTGCCCGTACCGAACGCAAAAGCGGTCGCGGTTATGGCGGGTTCACTTTTCACGCAAGCCCCGAAGTCACTCTGGAAGAAGACCTGATCCGCCGCGACCTGACCATCAATGCAATGGCCGAGGACGACCAGCAAAACCTCACCGATCCCTATCATGGGCAACGCGATCTCGAAGCGCGGATCCTGCGCCACGTTTCCCCCGCATTCGCCGAAGATCCGCTCCGCGTGCTGCGCGTTGCGCGCTTTGCTGCCCGTTATGCCAGTCTTGGCTTCACTGTCGCACCAGAAACACTGGAACTGATGCGCCAGCTCAGCGAGTCCGGCGAACTGCAGGCGCTGACCGCCGAACGCAGCTGGAAAGAAATCTCCCGCGCACTGATGGAAGATCAGCCGCAGGTATTCATCCAGGTGCTGCGCGATTGCGGCGCACTGAAAGAACTGATGCCGGAAGTCGACGCGCTGTTTGGCGTGCCACAACCGGAAGTGCATCACCCGGAAATCGACACCGGCCTGCACACTCTCAGCGTTCTGGAGCAATCAGCGCTGCACAAACAACCGCTGACAGTACGCTGGGCTTGCCTGCTGCATGACCTCGGCAAAGGCCTGACGCCGGAAGAAGAGTGGCCACGACATATCGCCCATGAACACACTGGGTTGAAGCTGATCAAAGCAGTCAACGAACGCTTCAAGGCACCGAAGGATTGTCAGGAGTTGGCCTTGCTTGTCGGCAAGTACCACACCCACTGTCACCGGGCGCTGGAATTGAAAGCCTCAACATTGCTGGAGCTGTTGCAGAGCTTTGATGTGTATCGACGACCGCAGCGGTTTGAAGAGTTTATCGGCGCATGCGAAATGGACGCCCGAGGCCGTAAAGGGCTGGAGCAGAGAAGTTATCCACAGGCCGATTATTTACGCGGCGCTGCCCAGGCTGCGCGGGAAGTCGCGGTGCAGCCGTTGCTGGAGAAGGGATTCAAAGGCCCGGAACTGGGCGAAGCGCTGAAGCGAGAACGACTGAAGGCGCTAAAAGCCTACAAAGACAAGGCGTCAGCCTGAAAAGCTTCGCGAGCAAGCCCGCTCCCACAAGGGGAATGCATTCCAAATGTGTGGGCTTGCTCGCGAAAGCGGCCGTTAATTCAACGTAAATCCGAAGACGTCAGTTGCTGCCCACGCCACTCAAAGGCCACCGGCGCCAACACCTGATCAATCTGCGCCTCGGCCCACAACGTCGCGAAGCATTTTCCCACACCCGGATGCACTCGATCCGGCGCAATCAGCGACAGCGGCCACAACACAAAGGCGTTTTTCAGGATTTCGGCACGCGGCAGGATCAAGCCGTCGAAGTTACCGGTCAGATCGCCGTATAACAGCACGTCGATATCCAGCGGCAACCCCTTGCGATCAGGGGCATAACGACCATTATCTGCCTCGATGAATTTCAGGCGTCGGTCCAGTTCCATCAACGGTAGATCGGTCAGTGCCGAGACCACGAAGTTGTAGAACGGCCCGCTCTTGATCCCCACCGGCTGACTCTCGAACACCGCCGAACAGCGGATATCCACCAGAAACGTCGCCAAAGCGTCGAGCCCGGCGCGCAAATGGGTTTCGCGCTCGATATTGCTACCGAGCCCGAGGTACACCTGAGTCAGCGACATCCGCGCTCGATCTCCACACCCACGCCACCCTTGGCCGCCGGCACGGCGCCCGGCTTGGTCAGTTTCAGACGAACCCAGGTGATCTTGAATTCGGCCATCAGCACTTCGACCAGGCGCTCGGCAAAGGTCTCGACCAGTTGATATTGGGATTGCTCGGCAAAGGCCTGGATGCGCGTGGAAACGCTGGCGTAATCGAGCGCCAGGGTCAGGTCGTCACCGGCGGCGGCCGGGCGATTGTCCCAGGCGAAGCTCAGATCAAGACGCAGGCACTGTCGAATGCCCCGCTCCCAGTCGTAAGCACCGATCACGGTGTCGACTTCCAGGCCCTCGATAAACACTCTGTCCAAGCACTTTTCTCCGCTGCACGACAAGGGCGCAATGCGCCGTTAGAATCAGGGCGTCCTCGCCCGGAATAGTTAGCATGTTTTGGTTACTGGCGACTCTCGCCTACCTGCTCGGCTCTCTGTCCTTCGCCATTTTGCTCAGCCGCCTGACCGGAAACCCGGATCCGCGAATGAGTGGCTCGGGTAATGCCGGCGCCACCAACATGCTGCGCCTGGCCGGTCGCAAACTGGCGATCCTGACCCTGCTCGGTGATCTATGCAAAGGCCTGGTACCGGTGCTGATCGCAGCGGCCGCTGGCCTTTCGTTGCAGGATCAGGCCTGGATCGGCGTGTGCGCCGTGATCGGTCACCTGTTCCCGCTGTATTTCCGTTTTCGCGGCGGCAAAGGCGTCGCCACGGCCGCCGGCATGCTGTTGGGCCTGTATCCACCCGCCGCGCTGCTGGCGGTGTGCGCCTGGCTGCTGACGTTCTACCTGACCCGTACCAGCTCGCTGGCGGCGTTGATCGCCACGCCCCTGACCTTGCCCTTACTCGCGTGGCAAGAACCGGAAGCGCTACTGCCGATGAGCGCGTTGACATTGCTGATCGTATGGCGCCACCGCGGCAATCTACGCGACCTGTTTGCCGGGCGCGAACGGCATTTTTAAATACCGCTCAGCCACACCGCCAATCACAGTGCCGACAACTGCTCCATCGGCCAGCGCGCCTGCACGCTGATCGCCAGACTTTCCTGCTGACCGGCCTGCAAACGCTGACAACCGGCAAACGCGATCATCGCGCCATTGTCGGTGCAGAACTCCGGGCGGGCGTAGAACACATCGCCCTGCATGTCGCCGAGCATCTTTTCCAGCGAAGCGCGCAAGGCCTTGTTGGCGCTGACGCCGCCAGCGATCACCAGACGCTTCATGCCCGCGTGTTTCAGGGCGCGCTTGCACTTGATGGTCAAAGTCTCCACCACGGCCTGCTGGAACGCCAGCGCGATGTCGCAACGGGCTTGCTCGCTGTCGTCCCCGGCGTTGAAGCATTGCTGCCAGGTATTGAGAGCAAAGGTCTTCAAGCCGCTGAAGCTGAAATCCAGGCCCGGGCGATCACACATCGGACGCGGGAAGGTGAAACGTCCTGCGACGCCCTTCTCGGCCAGCTTGGCGATTTCCGGCCCGCCCGGATAATTGAGGCCCATCATTTTCGCGGTTTTGTCGAACGCTTCGCCGGCGGCATCGTCGAGGGTCTCGCCGAGCAGGCTGTATTGGCCAATGCCATCGACCTGAACCAGCTGCGTATGCCCACCGGAAACCAACAAAGCGACGAACGGGAATTCCGGCGGCTTTGGCTCCAGCATCGGCGCCAGCAAGTGGCCCTCCATGTGGTGCACACCAAGTGCGGGAATGCCCCAGGCAAACGCCAGCGCCTGAGCGCACGAGGCACCCACCAGCAGCGCCCCGACCAGGCCCGGGCCCGCGGTGTAGGCGATCGCATCAATCTCGGTCGGCACGCAGTCAGCCTCGGCCAACACCTGACGAATCAAGGGCAGCATGCGTTTGACATGGTCACGCGAGGCCAGCTCCGGCACCACGCCGCCATAGACGCGGTGCAGGTCGATCTGGCTGAACAGCGCGTCGGCCAGCAGGCCGCGTTCACTGTCGTATAATGCGACGCCGGTTTCGTCGCAGGAGGTTTCTAATCCCAGTACTAGCATGGGTTTGCGCCTTGTTTAGGCTGAATTCGAAGGCGCGCATAATAGTCGCCATGCGATGCCCCGACTAGCGGTTTTCGATCAGAGGCTTTGCATTCCGAGCGATGAGGGGTTAACATCCGCAACCCTTAAAAACCGACGTCTTCAAGTGCTCTTTTGCCGCGAGGATGTTGACCCCGGTAATGAATGAAGGTAGCTCTGGATGCCAGCCGTCAAAGTTAAAGAGAACGAACCCTTCGACGTAGCTCTGCGTCGTTTCAAGCGCTCCTGCGAAAAAGCCGGTGTACTGGCTGAAGTTCGTAGCCGCGAATTTTACGAGAAGCCAACTTCTGAGCGTAAGCGCAAAGCAGCAGCCGCTGTTAAGCGTCACGCCAAGAAAGTTCAGCGCGAACAGCGCCGCGCCGTTCGTCTGTACTAATACACAGACGATCGTAGCAAGCTTCTTGCCTAAGCCCGGCCCTCAGCCGGGCTAATGGCATTTGCGTAAAACGCTTGATGCTTCACCGTCGAAGCCGCACACGCGACCGAGACAAATCTGCTTCACGCGTCAGACCTGGCTCTTTTGCCAGCGGTGCACGTCTTTTCTGACGAGCCTTTCAAGGCTACTGACGAGCACACCCACTGATTCCTCTTACGACGATCAGCCCAAGGCACCTGCATGCGTGCCCGTTTTATTGAGCTATCCGGGGCCATTTATCGGCCGTCAGCGGATTCAGCGCAACACTTTCAAATAGTCGAAAACTGATGAGTACTAACGTCAGTGGTTTTTCGGCAGATACACTTCCCGACAGCGATCACGCAACCGAACCCGGTCGAGCCGCCCACTTTGTGCGCCTCACTCAAGACCTGCGTCCGGCCGCCCTTCGCATCGGACTCATTACAGCGCAGACGAGAACGCCATGGCCGGGCTGATTCCCCAGAGCTTTATTGACGACCTCCTGAACCGCACCGACATCGTCGACGTGGTCAGCTCGCGTGTGCAACTGAAAAAGGCCGGCAAGAACTACACCGCCTGCTGCCCGTTCCATAAAGAGAAAACCCCATCGTTCAGCGTCAGCCCGGACAAGCAGTTCTATTACTGCTTCGGTTGCGGCGCCGGTGGCAACGCCCTCGGCTTTCTCATGGACCACGACAACCTGGATTTTCCCCAGGCGGTTGAGGACCTGGCCAAAGCCGCCGGCATGGAAATCCCCCGCGAAGAAAGTGGCCGCCCGCACAAACCGCGGCAGCCAACCGATTCGCCGCTGTACCCGCTGCTCACCGCCGCCGCCGATTTCTACCGCCAGGCGCTCAAGAGTCATCCGGCGCGCAAGGCTGCGGTGGATTATCTCAAGGGCCGCGGACTGACCGGCGAGATCGCCCGGGACTTCGGTCTCGGCTTCGCGCCGCCGGGCTGGGACAACCTGTTCAAACATTTGAGCAGCGACACTTTGCAGCAGAAGGCCATGATCGACGCCGGACTGCTGATCGAGAACGCCGAAACCGGCAAACGCTATGACCGCTTCCGCGATCGCGTGATGTTCCCGATTCGCGATACCCGCGGCCGCATCATCGCTTTCGGTGGCCGGGTACTCGGCGACGACAAGCCGAAATACCTGAACTCGCCGGAAACCCCGGTCTTTCATAAAGGCCAGGAGCTCTACGGCCTCTATGAAGCACGCAAGAACAACCGCAACCTCGACGAAATCATCGTCGTCGAGGGTTACATGGACGTCATCGCCCTCGCCCAGCAAGGTTTGCGCAATGCCGTCGCGACCCTGGGCACTGCAACCAGCGAAGAACACCTCAAGCGTCTGTTTCGGGTAGTGCCGAACGTCTTGTTCTGTTTCGACGGCGACCAAGCCGGCCGCAACGCCGCATGGCGCGCACTGGAAGCAACATTGCCGTGCCTGCAGGACGGGCGCCGCGCGCGCTTTCTGTTTTTGCCCGAAGGCGAAGACCCGGACACCCTGGTTCGCGCCGAAGGCACTGATGCCTTCAAGGCCCGAATCAACCAACATGCGCAACCGCTGGCCGATTATTTCTTCCAGCAACTGACCGAGGAAGCCGATCCGCGCTCGCTCGAAGGCAAGGCCCATATGGCCACCCTCGCCGCGCCGCTGATCGACAAAGTGCCGGGCGCCAACCTGCGCATCCTGATGCGCCAGCGCTTGACCGAAATTACCGGTCTGAGCAGCGAAACCGTCAGCCAGCTGGCGCAAAGCGCGCCGCAGGAAGCGCCTCCCGCCTACGATCCGGGCATCGATTACGACGCAATGCCGGATTACAGCGACTACCATCAGCCGCAGGCACAAGACATGTATGTGCCGCAGCAGGAGTGGACGCCGAAGAAACCCGGCGCCGGCGGCAAGAAATGGGACAAGAAACCCTGGGACAAGAACGGCAAGCGTGGCGGCGATCGCGATCAACAACGCCCGCGCACGCCGATTGGCGTCGAATCACCGACCCTGACCGCCCTGCGAACATTGCTGCATCACCCGCAACTGGCCGAGCGCGTCGAGGACGCCGGGCACATTGCGGACGAAAATCAGACCAACGCACAGTTGCTTGTGTCGCTGCTCGAAGCCGTACAGAAGAATCCCAAGCTAAACTCATTTCAGTTGATCGCGCGATGGCACGGCACTGAACAGGGTCGCTTGTTGAAAGCGCTGGCGGAAAAGGAGTGGCTGATTGACGGAGAAAACCTTGAACAACAGTTTTTCGACACCATTACTAGCTTGTCAGCCCGCCAACGCGAGCGAAATCTGGAACAGTTGCTCAGGAAAGCGCGTCAAAGCGAACTGAGCGCCGAAGAGAAAAATCAACTGCGCGACCTTTTAAGTCGCAATGTTTCCGCATCAAACCCGACCTCAACTGGCGCGTGAGGTCATAGCTCAGGTATAATCCTCGGCTTGTTTTTTGCCCGCCAAGACCTTCAGTGGATAGGGTGTTATGTCCGGAAAAGCGCAACAGCAGTCTCGTATTATTGAGTTGATCAAACTGGGTCGTGAGCAGAAGTATCTGACTTACGCCGAGGTCAACGACCACCTGCCCGAGGATATTTCAGATCCGGAGCAGGTGGAAGACATCATCCGCATGATTAACGACATGGGGATCCCCGTACACGAGAGTGCTCCGGATGCGGACGCCCTTATGTTGGCCGACGCCGATACCGACGAGGCCGCTGCGGAAGAAGCAGCCGCTGCGTTGGCAGCGGTGGAGACCGATATCGGTCGCACCACTGACCCGGTGCGCATGTACATGCGTGAAATGGGTACGGTCGAGCTTCTGACTCGTGAAGGCGAAATCGAAATCGCCAAACGTATCGAAGAAGGCATCCGTGAAGTGATGAGCGCGATCGCGCACTTCCCTGGCACGGTTGACCACATTCTCTCCGAGTACACTCGCGTCACCACCGAGGGTGGTCGCCTGTCCGACGTGTTGAGCGGTTACATCGATCCGGACGACGGCATTGCGCCGCCGGCTGCCGAAGTGCCACCGCCGATCGACGCGAAAGCCGCCAAGGCTGACGACGATACCGACGACGATGACGCCGAATCTTCGGATGACGAAGAAGAAGCCGAAAGCGGTCCGGATCCGGTCATCGCGGCCCAGCGTTTTGGCGCTGTGTCCGATCAGATGGAAATCACCCGCAAGGCCCTGAAAAAGCACGGTCGTCACAACAAGGCAGCGATTGCCGAGTTGCTGGCCCTGGCCGAGCTGTTCATGCCGATCAAACTGGTGCCGAAGCAATTCGAAGCCCTGGTCGAGCGTGTTCGCAGCGCCCTGGATCGTCTGCGTCAGCAAGAGCGCGCGATCATGCAACTGTGTGTACGTGATGCACGTATGCCTCGCGCCGATTTCCTGCGTCAGTTCCCGGGCAATGAAGTCGACGAAAGCTGGTCCGACGCCCTGGCCAAAGGCAAGAGCAAATACGCCGAAGCCATTGGTCGCGTACAGCCGGACATCATCCGTTGCCAGCAGAAACTGATCGCGCTGGAAACCGAGACCGGCCTGACCATCGCTGAAATCAAGGACATCAACCGTCGCATGTCGATCGGTGAGGCCAAGGCCCGCCGCGCGAAGAAAGAGATGGTTGAAGCCAACTTGCGTCTGGTGATCTCGATCGCCAAGAAGTACACCAACCGCGGCCTGCAATTCCTCGATCTGATCCAGGAAGGCAACATCGGTCTGATGAAAGCGGTGGACAAGTTCGAATACCGTCGTGGTTACAAGTTCTCGACTTATGCCACCTGGTGGATCCGTCAGGCGATCACTCGCTCGATCGCCGACCAGGCCCGCACCATCCGTATTCCGGTGCACATGATCGAGACGATCAACAAGCTCAACCGCATTTCCCGCCAGATGCTGCAGGAAATGGGTCGCGAACCGACCCCGGAAGAGCTGGGCGAACGCATGGAAATGCCTGAGGACAAGATCCGCAAGGTATTGAAGATCGCTAAAGAGCCGATCTCCATGGAAACCCCGATCGGTGATGACGAAGACTCTCATCTGGGTGACTTCATCGAAGACTCGACCATGCAGTCGCCAATCGATGTTGCAACCGTTGAAAGCCTGAAAGAAGCGACCCGCGAAGTGCTGTCCGGCCTCACTGCCCGTGAAGCCAAGGTACTGCGCATGCGCTTCGGTATCGACATGAACACCGACCACACACTCGAAGAAGTGGGCAAACAGTTTGACGTAACGCGTGAGCGGATCCGTCAGATCGAAGCCAAGGCGCTGCGCAAGCTGCGCCACCCGACGCGAAGCGAGCATCTGCGCTCCTTCCTCGACGAGTGATACCAGAACCCCCGGCCCAGGCCGGGGGTTTTGTTTATGCGGCAGATTAAATCCCTCGCACCGCCCCTCCCCGGCATACCCCGTCTACACTCGAAACAATGAATCCCGTGCCATAACGAGACGGTTATGCCCAGACTGGCGCCCGTGCTTTTCTTGCTGTCACTGATGATCTGGACCGCAACGGCTGACGCGCTGACTCTGAACGATGAAGAACGTAGCTGGCTGGCGGCTCACCCGGACTTGCGCCTGGGTGTCGATGCATCGTGGCCGCCGTTCGAGTTCCGCGATGAACAGAATCGCTATCAAGGCCTGGCCGCCGACTATATCGACGTGATCCGCCAGCGACTGTCGATCAAACTCAATCCGATCGAACCATCGAGCTGGACCGAAGTGCTGGCGCAGGTGAAGACCGGCAAGATCGACCTGCTACCGGGGATCATGTCCACGCCGGAGCGCCAGAACTATCTGTCGTTTACCCGTCCCTACCTCGATTTCCCGATCGTGATCCTCGCCCACATCGGCGGCGCTCAGCCGCGCAAAATCGAGGACCTGTACGGTCTGAAGATCGCGGTGGTGGAAAACTACGCCCCCCACGAACTCCTGCGCACCCACCATCCCGACCTGAATCTGGTGGCCATGCCCAACGTCAGTTCGGCCTTGCAGGCACTGGCCACCGATGAAGTAGACGCCGTGGTCGGCGATCTCGCCTCCAGCGTCTGGAGCCTGCGCCAGCTCAAGCTCGACGGTTTATACGTCAGCGGTGAAACGCCGTATCGCTATCAGTTGGCAATGGGCGTACCCCGCGACAACAAAATGCTGGTGGGTATTCTGGACAAAGTCCTCGCGGACATGAGCCCCGAGGAAATCAGCAGCATTCAGGAACATTGGGTCGGCAATGTTCTGGACCATCGGACATTCTGGTCGGATCTTCTGATCTATGGCCTTCCGGGCCTGTTGCTGCTGGTCAGCATTCTGGCGGTGGTCATTCGCATCAATCGCCGCTTGAGTTCGGAAATCGCCCGCCGCGTCGACCTCGAACAGGAATTGCGCAGCAGCGAATATCATTACCGCGGATTGGTGGAGAGCCTTTCGGCCATCGCCTGGGAAGCGCGCATGAGCGACTTCACCTACAGCTATGTGTCGCCCCATGCCGAAGATCTGCTCGGTTATCCACAGGCGCACTGGCTGATTCCGGGCTTCTGGCGCAACATCATTCACCCCGCCGACCTGACCCGCGCCCAGGCCATTTGCGATGAGGCGGTACGCGACGGACGCGATCACACCCTCGACTATCGGGTGATCACCGCTGACGGGCGCTGCCTGTGGGTGCGTGACATTGTCAGTCTGATTGAACATGGCCACGAGCCTGTGATGCGCGGGCTGATGATCGACATCAGCGAAACCAAGCGCACTGAGGAGGCGCTGCGGCTGTCGGAGCAGAAGTTCGCGTCGGTGTTCCAGCAATGCCCGGATATCCTCGTGATCGCGCGGTTGTCCGACGGCTGTCTGCTGGAGGTCAACGAAGCCTTTGAAGAACAGATCGGCCTCAAGGCCAAGGACGTCGTCGGCCAGACCGCCACCGAACTCAACATCTGGGGCATCCCCGGGGTCGGGCCCGGGCTGTTACAGCGCTTGCAGGCCGGCAGTATCCGCAACCTGGAGATGCCCTTTCGCCGCAACAACGGCCAGGTATTCACCGGTCTGATCTCGGCCGAACCCTTCGACCTCGACACCACTCCGGCGCTGGTGGTGGTCGTGCGCGACATCACTCAACTCAAGGAAACCCAGCAGCAACTGCAAACCTCCGAAGAGAAGTTCGCCAAGGCCTTTCACGCCTCGCCGGACGGCTTGTTGCTGTCGCGTCAGAGCGATGGCCTGCTGCTGGAGGTCAACGAGGGTTTCAGCCGAATCACTGGGTTCAACAGCGCGATGTCGGTGGATCGCTCGGCGCTGGATCTGGGGATCTGGGTCAATCTCAACGAGCGCAAGCAGATGCTCGACCTGTTGCACCGCGATGGCTTCGTGCGCGATTTCACCTGCCATATCCGTCGCAGCGACGGGCAGATCCGCCTGTGCGAAGTGTCCAGCCGTCCGCTGCCGATCGGCGAAGAAGACTGCATGTTGACCATCGCCCGGGACATCACCGAGCGCCATTTGATGCAGGAAAAACTGCAGCAGGCAGCCACTGTATTCGAGAGCACCGCCGAAGGCGTGTTGATCACCGACACCCAGCAGCACATCAGCGCGGTGAACCGTGCGTTCACCGAAATCACCGGCTACAGCGAAAGCGAAGCCCTCGGCCACACCCCGCGCCTGCTCGCCTCGGGACTGCATGACAGCGCGTTTTACGCGGCAATGTGGCACCAGTTGACTGCTGAGGGACACTGGCAGGGCGAGATTTCCAACCGGCGCAAGAACGGCGAGTTATATCCGAGCTGGCTGACCATCAGCGCCGTACGCAACCGCGACAAGTTCATCACCCACTTTGTTGCGGTGTTCGCCGATATCTCCAGCCTCAAACACGCACAAGCCAAGCTCGATTATCAGGCGCACCACGACCCGCTCACCGGCCTGCCGAATCGCACCCTGTTCGAAAGTCGCCTGCTCACCGCGCTGAACAGTCAGCAGGAAAACGGTGGTCAGGGCGCGGTGCTGTTCCTCGACCTCGACCGTTTCAAACACATCAACGACAGCCTCGGCCACCCGGTTGGCGATCTGCTGCTCAAAGGCATTGCCGTGCGGTTGAAAGAACAACTGCGTGATATCGACACCGTCGCACGACTGGGCGGTGATGAATTCATCATTCTGCTGCCGGGTCTGCAACAAGCCAGCGATGCCGACAACATCGCATTCAAACTGCTCAACTGCTTTGGCGCACCGTTTCAGGCCGGTGAGCACGAGTTCTTCATCAGCGCCAGCATCGGCACCAGCCTCTATCCACGGGATGGCTGCGATGTCGCCACCTTGGTGAAAAACGCCGACGCGGCGATGTACCGCTCCAAGGCCAAGGGCCGCAACCGCGTCGAAAGCTACACTCGCGACCTCACTGCCCAGGCCAGCGAGCGCGTGGCACTGGAGCACGAACTGCGCCGGGCCATCGAGCGCGAAGAGTTGTTCCTCTACTACCAACCGAAAATCAGCCTCGACGACCATCGCCTGGTCGGTGCCGAAGCACTGATCCGCTGGCGTCACCCGACCTTCGGCGAAGTGCCGCCGGAGCACTTCATTCCACTGGCCGAAGAGAACGGCATGATCCTGCAGATCGGCGATTGGGTGCTCGAGACCGCCTGCCGGCAGATGTTCGAGTGGAATCAGATCTACGACAGCCTTGGCCCGCTGTCGGTCAACCTGGCCGGCGCGCAACTGCGGCAACCGAATCTGCTCGGACGCATCGAACAACTGCTCAGGGACAACCGTCTGCAGCCGGATTTACTGCAACTGGAAATTACCGAAAACTTCATCATGAGCCAGGCCGAGGAGGCCTTGGCGGTGCTGCACCAGCTCAAACACTTGGGCGTACAACTGGCGATCGACGACTTCGGCACCGGTTATTCTTCGCTCAGTTACCTCAAACGCCTGCCGCTGGACATCCTCAAGATCGACCAGTCCTTTGTTCGCGGACTGCCCGATGACCCGCACGACGCGGCGATTGTCCGCGCGATCATCGCTCTGGGCCGGAGTATGCAATTCACCGTGATCGCCGAAGGCGTCGAGACCCAGGCCCAGCAACAATTCCTCGCCGCCGAAGGTTGCGAACAGATCCAGGGCTACATCGTCAGCCTGCCGCTGCCCCCGGAAGAATTCGCCGCAACGTTTCTTCGTGTAACCGTATCGGATTATTCGGATAGCACAGCCGCCAAACCGTCGCTATAATCCGCGGCCTACTGAGGGCCTATAGCTCAGTTGGTTAGAGCAGAGGACTCATAATCCTTTGGTCCACGGTTCAAGTCCGTGTGGGCCCACCACATTTGAAAGCCGCGCTACATGCGCGGCTTTTTCTTGGGCGATCAGTTGAGGGGACAATCTTTGCGAGCGCAATGTTCGGAAGACCTCCCCGAAGGCTGTAGGAATGTTCCGAAGTTATGTTTTCTCCCCTCCCCGCGCCTTGTTGACTGTTTCCCCAGACAAGTAATCTCCGGACGCCACTGCCCGTCCAGGATTGTTTTTATGCTTGTGAATGCTGCGCCACTGATAAAGGAAGCAGCCGATCAACAAACCTGGATCGACCTTGCTCTACCCGATCTGAGAACGTTATCGCGAGAGCTTCGGTCAGCCGCAATAGAAGAAATAAAGAGGGCTGACGACGCAGAAGGCGCCCTCAAAATC
The DNA here is from genome assembly GCF_036346455.1 of Pseudomonas sp. AM14(2022). NCBI lineage: Bacteria > Pseudomonadati > Pseudomonadota > Gammaproteobacteria > Pseudomonadales > Pseudomonadaceae > Pseudomonas > Pseudomonas sp. AM14(2022). The sequence continues at coordinate 60,673 of NZ_JAOTNY010000021.1, forward strand.
CTCTTGGATCACTTCGGGTTCTTCGACGACTCCGTATTGGCGGTTACCATCCTCACGCCTATTGGAAACGTTGCAATCATGCGAGACAAACTGGCCCATATCGTCGAGAAACGTCCAGACTCCCGAGAACGCTATGTTCGGCATGCCATCGACACGCTGGCGGGACCATTCGAAGTATGGAAAGTCCTCTACGATAATGGCGGTTTCCGATTGGCATTCATCAACGCCTATGAGGCAAAAAACGACATGCTCGTCGTGGTCGATGTGCGGAACGGGCACGTCCTCTGGAATTTCATGCACGCTCCGTCAAGAGCAATGAACAAGCACCGCCATGGCGATCTTTTGTACAAGCGGTACATTCTTGAAGACAAAGAAAAGGGCAGCCATTTGGCTGCCCTTGATATTTAAATCCTGATATTTGCATCCTCAGGAAATGGGATGAAGAGGTCTCACCTTACACCGATGTTGCAGCATCGCTGAGGTACCTACGTCTGCTAAAGCCCTGCAAGGCAGCAGATTTCGCGCTCTTGTTGGCATTCTTGATAAATAGGCCCGGCAAGTCAAACCAAATATTTGATGTTTGTTTTGGCGCAACAATTGCCTCCACGCATAAGTGACGTGCTCAGTCATCGCCAGCAGCGTGTCGCTGATAGTGCCTGTAACATGCAAACTCATCCGCCCTCGACAGTCACGGAGCCGACCCTTGCCCGACACCCGCCCACCCGCCCTCGACGAAATCGACCGCCAGCTGATCGCCGCCCTGCAGATCAACGCCCGCGAAAGCGTGGCCATGCTTGCCCGGCAGCTGGGCATTGCGCGGACCACCGTCACATCGCGGTTGGCGCGGCTGGAGAAGGCCAAGGTGATCACCGGTTATGGCGTGCGTCTGGGGCAGCGCGTGGTCGATGGCGGGTTGCAGGCGTATGTCGGGATCAAGGTGCAGCCGCGTTCCGGCAAAGAGGTATTGCGCCGGTTGAGCGCGATGGCGCAGGTGCAGCAGTTGTGTGCGGTGAGTGGCGAATTTGATTATGTGGCGTGGTTGCGCACGGATTCGCCGGAGCAGCTCGATCAGTTGCTGGATCAGATTGGCAGTGTGGATGGGGTGGAGAAGACCACGACCTCGATCATTTTGAGCAGCAAGATTGATCGGGGGCAGCCGGTTTGAGTGTGACGACACATTTCGGCAGATAGATAGGGCC
>NZ_JAOTNY010000022.1:0-55791 GCF_036346455.1 Pseudomonas sp. AM14(2022)
TTGGGTTCTGTGCCGTAATGAGGGAACAATCGAAGACGCTACGATGCAGGTGGTTTCTGAGATTTATAGGGTGCTGGGGTGATTGTTGGAGTGGAGACAGATGTTGGTGCAGGAAGGCGCGTAGCGTAATACGTGGTTTAACATAATATACATTACACGTAACAATATGTTTCAGGGTTAGCCCGGTTGCACGCCAGATTTCAATCCAGAGTTTTACCCTGAGTCCTCTTTTCAAAACCTCGGCCTTGCCTGCAATTGGCGACCTTCAATCAGCATCCCGCGTCAGTTTTTCAATCAGCATCCGGTGCTGTGGAAACTGCGCAATCAGTTTGCGTCGATCACCCATCTCCATATCCGCAAAATCAAATCCCGGCGACACGGCCTCGCTGATCAAGCCAAATCCATGTTCTCCCTCGAGCAGTCGCGAAGCTTTCCAGATTCCGCCAGGCACATGCATTTGCAGATGCTGTCCCGCCAGAATGTCGTTGCCCATTACCAGCGTTTCCAGCGAGCCGTCAGCATGGATCATGCTGTACTCGATGGGATCGCCCAGATGGAAAAAATGCACAATGTCGGAATGATTGAAATGAAACTGGCCCACGGGTGATTGCTCGGTCAACAGGTAGTAAATCGAGGTCATCAGGTACCGTGGGCCACCGACGGTATCGAGCATCTCTCTATGATCGGCCTGATAGGTTCTGCGAAAATAACCGCCTTCCACGTGAGATTGCAGATCCAGCGCCTGAATCAAGGCCTGTGCGTTTACTGTGCGTTGAGACATGGTCTGCTCCGGTGGATGGCGGCGTATTTTACGATAGCTCTACTAAACGGCTATTATTGGTATCACCTAAAACTATACTAAGTGCATTAGATTAGAGGTAAAACCTAGCTCTACCTCCCCCTAAAAATCAAAGTGTTGACACCTATACGTGTACTATCTGTACCATCCGCACCTTTTTGGGTGGGTGCATTGGATGGCGGTGGTTCAGGTAGTAGCGAAGGTGGTGGTTGACGATACGGGAATCCAGAGCGAGATCCCTGTCTTGATAACTGAGCATGGAGTGGTGTCCTCGCTGGTTGACTACATCCTGGATAACCACCACCTGAGTCCTAGCTGGCAGCGTTCGGTCACCCAGGCCACAAAGCTGCTGCTGGAGTACATGGAGGCCAACCAGCACAACTTCTCTGATCCCCGCGCCCTCTTCCAGGCTTTTGCCTCACGCCTCTATACCGGAACGGTTGGAGATGATGGCCTAGATCCATCTGGTCTAGGGTGGGTTCCAGCCAGTCGCAACTCATCCAACCGTCACGTTTCAGTTCTCAAGGGCTTCACAGACTATCTGGCTGATCTGTACGACGCTCCGGCCATGAACCCCTTGATGACCGCCAGTACCTATGATCAGAGACTCAACTTCGCTGCCTGGCATCGCCGTAACAGCAATGATTTCCTAGGGCACATTAGAAGCAAGGCGCTCTCGGAGAACGTGGATCAGGCGAGGAATATTCGAGGCCGGCGCACGCTCAGCAACGCTGATGATGATGCCGTGGCATTCCCTGAGAAGCTGTTCCAAGCGATGTACATGGATGGCTTCGGTGGAGCTTCTGATCCTAGGTGTGCAGTACGAGATCAATTGATATTGATCATGATGCATGGCGCGGGTTTGCGAGAGAGCGACGCACAGCACCTATGGGTAGTGGATGTCGAAGATCACCCCCTGATCGAGGGTGGCGCCATGGTTCGTGTCTATCACCCAGAGGAAGGCAAGGCACCAGACAATTGGAGGGGGCGCAAAGGCACGACAACACGTGCGGCTTACTTAAGGGAGAAGTACGCCCTAACGCCCCGAAATCTTCGCCAGGGCACCAAACGTGTTGGGTGGAAAACCAGGATGGTTGACCACGTCGACAATTACATCCAGCTGCACTGGTTTCCTCCACGCTTCAGCGTGCTCTTCATGATGCTGTGGAAGGTGCATCTCCGCTACCTGACTACAGTAGAGCGGCACCACCCATACGCATTCGTCTCCTACGAAGACTCCGCCGCAGGCCAGCCTTACACCCTTCAAGCGCTCAACGGCAATTACAAGCGGGCCCTGGCGCGAATTGGGGAAACGGTTTCAAAACCCGAGGGCCGATCTACCCATGGCCATCGACACGCTTTTGGTCGGCGGATGACCAAGGCTGGGGTTCCCCCGCAGATCATCCGCAAAGCGATGCATCACCGCTCCCTGGATTCGCAGAAGAGATATACCGCACCAGGTGTTGCGGACGTTTCTTCTGCGCTTACAGCCGCTGAAGAGAGGCTCGATGAGTTGACCGACAGCGGCAAGATCATTTCGCCATTCAACGATTGGGACGAAGCGTTGCCAGAGATCCTGGCAGCTTTCGAATCGCCACAAGCAAAGTACAGAGTTAAGAAATTTTGACTAAGACAACACGACGCGGCTCGCGTGACGGTCGCTCTTCGGACACGAACTTCAACTGGATTGTTCAAGAGCGAGGCGAAGCCTGGGAGCGCTGGCGTCAGCTCTTTTCCGGCTGGATAGCCACGCAGACCGGCTCCATTGGCGTGAAAATCAACGCGATGAATTGGTTCATGGCTCATTACCTACCCACGGTGCCGGGCGGGGCCAGTCCAGACGTGTTTTTCCAGATCGCAGAGAAAGGTTTGCTGCCGGAGCTGAGGCCAATCCTGGAGGCATCCATGAACGCCGCGACTGCCGTTAAAAACCAGAATTGGATCGTGGATCTGCTCGGCTGGATCATCACTCACAGCTACAGCGAGCCAAATGACCATGGCGTCCCTATGGCCGTGGTCAAGAATCCGTTTGTCAAAGGGAAGGAAAAGACGGTAATCACCGAGACCGTGTACAACCCCTTGCCCTACGCATACATTCGGGAGCTTCGCGAAATTCTGTGCCCGCAGCCCAGGGGAACATTCCGCGACTGGGAATGGGCTCAATCCCAGTCCGGCCAATTGCGCTCGGATTTCGGAGACTGGTTTCCGGTTGCGCAGTCAGTCATCGACGAAGATGACCCGGACTGCGTATGGCGCTACAAAAATGATCGTTACGAAATCTGGTCTCCCGTTAGGTCGATGGCGCTGCACATAAAGCTTCATTTGCCGCTTCGCACTTATCAGGTACGTTTTCTGGACTCTGGTGAGGCAGATACGTGGCGGTACGAGGGTGGCGACTGGATTCTGAACAAGCGCCATGGGTTCTCTCTAGGCCGTGAGGCGAACCCATGGAAACGAGGGGTCTTCTGCCGTATCCACGACCGGGATATCGGTGAAATCATGACTGGCCTCTACGTCAGTACGAACAAAACGGCAGACCAGAACAAGGAGTCTCGTGAGCGTGGCTACACGATCCCATGGCAGAACGAAGATGTCCTGTACTGGCTGGAACGCCTGAGGGACTGGCAAGAGAAATACAACCCTATTAACGGCCCCACGCCCTGCACCGAGCTGGTAGAGAAGCACTTTGGTAGTGTCAAAACTGTCGAGCAGAAGAAAGACATGGGCTCGATCTGCTTCCTCTTCCGCGACCCCACAGCGGCTCCAGGTGAGCGCGACAAGCCCATTGCAGGCAATACACTGCCCAACCTATGGTATCGATTGCTCTCCACGCTAGAGGATCGGGCTGCCGCGCGTGGTCAAACCCTGTCAGACGGCTCTAGGTTGCGTTTTGTGCAGCCTGTCGACCCCGAATTAAATGTACTACCGGTCAAAACGCATTTCCCGCTTCATAGCCTCCGTGTTTCGCTTTTGACGTGCTATGCCATGGAGGGGCGTGTCCCGATTCAAGTGCTATCTAAGCTAATTGCTGGGCACTCCAGGATCATTATGACGCTGCACTACACCAAGCCAACCCCGGCGATGGTGTCCCAGGTAATGGACTTGGCCAGCGGACGCATCAGTGCTGCGCAGGATGAAAGCCTGAAGATCTTCCTCCGGGACGCTGATATGCGTCAGATCCACTCTAAAACGGCATTCATTGATGCTGGCGCAATCGACATTGCGTTGGCGAATCGCAACGCCATTGGCTGGGAGCAGCGTCACATAGGCTTGTGCCTTGTCGGCGGAAACAGCGCTCGATCTGACGAAATGAGCAACATAGGCGGATGCTGGAACGGAGGGGAGATTGTCGGTCGGAGCAGTAAAGGCCACATCTATGGGCCAGTCCCACATGGCCTAGAAAACTGTCCCCGCTGCCGCTGGTTCATCACGGATGCACGCTATCTACCAGCGCTTGTGGCCCACCTCAACATGCTGAGTTATCTAGCCTCTCAGGTCTCATCACTTGCCGTTGAGATCGAACAAGATCGCGATGAGCTGCTCAACGAAATGTACTTTGCTGAGCAAGAAAAACGCCCCTTCCTCCTGCATGCGGAGCTGCAACAGGCTGAAAGGCGCTACGAAAAGCAGATCAAGGAGGCTGATGAGTACGCGAAAGACTTGGTCTCCTGCTTCCAGATCATCAGCAAGATTGTCGCAATCGAAGAGGGTCGGGATACAGATGATTCGGGCACGAAGCTGGTAGCTGTGGGTTCCTTGCAGGACATCCATCAGCCCATCTCATTCATCGAAACCCGTAGCGAGCTGTGGCAGATATCTCAGCTGTGCGAGAACGCTGAAATTTACGCTGATTTGACCGATGAGCTGAGGGCCACACCTGCCATCGAAAAGCGCTCCCGCGCTTTAAACCATCTCCTCATGCAGGGCGGCTACGCACCTATTTTGATGGGAATGGATGATCGCCTCCAGCTCATCGCTGGGAATGCAATGATGAGGTCTATGGCTTTGACGCTGTCTCCTAAAAACCAAATGGAGGGATTCCGCGAGGTTTCCAGCCTGCTTGAGGCCGGAGAAGGCCTAAAGCTTCTTCCAGCCGCCATGGAGCCGCTAGAGCGCGTTACGAAGCAGCCGGTAGCGAAGCTTTCTGACCTGATCACAACCACCTCAAAACAAGTACGGGAGGCCATCCGTGATCGATCCGCAGCTGATCTTTGAAGAACTCGTGTCTCAGGCTACCAAGCAACAAGCCAAGTCCCTGACCGTGCTGCATGGCGTCCTGGAGGCTCATCAGAAAACGGGGAGTCGCAATTTCTCGATTGCCACGATTGCCAAGCTCTCTGTTGAGGCTGGAGGGCCATCTGCCTCAACGATACGCAACACCGGGGGGTTTCGCTTTCGGCAGTTAATTGAGGCTTGGGCTGCCAGTGTGGGGACAGATAGGAAACTGCCTGCGAAGTCCAAGGAACAGGGTGTACCAAGCGACAATGAGCTAGTTCGACGTATCGACGATCCAGCGCTGCGTGCAGTTTTTACGCAGATCTTGGCCGAGCGTCGCCGCTACCTGGCCGAACTCAACCTGTTGAAATCTCAAAAGGACATTGTTGTTGACCGACGCCCTAATGTGGTCGAGATATCTCAAGAGAGCGAGTCAGTTCAGCTGCTGCCTTCACTGAAAGGGGTTCTCAGTGACATGGAGATTACAGCCCTAAGAGCTGCGGTTTCGGACGATTTCTTCGACAAGCAAGGCTGGATGGTCACCAGGGCAGGTCAGGTGAAAGGGGATTCAGGTGAGATCTACAAGCATGGTTACGTGCCTGCAATTAGGAAAATTCTGAAGGAAATCGAATGATCTGACGGACTGTTGAGGGATGGCTTGTAGTACAGCATCTTAGTACATACACTATCCATCCCTCGCGGCCTTAGCCCCCAGCGCTACTGGCCCACGGTCATCTTAGTACAATAGGTGATCTTATCTGTAGCTCTTTAGTGTAGTTAACAGTAGATCGCTGAATTTAGAAGATTTTACCCTCCTTTTAAGCCACCCTTTTATTCAAGAAAGCAATTCAGAAATCCACCGTTGCCGATAGCAGATAAGTCCGTGGCGTCGAAAGCGTCAACCCGGGCTCACTGTCATCTGATGCGCCCGCCGAACTCCAGTAGCGTTTATCCAATACGTTTTCGACATTGGCGCGTACGGTGATGGTCTTGTCGTCCAGTTTAAAGGCGTAGCGCGTCCCCACGTCGAATCGCTCCCATGAGTCGATTTCCTTCTGGTTGGACTGATCCAGATACTGCGAACTCGAATAGATTCCACGGCCTGTCAGCGTCAGCCCCTGCATATTGGGTACATCCCACTCTGCGCCGAGATTGACGTTGTATTTGGGTGTCGCGGGCGCGCGGTTACCGTCAAAGGTTCCATTGGTGGTCTGGGTCAGTTCGCTGTCGATGTACATCAGGCCGCCGAGCAATCGAAACCCTTTGTACGGCTCGCCGAACACGCTCAACTCCACCCCGTCGTTCTGTCGTTTGCCGTTCGGGCCGAAGACTCGTGTCGAGGCGTTGGTTTCATAAGCAGGCTGTTTGATCCGGAACACAGACGCTGTAAGCGCATACGAACCCGCGTCATATTTGGCCCCGACTTCGACTTGTCGGCTGATAAAAGGCGGGAAAATTTCATCCTCGTTGATCGACGTCGATGGCGCAATTTTCCCTTGGCTGAGGCCTTCCATGTAGTTGGCGTAGAGCGACAACTTTTCCGTCGCCTTGAACAGAATGCCGCCCGATGGCGAGAGTTTTTCTTCGTCATAAGCGGTGTCGCCCTTCACATCATCGCTCCAGTCGTCGACTTGAACCCTTTGCCAACGGGCGCCAAGGGTCAGCTGCAGGCGATCATCGAAGAAGCCCAGCGTATCGGACAGTGCGACGCCGCTGAAGCGGTTTTCCGTGTAGACCTTGGCGTCGTAGCGTGTTGGCGTGCGCGGCTTTGCGGTTTCCACCGGGTCATACAGATTGCTGCGCCCTGCTGCATACCGCGCGCCGCCATTTTCGAAATCCATGTAGAAGTAGCTGGCCGCCAGATTGACCTCGTGGCTGACTGAACCGGTATGGAACCAGTTGCGCACACCCGCCGTGGCAGTCCGGACATTTTCGTCACGGGTGAAGTCCCGCGGTTGAACGCTGAAGTCGCCGGCGTCGTTGGTCACCGACACCGCATGCCGAAGGAAATCGTGGTTACTTTTACGGGCGCCGACGCCGCCATACAACATGACCGAATCGCTGACGTCGAACTCGCCATTGAGCGTGCCAAACGTATCTTTGGTTCGCGCCTGGCTCCAGGGTTGCGCGTAGTTGTCGCGCACATCATCAGCATCCGGAACTTTCGCGTTTGCACCGACCTGCACACGTTCTTGCGGTGCATCGGTATCGCGCTCGGTGTGACCGATATCGGTGGAAAGCCGCAGGCGCTCACCGCGAAAATCCAGGCCCAGCACAGCCATGTCGCGATCGACGCTCTGGTGATCCCATTCAGTGTCACCCGATTGTTTGACGCCGTTGAAACGCAGGCCGAATTGGTTGTCCTCACCAAAGCGACGGCCGATGTCGACGGCGCCGCCGAGCTGATTGTTCGAGGCGTAACTGGCCGTCAGCGATGTATTCGGCTGATCGCCGGCGCGCTTGGGCACCACGTTGATCCCCCCTCCTACACTGCCCCGCGGCGAAATCCCGTTGATCAGTTGGCTCGGGCCCTTGAGGATGTCGACGCGATCGGCCATTTCCATGTCGATCGTGTAAGTGGGCAGAACCCCGTAGAGCCCGTTGTAGGAAACATCACTGTTGAACAGGCTGAAACCGCGGATGGTGAATTGCTCATAACGGCCGCCTGCCGGGTTGGTCGCACGCACCGAAGGGTCGTTGGCAATCAGATCGCCCAGAGTGCGAGCCTGCTGGTTTTTCACCGTTTCGCTGGTGTAGGTGGTCATGCTGAACGGGGTCTCCATGAAATCCCTGGAACCCAGCAGCCCCTGCGAGCCTCGGCGCGCTACCTGGCCACCGGCAAAAACCTCGGTATCCGTGCCACCCGTCGATCCAAGAATCGAAGTGGGTGCCAGTTCCAGACTGCCGCCGTCCGGCGCAGGAATGACTGTGTAAGCGCGGACGCCCGCCGGTTGCAGCTGTAGACCGGACCCCAGCAACAACCGGGTAAAGCCCTCCTCCACGCCGAACTCACCCGACAAACCATTGCTGTTGCGCCCGCTGACCAGGGCAGGATCTACCGAAAGATTGACCCCGGCCAGTCCGGCAAAACGGGTCAGCACAGCACCCAGGCTGCCGGCCGGCACCTGATAAGCGCGGCGGTCGGCGCTTTCCGCCCAACTGCTGGGGATCAACAGGGGGCTGGCACTCAGGCTCAACAAAAGGCTCAACTGCAACAACGGACGCAAACGACCTGGAAATACTGCAGGCATAGGAAAAAGCTCTCGATTCGGTTCACTTGCCTGGAATGACCAGCGAGGCGAAAAAAAGGGACAGGTCTCAGACTGTTTTTTTGGACTGGGACAATTTTCGCGGAACGAGAGAGACCCAAAAGCGCGTGCGTTGCTGCACGTCGATCGGCAGGCTGGCCGCCAACAGTGAGAGCACTTGATCGGTGTTATCCAGGCGAAAACTGCCGGTGATGCGCAGCGCCTCCAGCTCCGGATCCCAGCGCAGCACGCCAGGGCGGTAACGGCTCAATTCGCGCAGAAAATCCCCCAGCGGCTGGTTCTGCGCCATCAGTACACCGTCGCGCCAGCTCGGCATCGAGACATCAAACGCCCGGACAGCACCCGCGCCAGAAGCCTGCAGCCTGATCTGCTGGCCCTGATCGAGGATCAGCGCCGGCCCGTTTGACGGTTGCAACTGCACCGAGCCACTGACCACCGACACATTGCAGTCACGCTCATTGAGACGCACGCAAATCTCACTGTGACTGACGATGATTCGCCCGTACGGCAGATTGATGATCAGCGCTGAGTTGCCTGGTACATCAAGGGCCATCTCGCCACGCACCAGTGTCAACTGACCGGCAGCAAGATCCACATTGACGGCGCTGTCGGTATTCAGCTGCAACGAACTGCCATCCGCGAGCCGCAATCGCTTGTGTTCACCAGTGCTGGTGTGCAAATCCGCGCGCCAGACATCCAGCGGCAGTTGCCGACTGATCAACCAGGCAGCCGGCACCAGTGCCGCGATACCAAGCGCGCGTTTCAGCACGGCCCGACGCGCTGCGTCCGGACGATCCAGCGTAGCCATGGCCAGCGCAGAAGGCAGAGCGGAAAACCGTTCGCGCAAGCGCTGGATTTTCTGCCACGCCTGTTCATGCCGGCTATCGCTGTTGCGCCAGACCTGCAATTGCGCATGATCGTCAGCGCCCGCTTCGCCGGACTCAATCAACGCCAGCCAGTGCGCGGCGGCGCGGGCGACTTCGCGGGCTTCATCGCTGGGGGCTACGCGCATCAAAGCTCCACCAGCAGACAATGCTCGTAGGCCTGCGCCATGTAACGTTTGACGGTGCGCTCGGACACTTGCAGGCGCTCGGCGATTTCGCGGTAACCGAGGCCTTCAAGCTGACTCCACAAAAACGCCCGACGTACCGCTCGGGGCAAACCATCGAGCAACTCATCCAGCGCTTGCAGGGTTTCCAGCAGCAGCCAACGCTGCTCGGGCGATGGCACGCACTCCTCCGGCAGTTGCGCGAGGGCTTCGAGGTAGGCTTTTTCCAGACTGCGGCGGGTGTAGAAGTTGCTCAGCAGACGTTTGCCCACGGTCAGCAGATAGGCGCGGGGCTCACGCATGTCGGCAATCGGTTGCGCGCTGCACAGCACGCGCATGAAGGTGTCCTGGCTCAGATCTGCCGCATCCCAAGCGTTGCCCATGCGTCGACGCAGCCAGGTTTCCAGCCAGCCTCGGTGATCGCGGTACAGCGCGTGCAGGCTCTGCTCAGATGGCGTGGCGGCTTCAATCATCTCAAGAGACCCTGCGCGAAGTTAGATTCAAATGAGACTGATTCTATTTAACTTCGCTTGGGACACAAAGATCTTTTTGCCGGTGACGGCAATCTCTAGCGTTTCAGCGTCTCGCTCGGCAGCTCTTTGAACAGCGCACGATAACTGCTGGAAAACCGCCCCAGATGCCAGAACGACCAGCGCATCGCCACCTCAGCCACGGTGGTTTCCGTGGGCCGGCGCCTGAGCAATTCGCGGTGTGCACTGTTCAGTCGACGCAGGCGTAGCCAGTGACTCGGGGTCATCCCGGTGTAGGCCTTGAATGCCTGCTGCAATTGTCGCAACGGCACCCCTGCGACCTTCGACAGTTCGAGCAGATTGACGGTGTCTTCCGGCGAATCTGCCGCCCACTCCCCTACTCGCTTCATGATCATCCGTTCTTCGCTACGCCGCTGTAATCCGCCGCGGTCAAGACGGGTGTGTGCGTTGTCGAGGATGAACAGGCAGTCTTCGAGTAACTGCTGAGTCAGTGAGTCTTTATCAAACGGATCAACAGCTTGCGACAACTTCGTGAGAGTTGAGCTTAACCAGCGACTGAACAAGGCGTTCTGCCCGCAGTTAAGCGGCGCCATGAACAATCCTTCGAGTCTCGCCACATCCAGACCGTGCTGACGGACGAATTCCGGGCCGAACACCACGGCAATTTCCTGGTAGTTCTCCGGGGTGATCCAGATGTTGCGGCTGTCTTCGTTGAGCAGATACAGCGCGTTGTCGCTGCGATCGAAACAGAAGGCCAAGGCCCCCGACGGCGCGCTGAACGTCTGCTCGACGCGGGTGTTCATCTGTTCTTCGTAGACCTGCACACCTTCCAAGTCCAGATAGCGGATCTGCCCGGCGAAATGCCCGGGAGACATCTGCTGGTAATGCTGAACCCAACCCGGCGTGGCGCGGATCTGTTCGCTGACATCATCGGTATTGAAAGCCTGAACCTGTAGCGGATTACACGTCGTCATGGGAGACCTTGCGCACTCTTTTGGTGCGCTTTGGTGCTGCTTAAAGTGGATAGATGGAACGGCAAGGCACGCCCAAGATAGTCGTCAACGCGCCACAGGGGAAGGGGCGGAAGATGAAACCCGCCCTCCCCGGCGTCTATAAAACCAATAACGAGGTCTTTATGAATGCCCCTTTCGATCAGCTGTTCACGTGGCTGAAAGATCACAAGATTACCGAAGTTGAATGTGTGGTCAGCGACCTGACCGGCATCGCCCGCGGCAAGATCGCACCGACCAACAAGTTCCTGCATGAGCGAGGCATGCGCCTGCCGGAAAGTGTGCTGCTGCAAACGGTAACCGGGGATTTTGTCGACGACGACATCTACTACGACCTGCTCGACCCGGCCGACATCGACATGGTCTGCAAACCGGTGAGCGACGCCGTGTATGTGATTCCATGGGCGATCGAGCCGACCGCCATCGTCATCCACGACACCTTCGACAAGTTCGGCAACCCGATCGAACTGTCGCCGCGCAACGTGCTGAAAAAAGTCCTGCAGCTGTACACCGACAAGGGCTGGAAGCCGATCGTTGCGCCGGAAATGGAGTTCTACCTGACCCAGCGCTGCGAAGACCCGGATCTGCCACTCAAGGCGCCGCTGGGCCGTTCGGGCCGGGCTGAAAGCGGGCGGCAATCGTTCTCGATTGATGCCGCCAACGAATTCGATCCGCTGTTCGAAGACGTCTACGACTGGTGCGAGCTGCAAGGTCTGGATCTGGACACGCTGATCCATGAAGACGGCCCGGCGCAGATGGAAATCAACTTCCGGCACGGCGACGCATTGGATCTGGCCGACCAGATCACCGTGTTCAAACGCACCCTGCGCGAAGCCGCACTCAAGCACAACGTCACTGCCACGTTCATGGCCAAGCCGATTGGTGACGAACCCGGCAGCGCCATGCACCTGCACCAGAGCGTCGTGGAAATCGCCACCGGCAAGCCGATCTTCGCCGATGCCGAGGGCAAGATGAGCGAGCTGTTTCGCCATCACATCGGCGGCCTGCAGAAGTACATCCCGAAAGTCCTGCCGATGTTCGCGCCGAACGTGAACTCGTTCCGCCGCTTCCTGCCGGACACTTCGGCACCGGTTAACGTCGAGTGGGGCGAAGAAAACCGCACCGTCGGCCTGCGTGTGCCGACCTCCGGGCCGGAAGCCATGCGCGTGGAAAACCGCCTGCCGGGCGCCGATGCCAACCCGTATCTGGCGATCGCCGCGAGCCTGCTGTGTGGCTACATCGGCATGGTCGAAGGCATCGAACCGAGTGCCGCCGTCGAAGGCCGTGCCTACGAACGCCGCAACCTGCGCCTGCCGATCACCATCGAAGACGCGCTGACGCAAATGGAAGAGTGCGACACCGTTGCGCGTTACCTGGGCAACAAGTTCGTGCGCGGTTACGTCGCGGTCAAACGCGCCGAGCATGAAAACTTCAAGCGCGTGATCAGCTCCTGGGAGCGCGAGTTCCTGCTGCTGAGCGTCTGATCCATCCCACAAAGCCCCTTCACCTTTGTGGGATGGGCTTTTGTGGGAGGGGGCTTGCTCCCGAAAGCGGTCTGTCAGTCACAGAAAATGTTGAATGTGCCGGCCTCTTCGGGAGCAAGCCCCCTCCCACAGGAATTAGCGAACCACCTGAAAAATCCAAAAAATTCGAAGAGGTGTCGATATGCGTCTATTGAAATCCATGGTTCCCGCCGCGCTGGCGCTGTTGTGCAGCACCGCAGCCCTGGCCCAGCCACAGGTCAGCGTCTACAACTGGACCGACTACATCGGTGAAACCACCCTCGCCGACTTTCAGGCCAAGACCGGGATCAAGGTGATCTATGACGTTTTCGACTCCAATGAAACCCTGGAAGGCAAGCTGCTCGCCGGCCGTACCGGCTATGACGTGGTGGTGCCATCCAACCACTTCCTCGCGCGTCAGGTGAAGGCCGGGGCGTTCCTCAAACTCGATCGCGAGCAGCTACCGAACTGGAAAAATCTCGACCCGAAATTGCTCGAATTGCTCGAAAAGAACGACCCGGGCAACCAGCACTCGGTACCGTACCTGTGGGGCACCAACGGCATCGGCTACAACGTCGACAAGGTCAAGGCAGTGCTCGGCATCGATCACATCGATTCCTGGGCCGTGCTGTTCGAGCCGGAAAACCTGAAGAAACTCACCCAGTGTGGCGTGTCGATGATGGACTCGGCGGACGAAGTGTTCCCGGCGATCCTTAACTACATGGGCATGGACCCTCGCAGCGAAAACCCGGAAGACTATAAAAAGGCCGAAGCGAAACTGCTGAGCATTCGCCCGTACATCACCTATTTCCATTCCTCGAAATACGTTTCCGACCTGGCCAATGGCGACATCTGCGTAGCCTTCGGCTACTCCGGCGACGTGTTCCAGGCGGCCAACCGCGCCAAGGAAGCCAAGAACGGGGTGAACATCGCTTACGCGATTCCGAAGGAAGGCGCCAACCTGTGGTTCGATTTGCTGGCGATTCCGGCCGACGCCAGCAACACCAAGGAAGCCCACGCCTTCATCAATTACCTGCTCGATCCGCAAGTGATTGCCAAGGTCAGCGCTTCGGTCGGTTACGCCAACCCGAACCCGGCCGCCAAGCAGTACATGGATCAGGCGCTGGTGAACAATCCCGAGGTCTACCCGTCCCAGGCGGTGCTGGACAAGCTCTACATCTCCTCTACCCCGCCCCAGCCGATCATGCGTCTGATGACCCGGTCCTGGAGCAAAGTGAAGTCGAACAAATGAATCAGTACAGCAAAGAACACGCCCGCTCCTATTATGCGGCTTCGGCCCGGGCCAGCACGCCTTGGCCGACACTCGACGGCGATCTCAGCGCCGATGTCTGCGTGATCGGCGGCGGCTTCACCGGGGTCAACACTGCCATCGAACTGGCCCAGCGCGGGCTGTCGGTGGTGTTGCTCGAAGCCCGGCGCATCGGCTGGGGCGCCAGCGGGCGCAACGGCGGTCAGTTGATTCGCGGCATCGGTCACGAGGTCGAAGGCTTTGCCCGTTACGTCGGCAACGAAGGCGTACGTTATCTGCAACGCGCCGGCATCGACTCGGTGGAACTGGTGCGCCAGCGCATCACCGAGAACGCCATCGAGTGCGACCTGCGTTGGGGCTTCTGCGAGCTGGCCAACACTCCGGCGCAATTCGCAGCGTTCAAGGACGAACAGGTCAGCCTCGACGAACTCGGTTATCAACACCAGACCCGTTTGGTCGGCCCGGAGCTGATCCGTCAGCAAGTGGTCAACGCCGACATCTACGCGGGTGGTCTGATCGACATGGGCTCCGGTCATCTGCACCCGCTAGATCTGGTGCAAGGCGAAGCGCGTCTGGCGGCGTCCCTCGGTGTGCGAATCTTCGAGCAAAGCCCGGTGCTGCAGATCATTCATGGCGAAACCGTTGAAGTGCGCTGCGCCACCGGCAGCGTTCGCGCCGGCAGTCTGGTGCTCGGTTGCAACGCGCATCTGGATGAACTCGAACAGCAACTCAGCGGCAAGGTACTGCCGGCCGGCAGTTACATCATCGCCACCGAGCCGCTGTCCGAGGAACGTGCCGCGCAATTGATCCCGCACAACCTCGCGTTGTGCGACCAGAAAGTCGGCCTCGATTACTACCGGCTTTCAGCGGATCGACGCCTGCTGTTCGGCGGCGCCTGTCATTATTCCGGGCGCGATCCGGCGGATATCGCCGCCTACATGCGCCCGAAGATGCTCAAGGTCTTCCCGCAACTGGCGGACGTGCGCATCGACTATCAATGGGGTGGCAAGATCGGCATCACCGCCAACCGCTTCCCGCAGGTCGGCCGGCTCCAGCAGCAGCCGAACGTGTTCTACGCTCAGGGTTACTCCGGGCACGGCCTCAACGTCACGCACTGGTGCGCCAAGCTGCTGGGCGAAGCGATTCACGCCGGCCACAGTCAGGGCATGGATGTGTTCAGCGCGGTGCCGCACATGACCTTCCCCGGCGGCCCGGCCCTGCGTTCGCCGCTGCTGGCACTGGGCATGTTCTGGTATCGCCTGCGTGAAATACTCGGCTGAGGCATCCACCACGTAACCATCTCCTCGCTTATTTGCTCTATCGCCAAGCACTTCTATATTGATGAGGTGCTTTTGCGTTCCTGACGCTCAGCATCCACAAAACCGAGGAGGACATGGATGAAGTCGTCAGCCGCCGATGAGCCACGAGCACCGGGCCAAGCGCCGATCAAGACGCGTCGTTTCAGTATTTCACTGGTGTGGATCGTGCCGATCGTCGCGGTGCTGGTCGGTATTTCGCTGGTGGTGCACAACCTGATGCAGGAAGGCCCGACCATCGTCGTCAACTTCAAGACCGGCAGCGGCCTGACCGCCAACAAGACCGAAGTCAAATACCGCAATGTGGTGATCGGTCAGGTGACTGACGTCGAGTTGAGCGGCGATCAGAAAAGTGTCGACGCCACCATCAAGCTGTCCAAACAGGCCGAAACCTTTACCCGCGAAGACTCGCACTTCTGGGTCGTGCGCCCGCGCATCGGCGCTGGTGGTGTGTCGGGCATCGACACCCTGCTCTCCGGCGACTACATCGGCGCCGACATCGGCCAGTCCGACAGCCGCGCCAAACACTTCAAGGGCCTGGAAAATCCACCGCCGATCACCTACGGCGAACCGGGCAAGCGCTTCATGCTGCACGCGCCGGATCTCGGCTCGCTGGACATTGGTTCGCCGGTTTACTACCGCAAGATTCCGGTCGGTCAGGTGGTTACTTACACCCTCAATCCCGAGGGCAAAGGCGTGGACATAGAGGTGTTCATCCATTCGCCGAACGACGCGTTCGTCACCGAAAACACCCGATTCTGGAATGCCAGCGGCATCGACATCAATGTCGGCGCCAACGGCTTTGCGGTGAAGACCGAATCGCTGTCGACCATGCTGGTCGGCGGCATTGCCTTCCGCGCCCCGGATTACAGCCCCAACGACGTTGCCGCCGCCGACGACAAGGATTTCGAACTGTTCGCCGATCAGCAGACCGCCCTCGCCCCGCCCAATGGCAAAGCGCAATACATGGTGCTGCGTTTCGAGCAGTCCTTGCGCGGGCTCAAGGTCGATGCGCCGGTGGAATTTCTCGGCATGGAAATTGGCCGGGTGGTCGGCATCAATCTCGATTTCGACGCGAAGAAACGCAGCTTCCCGCTGAACGTCGGCATCGTCATTTACCCGCAGCGCCTCGGTCAGGCCTACAAAAAAATGCTCACCGAATTCAAGCATGATCCCAACGACGAAGCGGCCGGCATTCGTTTGCTCGGCACCTTCGTCGACAACGGTCTGCGCGCCCAGGCCCGCAGCGGCAACCTGCTGACCGGGCAGTTGTACATCGCGCTGGACTTCTTCCCGAAAGCCGAGAAAGTCGCGTTCGACGCGACGGCCCGGCCGGTGGTCTTGCCAACCGTGCCCGGCAGCCTCGAACAGTTGCAGGAAAAACTCGAAGCCGTGGTCGACAAGCTCAACAAACTGCCGGTCGAACGGATTGCCGGCAACCTCGACAGCAACCTCGTCGAGCTGCGCAAAGGCCTGACCCAGTTCAACGCGAAAACCCTGCCAAGCGTGCAGACCACCCTGGCCGACGTCAGCAAGACCTTGCAGTCCGCCAGCTCGACCCTGGCCGAAGATTCGCCGCAGCGCGAGAAACTCACCGAGACCCTCGACGAACTCGGGCGCATGTCGCGTTCGCTGCGTGAGCTGTCGGATTATCTCGGTCGCCATCCGGAATCGCTGATTCGCGGTCGTCCCGACAACGCGGCGCCGCTGGATCTGAAAGGACCGCCACGTAATTGAGCACAGGAGCTACGCCATGGCTGTACCGCTGAAGATCACCGTGTTCGCTGCGTTCATGCTGCTGGGCGCCTGCCGCAGCGAGCCGATCAACTTTCACACCCTGACCCCGGTGCAACTGCCGGCGTCCCGCTCGGGCGCGCAGATTCCGATCGAGGGGATCAGCGTGCCGCCGCAAGTTGACCGCCCGCAAATCGTCATCCGTCAGGGTAACAATGGCCTGGCGATTCTGGAAACCCAGTGGTGGGGGGCGAGTCTGGCGGATGAGCTGCGCAGTGCCTTGAACGATCAACTGAGCAATACCGGCAGTGGCGGCAACGTCTCGGTGCGCATCGATGTGCAGCGTTTCGACTCGATCCCCGGCCAGTACGGACTGATCGACGTCAAATGGCGCCTGCGTCCCAGCGGTGCGGCGGACAATGCTCTGCTGACCTGCCATTCAACCTTGCAAACTCCGTCCGGCCCGAGCATCGACGAACTGGTGGCCGCGCAACAGAACAACGTCAAACGCCTGGCTGCATTGATCAATCAAGCGGCGGGTAATTCTCGCGTCTGCCCGTCGGCCTCCTGAGCCGCCGACAGCGTGACGGTGAAACGGCAGCCGTTCGGTTCTCGAGTCACCAACTGAACCTGCCAGCGCTGATGGCTGCAGATCCGCTGCACCAGTGACAATCCCAGCCCAAGGCCTTCACCGCGCTGCTCGTCACCGCGCACGAATGGCTGGAACATCGCGTGGCGTTTCTCTTCCGGAATACCGATGCCGCTGTCCTCGACCACGAAGCTGTCCTTGAGCAGGGTCAACCTTACAAAGCCCTGATCGGTGTAGTGCCAGGCATTGCGCAGCAGATTGCCCATGACCGACTGCAAGAATGTCAGGTCATAACGCGTGGTGCCCGCCAGTTGCGGCTCGTAGATGAATTCCAGACCCTTTTCACGAATCAGTCGCCCCCAGATTTCCACCTGGGCATCGGCGATCGATTTGAGTGTGCAGGTCGATTCGGTACCAAGCTCTTCCGGCTTGCGCGCCAGCATCAAGAAGGTTTCGACCAGTTGGCGCATTTCAGCGCTGGCCCGGGCGATGCGTGTGACCTGCTGGGTGGAACGCGGATCCAGCGAAGGGTTGGCCAGTAACAGCTCGCAGGAGCTGGCCAGAACCATCAACGGCGTGCGCAGTTCGTGGCTGACATCACTGGTGAAGAGCTTTTCCCGATTCAGGGTTTCGCGTAACCGGCCGAGTGTCTGGTCAAAAGACAGGGCCAACTCCCCTACTTCATCATCGGCGTAGTCCGGATGCAGGGCCGGCGCCAACGCGATCAACTGATCACGATGCCGCACCTGCCCCGCCAGGCGAATCACCGGCGCCATGACCTGCCGCGCCAGCAGCCTGCCGAGCGCGACGGCCAGCATGACGCTGAGGATGAACCCGACTATCACCACCACGAACAGCAGGTGCTCGCGCTGTTCGAAGCTTTCCTGATTGCGCAGCAGCACATACTTGCGTCCGCCGACTGCCTCGACCATCGCGTAGAAATCGTCACCGTTGAAGGTGATCTCCTGAAACCCCTGGGGCAGTGCTGCCAGTTGTGGCGTCAGCGCCATGGGCCCCGGGCCGTTCTCGAAAAAAAACAGTTCGCTCTTTTCCGGCTCGTGCCGCCATTGGTTGATGTCGTCCATCGCCAACAAGCGGCGCAGTCCGCCACTGAGGGCGGTCATGGTCAGTTTGTGCTCGACGACATGCACCGTGGCCACAATGCCCATCGCGAAGACACCGGCCACCACCGCGCTCATCAAGGCGAACACAATCACAATCCGATTGGCGAGGCTTTGCTTGAGGTCCATCCGGTTCAATGACTCCAGTGCTGATGTCAGGGCTGCAAGGGGCGGCGCGACGACGTTGACCAATATTCGCAGCTTCGCCTTGCCCGGCGTTGTTGTTAAGTGTTTAAAACAAACAAAACGGGTATTTGAGTTTGTTTATCAAATAGCCGTTTTAGTTAACACACGCCGGACCTCGCAAATTTTTCACATGTTCTTCACTGCTCCGCCACGACTCTGAACGTAGTGTTCAGCAGCCATTCAAGTAGACCACCGTAAAGTAACTAACCTCCTGGAGCTTACGTTGCACTGTGCGTGTACTGAGTGGAACTCGGGAATGACAAGGGGCAACGTCGTGGTTGAATTAGTACACGTACAATCACCGTCCAGGCGATGGGATCTGTCTCGTCCGCGCACCTGGGCAATCATTGCTGTCGGTTTGCTGTTGATTACACTGATTTGTGGCTTCGTCTGGATGCAACGTTCGCCCGCCAACCTGCGCTATGCGAGTGCGTCGGCTACCCAGGAATGGGTGAAGGCCTGGCAGGCCGGTGAGGTCGTCGCACTGGTTCGCCACACCGAACGTTGCGACCGCTCGACCAATCCCTGTCTGGGGCCGGCAGACGGTATCACCCAGGCTGGCAGCATTGCTGCAGCCCAGGTAGGCCGTGGCTTTACGAAACTGGGCCTGGAAAAAACCCAGTTGTTCAGCAGCCCGTTGACGCGCACCCTGCAGACTGCGCATTACATGCTCGGCCACGATGCCGTGACGGCGGAATGGCTGCAAACCTGTGGCCCGACGATGCGCAATGAATTGGTGGCGCACAAGACCCCGGGACAGAACATGATTCTGGTAACCCACAGCGGCTGCATTGCCGATTTCGAACGGCAGACCGGTTACCCGCGCGCGGTCGCTGCCGAATATGGCAGCACTGTTTTGGCCCGGATAGATGCGCAAGGAAAACTTGAAGTAATCGGCATCATGAATCCCGAAGGCTGGCAACGACTGGCCAAGTAATCATCAAAACTTAGTCGAGAACAAACGGCCCGGCCAATGCTCTGGCACAAGGTATTGCCGTGTATGAAATTTGTAATAAGAAATGTTTTTTACTTTCCAGAATTGGAAAAAATTAAATTTAAAGCTTGTCTTCTCAAGGAGAACTTAACGCTGGAAGCAGACCCGTTCTCTGAATGCAGGACACGCCCATCGGCCGTGCTCGCCTCTGTATTCATTCAACCCAGTGCCGCGCCTGCAACGGAAATTGCCGGGCCGTCACTGAAACGCACACTTTGTACTGCACCAAGGTCCAGTCATGACGTCTGAGAACAAACCGCTGCACCATGCAGCGCTGAATTTGCCGCGCCTCCACCAGAGCACGCTGATCGAACGCTTTGCGATACCCGGGCTGGTGCTGGCATTCGTGGTGTTTTATCTGCTGCCGCTGATGACTCACGGTCTGTGGATTCCCGATGAAACCCGTTATGGGCAGATCAGCCAGGAAATGCTGCAGAGCGGCAACTGGGTGGCGCCGCACTTCATGGGCATTCGCTACTTTGAAAAACCGATCGCCGGCTACTGGATGATCGCCATCGGCCAGGCGATTTTCGGTGAAAACCTCTTCGGCGTGCGCATCGCGTCGGCACTCAGCTCCGGGGTTAGTGTGTGGCTGGCCTACCTGCTGGCCCGGCGCCTGTGGAACAACCCGCGAATCAGCGCCGCGTGCGCCCTCCTTTATATGAGCTTCGGCCTGATCGCAGGACAAGCCGGCTATGCCAACCTCGATCCGCAGTTCACCTTGTGGGTCAACCTGAGTCTGGTGGCGATCTGGTTTGCCATCGACAGCAACACCCCGCGCGCGCGCCTGGGTGGCTGGGCTTTGTTGGGATTCGCTTGTGGCATGGGCCTGATGACCAAAGGTTTCCTCGCCCTGATGCTGCCGGTGCTGATCGCCCTGCCCTACATGATCTGGCAGCGGCGTTTCGGCGAACTGGTGCGTTATGGACTGATTGCCGTGGCCGTGGCCGCGCTGGTCAGCGTGCCATGGGCACTGGCCGTGCACGCGCGTGAACCGGATTTCTGGCGGTTCTTCTTCTGGCACGAACACATCCGCCGCTTCGCCGCCGGTGAAGACGCACAGCACGCACGACCATGGTGGTTCTACCTGCCGCTGCTGTTTGCGTCCACCTTGCCGTGGGCACTGCTGTTGCCTTCAACGCTGCTGCGTACCTGGCGGGAAAAGCGCGATCCGAAAATCGCCTTCCTCGCCTTGTGGTTCCTGCTGCCGCTGGCGTTTTTCAGCGCGAGCAGCGGCAAACTGCCGACTTACATCATGCCGTGCCTGCTGCCTCTGGCCCTGTTGATGGGCCACACGCTGATGGGCTGGCTCGAACGCCAGAACGGCCGTGTCTTGCGCATCAACGGTGTGGTCAACGTGATGCTGGCCGTTGCCGCACTGGTCGCGCTGATCTATCTGCAAGCGACCCGTGAAATTTACGAACACACCGAAATGTTCAGCCTGTCGCTGGGCTATATCGTGCTGCTCGGCTGGCTGATTGCCGGTTCGCTGCAAGCCTTGCGCCCGCTGACGCTGTGGGCGATGCCGGCGCTGGGCATCGGCCTGCTCGTCGCATTGCTGCCGGCCGCGATGCCGGCGACCATCGTCAACAGCAAGATGCCGGATCAGTTCATTGCCGAACATCAGCAGCAACTGAGCGAAACCAGCTCGTTGCTGAGTAATGACCTGGGCGCTGCGTCGGCACTGTCCTGGCGTTTGCGTCGCCCGCAAGTCGACCTGTTCAACACCGTTGGCGAGCTCAAATACGGCCTCGATGACCCGGCCATGGCGTCACGCAAGGTCAGCCTCGACGGCGTAGGAGAATGGATGACCGCAGCGCGCAAAAAAGGCTCGGTGGGTGTGGTGATGCGCGTCAACAGCACCTCTGACGAGCAGCAACTGGAGCTGTTGCCGATCGATGGTCAGCACTTCCGGCGCGGCAACCTGGAAATCTTTATCTTTGCCCAGAGCAAACCATGACCGCAGACAAAAAAGATCGGGGCGCGTTGCTGCTTCTGCTGGCCGCAACTGCCCTGCTGTTATTGCTCGGCCTGGGCAGTCGCGAGCTGTGGGGGCCGGAAACCCGCTGGGCCAACATCGCCTTGCAGATGCTGCAAAGCGGCGATTATTTCGATCCCTATCTCAAAGGCAGTCCTTATTACGACAAACCGCTGCTGTCGTACTGGCTGATCACCGCCACCTCGTGGTTCACCGGCGGACTGGGGCATTGGTCGTTGCGCCTGTCTTCGGTGATTTCCGCGTGGCTTAGCGTGTGGCTGGTGTACCTGCTCGGCGAGCAACTGTTTCGCAAAGGCACCGGGCTGATCGCCGGCTGGATGCTCGCGACCACCTTCTATTTCGTGTTCTGGGCGCGAGTCGCCACCGCCGACATCCTCACCGTCTGCGGCGTGCTGGCGGCCGTCTGGTGGTACTGGCGCGGCCCGGATGACACCCGCTTCTGGCGCTACGTGGTGTTCTTCGGTTTGTTGTCGCTGACGTCGCTGTTCAAGGGCCTGATCGGTTTCATCCTGCCGGGGCTGGTGCTGCTGCCGCACCTGCTCAGCGAACACCGCTGGAAACGTCATCTGAACCTGCGACTGTTCGGCGCGCTATTGATCGCCGGGGCGTTTTACATGGCGCCTTTCCTGTTGTCTCACCTCTACGGTGCGCCCAACTACGAACAAAGCGGCCTCGGCCTGGTGCTGCGTGAAAACGTCGTGCGGTTTTTCCAGCCGTTCGATCAGTTCGGGCCGATTTACACCTACTTGATCTATCTGCCGGTTTACACCCTGCCGTGGGCGCCGTGCTGGTTGATCGCCTTATGGGTGGCCGCGCGCAACTGGAAGCACATCGAACCGGATACCCGCTGGCTGATTCAAGGGCTCGCGCTGCTGATGCTGTTCTTCACCGCCAGTGGCAGTCGCCGCAGCTATTACGTGTTGCCGCTGGTGCCCTTCGCGCAATTGCTGGGTGCCTGGTGGGTGACCCGGCGCATGACCGCCCGCAACAGCGAAGGCCGTGGGCTGAAGATCGGCTTCGCTGTCACTACTGTGTTGCTCGCTGCGGTACTGGGTGTGCTTTACCCATGGACCAACAGCGGCGGCGGTGTCATCCGCTTCGGCGAGCAGGTACGCGAGCAGGCCAGTCAGCAGGCACCGTTGAATCAATGGCGCATGGTCATGATCGAGGTAGACAACAAAGTACCGATGTATCTGCAAACCGGTGGTGCACCGTTCTACTACATGCCGGAAACGATCGAGGACTTCCCGCACAATGGCGACACCGCGACGCTGATCGCCTGGCTGCAACGCACCAGCGGGGAACACTGGGATCCGCATCGCACGATCTTCGTGGCGCAATACCGTTCCGGTGACGCCGTGCCACTCGATGCGCTGAAGGCTGATCATCAGGTCATCACCACCACCCCGACCCGTGGCGAACAGGTATTCCACGGGCGTGCAGACCAGAGCGTGGCTTACATCCCCCACTCCTGAGCAATGACGTTAAGACAAAAGGAGAGAGTCGCGGTAAATTTGAATGGCAATGACAAGTATTAACGGCTTCTTTGACGTTTTTTTCTCATTTGCCACCCTACATTGCCGCGACTCGACACTTGCAAATCGTTCGCATTGTTTCCTGCGAGGGTTTGCTCATAACGTCTGAAAACAGGAGCTGCCCGAATGAATCCACGCTTTCCATCCTTCTTCAAGCGCGCATTGCTGGCCACCGCGTTGCTCGCCACCGGCGAGGCTTTTGCCGCCGATTCGGTGGGTCTGGTGGTCTACAACGCGCAGCATGAAACGCTGACCAAGGCCTGGGTGGCCGGCTTCACCGAAGAAACCGGAATCCCGGTGACCATTCGCAACGGCGATGACACCGAGATGGGCAACCAGCTCGTGCAGGAAGGCGCCGCCTCGCCGGCAGACGTATTCCTCACCGAAAACTCGCCGGCGATGGTGCTGGTGGACAACGCCAAACTGTTCGCCCCTCTGGCGCCCGCGACCCTTGAGCAAGTCGATTCCGCCTACCGTCCGGCCCACGGCAATTGGGTCGGCATCGCCGCCCGTTCCACCGTGTTCGTCTACAACCCAAGCAAGTTGACTGAAAAAGACCTGCCCAAATCCCTGCTCGACCTCGCCACCCCGGCCTGGAAAGGCCGTTGGGCCGCCTCCCCGGCTGGCGCGGACTTCCAGGCGATCGTCGCCGCCGTCCTGCAACAGAAAGGTGAAGCTGCCACGCTGGAATGGCTCAAGGGCATGAAGACCAACGCCACGATCTATCGCGGCAACAGTGCGGTGCTCAAAGCGGTGAACGCCGGACAGATCGACAGCGGCGTGATCTATCACTATTACAGCTTCGTCGATCAGTCCAAGACCGGCGAAAACAGTAAAAACACCAAGCTGTACTACTTCAAACATCAGGATCCGGGCGCGTTCGTCAGTACCTCCGGCGCCGGCGTGCTGGCATCGAGCAAGCATCAGGAAGACGCACAGAAGTTCGTCAAATACATCACCAGCAAGGAAGGTCAGGAAGTTCTCGAAACCGGCACCTCCTTCGAATACGCCGTGGGTAAAGACGCGCCGTCCAATCCGAAGCTGACTCCGCTGAAAACCCTCGACGCGCCGAAAGTCGATGCGTCGACCCTCGACAGCAAAAAAGCCATCGAGCTGATGACCCAGGCCGGATTGCTCTAAGTGATGCCCGAAACCTTGCCTGCACCGGCCGTTGCGACGGCCGCCGCCAGCCTCATTCACCCGCCCCGCACGCTGGCCGGGCGTGGCAGTTCGTGGGTGGTGAGCTCGGCGGTGCTGGTGTCGTTGTTGTCCCTGCTGCCGATTGCGTTCGTCATCGGCGTGGCGTGGTACACCGGCTGGGCGACCATCGAAGCCCTGATCTTTCGCCCGCGGGTCGGCGAATTGCTGATCAACACCGTGCTGCTGGTGCTGATCACCCTGCCGCTGTGCATCCTGCTCGGAACCACCTTGGCCTGGCTGACCGAACGCAGCAACCTGCCCGGCCGACGCCTGTGGTCAGTGCTGGCGGTGGCTCCGCTGGCCGTGCCGGCGTTCGTCCACAGTTATGCGTGGGTCAGCCTGATTCCGTCGATCCACGGTCTGCCGGCCGGTGTGCTGGTGTCGGTGATCGCCTATTTCCCGTTTCTGTATTTGCCGATTGCCGCGACCTTGCGTCGTCTCGATCCGGCGATTGAAGACGTCGCGCAATCCTTGGGACTCAAGCCATGGGCGGTGTTCTTTCGGGTGGTGTTGCCCCAACTGCGCCTGGCAATCTGCGGTGGCGCGTTGTTGGTCGGTCTGCATTTGCTGGCCGAGTACGGCTTGTACGCGATGATCCGTTTCGACACCTTCACCACAGCGATCTTCGATCAGTTCAAATCGACGTTTAACGGCCCGGCGGCCAACATGCTCGCTGGCGTTCTGGCGCTGTGCTGTCTGGCGATGCTCACCGCCGAATCTGCCGCCCGTGGCAACGCCCGCTATGCGCGAGTCGGTTCCGGCAGCGCCCGGGACCAGCGCAGCGTGCAACTGGGCCGAGGCGTGACAACCCTGGCTTTATTGCTGCAAACCTTGACCTGCCTGCTCGCGCTCGGTGTGCCGTTGCTCACGCTGGGCCGCTGGCTGCTGGCCGGTGGCGTGCAGGTCTGGGAAGGCGACGAACTTTTGCCGGCCTTGCTGCAGACCTTGTCGTACGGCGTTGCCGGCGCGTTGCTGACCAGTGTTGCGGCGATTCCCATCGCGTGGCTGTCGATCCGCTCGCCGGGCAAACTGCAGCGCTTGCTGGAAGGCTGCAACTACATCACCAGCTCCCTGCCCGGCATTGTCGTTGCGCTGGCGTTGGTCACTGTGACCATCCATTTCGCCCGGCCGATCTACCAGACCACCATCACCGTGCTGCTGGCTTATCTGCTGATGTTCCTGCCCCGGGCGCTGGTCAGTCTGCGCGCCGGTTTCGCGCAGGCCCCGGTCGAGCTGGAAAACATCGCGCAAAGCCTTGGCCGCTCGCCGATACGCGCATTGTGGCTGATCACCGTACGCTTGGCAGCTCCCGGCGCGGCGGCAGGTGCGGCACTGGTGTTCCTGGCAATCACCAATGAACTGACCGCAACCCTGCTGCTAGCGCCCAACGGCACGCGCACCCTCGCCACCGGATTCTGGGCGATGACCAGCGAAATCGATTACGCCGCCGCAGCGCCGTATGCGCTGCTGATGATCCTGCTTTCACTGCCGCTGACGGCCATTCTCTATCACCAATCCAGGCGTACCGCTGGCCGATGAACGCTCTCGAACTGCTCAACCTCAGTAAAACCTTCGGCGCGCAGAAGGCGCTCGACGACGTCAGCCTCAACGTGCCGACCGGCAGCCGCACGGTGATAGTCGGCCCCTCCGGTTCCGGCAAGACCACGCTGTTGCGGATGATCGCCGGCTTCGAGTTTCCCGACAGCGGCAGCCTCACCCTCAACGGCCAGACGCTGGTCGACCGCAGCCACGCAGTGCCGGCCTATCAACGGCAGATCGGCTACGTCCCGCAGGACGGCGCGTTGTTCCCGCACATGACGGTGGCGGCGAACATCGGTTTCGGCCTGGCCCTGACCGGTGCGGCCCGCACCCAGCGCATCCTTGAGTTGATGGACAGCGTCGCCCTCGACGCCAACATGGCCAACCGTTGGCCCCACGAATTGTCCGGTGGCCAGCAACAGCGGGTCTCGCTGGCCCGCGCTCTGGCGCAGCAACCACGGCTGATGCTGCTGGACGAGCCGTTCTCCGCCCTCGACACCGGTTTGCGCAGTGCCATGCGCAAAATGGTCGCGCGCCTGCTCGAAGACGCCGGCGTCACCACCATTCTGGTGACTCACGATCAGAGCGAAGCGTTGTCGTTTGCCGATCAATTGGCGGTGATGCGCAGCGGCCGGCTGGTGCAGTCCGGGCATCCGATGGATCTCTACCGCTATCCGGAGGATGAACAGACCGCGCACTTTCTCGGCGAAGCGGTGGTCCTGCCCGCGCGAATCGAGGCGGGTTGGGCGCATTGCGATCTGGGTCCGGTGGCGGTGAACAGCAACGGCTTCAGCGGCGCTGCACAGATCATGCTGCGTCCTGAACAATTGCAGATCGCCGAGGTGGCGTCTGACGGCCAAAGCTGCCCTGCGCTGGTCACCGACCGCGATTTTGCCGGCAACACCTGCACCCTGACGGTTGAACTGAGCTCATCCGCGACTCAGGATCCGGCCCGTTCGATTCTGGTGCGCAGCTCCGGCATGCACGCGCCGCCCGCCGGCAGCGCGGTGCAGCTGTCGGTACTCGGTGCGGCGCATGTGTTTGGCCTGAGCTGATCAGAGATCGAAGCGATCCACCGCCCGCCGCCGCTCGTTGTCATCGCGCACATCGTAGTTGGCGGTGGTCTGGATATTGCTGTGATGCGCCAGTTTCTGCGCGATCGACAGGTCGTGCTCCTCGATCACCCGAGTGATGAACGAGCGACGGAAATCGTGGGGCATGATCTTCACCCCGACCTGCGTGCCGCGCTGGCGAGCAATGTAGTAGATCGCATGTTTGGTGATGCGCTCGCGGGTGATGTGGCTGCCACGGCGAATGCGGTTGAACAGGAAGGCATCGTCGCTCTC
Source organism: Pseudomonas sp. AM14(2022) (assembly GCF_036346455.1). Lineage (NCBI taxonomy): Bacteria > Pseudomonadati > Pseudomonadota > Gammaproteobacteria > Pseudomonadales > Pseudomonadaceae > Pseudomonas > Pseudomonas sp. AM14(2022). The sequence goes on from NZ_JAOTNY010000022.1 coordinate 27,164, forward strand.
GCCTTCCTTGAGCTGTGAACGGCGTAGTTCGAGCCACGCGTCGAGCTTGCTGAACGCCCATGCCGGCGCGTACTTGATCAACTGCTTGTTGCCCTTGGCGGTGACGCACAGGCTGCGCTCGCTGAAATCAACCTGATTCAGGTCCAGATCCACCGATTCCGACTTGCGCATGCCGGTGCCGTACAGCAACGCGATGATTGCCGCATCACGCAGGCCCTGCGGGCGTGGATCGGCGGCGCAGACTTCCATCAGTTCGTGTATCAGCGTGCGCTTGAGATTGCGCCCCTGAGACAGCCGCGTGCCGGCGATGCCCTTGACCGAACGCATCTTCAGAAGATGTTCCTGGCTGATCAGACTCATGCGCCAGGCCTCATTCATCACCCCGCGCACCGCATTCACATACAACGAAGAAGTGTTCGGTGCGTAGTTGTCTGCACGTAATGCAGCGACCAGCGCTACAACATCTTCCGGTTGCAAGGCATGCCAGGGAATCTCTTCGACATTCATGTCTTCAAAGCCCAGGCGATCGGCCGCATCTTGCAGCACATAGCGCATGGTCAGTTGGCTGGAGGGCGCCAAACGCGCGAGGTACAGGCTCATCGGGTTGGTTTTTGGAGCGTCAGGGGTTGCAGCAACTAAATCAATCAAACGTTAAACCTTGAGTAAAAAATGTACAGCACTACAACAACTAACAAATGCAATGTACTTGAAGTAAAGAAGGTACTTGAGCGGCACTGTCCGACAAAAAACTGCGATGGACGGCAGAAGCCTGAACAGCGGCTGTATAAGTGACAGATAAACGATTCGCCAACCGGTTTTTCATGTTCCTTTCACAAAAACCGGCATAACCTTAATTCCCATAGGTTCGGTAGTGGCTATGCCCCAACCTGCCGGGCAAATCGTGAAAAGTCAATCAATCCCCGACGTCATGCTTTTTTTGCCAAGTTATTGATGCAGGAGCGCTTTTCTGTGTCTACGCTGAGGCTGGATCCAATAACCGCGTGAATCCATCCTTTATTTTTTTTGTAATGAGGTGCCCATGAGTCAGGCGTTTCTCCCCTTCTCCCGCCCAAGTATTGGCGATGAGGAAATTGCCGCTGTCGAGCAGGTGTTGCGCTCGGGCTGGATCACCACGGGGCCGAAAAACCAGGCACTCGAAGAGCAGTTTGCGCAGTATGTGGGTTGCAAGCACGCGGTGGCCCTGTCTTCGGCCACCGGCGGCATGCACATCACGCTGCTGGCCCTGGGCATCGGCCCGGGCGACGAAGTCATCACCCCGTCGCAGACCTGGGTCTCGACCGCCAACATGATCTCCCTGCTGGGCGCCAAACCGGTGTTTGTCGATGTCGACCGCGACACGCTGATGACCGACGCTGCGCGCATTGAAGCGGCCATCACTCCGCGAACCAAAGCAATCATTCCGGTGCACTACGCCGGCGCTGCATTCGATCTCGATCCGCTGTATGCCCTGGCCGACAAGCACGGCATCCCGGTCATCGAAGACGCCGCCCACGCCGCCGGCACCCGCTACAAGGGGCGCCACGTCGGTTCGCAAGGCACGGCGATCTTCTCGTTCCATGCGATCAAGAACATGACCTGTGCCGAAGGCGCGATGTTCGTCACCGACGACGAAGCCCTTGCCAGCCGCGTGCGCATGCTCAAATTCCACGGCCTGGGCGTTGACGCCTATGACCGTCTGACCGGTGGCCGCAAGCCGCAGGCGCAAGTGATGGAACCGGGTTTCAAGTACAACCTGGCCGACATCAACGCCGCGATTGCCCTGGTGCAGTTGCAACGTCTGGACGAAATCAACACTCGCCGCACCGAGCTGGCCACCAGCTACCTGCAAAAATTCGAAGGCCTGCCGGTGCAACCGCTGGCCCTGCCCGCCTATGCCCAGCAACACGCCTGGCACCTGTTCATCCTGCGCATCGACAGCGAGCGTTGCGGCATGGACCGCGAAGCGTTCATGAAGGCGTTGCAGGATCAGGGCATCGGCACCGGTATCCATTTCATCGCCACCCACCTGCACACCTGGTATCGCCAGCGTGACCCCGACCTCTACCTGCCCAACACCGAATGGAACTCGGCGCGGCTGTGCTCGATTCCGCTGTTCCCCGACATGACCGGTCAAGACCTTGACCGGGTGGTCGGTGCCATCGCTCAAATCATGGAAAAACGCCTGTGAAACCTTATCCAATCCGTAGCGTGTCGATCGTCATCCCGGTCTACAACGAACAGGAAAGCCTGCCCGAGCTGCTGCGTCGTACCGAGGCGGCCTGCCGCCAGTTGCACCACGATTTTGAAATCGTGCTGGTCGACGACGGCAGCCGCGACGAATCGGCGAACATGCTCGAAGAAGCCGCCGGGCGTGAAAACAGCCCGTTCGTGGCGGTCATTCTCAACCGCAACTATGGTCAGCACGCCGCGATCATGGCCGGTTTCGAACAGTGCAAGGGCGACGTGGTGATCACCCTCGACGCCGACCTGCAGAACCCGCCGGAAGAAATCCCGCGGCTGGTGGCCGAAGCCGAAAAAGGTTACGACGTGGTCGGCACCGTGCGCGGCAATCGTCAGGACTCGGCACTGCGCCGTTATCCGTCGAAGCTGATCAACCTTGCCGTGCAACGCTCCACCGGCGTCGCCATGAGCGACTACGGCTGCATGCTGCGCGCCTACCGCCGCACCATCATCGACGCGATGCTCGCCTGCCGCGAACGCAGCACGTTCATCCCGATCCTGGCCAACAGCTTCGCCCGTCACACCACCGAAATCGTCGTGGCCCACGCCGAGCGTGAACACGGCGACTCGAAATACAGCCCGATGCGCCTGATCAACCTGATGTTCGATCTGGTCACCTGCATGACCACCACCCCGCTGCGCTTGCTCAGCATCGTCGGCTTCGCCATGGCCGGCTTGGGCGTGCTGTTCGCGATTGCGTTGATTGTCTTGCGTCTGGCCTTCGGTGCCGGTTGGGCCGGTGACGGCATGTTCGTGCTGTTCGCCGTGCTGTTCGTGTTCACCGGTGGTCAGTTCATCGGCATGGGCCTGCTGGGTGAATACCTCGGCCGCATGTACAGCGATGTGCGCGCCCGTCCACGTTTCTTCATCGAAAAGGTGTTGCGCAGCCAGCCGGCCGCTCCGGCCCCTGCCGTCACCGTTGATGGTCTTTCTTCTACCGCTACTTCTTCCACTTCCGATCAGGTTCTCTCATGAGTGCAAAAACTGTTGTCTTCGCCTACCACGATATTGGCTGCGCCGGCATTGAAGCCCTGCTCAACAGCGGCTATGACATTGCAGCAGTGTTCACTCACGCCGATGATCCGAAAGAAAACGCGTTCTATGCCTCGGTTGCACAGCTGTGCGCCAACAAAGGCATCCCGGTGCACGCGCCGGAAGACGCCAACCACCCACTGTGGATCGAGCGCATCGCCAAGCTGGATCCGGAGTACATTTTCTCCTTCTACTACCGCAATCTGCTGAGCGAACCACTGCTGGCCCTGGCCAAAAAAGGCGCGTTCAACCTGCACGGTTCGCTGCTGCCACGCTATCGCGGCCGCGCTCCGGCGAACTGGGTGCTGGTCAACGGCGAAACCGAAACCGGCGTGACCCTGCACCGCATGGTCAAGCGCGCTGATGCCGGCGCCATCGTTGCCCAGCAGCGCGTTGCCATCGAGCGCAGCGACACCGGCCTGACCCTGCATGCCAAACTGCGCACCGCCGCCAGCGACCTGCTGCGCGACACCCTGCCGAACATGCTGCAAGGCAAGATCACTGAAACCCCGCAGGACGAATCGAAAGCCACCGTGTTCGGTCGTCGCACCCCGGCGGACGGCAAACTGGTCTGGGCCAAACCGGCCGAAGAACTGTTCAACCTGGTGCGCGCCGTGACCCGTCCTTACCCGGGTGCGTTCTGCGCCGTGGGCGAGCACAAACTGATCGTCTGGAGCGCCGAAGTCGTCAAGGGCAACGAAGGCCAGGCGCCAGGCCGCGTGATCAGCGTCGATCCGCTGCGCATTGCCTGCGGTCAGGACTCGCTGGTGATCAACGCCGGTCAGCGCAACGACAACGGCCTGTACCTCAGCGGCCCGCAACTGGCCAACGAACTGGGTCTGGTCGATGGCTCGTTGCTGCGCGGCGCCGAATCCGGTCGTGCGCCACGTCGTACTCGCGTACTGATCCTGGGCGTCAACGGTTTCATCGGTAACCACCTGTCCGAGCGCCTGCTGCGTGACGACCGCTACGAAGTCTACGGTCTGGACATCGGCTCCGACGCCATCGACCGTCTGCGCAGCCACCCGCACTTCCACTTCGTCGAAGGCGACATCAGCATTCACTCCGAGTGGATCGAGTACCACATCAAGAAGTGCGACGTGGTCCTGCCGCTGGTGGCCATCGCCACCCCGATCGAATACACCCGCAACCCACTGCGCGTATTCGAGCTGGACTTCGAAGAAAACCTGAAACTGGTGCGCTACTGCGTCAAGTACAACAAGCGCGTGATTTTCCCGTCGACTTCGGAAGTCTATGGCATGTGCCAGGACAAGAACTTCGACGAAGACAGCTCGAACCTGATCGTCGGTCCGATCAACAAGCAGCGCTGGATCTACTCGGTCTCCAAGCAACTGCTGGACCGCGTGATCTGGGCTTACGGCGCCAAGGGCCTGAACTTCACCCTGTTCCGTCCGTTCAACTGGATGGGCCCGCGTCTGGACCGTCTGGATTCGGCGCGTATCGGCAGCTCCCGCGCCATCACCCAACTGATCCTCAACCTGGTGGAAGGCACGCCGATCCGTCTGTTCGACGGTGGCGAGCAGAAGCGTTGCTTCACTGACATCGCTGACGGCGTTGAAGCCCTGGCGCGGATCATCGACAACGACAACGATGTCTGCAACGGCCAGATCATCAACATTGGCAACCCGGACAACGAAGCCAGCATCCGTCAGTTGGGCGAAGAGCTGCTGCGTCAGTTCGAAGCGCACCCGCTGCGTCACAACTTCCCTCCGTTCGCCGGTTTCCGCGACGTGGAAAGCAAGGCGTTCTACGGTGCCGGTTACCAGGACGTGGAACACCGCAAGCCAAGCATCGCCAACGCCAAGCGCCTGCTGAACTGGGAGCCGACCGTGGAAATGCGCGAGACCATCGGCAACACCCTGGACTTCTTCCTGCGTGAAGCCATGCTCGAAATCGCGGACAAGAAGTAATGCAGGCAGGTCTTCGTATCGATGTCGACACCTACCGTGGCACCCGAGAAGGTGTGCCGCGGCTGCTGGAGATGCTCGACGAGGCGCAGGTCAAGGCAACGTTTTTCTTCAGTGTCGGCCCGGACAACATGGGTCGGCATCTGTGGCGCCTGATCCGCCCGCAGTTCCTCTGGAAAATGCTGCGCTCCAACGCTGCCGGCCTGTACGGCTGGGACATTTTGCTGGCCGGCACTGCCTGGCCCGGCAAACCGATTGGCCGTGATCTCGGACACCTGATGCGTCAGGCCCGGGACGCCGGTCACGAAGTCGGCCTGCACGCCTGGGATCACCATGGCTGGCAGGCCAACGCCGGGCGCTGGAGCGACGCGCAACTGATCGAACAGATCCGGCGCGGCGTCGATACCTTGAGCGACATCCTCGGCGAAAAGATCCAGTGTTCGGCCGCCGCCGGTTGGCGTGCGGACGAGCGCGTGATCGAGGCCAAGCAGACCTTCGGCTTTCGCTATAACAGCGATTGCCGCGGGCAGAGCCTGTTCCGTCCGCTGCTGGCGGACGGTTCGCTGGGCACTCCGCAGATTCCGGTGGACCTGCCGACCTTCGACGAAGTCGTCGGCCCGCACGTGGCGGCGAAGGACTTCAACGCCTTCATCCTCGACCGGTTCCAGTCGCAAGCACTCAACGTCTACACCATTCATGCCGAAGTAGAAGGGATTCTGATGGCTCAGGACTTTCGTCAATTGCTGGCCGATGCACGCCAGCGCAATATTGACTTCAAACCCTTGGGCGACTTGTTGCCCGAGTTTTTCAACACCCTGCCCGTGGGCCGCGTGCAACGAGGTGTGCTCGAAGGCCGTGAAGGCTGGCTGGGAGTGCAAGGCGCATGACCAGACGCTGGGCACTGCCGCTGTTGGTCGGCCTCTGTCTGCTGGCCTATCTGTTGCCGTTGAGCACCCATGGCCTGTGGATCCCCGACGAAACCCGCTACGCACAGATCAGCCAGGACATGCTGCTCAGTGGCAACTGGGTGTCGCCGCATTTCATGGGGCTGCGGTATTTCGAGAAACCGATTGCCGGCTACTGGATGATCGCCATCGGCCAGGAATTGTTCGGGCAGAATCTGTTCGGCGTGCGCTTCGCCTCGGCCCTCAGCACCGCTTTGAGTGTGCTGCTGGCCTACCTGGTCGCGCGCAGGTTATGGAGCGATCCGCGCAAGAGCTTCGTCTGCGCCCTGCTCTACATGAGCTTCACCGTCGTCGCCGGTCAGGCCGGGTACGCCAACCTCGATCCGCAATTCACCTTCTGGGTCAACCTGAGCCTGGTGGCGCTGTGGTTTGCGCTCGACAGCCGCAGCACCGGGCAACGGCTGGGCGCCTGGGCGCTGCTGGGGCTGGCCTGCGGCATGGGTTTCATGACCAAGGGCTTTCTCGCCTGGTTGCTGCCGGTACTGATCGCATTGCCGTGGATGCTCTGGCAGAAACGCTGGCGTGAACTACTGGTGTTCGGTCCGGTGGCGATCGCCATCGCGATCATCGTCAGCTTGCCGTGGGCGCTGGCGGTGCACGCACAAGAACCGGATTACTGGCGGTTCTTCTTCTGGCACGAACACATCCGGCGCTTTGCCGGTGACGATGCGCAGCACGATGCACCGTGGTGGTTCTACCTGCCGCTGCTGGTGGCATTCAGTCTGCCGTGGGTTGGCCTGTTGCCGACCGCGTTCAAGCAAGCCTGGCAAACCCGGGCCCAGCCGAACATGGTCTTCCTGCTGTTGTGGCTGTGGTTGCCGCTGGGCTTTTTCAGCCTGAGCAACGGCAAGCTGCCGACCTACATCCTGCCGTGTCTGCTGCCATTGGCACTGCTGCTGGGCAATACGCTGGCTGATCGTCTGCGTCTCGAACAAGGTCGGGCGCTGGGAATCAACGGTCTGCTGAACCTGCTGCTGGGTGTGGTCACGCTGATTGCACTGGTTTACCTGCAACTGAACAAACCTGTGTACGACCACGAACTGCACAGCCTGGTGCTGGTGTTCATCGCCCTGATCGGCTGGATCATCGCCAACCTGGCGCAAGCGTTCCTGCCGCTGCAGTGCTGGGCGGCGCCGGCGCTGGGCAGCCTGTTGCTGGCGGGAATCCTGCCGGCGGCGTTGCCCAAGTCGGTGGTGGCCAACAAAACCCCGGATCAGTTCATCCGCCACCATGTCACCGAACTGTCCGGCGCCACTCACCTGCTGAGCAATGATCTGGGTGCGGCGGCAGCGCTGGCCTGGCGCATGAAACAACCAGAGGTCGCGCTGTACAACACGGTCGGCGAACTCAAATACGGTCTGTCCTTCCCGGAAGGCGCTGAACGCCGACTCACCAAGGACAACGTTCAACAATGGGTACGTGAAGCGCGCCGCAGCGGCTCGGTCGGCGTGCTGATGCGCGTCAAGGGCCAGGACGAGCTCGAAGAGCTGGACCTGCTGCCCAAGGACGGTACCCGTTATGAGTCGGGCAATCTGGTGATCATGGTGCTGCCCAAGGATCCGTCATGAGTTGGTTGCTGTTACTGACGGCGTGTCTGCTGACGTGCCTGGGGCAAGTCGCGCAGAAATTCGCCGTGGAGAGCTGGCGCGGCGTTGATTCGTCCTGGGCCGACAAACTGCGTTCGCCATGGTTGTGGCTGGCGCTGTTTGCTCTCGGCAGCGGGCTGCTGGTCTGGCTGCTGGTGTTGCAACGTCTTGAAGTGGGCATCGCTTACCCGATGCTCAGCCTCAACTTCGTGCTGATCACCCTGATCGCTCGCTTCGTTTTTCGCGAGCCCATCGACCGTCAGCATTGGCTGGGCGTGGCGCTGGTGATCGGCGGCGTAGTTTTACTGGGGCAACAGTCATGAACAAGGCACGTGGTATCGGTTTTGCTCTGGGCAGCGTAATGCTGGTCAGTGGCGCCCAACTGGGCATGCGCTGGAGCATGACGCGCCTGCCGCAACCGGAACAATGGCTGACGGCGTTGAGCGCCGGCAGTGTCGATCTGTCGGCACTGGCCGTGGTGGTGGCGGCGATTTTCGCCTACGCCCTGTCGATGCTCTGCTGGCTCGCGGCATTGCGCGATCTGCCGCTGGGCCGGGCTTATTCACTATTGAGCATCAGCTACGCGCTGGTGTACCTGCTGGCGGCCAGTCTGCCGCTGTTCAACGAATCGTTCAGTTTCACTAAATCGCTGGGCGTGGCACTGGTCATGCTCGGGGTCATCACTATTAACACTCGTCCGTCTCGTGCGCCCGAATTCAGGAGTGCTCCATGAAAATCACAGTATTTGGTAGCGGTTATGTTGGCCTGGTGCAGGCCGCCGTGTTGGCCGAAGTCGGTCACGACGTCGTGTGCATGGACATCGATCAGAAGAAAGTCGAGCTGCTGCGCCAGGGTCACGTCAGCATCTTCGAACCGGGCCTGTCGAGCCTGGTGCGCGAAGGTCTGGACTCCGGCCGCCTGCATTTCACTTCCGATGAAAAACTCGCCGTACAACACGGTCGCGTTGCGTTCATCGCCGTGGGTACACCGTCCAGCGAAGACGGCTCGGCCGATCTGAAATACGTGCTGTCGGTAGGTGACGCCGTGGCGCGGCACCGTGAGCAGCCGCTGATCCTGGTGGAGAAGTCCACCGTACCGGTCGGCACCGGCGACACCCTGCGTGCGCACATTCAAGCCGCACTGGACAAGGCCGGTCGTGAGCTGCAGTTCGATATCGTCTCCAACCCGGAATTCCTCAAGGAAGGTTCGGCGGTGGCCGACTGCCGTCGTCCGGACCGCATCGTCATCGGCTGCGAAGGTGACGAAGTGCAAGATGTGATGCGCGACCTGTACTCGCCGTTCAACCGCAACCATGACCGCATCATGTTCATGGACCTGCGCAGCGCCGAGCTGACCAAATACGCCGCCAACTGCATGCTGGCGACCAAGATCAGCTTCATCAACCAGATCGCCGAACTGGCCGAACACCTGGGCGCCGACATCGAGTCGGTCCGTCAGGGCATCGGTGCCGACACGCGCATCGGTTACCACTTCATCTACCCGGGCTGCGGTTATGGTGGCTCGTGCTTCCCGAAAGACATGCGCGCGCTGATCCACAGCGCCGAGCAGGCACACTGCTCCAGTGACCTGCTGCAAGCGGTCGAGGCGATCAACGAGCGGCAGAAGCACAAGCTGTTCGACCGTATCAACGCGTTCTACAAGGGTGACCTGCGCGGCAAGACCTTTGCCCTGTGGGGCCTGGCGTTCAAGCCAAACACCGACGACATGCGCGACGCGCCGAGCCGTGTCCTGCTCGATTCGTTGTTCGCTGCTGGCGCCAGCGTTCGCGCGTTCGACCCGGAAGCGATGCAGGAAACCCAGCATCTGTACCCGAACGAAGAAAAACTGATGCTGATGGGCACCCCGGAATCGGTGCTGGCGGGTTCCGATGCGCTGATCATCTGCACCGAATGGCAGCAGTTCAAGGCGCCGGATTTCGACCTGATCGAGCAACGCCTGAAAGCCCCGGTGATCTTCGACGGCCGCAACCTGTACGACGCCGAGCGTCTGGCACGCAACGGCTTCAAGTACTTCCCGATCGGCCGTGGCGACTCGCGCAAACTGCCGATGCCGCTGCAGCAATGGTCTGACAAAGCGGACGTCGCTTGATCACGTTGTCGCCTGTCATCCGCCGGCAGTCCCTGATCGCAGGGCTGCTGGCACTGTTGCTGTTCATCGCCGGGGTTTACGGACAGGCGCCCATTGGCTTCGATTCACGTTTCGTACTGTTTGCCCAGGAGATGCTCCGGCACGGGCCAACGGTATTCCCGACCACTTACGGTGAGCCGTACGCCGACTATTCGGCGCTCTCGACGCTGTTCATCTGGTTGTTGTCGTTGCCCTTTGGCGCGGTCAACACCCTCACGGCATGGCTGCCGAGTGCCATTGCCGGCGGCGTGATCGTGACGTTGATGTATCGCTTGCTGGCGGTGCATTCGCAACACTGGGCCCTGATCAGCATCGCGCTGTTGATGCTCACCAGCACCTTCGTCACCGAAGTGCGCGCGGTGTCGCAAGACCTGATGCTCGCCGCCGTGGCGCTGTCGGTGTTTTATCTGGGCTATGCGCACGACCACTTCGGCTCGCGCCGGCGCTGGCCGCTGATCTTTGTCCTGCTGTTGCTGGGCTTCGGGATTCGCGGGCCTATCGGCCTGGTGGTACCGACCGGCATGCTCTGCAGTTACTACCTGCTCAACCGTGAGTGGAAACGCCTCTTCGTGTTCGGCGTGATCGCTTCTGTGTTACTCGCAGCGTGTGTCAGCCTGCTGTTGTGGCTGGCGAAACTCAGCGGTGGCGAAGCCTTCCTGCAGGACGTGATCCGCATGCAGTTCATGGGGCGCATGGACGGCAGTGAAGGCGTCAGTGGTTCGCTGTATTACTTCACCAGCTCCATCGGCAACTACGCACTGGCGTATCCGCTGGCGATCCTGGCGTTGGCCGCGACCTGGCTGAGCAAACCGCATCAGCGCGGGCCGGCCTTGCGTCTGGTGCAATATTGCGCCGCCGCCGGGCTGATCGTCATGGTCGGCCTGTCGATTCCACAGGCGAAGAAGGCGCGTTACCTGCTGCCGATGTTGCCGATGGCGGCGATCATCGCCGCGTACCCGTTTCAGGTGCTGCACGGTCGGGTGTTCCGCGTATTGCGTGGGGTGATTCAAGGTATCTGGCTGGTGACGCCGGGACTGTTGATGGTGGCCCTGCTGGTTGCCAAGCGCCGTTTTCCCGAGCAGCTCGACGGCATCACCCTGGTGCTGGTCGTGCTCGGCGTTCTGCAATTACTCGCGTTGTCGCGTCTGATGATCCCGCGCTGGCGGGCCGAAGTGTTGGCGCTGTGCTCGGTGTTAGCCTTGTGGACGGTGTATGCCGCGGTGTTCGAACCGGTGGAGCGACGTCTGTACGACACGCAGGCGTTCAGTCGTGCTGCCTTCGCGCAGGTGCAGCAGAACCCGGCCCCGCTGGTGCTGCACGGCATGGGCAAAGACGCCAAGGCGATCAAGTTCATGGTCAACGTCGAGCAGGATCTGCAACCGCAGTTCACCGAAACGGTGCAGCAACTCGAAGCCCTCAAAGCCCCGGCCTGGTTGATGATGGACAGCAAGGACCTGCAATCGCTGCAAGGCACCTCGCTGGCCAGCCTGCAACCGGTGCTGACCGGGCGTTTCGACAAGAACGATTACGTGCTGTTGTATCTGAAGCCCTTGTAGGAACTGATTGAGGCTGCGATCTTTTGTGCTTTCAGGAAAAAGATCGCAGCCTGCGGCAGCTTCTACAGGGACTGTTTACCATGAGTTTTGTTGTACGCCGGGCGCGGCAGAATGATGCCGCCGCCCTCCCCGCCATCGAACGCTCGGCCGCCGAGCTGTTTCGCACAGATCCTACCCTCGCCTGGCTTGCCGACACCGACGTGGCAAGCGCCGCGCAACACCGCCAAGCCATCGACAATGCCTACGTCTGGGTCGCCGAAAACACCTCGGCGCAACTGGCAGGGTTTATTCGCGCGCTGGATTTCGACAACCAACTGCACATTGAAGAACTGTCCGTCAGCCTGGCGTTTCAGGGGCAAGGCGTGGGTCGTCAACTGCTGCTGGCCGCGATTGAACATGCCCTCCGTGAGCAAATGCGCGCCGTGACCCTGACCACGTTTCGCGACGTGCCGTGGAATGCGCCGTTTTATCAGCGGATGGGGTTTGTGGAAGTCGCACCCGGTGAGCACGAAGCGCATTTGCTCGATGCTCTGCAGAAAGAAATCGAGCATGGCTTTGCCGCCGAGCGACGCTGCGCCATGCTCCTGCCCCTCTATTGATAACACCGCCAATCCCCTCTGTGGGAGCGGGCTTGCTCGCGAAGGCGGTGTGCCCGCTGATAACGATGCTGGATGTGCCGGCCCCTTCGCGAGCAAGCCCGCTCCCACACGGATTTGCGGTGTGTCAGGTTGACCGCCGAGCGCGACCCGGTGAGGATGGCAACGCCGCCCGCGCATTCTGAAATAAGGACATTGACCTCTTCGTGGCCACCTACTCCCGCCTGATCCGCCGACTGATGATCACCTCGCTGAGCATCGTCATCAGCCGTGCCCTGATCAGCCCGCTGCTGACCCTGTTCCTCAGCAACAAACTGGGTCTCAACCCGCAAGACGTCGGCCTGCTGTTGGGCATCGCCGTGTTCAGTGCCACGCTGTTGTCGCTGTACGGCGGCTACATCATCGATCGCCTCGACAAGCGCCAACTATTGATCCTGACCATGCTTTCCAGCGGTGTCGGCCTGATGCTGCTGACCTTCGCGCAGAATCTGTACCTGGTCACGCTGGTGCTGATCATCAGTGAAACGGCGTCGGCGCTGTTCCTGATCTGTTCCAAAGCGATGCTCAGTGAAAACCTGCCGGTCGGCCAGCGGGTCAAGGCGTTTTCGCTGAACTACACGCTGACCAATATTGGCTACGCCGTCGGCCCGATGATCGGCGTGGTGATTGCCGGGGTTCAGCCTTCAGCGCCATTTATCGTCGCCGGGCTGATTGCCGCTGGCAGCGTTTTCCTGTTGCTGGGCGTCTCTCGCGAGGTCAGCCCGCTGTCGCAGGCGAGCCAGCCGCAGAGCTTCCTGAAGACGCTGATCATTCTGAAAAACGACCGCACGATGATCCTGTTCACCCTCGGTTGCCTGCTCAGCACCCTGGTTCACGGGCGCTTCACCCTGTACCTGTCGCAGTATCTGCTGGTGACCCACACGCAGGAGCAGACCCTCGACACCATGGCCGCCCTGCTCGCCTGCAACGCGATCACGGTGATCCTGCTGCAATACCAGATCGGCCGCTTCCTCAAGCGTGAGCACCTGCGGTTCTGGATTGCCGGCGGCACCGCGTTGTTCATCGTCGGTCTGATCGGCTTCAGCCTGGCCGACAGTCTGGTCGGCTGGTGCGTGGCGATGTTCATCTTCACCCTCGGCGAGATGATCATCTATCCGGCGGATTTCCTCTTCGTCGACACCCTCGCGCCCGAAGAGCTGCGCGGCAGTTACTACGGTGCGCAGAACCTCGCGGCGCTGGGCGGTGCGCTGAGTCCGGTGATGTGCGGGGTTCTGCTGATGCACACGCCGGCGCCGAGCATGTTCTACGCCCTGAGCGCTCTGGCGGCGTTGGGTGGGTACTTGTGTTTCGTCAGTGGACGCCGCGTGGCGACAACTCAAAAATAATGCACTGAAGCAGCATTTATATGAATTTGTCAGCATCGACTTTGCACGGCACACTGTGCGCGTTCCTCCCCCAAATAGTTGGAACGCTTCGAGGACTTTCCGAAACGGACAAGTCCTTTTTTTTGCCCCGAATTTACTGCAAGGACCCGATTCACATGCTCGCTCGCTGGTTGCCCGCCGCCATCAACACTCGCCCCACCGAATGGAGCCGCGCCGCAATCGGCATGGCGCTGGGCACCTTGTTCAGCGTCTGGGCGTGCAGTCAGGTGTTCGGCATCGAGGTCGCGTACCACCTGATCGGGCCGTTGGGCGCCTCGGCCGTGTTGCTGTTTGCCGTCTCATCGGGCGCCCTCGCGCAACCCTGGTCGATCATCGGCGGCTATCTGTGCGCCAGCGTGGTCGCGCTGCTGGTGGCCCACGTCCTCGGCCGCACCTTGGGCAGCGCCTGCCTGGCAGCAGGCATGGCGTTGATCCTGATGTGCTGGCTGCGTTGCCTGCATCCACCGGCCGGCGCACTGGCGCTGACCTTGGTACTGGCCGATCCGGCCACCATCGCCATGGACTGGAAAGCCATGGAACCGGTGATGCTCGCCGCCGCCTGCATGCTGCTCAGCGCGCTGGCCTACAACAACCTGACGCGCATCCGCTACCCCAAGCGCCCGGCCGAGCCAGCGCCGGCACTGGCACCGGTCGATAGCCAGGCAATTACCGCTGAGGATTTGAAACTGGCATTGGCCGACATGGAAGCGTTTATCGACGTCACCCCCGAAGACCTCGAACAACTGATCCACGCCAGCGAGCTGCATGCCAAACGCCGCAGTATCGGCGAAGTCTTCACCCGATAACCACCTGCATCTCTGTGGCGAGGGAGCTTGCTCCCGCTCGGCTGCGCAGCAGTCGTAAAACCGCCGTGTCGGGCCGCTTCGCAGCCCGGCGGGAGCAAGCTCCCTCGCCACAAAGGCAATCCTCAACCTGCTGCAAAAACGCAAACTCCCCCTGCACATATCCCGGTTGTACACGGCAAATTTGCACTGTTACGATCCGTCAACGCTCGCGCGCGAGCTTCTCGAATAAAGACAATAAAAGCAGGGAGTTAGTGATGACTGCTCAGGCTTCATCCCCGCGGACGCCGTCCATGGATGCCACGCCAGACGAAGTGCTGGCCGAGGTTCGCAATCACATCGGTCACCTGACCCTCAACCGCCCCGCCGGTCTCAACGCCATCACCCTCGACATGGTTCGTCAGTTGCAGCAGCAACTCGATGCCTGGGCGACTGACGCCAGCGTGCACGCCGTGGTGCTGCGCGGTGCCGGTGAGAAGGCGTTCTGCGCCGGTGGCGATATCCGTTCGCTGTACGACAGCTTCAAAAGCGGCGACACGCTGCACGAAGATTTCTTCGTCGAGGAATACGCCCTCGACCTGACGCTTCATCATTACCGCAAACCGGTGCTGGCCTTGATGGACGGTTTCGTCCTCGGCGGCGGCATGGGCCTGGTGCAAGGTGCGGATTTGCGGGTGGTCACCGAAAAGAGCCGGCTGGCGATGCCGGAAGTGGCGATCGGGTATTTCCCCGATGTCGGCGGCAGCTATTTCCTCTCACGGATTCCCGGTGTACTGGGGATCTATCTGGGCGTCAGCGGCGTGCAGATTCGCGCGGCCGATGCGTTGCACTGCGGGCTGGCGGACTGGTTTGTCGACAGCAGCAAACTGTCGAGCCTCGACGAACAACTCGATCACCTGGAATGGCGCGACACGCCGCTCAAGGATCTGCAGGGCCTGCTCGCCAAAAACGGCGTGCAAACCCTCGCCGATGCGCCGCTGGAGAAACTGCGCCCGGCCATCGACCACTTCTTCGCCCTGCCGGACGTGCCGAGCATTGTCGAGCAACTGCGCGCAGTCACCGTCGCCGACAGCCACGAGTGGGCGACAAGCACCGCTGACCTGCTGGAGACCCGCTCGCCACTGGCGATGGCCGTGACCCTGGAGATGCTCCGTCGCGGTCGGCACCTGAGCCTGGAACACTGCTTCGCCCTCGAACTGCATCTGGATCGCCAGTGGTTCGAACGCGGCGACCTGATCGAGGGCGTGCGCGCCCTGCTGATCGACAAAGACAAGACCCCACGCTGGAACCCGCCGACCCTTGCTGCGCTGGACGCCGGGCATGTCGCGAGTTTCTTTCACGGTTTTACTGAGAGCGGGAGCTGAGCCATGCACGATCTCGAACTGACTGAAGAACAAGTGATGATCCGCGACATGGCCCGGGACTTCGCCCGTGGCGAAATCGCGCCGCATGCGCAAGCCTGGGAAAAGGCCGGCTGGATCGACGACGCACTGGTGGCGAAGATGGGCGAACTCGGTCTGCTCGGCATGGTGGTGCCCGAGGAATGGGGCGGCACTTACGTCGATTACGTGGCCTATGCGCTGGCGGTGGAAGAAATCTCTGCCGGCGATGGCGCGACCGGCGCGTTCATGAGCATCCACAACTCGGTGGGCTGCGGGCCGGTATTGAATTACGGCAGCGAAGAACAGAAAAAGACCTGGCTGGCGGATCTCGCCAGTGGCCAGACGATTGGCTGCTTCTGCCTCACCGAACCGCAGGCCGGCTCCGAAGCGCACAACCTGCGCACCCGCGCCGAACTGCGCGACGGCCAGTGGGTGATCAACGGCGCCAAGCAATTCGTCAGCAATGGCAAACGGGCGAAACTGGCGATCGTGTTTGCGGTGACGGATCCGGATCTGGGCAAGAAAGGCATTTCCGCGTTCCTGGTGCCCACCGATACTGCGGGTTTCATCGTCGATCGCACCGAACACAAGATGGGCATCCGCGCCTCCGACACCTGCGCGGTGACCCTGAACAACTGCAGCATTCCCGAGGCCAATCTGCTCGGCGAGCGCGGCAAGGGTCTGGCGATTGCCCTGTCCAACCTCGAAGGCGGCCGCATCGGCATTGCTGCGCAGGCCTTGGGCATCGCCCGGGCCGCGTTTGAAGCGGCGCTGGTGTATTCCCGCGACCGAATCCAGTTCGGCAAGCCGATCAACGAACACCAGAGCATCGCCAACCTGCTGGCCGACATGCACATGCAAATCAACGCGGCGCGCTTGATGATCCTGCACGCGGCGCGCCTGCGCACGGCGGGCAAACCGTGCCTGTCGGAGGCATCGCAGGCCAAACTGTTCGCCTCGGAGATGGCCGAGAAGGTCTGCTCCTCGGCGATTCAGATTCATGGCGGGTATGGGTATCTGGAGGACTATCCGGTCGAGAAGTACTACCGCGATGCGCGGATTACCCAGATCTACGAGGGGTCGAGCGAGATTCAGCGGATGGTGATTGCGCGGGAGCTGAAGAACTACCAGTTGTAACGCCAAAAGCTTCGCTAGCAAGCCCGCTCCCACATGGGATCTGCGTCGTACACAAATCCCATGTGGGAGCGGGCTTGCTCGCGAAGGCGTCAGTCAGGTCAGCGCATTATTTGCCCTGAAACTCCGGCGTCCGCTTGGCGACGAACGCCGCCATGCCTTCCTTCTGATCCTGCGTGGCAAACGCCGCATGGAACACCCGGCGTTCGAAGCGCACGCCTTCGGTCAGGTTGACTTCGAACGCACGGTTGACGCTTTCCTTGATCATCATCGCAATCGGTAGCGATTTACTGGCGATCACTGCGGCGACTTTCAGCGCCTCGTCGAGCAGTTCATCGCTCGGCACGATCCGCGCAACGATGCCGCAGCGTTCGGCTTCCACCGCATCGATCATCCGCCCGCTGAGGCACATTTCCATGGCCTTGGCTTTGCCCACGGCGCGGGTCAGGCGCTGGGTGCCGCCCATGCCCGGGAGCACGCCGAGGTTGATTTCCGGCTGACCGAATTTGGCGTTGTCACCGGCCAGGATGAAGTCGCACATCAGCGCCAGTTCGCAGCCGCCACCGAGGGCGAAACCGTTGACCGCAGCAATGATTGGCTTACGGCGGTTGGCCACACGGTCGCTGTCGCTGAACAGGTCATCCATGTAAATCTGCGGGTAGGTCAGCTCGGCCATTTCCTTGATGTCGGCGCCGGCGGCGAAGGCCTTCTTCGAACCGGTGATGACGATGCAACCGATGTTCGCATCCGCTTCCAGACCATCGAGGGCATGGTTCACTTCGCTGACCAGTTGCGCGTTCAGGGCGTTCAGCGCCTGTGGGCGGTTGAGGGTGATCAGGCCGACGCGGCCGTGGTTTTCCAGCAGAATCGTTTCGTAAGTCATGGGCAAGATTCCTTGTCAGAGATTGCGCGAAATAACCATGCGCTGAATGTCGCTGGTGCCTTCGTAGATCTGGCAGACGCGCACGTCGCGGTAGATGCGTTCCAGCGGGAAGTCGTTGAGGTAACCGTAACCGCCCAGCGTCTGCAACGCCATTGAGCAAACCTTCTCGGCCATTTCCGAGGCGAACAGTTTCGCCATCGAAGCCTCGACCAGCGCCGGCTGGCCGCTGTCACGCAGGGCCGCGGCGTAATGCACCATTTGCCGGGCGACGGCGATCTGCGTGGCCATGTCGGCGAGGCGGAAGGCCACGGCCTGGTGTTCGATGATCGGTTTGCCAAAGGTGTCGCGTTCGCGGGCGTAATCGCGAGCCGCTTCGAACGCAGCGCGGGCCATGCCCACCGCTTGCGAAGCGATGCCGACGCGCCCGCCTTCAAGGTTGGCCAGGGCGATCTTGTAGCCCTCTCCCTCTTCGCCCAAGCGGTTGGCGACCGGCACTTTGACGTCTTCAAACAGAATCTGGCAGGTGTCCGACGCATGCTGGCCGAGCTTGTCTTCGACCCGGGCGACTTTGTAGCCCGGCGAATCGGTGGGCACGATGAACGCCGTGATCCCGCGTTTGCCGGCACTCGGATCGGTCACCGCAAACACGATCACGATCCCGGCGTTCTGCCCGGAAGTGATGAACTGTTTGCAGCCGTTGAGCACGTAATGATCACCTTCCAGACGTGCGCGGGTTTTCAGGCTGCTGGCGTCGGAACCGGCCTGTGGCTCGGTCAAGGCGAAGGCGCCGAGCATGGCGCCGCTGGCCAATGGCTTGAGGAAGCGTTCGCGCTGGTCGTCGTTGCCGAACTTGAGAATCGGCACACAGCCCACCGAGTTGTGCACGCTCATGATGGTCGAGCAGGCGCCGTCGCCGGCGGCGATTTCCTCCAGGGCCATGGCGTACGCCAGGTAGCCGGTGTCACAGCCGCCCCACTGCTCCGGCACAAGCATGCCGAAGAAGCCCAGCTCGGCCATCTCGCCGATGGCTTCCTTGGGGAAACGATGCTCGCGATCCCACTCGGCGGCGAACGGTTTCAGCCGTTCCTCGGCGAACTGTCGGGCCATGTCGCGGATCTGGGTTTGGTCTTCGTTGGGAATCATGGTGAATCCTTAAATTCAAGTCGACCCGCTTTCCCTTGTAGGAGTGAGCCTGCTCGCGATAGCGGTGGGTCATATAAATCAGTGTTGACTGACACGACGCCATCGCGAGCAGGCTCACTCCTACAAAGGGATTGCGTGGATCAATAAACGCATTCCACGGCCATCGCCGTGGCTTCACCGCCGCCGATGCAGATCGCCGCAATCCCGCGTTTCAGGTTTTTCTGGCGCAGGGCTGAGAGCAAGGTCACCAGAATCCGCGCGCCCGAGGCACCGATCGGATGGCCCAGCGCGCAGGCGCCGCCGTGCACGTTGAGCTTGTCGTGGGGGATTTCCAGGTGGGTCATCGCCGCCATCGCCACCACGGCGAACGCTTCGTTGATTTCGAACAGATCGACCTCGTTCAACGCCCAACCAGTCTTCTTCACCAGCTTTTTGATCGCGCCAATCGGTGCCACCGGGAACAGGCCCGGCGTGTCGGCAAATGCCGCGTGGCCGTGAATCACCGCCAGCGGTTTAAGCTCGAGTTTCTGCGCTTGCGACTGGCGCATCAGCACCAGTGCCGCCGCACCGTCGGAGATCGAGCTGGAGTTGGCCGCCGTCACCGTGCCGCCTTCGCGGAACGCCGGTTTCAGCGAGGCGACTTTGTCCAGTTTGGCTTTCGGCGGCTGCTCGTCGTTGCTGATCAGCACCTGCTCTTTGCCGACGGTCACGGTCAGCGGCACGATCTCGGCCTTGAAGCTGCCGTCCTTGATCGCCTGTTGGGCCCGAGTGGTCGAAGCGATGGCAAACGCATCCTGGGCTTCGCGGCTGAAGTCGTTGGTTTCGGCGCAGTCTTCGGCGAAGGTGCCCATCAGACGGCCCTTGTCGTAGGCGTCTTCGAGGCCGTCGAGGAACATCGAGTCGAGCACCCGGCCATGGCCCATGCGGTAACCGGCGCGGGCACGGTCGAGCAGGTACGGCGAGTTGGACATGCTTTCCATACCGCCGGCGATCACCACATCGGCGCTGCCGGCCAGCAGCATGTCGTGGGCGAGAATGGTGGTTTCCATGCCCGAGCCGCACATTTTGTTGACGGTGGTGCAGCGCGTCGATTTATCCAGCCCGGCACCCAGTGCCGCCTGCCGCGCCGGCGCCTGACCGAGGCCGGCCGGCAATACGCAACCGAACAACACTTCATCAACCGCGTCGCTGGCAACCCCGGCGCGCTCAACCGCTGCCTTGATCGCGGCAGCGCCAAGTTGCGGCGCGGTGAGGCTTTTCAGTTCACCCTGAAAACCGCCCATCGGGGTGCGGACGGCGCTGACGATAACAATCGGATCGTTGGCAATAGTCATGACAAATCCTCCTTACTTGGCGGCCATGCGCAAGGCGCCGTCGAGACGGATCACCTCACCGTTGAGCATGCTGTTTTCGATGATATGCCGAACCAGCGCGGCGTACTCGGCAGGTTTGCCAAGACGCGGCGGGAACGGCACGCCAGCGGCCAGCGACTCGCGCACTTCCGGGGTCATGCCGGCCATCATCGGGGTTTCGAAAATGCCCGGGGCAATGGTCATCACGCGGATGCCGAAGCGCGCCAGTTCACGCGCGGCTGGCAGGGTCAGGCTGGCAATCGCGCCTTTGGAGGCGGAATACGCGGCCTGGCCGATCTGGCCGTCGAACGCCGCGACCGAGGCGGTGTTGATGATCACCCCGCGCTCGCCATCGGCATTCGCCTCGCTCTCGGCGATGGCCGCCGCGGCCAGACGCAGCATGTTGAAACTGCCGATCAGGTTGACGTTGATCACCTGGGCAAAACTGGACAGCGCATGCGGGCCGTTCTTGCCGAGAATCTTCTCGCCCCGGACGATGCCGGCGCAGTTGACCAGACCGTTAAGGCTGCCAAAGGCTTTGAGCGTGGCCTGCACGGCGGCTTCGGCAGCGGCTTCATTGCTGATGTCGGCGACGACGCTTTGCGCGCCGAGGCGCTGGGCCTGAGCGGCAACGGCTTCGGCGTTCATGTCCACCAGCATCACTTTGGCGCCGGCGTTGACCAGCAATTCAGCGCTGGCCGCGCCCAGGCCGGAAGCGCCGCCGGTGACGATAAAAACCTTGTTCTCGATCTGCATGACTGACTTCCTGATTCAAGCTGAAACGTTGTGCGCCGCGGCCTCTTGAGCCTTGGCGATTTCCTGGTTGCGCAAGATAAAGCGCTGCAACTTGCCGCTTGGGGTTTTCGGCAATTCGCTGACAAATTCGATTTCACGCGGGTACGAATGCGCGGCCAGACGTTTGCGCACGTGTTGCCGCAACTCCTCGGCCAGCGCCGGTTCGGCGCGGTATTGCGGGTTGAGCACGACGAAGGCCTTGACCAGTTCGGTACGCTCCGGATCCGGCTTGCCGACCACGGCGGCTTCGACCACCGCCGGGTGTTCGATCAGCGCGCTTTCGACGTCGAACGGGCCGACGCGGTAGCCAGAGGTGGTGATCACGTCATCACTACGGCCGACGAAGCTGATGCTGCCGTCCGGGTTCCATTCCACCGTGTCGCCGCTGAGGTAGTAATCGCCGACGAAGGCTTTGGTCGGCACGCCCTCGTAGCCGCCGAACCAGCACATCGGCGACTGGGTGCGGTCGATGGCGAGAATGCCCGGCTGTCCGACGCCGAGTTCGTTGTACTGCTCGTCGAGCACCACGATGCGATGGCCCGGCGAGGCGAAACCGGCGGCGCCGAGGTGGATCGGGTGTTCCAGGCCGTGGTGGTTGCACAGGACCATGCCCAGTTCGGTCTGGCCGTAATGGTCGTGAATGACTACGCCGAGGTTGTCGGCGAACCAGCGGATCACTTCCGGGTTGAGCGGCTCGCCAGCGCTGCTGACGATGCGCAGCTTGCCCTTGATCGACTTGGCAAACTCGTTGCCGCCGGCAATCAACAAGCGGTACGCGGTCGGCGAACCGGTGAGGTTGGTGATGGCGTATTTGTTGATCACCCGGCAGGTGCTTTCGAGGGTGAACGGGCCATCGTAAAAGGTGATCGGGTGCCCCATCGACATAGGGCCGGTGACGCCGAAATAGATGCCGTAGGCCCAGCCCGGATCGGCGACGTTCCAGAACGAATCTTCGGGACGCAGATCCACCGCGTCGCGGGTGTAGCTCTGGAACGCGACGATGGCCTTGAGCGGCACCGACAGTGCTTTCGACGGACCGGTGGTGCCCGAGGTGAACATCAGCAGGAACGGGTCTTCGCCGCTCAGCAGCACCGGCTCGCAAACGCTGGAATAGTTGACCAGCTCGGCCCAGAAACTGAAATCGCCACGCACGATACCCTGGCCCTTGGCGCCGCCGACGGTGACGATGGTCGGGCAATCGCTGACTTCAGCGAGTTTCGGCCGGTTGACCGCGTCGGTGACCACCACTTTGGCGCCGGAGCTGTTCAGCCGGTGTTCGATGGCCTTGGGGCCGAATGCGGTGAACAACGGCTGATACACCGCGCCGATGCGCCAGGTGGCGAATACGGTGATGAGCAATTCGATGTTGCGTGGCAGCAGACCGGCGACCTTGTCGCCCTTCTGCACGCCTTGTTCGAGAAGGAAGTTGGCGAAACGCGCGGCTTGGTCTTGCAGCTCGCTGAAGGAGTACGTAGCACTCGCACCGTCGCGGCCCTCCCAGAACAACGCAATGCGCCCCGGCAAGGCGTGGCGGTCGCAACATTCGACGCAGGCGTTGAGCGCCTCCAGCGTGCCGCTGAGCGCAGCGTCCACGGTGTGCTGATAGTTGAACTGTTCAGTGGCAGACAAGTAATCGCGCATTGCCAGAATCCCTCGGTGTTTTTATTAGGCTGGGAACCGTAAACAACACAGGGATAGTCGCGCTGCGGCGCTGAGGCGGCAATGGTCAAAGCCATCAAAGTGGCTGACTGGTTTGGCCAAGGTTCGAGAGATGTACAGGCTGGACTGACGCCTTCGGGAGCAAGCCCCCTCCCACAGGGAATTGCATTTCACAATGAGGGATCAGCCACAAAAGCAAGGGAGGCTGCAATCACAGAAGGAATGCATTTCAAATGGAAGGCCACCTGGGTAAGCCAGGCAGGCTGCACATCACAGGAAAAATGCATTTCAAATGATGGCCACCTGAGCAATCCAGGCAGGCTGCAAATACCAGGAAAAATGCATTTCAAATGTGGGAGGGGGCTTGCTCCCGAAGAGGCCTGATCAGGCTACAAACAGTCCGGATCAGACCGCTTCGTTGAGGATCAGCGTGCGGTAATGCCCAGGATTGGACCCCGACCACTTGCGAAACGCCTTGTAGAACGAGCTCGCATCGGCAAACCCCAGCCGCGTCGCGATTTCGACGAAACTGATCGACGGCTCCGCCAGCCAGCTGATTGCCAGTTCCTTGCGCACGCTGTCCTTCAGCCCCTGATAGGTCTGCCCCTCCTCGGACAATCGCCGGCGCAGGGTCGAGGCGGACATGCACAGCTGTTGCGCCAGCGCCTCGGTCTCCGGCCACTGTTCGGCGGGTAGCTGCCGCAGGTCCTGTTTGATCCGGCTGGCGAGGCTTTCCGGGTCGCGGTACTTGACGAGAATGTTCGCCGGCGCATGGGCCAGAAAGCGTTTCAGTTCTTCGGCCGTACGCTTGATCGGCAGGTCGAGGCAGTCAGCAGCAAAGATCATCCGCGTGCGCGGACGCTCGAAGCGCAGGTTTTCCGAGAACATTACCCGGTAGTCGTCGCAGAAATCCGGCTCGGCGCAGCGCAATTCGATCGCCAGAATCGGAATCCGCCGCCCCGCCAGCCAACAGGCCACGCCGTGGACGATCATCCAGTAGGTGAAATAGGTAAACGCCCGACGCGGCTCAGGATCGTCTTCGAGCAGGACGATTTCCGCCAGGCTCTGCTGATGCGCCAATTGCGCGGGCATTTTTTCCAGCATCAAGGAGAGGAAATTCAGGCCCATGCCCAGACCGGCGGCCAGCGTCGGTTGCGCCATGGCGCTGCGGCAAAGGAACTCAAGGCTGCCGGACTTTAGCCGACGCGGATCCATGCCGAAGAACTCGTCATCGCCGCGCCGGGCCAGCAAGCGCCAGAGTCTGGCGTATTGCGAGGCAGGCACCCGACCTTGCTTGCTGTGCAGCAGCGCCGGAGCAATCCCGACCTTGTTCAAGACTTCATCCGTGGCCACGCCCGGGGCACAACTTTGCAGCAGCGCTTCACGCACCAGTTGAACGGCAATGGTGTCCTTTTCCGACATGGAGCGAGGCAGACCTTGTTGTTTTCGAGTGAGTGGCATCTTAACGCAGGATGCGAATTCAGCACGAATCCCCTGTGGGAGCGGGCTTGCTCGCGAAGGCGATGTGTCAGCAACATCCTTATCGACTGACGCGCCGCCTTCGCGAGCAAGCCCGCTCCCACAGGGATTTGTGCGTGGCAAAAAACAGGTTGTTCAGCTTGCGTTCAGGTTTATGTCAATCATTGTCATGTGAGAATGGTTGTCATTATGTTACAACTTGTAACTTCTTCGAATGACTTAGTGGACACCGAATGCTCGTTCCCTTTCTGATCATGCTGCGCGAAGGCATTGAAGCCGCCCTGATCGTTGGCATCATCGCCAGCTACCTGCAACAGACCGGTCGTGGCCAGTGGATGCCGGCAGTGTGGATCGGCGTCTTCCTCGCCGCCGCTCTGGCGCTGCTAGTCGGCGGTGGTCTGGAGCTGGTCAGCGCCGAATTCCCACAGAAACAGCAGGAGCTGTTCGAAGGCATTGTCGGTCTGGTCGCGGTGGGCATTCTCAGTTCGATGGTGTTCTGGATGCGCAAGGTTGCGCGCTCGATCAAGCATTCGTTGCAGGCCTCGCTGGATCACGCTCTGACTTCGTCAAAACATCAGGTGATCGCGCTGATCGCCATGGTGTTCTTCGCCGTAGCTCGCGAAGGCCTGGAAACCGTGTTCTTCCTGCTCGCCGTGTTCCAGCAGAGCGAAGGCCCGGGCGCGCCGATCGGTGCCCTGCTCGGCCTGGTGCTGGCGATTGTCGTCGGTTTCCTGATCTACAGCGGCAGCATGCGCCTGAACCTGTCGGCGTTCTTCAAGTGGACCGGGTTGTTCATTCTGGTGGTCGCCGCCGGGATCCTCGCCAATTCCGTTCAGGCGCTGCATGAAGCCGGCGTTTGGAACCACCTGCAAACCGTGCTGTTCGACTTCAGCGCGACGCTGCCGATGGACGGCCCGCTGGGTTCGGTGCTGGCCGGCATGTTCGGGTATCAGGATGCGCCGACCGTCAGCACCCTCGGTGCCTATCTGATCTATCTGGTGCTGGCGCTGGTGATGTTTTTCTACCCCGCCGCCCCGGCCTCCAGCGCAGACGCAGCCGGCAAATCGTCTTCCGTTTCCAGCCAATAAGGGCATCCATGTCAAAGCCTAATACTCCTCAGGCCTCCCCTCCCCGCGCCTTGCGCTGGGCGGTGGCCGGTTCGGTGGTCGTGATGATTGCCGCCGGAGGCCTGTTCTACTACGCCTCGAAAATGGCCGCGGCCAAGCGTCAGCACAACCATGATGAAGTGGTGGTCAACATCAACGCGCACAGCTGCGATCCGAACGAGCTGACGGTTCCCGCCGGCCGCGCCAGTTTCCGCATCGTCAACCGTTCTGACCGGGCGGTGGAGTGGGAAATCCTCGACGGCGTGCTGGTGATCGAAGAGCGCGAAAACATCGCGCCGGGCCTGAGCCAGGTGATCAACGCCAACCTGCAACCCGGCGACTACGCGATCACTTGCGGTCTGCTGAGCAATCCGCGTGGCGTACTGCACGTG
This sequence comes from Pseudomonas sp. AM14(2022), assembly GCF_036346455.1. Taxonomy (NCBI): domain Bacteria; kingdom Pseudomonadati; phylum Pseudomonadota; class Gammaproteobacteria; order Pseudomonadales; family Pseudomonadaceae; genus Pseudomonas; species Pseudomonas sp. AM14(2022). Next base: position 52,768 of record NZ_JAOTNY010000022.1, read on the forward strand.
ACGCCGACGGCAGCCTCCGATGCTGCCGCCAAGGCCAAGCCATCGATGGTCGCCTTCGTCGGGCCGCTGTCGGAGTTCCGAGTGTATATGGCGACGCAAGGCAGCGCGCTGATCAAAGCCGTGACCGCGCTGAATCAGGCAATTGCCGGCGGCGATCTGGCCCAGGCGCAGACGCTGTACCTGCCGGCGCGTGCCGCTTACCAGCGTCTGGCGCCTGCCGCGCAACGGCTGGCCGAACTGGACAACAGCATCAATGCCCGCGCCGATTACTTCGAAAAACGCGAACAGGATCCGGCCTTCGTCGGCTTCCACCGCGTCGAATATGCACTGTTCCAGCAACGCAGCCTCGACGGCTTGAACCCGGTCGCCGAGCGTCTGCTGGCCGACGTCACCACGCTCAAGCAACAGCTGCTGGCCCAATCGCTGCCGCCGGAACAACTGGTGAGCATCGTGGTGCGCAACCTCAACACCCTGGCCGACGTGCGTGCTGCCAGCGGCGAAGAGGAACGCTACAGCCACGCCGATCTCAACGGCTTCGCCAGCAACCTGGAAACCGCACACAAAGTGGTCGAGCTGCTGCGGCCGATGCTGACCAGGTCGGCGCCGGATCTGCTGCCGAAAATCGACGCGGCGCTGAGTGATTTCGACAGCGTACTGAACAGCTTCAAGGTCAAGGACGGCTACGCCACTTACGACACGGTCAGTGGCGAACAACGCAAACAGATCGCCGACAAGGCTCAGGCCCTGGCTGACGCTCTGGATGGCATCGATCCCGCCCTCGGCCTTTCCGGCCTGTAAGCAGAAGACGAATACCGATGAAAGAATTGCAAAACCTCGACCTGCAACGTCGCCGCCTGCTGATGGGCATGGGTGTCGCCGGCGTCGCCCTGGCCGGTTCGGCCCTGAGCTGCCCGGCCATGGCGGCAGCCCCGGCGCAAGTCACCGAAGCGCCGAGCAGCGACAAGACCGAAGACCGCCACGATTTCCATGGCGTGCACCAGACCGGGATCGTCACCCCGCGTCCGGTGTCCGGCATGTTCGTGTCGTTTGACGTGCTGGCCAGTGATCGCGAAGACCTTGAGCGGCTGTTCCGCACCCTCAACGAGCGCATTGCGTTTCTGATGAAGGGCGGCCCGGTGGCACAGATCGACCCGAAACTGCCGCCGCCGGATTCCGGCATCCTCGGCCCGGTGGTGACTCCGGACAACCTGACCATCACCGTCTCGGTGGGCGAGTCGCTGTTCGACGAGCGCTTCGGTCTGGCCGCCGCCAAACCGAAGCGCCTGCAACGCATGGTCGGCTTCCCCAACGATGCGCTGGAGGCCGATTGCTGCCACGGCGATCTGAGCCTGCAATTCTGCTCGAACACCGCCGACACCAACATTCACGCCCTGCGCGACATCGTCAAGAACCTGCCGGACCTGCTGCTGGTGCGCTGGAAACAGGAAGGCAGCGTGCCGCCACAAGCCCCGGCCAAACCGGGTGTGCCGGCGCAATCGGCGCGTAACTTTCTCGGTTTCCGCGACGGCTCGGCCAACCCCGATTCCAACGATACCAAGGCCATGGACAAGATTGTCTGGGTGCAACCGGGCAGCGATGAGCCGGCGTGGGCGGCCCACGGCAGCTATCAAGCGGTGCGGATCATCCGCAACTTTGTCGAGCGCTGGGATCGTACGCCGTTGCAGGAACAGGAAAGCATCATCGGCAGGGTCAAGACCACGGGTGCGCCGATGGGCGCGCAGCATGAGACCGAAGTCCCGGATTACAGCAAAGACCCGGAAGGCAAACTGACCAAGCTCGATGCGCACATTCGCCTGGCCAACCCGCGCACCGCCGCGAGCCAGGCCAACCTGATCCTGCGCCGGCCGTTCAACTACTCCAACGGCGTGAACAAGAACGGCCAGCTCGACATGGGCCTGCTGTTCATCTGCTACCAGGCCGATCTGGAAAAAGGCTTTATCACCGTGCAGACCCGGCTCAACGGCGAGCCACTTGAGGAATACCTCAAACCGGTCGGCGGCGGTTACTTCTTCACCCTTCCGGGTGTCACCAGCGACAAGGATTTCATCGGTCGCTCGCTGCTCAACGCCACACAACCCAAAACAGCTGCCTAACCATAAAAACCCTCGGAGCCGCTCCATGAAAAAGTCGCCACTCGCGTTACTGCTGACCCTCGGTTTGCTCAACACCCCGCTGTCGGCGTTCGCCGCGACGGCGCCACTGGATCTGGTCGGCCCGGTGTCGGACTACAAGATCTACGTCACCGAGCAACTGGATGAACTGGGCAGCCACACCAAACAATTCACCGATGCGGTGAAAAAAGGTGACCTGGCCACCGCACAAAAACTCTACGCACCGACCCGCGTCTACTACGAGTCGATCGAGCCGATTGCCGAGCTGTTCAGTGACCTCGATGCGTCCATCGACTCGCGCGTCGACGACCACGAAAAAGGCGTGAAGGCTGAAGACTTCACCGGTTTTCACCGCATTGAATATTCGCTGTTCTCGGAGAAAACCACTGAAGGCCTGACCGCTCTGGCGGACAAGCTCGACAGCGATGTGAAAGACCTGCAAACCCGCGTCGCTGGCCTGACCTTCCCGCCGGAGAAAGTCGTCGGTGGTGCGGCTGCACTGCTGGAAGAGGTTGCCGCGACCAAGATCTCCGGTGAAGAAGACCGTTACAGTCACACTGACCTGTATGACTTCCAGGGCAACATCGACGGCGCGAAGAAAATCGTCGACCTGTTCCGTCCGCAGATCGAAAAACAGGACAAGGCGTTTGTTGCCAAAGTCGACAAGAACTTCGCCACCGTGGACAAGATCCTTGCCAAGTACAAGACCAAGGACGGTGGTTTCGAGACTTATGACAAGGTGAAGGACAACGATCGCAAGGCGCTGGTCGGGCCGGTCAATACCTTGGCGGAAGACCTGTCCACGTTGCGTGGCAAGCTGGGTCTGAACTGATTGATGTAGAGGCCTTAAGTGCCCCATCGCGAGCAGGCTCACTCCTACAGTTGGAATGCA
>NZ_JAOTNY010000023.1:0-53368 GCF_036346455.1 Pseudomonas sp. AM14(2022)
AGCAGTATTTCAACCTCAGCCACAGCCAGCCGCTGGGTGACTGGACGCTGGGCGCCAACCTCGGTTTCTTCACCGGCAAGGAAGACGGCAGCGCCCAGGCCGGCGACCTCGATAACAAGACTGCATTTGCCATGCTGTCGGCCCGCTACGGCGGCAACACCTTCTATGTCGGCCTGCAAAAACTCAGCGGCGATGACGCGTGGATGCGGGTCAACGGCACCAGCGGCGGCACCCTGGCCAACGACAGCTACAACGCCAGTTATGACAACGCCAAAGAGCGCTCCTGGCAGTTGCGGCATGACTACAACTTCGTTGCCCTCGGCATTCCCGGCCTGACCCTGATGAACCGTTACATCAGCGGCGACAACGTGCACACCGGGACGATAACCGACGGCAAGGAATGGGGTCGCGAGTCGGAACTGGGATACACCGTGCAGAGCGGGCCGCTGAAGAACCTCAACGTGAGATGGCGCAACGCGACGATCCGCCGGGACTTCAGCACCAATGAGTTCGACGAGAACCGGGTCTTTATCAGCTATCCGATTTCGTTGTTGTAAAGCCAGTCCTCACACCGGGTTTCCCTGTGGGAGCGGGCTTGCTCGCGAATGCGTCGGGTCAGTCAATTCATCTTTCAATGACACACCGCTTTCGCGAGCAAGCCCGCTCCCACAAGGGGATTGCATTGCAACGAAGGCGTCGCGGTGATTGAAAAGTGAATGAGCCCCTTCCGTCATTTACCCCAAAAGTCGCGTTGACAAGTTCCGGAAACCCTACCGATACTTCAGCGCAGTCATACGACAACCTACAACAAACCTAATAACAACGTGTAAGGGATTGCCATGACGTCTACCTCTACTCCCCGCGCCCCGTTCAATCGTCTGCTGCTGACCGGCGCTGCCGGTGGCCTGGGCAAAGTCCTGCGCGAACGTATGCGCCCTTATGCCCGTGTCCTGCGCCTGTCGGACATCGCCGCCCTCGCCCCAGCCATTGATGATCGCGAAGAAATCGTCCCCTGCGACCTTGCCGACAAACAGGCAGTGCACCAACTGGTCGAAGGCGTCGACGCGATCCTGCATTTCGGCGGTGTCTCCGTGGAGCGGCCCTTCGAAGAAATCCTCGGCGCCAACATTTGCGGCGTATTTCACATCTACGAAGCTGCACGCCGCCATGGTGTGAAGCGAGTGATCTTCGCCAGTTCCAACCACGTCATCGGCTTCTACAAACAAGACGAGCCGCTCGACGCCAGTTGCGCCCGCCGCCCCGACGGCTACTACGGATTGTCCAAGTCCTACGGCGAAGACATGGCCAGTTTCTACTTCGATCGCTACGGCATCGAGACCGTCAGCATCCGCATCGGCTCCTCGTTCCCCGAGCCACAGAACCGCCGAATGATGCACACCTGGCTGAGCTTCGACGACCTCACGCAATTGCTCGAGCGCGCGCTGTACACGCCAAACGTGGGCCACACCGTGGTCTACGGCATGTCCGCCAACAAGGACGTCTGGTGGGACAACCGCTTCGCCAGTCACCTCGGTTTTGAGGCCAGGGACAGCTCCGAAGTGTTCCGCGAAAAAGTCGAAGCGCAGCCTATGCCCGCCGCCGATGACCCGGCGCGGGTCTATCAGGGCGGCGCGTTCGTCGCGGCCGGCCCCTTCGGCGACTGACCACTCTGCCAACGACGCAAAGGAATGAGTATGCAAGCCGAATTGATCGTCGATGCGCGCAACGCCGTGGGCGAAAGCCCGGTCTGGGTGCCGCAGGAAAACGCGCTGTATTGGGTCGATATTCCCAACGGCGGGCTGCAACGCTGGAGCGCTGACACCGGCCATGTGCATGCCTGGAAAACCCCGCAAATGCTCGCCTGCATCGCCCGTCACAGCAGTGGCGACTGGGTTGCCGGCATGGAGAGCGGCTTTTTTCATCTGCACCCGCACAGCGATGGCAGCCTCGACAGCGAATGGCTCGCCGCCGTCGAGCACAGCCGAGCAGACATGCGCCTCAACGATGGTCGCTGCGACCGCCAGGGTCGTTTCTGGGCTGGCAGCATGGTGCTGAACATGGGCCTGAACGCATCCGAAGGCCGGCTCTACCGCTACGGCGCCGGGCAGTCTGGTGTGATCGAAGCGCAACTCGACGGCTTGATCGTGCCCAACGGCCTCGGCTTCAGCCCTGACGGCAAGACGATGTACCTGTCCGATTCACATCCGCACGTGCAATTGATCTGGGCCTTCGATTACGACACCGAGACCGGCACACCATCGAATCGGCGGTTCTTCGTTGACATGAAGCACTTCCCCGGCCGGCCGGATGGCGCTGCCGTGGATGCCGAAGGCTGCTACTGGATCTGCGCCAACGACGCCGGACTGATTCACCGTTTTTCCCCGGACGGCCGCCTCGATTTCTCGCTGCAAGTGCCGGTGAAGAAACCGACGATGTGTGCCTTCGGCGGCAGCCGCCTGGACACCCTCTTCGTGACCTCGATTCGCCCCGGCGACGACCGCGATCCGCAATCCCTGGCCGGCGGCGTGTTCGTCCTCAATCCCGGAGTCAAAGGCCTGGAAGAACCACTGTTCGACGATTCCCTGTAACACCTGCCTCTGCTGCACCGCTGCGCCTTGAACACAAAAATAACAAGACTGGAGACTCACCCCCATGAACTTCAAACGCACCTTGCTGGCCGCTGCACTCCCGCTGATGTTCACCTTCACTGGCGCCGCCCAGGCCCTGCAACTCAAATTCGCTGACATCCATCCCGCCGGTTATCCCACCGTGGTGGCCGAAGAAAACATGGGCAAGACCCTGACCCGGGAAACCAACGGCGAGCTGACCTTCCAATACTTTCCCGGCGGCGTGCTGGGCTCGGAAAAGGAAGTCATCGAGCAGATGCAAGTCGGCGCGGTACAGCTGTCTCGCGTCAGCCTGGGTATCGTCGGCCCGGTAGTGCCGGACGTGAACGTGTTCAACATGCCGTTCATCTTCCGCGACCATCAACACATGCGTAACGTCATCGACGGCGCAGTGGGCGACGAGATCCTCGACAAAATCACCAACTCCGAATTCGGCCTCGTGGCTCTGGCCTGGATGGACGGCGGCACGCGCAACGTCTACACCAAGAAACCGGTACGCAAGCTCGAAGATCTCAAGGGCATGAAGATTCGTGTCCAGGGCAACCCGATGTTCATCGACATGATGAACGCCATGGGCGGAAACGGTATCGCCATGGACACTGGGGAAATCTTCAGCGCCTTGCAGACCGGCGTGATCGACGGCGCAGAAAACAACCCGCCGACCCTGCTCGAACACAACCACTTCCAGAACGCCAAGTTCTACAGCCTGACCGGTCACCTGATCCTGCCAGAGCCGATTGTGATGTCGAAAATCACCTGGGAAAAACTCACCCCGGATCAACAGGCGCTGGTCAAGACCGCCGCCAAGGCTGCCCAGGCTGAAGAGCGCGTGCTGTGGGACAAGAAGTCCGCTGCCAGCGAAGAAAAACTCAAGGCCGCTGGCGTCGAGTTCATCGAGGTCGACAAGAAACCCTTCTACGACGCCACCGCACCGGTGCGGGAAAAGTACGGTGCGAAGTACGCCGACCTGATCAAGAAAATCGAAGCCGTGCAGTAACGCCTCCCGCCCCGTCCTCATTAACCAGGCCCGGCGCACCTGATCACTCAGGCGCGCCCGGTTACGGTGGAACCCGATGAAGAATCTACTGCTGCGTATCAACGACAAGATCTACATGACGTGCATCTGGGTCGCCGGCCTTTCCGTCCTGGCGATTTCCCTGATGATTCCCTGGGGCGTCTTCGCCCGCTACGTGCTGGGCACCGGTTCGAGCTGGCCAGAGCCGACGGCGATCCTGCTGATGATGGTGTTCACCTTCATCGGTGCCGCCGCCAGTTACCGCGCCGGTGCGCACATGGCCGTGGCCATGCTCACCGACCGCACGCCACCCCGGCTGAGATCTGCGGCGGCGATATTCTCGCAACTGCTCATGGCGTCGATCTGCATTTTCATGACGATCTGGGGCGCCAAGTTGTGCATGTCCACCTGGAACCAGTTCATGGCGGCCCTGCCCGATCTGCGGGTTGGCGTGACCTATCTGCCGATTCCCGTGGGCGGCTTGCTGACGCTGGTTTTCGTCCTGGAAAAACTCTTGCTCGGTGACCAGAGCAAACGGCGGGTCGTGCAGTTCGATCTGGTTGAAGAAAGTGAAGGTGGCGCTTAATGGACGCTCTGATTCTGCTAGGCAGTTTTATCCTGTTGATCCTGATCGGCATGCCAGTCGCCTATGCGCTGGGCGCCGCCGCGCTGATCGGTGCATGGTGGATCGACATCCCGTTCCAGGCGGTGATGATCCAGGTCGCGTCGGGGGTGAACAAGTTCTCGCTGCTGGCCATTCCGTTCTTCGTCCTGGCCGGTGCGATCATGGCCGAGGGCGGCATGTCCCGGCGTTTGGTGGCGTGTGCCGGGGTGCTGGTGGGTTTCGTGCGCGGTGGCCTGTCGCTGGTCAACATTGTTGCTTCGACCTTCTTCGGCGCGATCTCCGGTTCCTCGGTGGCCGACACCGCGTCGGTGGGTTCGGTGCTGATTCCGGAAATGGAACGCAAGGGCTATCCTCGGGATTTCTCCACCGCGGTGACCGTCAGCGGCTCGGTGCAAGCCCTGCTCACGCCACCCAGCCATAACTCGGTGCTCTACTCCCTGGCCGCCGGTGGTACGGTTTCGATTGCCTCGCTGTTCATGGCGGGCATCGTGCCGGGGTTGCTGATGAGCGCCTGCCTGATGGTGCTGTGCCTGATTTTCGCGAAAAAACGCGACTACCCCAAGGGTGAAGTCATCCCGATGCGCCAGGCGTTGAAAATCGTCGGCGAAGCCCTCTGGGGCCTGATGGCGATGGTGATCATCCTCGGCGGCATCCTCTCGGGGATCTTCACCGCCACGGAATCGGCGGCCATCGCCGTGTTGTGGTCGTTCTTCGTGACCATGTTCATCTACCGCGACTACAAGTGGCGTGAACTGCCGAAGCTGATGCACCGCACGGTACGCACCATTTCCATCGTGATGATCCTGATCGGTTTCGCCGCGAGCTTCGGCTACATCATGACCCTGATGCAGATTCCGGCGAAAATCACCACGCTGTTCCTGACCCTGTCGGACAACCGCTACGTGATCCTGATGTGCATCAACGTCATGCTGCTGTTGCTCGGCACAGTGATGGACATGGCGCCGCTGATTCTGATTCTGACGCCGATCCTGATGCCGGTGATTCTCGGCATCGGTGTCGATCCAGTGCAGTTCGGCATGATCATGCTGGTCAACCTCGGGATCGGGCTGATCACACCGCCGGTGGGCGCGGTGCTGTTTGTCGGTTCGGCGGTGGGCAAGGTCAGTATCGAGAGCACCGTGAAGGCGCTGCTGCCGTTTTATGCGGTGCTGTTTCTGGTGTTGATGCTGGTGACCTACATTCCGGCGATTTCGCTGTGGTTGCCGCATCTGGTGTTGTAACCGGTTGATGGATCGCAGCCCTCACGGGCTGCGATTTTTGCTTTACGCACGCAACAACATATACCCCGCCACCACCAGACACACGCTGGCAAACCCCACCTGCAACGTCCGCGCCGGCACCCGCGCGCACAGTTTGCGGCCGATGATCATGCCGACAATGCTGGCCACGATAAACGCCGCGCCCTGAGCATCAATCCGCACACCTGCGTGAAACGAGCCGATCACGCCAATCGCCGAAATCAGGCTGATCACCATCAGCGAAGTGGCGACAATCCCGCGCATTTGCACATCGGTCAGTTGCTTGAACGCCGGCACGATCAGGAAGCCACCGCCAACGCCGAGCAAGCCCGAAACCACACCGGTCACCGCACCCAGCGCCGCGAGGGTCGCGGTGCATTTGGCGGTCCAGTCGAAACGACCGGTCTGCTCATTGAGCATGCAGTTTTTCTGCCCCCAGCTCGCGTGGCCGTGGTCGCTCGGCCCCTCTTGCGCACGCTCACGGCGCAGCATGCGCCAGGCCACCATGACCATCAGCAGACTGAAGAGGATCATCAGGATCTTCTCCGGCAACTGGTGCGCGAAATAAATGCCCAGCGGCGAAAACAGCGCGCCAAGCGCGGCAATCAGCAGCGCCGCGCGATAACGCACCAGACCATGACGCAAGCCGTCGATCGCCCCGACTGCCGCCGCACTACCGACGGCGAACAACGCCACGGGCGCGGCCTGGGTCATGCTCCAGCCGAGGCCAAGCACCAGCGCCGGCACCGCGAGAATTCCGCCACCCGCCCCGGTCAGCCCGAGAATAAGCCCCATCAATACGCCAAACAGACTTGCCAGCAGCATAGGGAGTTCTCAGTCGACTTTGGACAAACCGGTCAGCCACTCGCGGCCCTTGAGCATGCCGTTCCAGTAGAACCACGGCAGCAGCGTCGCCTTGAGAAACCACGCCGAGCGGCGCGGCACGGTCGCATCGAGGGCGAAGGTCGGCAGCAACTTTCCGCCGTAACCAAACTCGGCGAGGATCACTTTGCCCTTCTCCACTGTCAGCGGGCACGAACCGTAGCCGTCGTACTTCAATGGCAGCGGTTGTTGCTTGCGCACGGCCAGCAGATTTTCCGCGACCACCACAATCTGCTTGCGCACCGCCGCAGCGGTTTTCGCATTGCTGGTGCCGCAGATATCACCGAGGCCGAACACCTCGGGGTAACGCGGATGTTGCAGGCTATGCGGATTGACTTCGCACCAGCCAGCAGCGTCAGCCAGCGCACTTTGCGCGATGAAATCCGGCGAGACTTGCGGCGGTACGACATGTAGCAGATCGAAAGTTTTCGCCTGTGTGGTGAGGTTGCCGTCAGCGTCCTTGATCTCGAACCACGCGGTTTTTGCCGGGCCGTCGACCTTGACCAGATTGCTGTTGAACGCCAGTTGCGCGTTGTACTTTTCGATGTACTTCATCAGTGGCGGGACGAAGGTCGCGACACCGAACAGCGCGGGGCCGGCCAGGTTGAACTCGACATTGATGTTGTTCAGCACAGCGGTTTTGCGCCAGTGATCGCACGACAGGTACAACGCCTTCTGCGGCGCGCCGGCGCATTTGATCGGCATCGCCGGCTGGGTGAACAACGCCTTGCCGCCGCTCAGTTTCTGCACCTGATCCCAGGTGTACTGCGAGTGCTGATAGCTGTAGTTGGACGTTACGCCGTGCTGACCAAGGCTTTCCTGCAGGCCTTCGATCTTCTCCCAGGCCAGACGCAGGCCGGGGCAGACGATCAGGTTCTGGTAAGTGACGGTGCGCTGATCGTTGAGGGTCAACTGGCGCTGATCGGGATCGATGCCAGTCACCGCCGCCTGAATCCAGGTGGCCTGACGCGGCATCACTTTGCTCATCGGCCGCACGGTGTCCTTGACGTCGTAGGCGCCACCGCCGACCAGCGTCCACGCCGGTTGGTAGTAGTGCTGGGCGCTTGGCTCGATCACGGTCACTTTTAGAGTGGGATCACGCTTGAGCAGACTGGCGACGAAGCCGATGCCGGCGGTGCCGCCGCCGATGACCACGATATCGGCACTGATGGATGGGCCCCAGTGTTGATCATTCATTGCTTGTTCCTTATTGCTGCATGCAAGGATTTCTTGGCCTTCACATAAATCCATTGTAGGAGTGAGCCTGCTCGCGATAGCGGTATGTCAGTCTATGAAGATGTTGGCTGATACACCGCTATCGCGAGCAGGCTCACTCCTACAGAGATTGTGTGGTGGCTGACATTTATTGATGGCCCAGGCTTTTCAGCACCGCTCCGCAATACAACCCGGACAGGGTCTTCATCACCTGAATCACTTCAGGACTGGCCAGACCGTAAAAGATGTATTTGCCTTCGCGACGGGTCGCCACCAGGCCTTCATCACGCAGGATGCCCAGTTGCTGGGACAGGGTCGGCTGGCGCACGCCGGTCATTTTTTCCAGCTCGCCTACGTTGCGCTCGCCCTGGGTCAGCTGGCACAGGATCAACAGGCGATCCTCATTGGCCAGCGCCTTGAGCAGCGCGCAGGCCTTGGAGGCGGACGCCCGCAACTGGGCGACTTCACATTCGGTCAGACTGGATTGCATTTGCACGATGCCTTCAACGTCACTTAAGCTGCGAACATTATGTTTTTAGATAAAGTGTTGCAACCCATTTCCCTGGTTCAGGTTGGTGACCATGCCCGCGCAGATTGAAGCTTTCCTCGACCCCGCCTCCTCGACCTACAGCTACGTGGTCTATGAAGCCGATGGCGGGCAGTGTGCAATCGTCGATCCGGTACTCGATTACGACGGCGCTGCCGGTCGCACCTGCACCGCGCAGGCCGACAAAATCATCACCTTCGTCCGAGAACACCACTTGCAGGTGCAATGGCTGCTGGAAACCCACGCCCACGCCGACCACCTGTCCGCCGCGCCGTACCTGCGCCGCGAACTGGGCGGCAAGATTGCGATCGGCCAGTCCATCAGCAAGGTGCAGAACGTGTTCAAGGCGCTGTTCAACCTGGAACCGGAATTCTGCGTTGACGGCTCGCAGTTCGATCACCTGTTCGCACCGAACGAATCGTTCAAGATCGGCAACCTCAAGGCCACCGCCCTGCACGTCCCCGGTCACACCCCGGCGGACATGGCCTACCTGATCGACGGCGAACAGATTCTGGTCGGCGACACGCTGTTCATGCCCGATGTCGGCACCGCCCGCTGCGACTTCCCCGGCGGCAACGCGCACCAACTGTTCAACTCGATCCACAAACTGCTGGCCTTCCCCGCCAGTGTCAAACTCTACGTCTGCCACGATTACCCGCCCGAGGGCCGCGCTGCGCAGTGCCAGACCACCGTCGGGGAGCAGCGTCTGAGCAATATTCATGTGCATGACGGGATCGACGAGGCGGCGTTTGTCGAGATGCGCACCAAACGCGATGCCGGGTTGGGCATGCCGACACTGTTGCTGCCGGCGATTCAGGTCAATGTGCGGGCCGGCAACCTGCCGCCGGCGGAAGGTAATGGCGTTGTCTACCTGAAGATTCCGATCAACAAAATGTGAGTTCAATTGCCCAGATGATTATTCGCTCCCTCATTTAAAGGAGCGCTCTGGACCGTGCCCTAGCCAAAATGCCACTACCGTGTAATATCCGGAAACCTAAACCGCTACGGGAGACTCCCTGCGACTACAAATGCGCAGGTGAGCAATAACACGGACATCGTCGAAGTCACACTTCGTCGAGAAGACTTTTTGCAGGGAAACCATGAGTCAAACTTCTCCACAGGGGCAAACCCCTGAACTGGAACCTGAAACATTCAATCGCCACCTTTCTATTTCTCGTCGCGCAATCGCCTACTTGTCATCCAAAGTCCTTGAGGCACTCAAAGCCATTGACGGGCGATCCTTCTTCGAGGGTAGAGAAGAAGGAATCAAGCTTGGCAATGACGCGGGCCTGCTTGCCGGAAAGGTTCTCGGCTACGCTGAGGGTTATGCAGAGGGGCGCGCCATTCTAAAGATCAACGACCTGCGCTCAGCCGCATCCTTGCCAGGAGAGGATCACTCCCTTTTTGACAATGAACTCATGCCCATCACCGATGATATCAAGCAGAAAATGCGCGACGAGGTGTGGGAAAAACTTGATGAGAAAGAACAACCGAGCGATCAGCAGTGGGCAATGATCTTTGCCGACACGACCTGTACTTCAGTGATCGCTGGCGCGGGCTCCGGGAAGTCCACGACGTTAGCCTTGCGTGTTGTGCTTAAACACTTTCACCTGGGCATCCCCCTTCATCACATGCAGGTGACTACCTTCACCACTGAGTCTAAAAAAGACTTGCAGAAAAAGATGGTGAAGATTTTCAAATCGTGGGGCAAAGACCTGAGTGAGAATCAAACTAAGAGTTTGGTACGCACCTTTCACAGCAAAGTATTCGGCTTCATGAAAGCGTTCTCGGATGCGCCTATCGACTATTTCGATTTCTTGGGCGCAAAAAAATCAGGTGAGGATGAGGACGAGCTGGAAAACCCCTTCTCGTCAAAGATCACGAATGAGCAAGGATTGGTTCTTTCCCAAGTATTCAATAGCCTTTACGAGAAAGACCTGACGTTCAAAAAGCACATCCTGGATCTCTACCAATCGATCGTCTTCGTCAAGCCGGATCCTATGTCTGAGTCCATGCGAAACAAAAAAAATCAGATTCTCGGCAAGATGTCCGATAAGGATGAAGCTGTCTGCGATGAAATTGAGGCCGCATGGGTAGAGTTGGGTCTATGGCCAATTCCAGGTGTGGCCGAGCGTCGAACGTTCAACATCGAAAGAAAACCCTTCATAGCCCACGGTTACTTGGAAGAGTTGGAAACACTGGTAATTCTTGGTTGGCCGGACACGAAAAACCAGTCGGGCGAAATTCCTAGGCGCGAAGGCCAGACAGTGAATCTCAAACAAGAGAGCTGGAGCCGCCAGGCGATGATTGGAGAATGTTATCGGGGGAAAAAATACATTCTCATCAATAACGTTATGGCCGCAAAGACACTGATGGGCAATGCCGAGCACATGATCGTTCAGGATGCCGGTTTTGATTATCACTTGCCGGGCACGACTATCAAGGAAACGAAGCTGACCGAAGTGTTCTTTGCCGAAGCCAACTACATCGAGAACCTGGGGTTGGATGTCGTCCAGGCGATCGGTTCATTAGATTTTACGCCGGGCGACCCACGCGAGCCTTTCTACCTCGCCTTGCAGATCTATTGGCGCGGCTTTCATGATTATCTGGAAAGCATGTCGCCCAAAAGATTGATTACCTTCAACAAGGCATTCGCACTGTTTGGCGAACACAATCCGGAAAATATTAAGCGCATTCCAACAGCCGAGCTAGACGGCATGCGACACCTCATGATTGATGAGTTCCAAGACGTGTCCGGCTTGAATATTTCCTGGGTCCGGCAATGCTGCAAAGAGATCCGTAATCGTAATCAAGGCCTGCCCGGATTGGGCAACAGCCTGATGGCAGTCGGCGACGACTGGCAAAGTATCTATGGCTGGCGCGGTAGCTCACCCCAGTATCTGATGGACTTCCATAAGCATTTCCACGCCCATACGCGCAATACTCTGTACATGCAGAACAACTACCGTTCCCATCAGACAATCATTGATGCTGCCGAACAAATTGTCCGTCCCACCACAACCGATAAAGCCAAGCATGGGATTGCAGCGAACGGAAAAGTCGTTAATCAAAAGACACCCGTATACATGCACTACGTGGCTAAAGATAAAAAAATCGTCGAGCCGGACGAAACGATTCTGCGACTCGTCAGACAAGCCTATGACGACGGTCATAGCATATTGATGGTGTTTCGCGTTGGCGATGTTGAAAAAGCATACAGAACAGCCCTACGAGGCCTATTGCACGAAGCGCAAAAAAAACAGCGCAACGTCAAACTGATGACCTTTCACAAGTCCAAAGGATTGCAGGCGCAATCTGTTTTCGTTATCGGTGATTGCTTCTATAACCCGACGAAATCCAAACGCAACGACATTTACAACCTCACCCAACTGGGCGACAAATCTCCAGCGCCTTATGACAACGCTCAATCAGATGAGGCACTGCGTTTAGCTTACGTAGGCATTACTCGCGCCGAACTCAGATGTCATTGGCTGGTAGACCGCGAGGTCACCGCGACGACCAAACAAAGCGGAAGTAATGCTTCGGGGTATGCCGATCTTAAATCTGGATGCTACAAAAAGTGGACTGATCACGAAACATCCGGAGTTTCAGCTCTTTCCCCGCAATAAGGTATTGATCCAGAGGCGGCGAAAGTGTCAGCGCTAGGTGCCCAGCGTCAACCCATTCGCCGGCAACGGCAACGCCGTCTTGTAGCGCACCTGCTTCAAGGCAAAACTCGACCGAATATTCGCCACCCCCGGCACCTTGGTCAGAAAGTCCATCATGAAGCGCTCCAGCGCCTGAATCGTCGGCACCAGCACCCGGATCAGATAGTCCGGGTCGCCGGCCATCAGGTAGCACTCCATCACCTCGGGGCGGTCGGAAATTGCCTCTTCGAAATGCTGCAACGCCTCCTCGACCTGTTTCTCCAGGCTGACGTGAATGAACACGTTCACATGCAGGCCCAGCAGGTCGGCATCCAGCAGCGTCACCTGCTCGCGAATCAGGCCTAATTCCTCCATCGCCTTGACCCGGTTGAAACACGGCGTCGGCGACAGATTCACCGAGCGCGCGAGGTCGGCGTTGGTGATGCGCGCGTTCTCCTGAAGGCTGTTGAGAATGCCGATGTCGGTACGGTCCAGTTTGCGCATGAGACAAAACCACCTGTTTTTTATGTTTATGCAGAATTTCTATCTGCAAATCGTCTCCAGCGCAACGAAACAGAGAGAAATATTCTTCTTGGCCGGGCCTATGATTGTTGTAGGACAAGATTTCTTTCACCCAAGAATGATTGCCAGCTCACTACAAGAAATTCACAAGATCGAGCGTAGAAGCCATGACCCAAGCGTATGAACCGCTGCGTCTGCACGTCCCTGAACCCTCGGGCCGCCCAGGCTGCAAAACCGACTTCTCCTACCTGCATCTGACCGATGCCGGCACGGTGCGCAAACCTTCCATTGACGTCGAACCCGCCGACACCGCCGACCTGGCGCGTGGGCTGATTCGGGTGCTCGATGATCAGGGCAACGCCCTCGGCCCCTGGGCTGAAAACGTGCCGGTCGAGATCCTGCGCAAGGGCATGCGCGCCATGCTCAAGACGCGGATCTACGACAACCGCATGGTGGTCGCCCAGCGCCAGAAAAAAATGTCGTTCTACATGCAGAGCCTTGGCGAAGAAGCCATCGGCAGCGCCCAGGCCCTGGCCTTGAACATCGACGACATGTGCTTTCCGACCTACCGCCAGCAAAGCATCCTGATGGCCCGCGAAGTGCCGCTGGTCGACCTGATCTGCCAGTTGCTGTCCAACGAGCGCGATCCGCTCAAGGGCCGGCAGTTGCCGATCATGTACTCGGTCAAGGACGCCGGTTTCTTCACCATCTCCGGCAACCTCGCCACCCAGTTCATTCAAGCCGTCGGCTGGGGCATGGCCTCGGCGATCAAGGGCGACACGAAAATCGCCTCGGCCTGGATCGGTGACGGCGCCACCGCCGAATCGGACTTCCACACCGCCCTCACCTTCGCTCACGTTTACCGCGCGCCGGTGATCCTCAACGTGGTCAACAACCAGTGGGCGATCTCGACCTTCCAGGCCATCGCCGGGGGTGAAGCCACCACTTTCGCCGGACGCGGCGTCGGTTGCGGCATCGCCTCGCTGCGGGTCGATGGCAACGACTTCTACGCGGTCTACGCCGCTTCCGCCTGGGCTGCCGAGCGCGCCCGGCGCAACCTCGGCCCGACCATGATCGAATGGGTCACCTACCGCGCCGGCCCGCACTCGACCTCCGACGATCCATCCAAATACCGGCCTGCCGACGACTGGAGCCACTTCCCGCTGGGCGACCCGATTGCCCGCCTGAAGCAGCACCTGATCAAGGTCGGCCACTGGTCGGAAGAAGAGCACGCCGCCGTCAGCGCCGAGCTCGAAGCCGAAGTGATTGCCGCGCAGAAACAGGCCGAACAGTACGGCACCCTCGCCGGCGGGCAGATTCCAAGCGCCGCAACCATGTTCGAAGACGTCTACAAAGAGATGCCGGAGCACTTGAAGCGCCAGCGTCAGCAGTTGGGGATCTGACATGAACGATCACAACAACAATATTCAGTTGGAAACCGCCATGACCACGACCACCATGACCATGATCCAGGCCCTGCGCTCGGCCATGGATGTGATGCTTGAGCGTGACGACAATGTGGTGGTGTTCGGTCAGGACGTCGGCTACTTCGGCGGCGTGTTCCGTTGCACCGAAGGCCTGCAAACCAAGTACGGCAACTCGCGGGTATTCGACGCGCCGATCTCCGAAAGCGGCATTGTCGGTGTTGCGGTGGGCATGGGCGCTTACGGCCTGCGCCCGGTGGCCGAGATTCAGTTCGCCGACTACGTCTACCCCGCTTCCGACCAGATCATTTCCGAAGCCGCGCGCCTGCGTTATCGCTCGGCCGGCGAGTTCACCGCGCCGATGACCCTGCGCATGCCATGCGGCGGCGGGATCTACGGCGGCCAGACCCACAGCCAGAGCATCGAGGCGATGTTCACTCAGGTCTGTGGTCTGCGCACCGTGATGCCGTCCAATCCTTATGACGCCAAAGGCCTGCTGATCGCCTCCATCGAAAACGATGACCCGGTGATCTTCCTTGAGCCGAAACGCCTGTACAACGGCCCGTTCGACGGCCACCACGACCGCCCGGTAACCCCGTGGTCGAAACACCCGCAGGCCCAAGTGCCGGACGGTTACTACACCGTGCCTCTGGACGTCGCCGCGATCACCCGTCCGGGCAAGGACGTGACCGTGCTGACCTACGGCACCACCGTGTACGTGTCGCAAGTCGCCGCTGAAGAAAGTGGCGTTGACGCTGAAGTCATCGACCTGCGCAGCCTGTGGCCGCTGGATCTGGAAACCATCGTCAAGTCGGTGAAGAAAACCGGTCGCTGCGTGGTGGTGCACGAAGCCACCCGCACCTGCGGTTTCGGCGCCGAGCTGGTGTCGCTGGTGCAAGAGCATTGCTTCCATCACCTGGAAGCGCCGATCGAACGCGTTACCGGTTGGGACACCCCCTACCCGCACGCGCAAGAGTGGGCGTATTTCCCAGGGCCGTCCCGAGTGGGCGCGGCGTTGAAACGGGTCATGGAGGTCTGAATGGGCACGCACGTTATCAAAATGCCGGACATCGGCGAAGGCATCGCAGAAGTCGAACTGTCGCAGTGGCACGTCAAGGTTGGCGATCTGGTGGTTGAAGACCAGGTGCTGGCGGACGTGATGACCGACAAGGCAATGGTCGATATTCCGTCGCCGGTTCACGGCAAGGTGATTGCGCTCGGCGGTCAGCCGGGTGAAGTGATGGCGGTCGGCAGTGTGCTGATCAGCATTGAAGTTGAAGGCGCCGGGAATCTGAAAGAGTCCGCCGCGCCAGCACCGGTTGCTGCGCAAGAGCCGCCTGCTGCTCCGAAAGTTGAAACAGTTGCCGAGAGCAAACCTGCCGCTGCTGCTGGGCCGCGCCCGGCACCGGTTTGCCAGGGCCCGATGGTTGCCCGCGAGGCCGATGAACGTCCGCTGGCCTCGCCGGCCGTGCGCAAACATGCGCTGGATCTGGGCATTCAATTGCGTCTGGTGCGCGGTTCCGGCCCGGCCGGCCGTGTGCTGCACGAGGACCTTGAGGCCTATCTGGCGCAAGGTCAGTCGAACGCTTCGGCACCGGCAGCCGCCGCATACGCTCAGCGTCACGATGAAGAACAGATTCAGGTTATCGGCATGCGCCGCAAGATTGCCCAGCGCATGCAGGACGCCACCCAGCGCGCCGCGCACTTCAGCTACGTCGAGGAAATCGACGTCACCGCGATTGAAGAGCTGCGCGCGCATCTGAATGAAAAACACGGTACCAGCCGGGGCAAGTTGACCTTGCTGCCATTCCTGATCCGCGCACTGGTCGTCGCCCTGCGCGACTTCCCGCAGATGAACGCCCGTTACGACGACGAAGCCCAGGTCATCACCCGCCTCGGCGCAGTGCATGTCGGTGTCGCCACGCAAAGCGATGTGGGCCTGATGGTGCCGGTGGTGCGTCACGCCGAAGCACGCAGCCTGTGGGACAGCGCCGCGGAAATCTCGCGTCTGGCCAATGCCGCACGCAATGGCAAGGCCAGCCGCGACGAATTGTCCGGCTCGACCATCACCCTGACCAGCCTCGGTGCGCTGGGCGGCATCGTCAGCACGCCGGTGCTGAACCTACCGGAAGTGGCCATCGTCGGCGTGAACAAAATCGTCGAACGGCCAATGGTCGTCAAAGGCCAGGTGGTGATCCGCAAGATGATGAACCTCTCCAGCTCCTTCGATCACCGCGTGGTCGACGGCATGGACGCGGCGCTCTTCATCCAGGCCATTCGTGGCTTGATCGAACAACCCGCGACCCTGTTTGTGGAGTGATGCAATGCAAACCTTGAACACCACGCTGCTGATTATCGGCGGCGGCCCCGGCGGTTACGTGACGGCGATTCGCGCCGGGCAACTGGGCATTTCGACGATTCTGGTCGAAGGCCAATCGCTCGGTGGCACTTGCCTGAACATCGGCTGCATTCCGTCCAAAGCGTTGATTCACGTGGCCGAGCAGTTTCACCAGACACAACATCACAGTCAGCATTCTGCGCTGGGTATCAGCGTCTCGGCACCAACCCTCGACATCAGCAAGAGCGTCGAGTGGAAGGACGGCATCGTTGATCGCCTGACCACCGGCGTCGCCGCACTGCTGAAAAAGAACAAGGTCCAGGTCATCAATGGCTGGGCCAAAGTCATCGACGGCAAAACCGTGGAAGTCGGCGATACGCGGATTCAGTGCGAGCATCTGGTGCTGGCCACCGGTTCGACCAGCGTCAACCTGCCGATCCTGCCAATCGGCGGGCCGATCATCTCCTCCACCGAAGCGCTGTCGCCGAAGTCCGTGCCCAAACGTCTGGTGGTGGTGGGCGGCGGTTACATCGGTCTGGAGCTGGGCATTGCTTACCGCAAGCTCGGCGCCGAGGTCAGCGTGGTCGAGGCGCAGGATCGTATCCTGCCGGCCTACGATGCCGAGCTGACCCAACCGGTCCACGAAGCACTGAAGCAACTGGGCGTGAAGCTCTATCTCAAGCACAGCGTGCTGGGTTTCGACGGCACCTTGCAGGTGCGTGACCCGAACGGCGACACCCTCAATCTGGAAACCGATCAGGTGCTGGTGGCAGTCGGGCGCAAGCCAAATACTCACGGCTGGAACCTCGAAGCGCTGAACCTGGACATGAACGGCTCGGCGATCAAGATCGACAGCCGCTGCCAGACCAGCATGCGCAACGTCTACGCCATCGGCGACCTCAGCGGCGAGCCGATGCTCGCCCATCGCGCCATGGCTCAGGGCGAAATGGTTGCCGAGCTGATCAGCGGCAAATCCCGCGAATTCAACCCGACCGCCATCGCCGCCGTGTGCTTCACCGACCCGGAACTGGTGGTGGTTGGTCAAACTCCGGATGAAGCCAAGGCTGCCGGGCTGGACTGCATCGTTTCCAGCTTCCCGTTCGCTGCCAATGGCCGGGCGATGACCCTGGAATCGAAAAGCGGTTTCGTGCGGGTGGTAGCGCGGCGCGACAATCATGTGATTGTCGGCTGGCAGGCGGTCGGGGTTGGCGTGTCGGAGTTGTCGACCGCGTTCGCGCAAAGCCTGGAAATGGGTGCGCGCCTCGAAGACATTGGCGGCACTATTCATGCGCATCCGACCCTGGGTGAAGCGGTGCAGGAAGCGGCGTTGCGGGCGTTGGGACATGCGTTGCATCTGTGATGGATGGTGGCAGTGGTGGCCTCTTCGCGAGCAAGCCCGCTCCCACAGGGAAATGTATTCCAAAATGTGGGAGCGGCTTCTTCAGGGAAATGCATTCCCCCTGTGGGAGCGGGCTTGCTCGCGAATTCTTGAGGCCGACACGATTTATCTGCCTGTCATCCGATAGTCCGGGCTGCGAAACCGCTCAAGAATGAAGTATTGTTGTGCCCATCCAAAAAAACGTCAGAAGCCTTGAACCGTTTCGACGGTTGTTCAGTGATAGAGGGTGTCATGGGTAACGAAAGCATCAATTGGGACAAGCTGGGTTTTGACTACATCAAGACCGACAAACGCTATCTGTCGTACTTTCGCAATGGCGAGTGGGACAAAGGCACCCTGACCGAAGACAACGTGCTGCACATCAGCGAAGGCTCGACTGCCCTTCACTATGGCCAGCAGTGCTTCGAAGGCCTGAAGGCTTATCGTTGCAAGGACGGCTCGATCAACCTGTTCCGTCCTGACCAGAACGCCGCGCGCATGCAACGCAGCTGCGCTCGCCTGCTGATGCCGCACGTGTCGACCGAGCAGTTCATCGAAGCGTGCAAGGAAGTGGTTCGCGCCAACGAGCGCTTCATCCCGCCATACGGCACCGGCGGCGCGCTGTACCTGCGTCCGTTCGTGATCGGCGTGGGTGACAACATCGGCGTGCGTACCGCGCCGGAGTTCATCTTCTCGGTATTCGCGATCCCGGTCGGCGCCTACTTCAAGGGCGGCCTGACTCCGCACAACTTCCAGATCTCCAGCTTCGACCGCGCCGCCCCACAAGGCACTGGTGCGGCCAAGGTCGGTGGCAACTATGCCGCCAGCCTGATGCCGGGCTCCCAGGCCAAGAAAGCGCACTTCGCTGACGCCATCTACCTGGATCCGCTGACCCACAAGAAGATCGAGGAAGTCGGTTCGGCCAACTTCTTCGGGATCACCCACGACAACAAGTTCATCACCCCGAACTCGCCGTCGGTCCTGCCAGGCATAACCCGTCTGTCGCTGATCGAACTGGCGAAAACCCGTCTGGGTCTGGAAGTGATTGAAGGCGACGTGCTGATCGACAAACTGTCGGACTTCAAGGAAGCCGGCGCCTGCGGTACCGCGGCGGTGATCACCCCGATCGGCGGGATCAGTTACAACGACCACCTGCACGTGTTCCACAGCGAAACCGAAGTCGGCCCGGTCACCCAGAAGCTCTACAAAGAGCTGACTGGCGTGCAGACCGGCGACATCGAAGCGCCAGCGGGCTGGATCGTCAAGGTTTGATCTGACGGCTGCTGATGCACAAAAGCCCCCATCGAGTGATCGATGGGGGCTTTTTCATGGGCGCTGTTGCTGTAGCCACTCAATCAACACTTTGGTGTGCGCCGACGCTTGCGGGGCAACGCCGTAGTAATAGCGTGGCAGCGGCATGCGCAGATCCGGCAACGGACAGATCAGGCGACCACTCGACAAATGTGTGCCGAGCAAAGTAGTCGGACACAGCGCGATGCCCTCGCCCGCCACGGCCGCTTCCAGCACCCGGTGCATGTAATCAAACTGACGGATCACCTGAGTGCTGCTCTGACTCTGGCCAAAATGCCTCGCCCAGTGGTGCCAGTCTTCACGCCGCGCCCTGACGGTGAGCAAGGTATGCACACTGAGGCCGGCGAGATTTGTCAGCGGCAGTCGCTCAATCAATGCCGGCGCCGCGACCATGACCAATTCATCCTCGAACAACGCGTGCGCCTCCAGCGTCGGCGCCCAATCGTCACGGCCCCGGCGGATGACAATGTCGAAATCGTCGCGGGCCGGATCCGGCGACTGGGTCTGCGTGACGACCTGGGTGTCGATGTGCGGATGCTGCACCGAAAAGTCCGCCAAACGAGGCGTCAGCCATAACAGGGCGAAGGACGGCCGGACATTGATCGTGATCGTCGGCCGCGCTGCCTGTCGCCTCAACTCGGCAGCGGCGTCGGCAATCTGCGCCAGACCGGCGCTGACTTGCTGATAAAAAAGCTCACCCGCCGGCGTCAGCAGCGACTGCCTGATGCGCCGTTCAAACAACAAAACGCCCAGATGTTCTTCAAGCAGTTTGACGTGGCGGCTGACCGCACTATGGCTGACATGCAGCTCGTCGGCCGCCAGGCTGAAACTCTGATGACGAGCAGCCACAGCGAAGGCGCGAACCGCATTGAGTGGGGGAAGTGAATTTTTCATGGGTCTAATTTAGTCACATATGCACTGCATTTAAAGCGTTTGTCAGCGCGTCGCCGCCACGCCAATCTGCCCGCACGCAGATACGCGATTCGACGGAGCAACATCATGCACAGTTACGGACTCTTTGTACTGTTCGCCGCCCTGACCATTTTGAGCCCCGGGCCGGGCGTGGTGCTGACCCTGTCCAACGCCGTGCGCCTGGGCTGGACCGGCGCAGTACCCGGCATTCTGGGCATCGCCTCGGGCGCGTTCGTGGTGGCTGCCCTCAGCGCCACCAGCGTCGGCTTGATCCTCAGCGCCTCGGCCGAGGCGTTTACCGTGCTGAAATACGCCGGAGCTGCATACCTGTTGTACTTGGGCTTCAAGAGCTGGCGTTCAGATCGTTTCCGTAGCCTGCAGCAGGTTCGCCCTTCTCGTCCGGGCTACCGTTTTCTCGAAGCCGCGTCCCTGCAGTTTCTCAATCCGAAAGCGATCTTCTTCTTTCTGGCCGTATTCCCGCAGTTCATCGACACTGAACAGGTTTTTTACCCGCAGTTCTTCAAACTGGTGGCCTCTTACGCGGTGCTGGTAATTCTGGTGCACGGCAGCTATGCCCTGCTCGCCAATGCGGCCAAAGGCTGGCTGTCGAGCCCGAAAGGATCCTGGCTGGCGGCAAAAGTCTCGGGGGTGACCTTTGCCGGTTTTGGTCTGCTGATGGCGTCGGCAACCCGCTGATCGACCTGCTCAGGCTCATTCTGTTTCAAGGCAATTCGCTTGCCGGCTCGCGCGGCAATCCCGCTGGCCTGTCCGTTCTGCTGCTTGCCCGTGCGCGCCTGGGTAATCAGCCCGGGAATCAACTCCCCTTCCGGCAGATTCTTCCAGAACCGTACCGGCAAGTGCCCTTGCATGACCTTCTCGTTCAATCGCGCCGGGTTGAAGATGTGGCTGTAGTACGTCAGCCATAATTCGCCGTGTGGGTCATCGACGTTCTGCGCCAGTTGCTGCCATTCCACCGGGCACTGGCGCTGATGAATCAACTGTTCGCCATCGTAATAAACCCCGTCACGCGGCGTGGCGATCAACCAGCGATGTCGGCCCATGCGTCCGATGAAATGTTCGCTGGCACTGTGCAGGATGTCGTGGGCCGGTTCGTGCCACGCGACGTATTGCGGGCCTGGCTGATCCTGCGGGCGTTCGATGAAACGCACGAACGCATGCAAATGGTGGGCTTCGCGCTGCACCTGCTTGATCCGCCGCTGCAACTCGCTGCCGAGTTTGTCGCCAGCCATCATCGCCGTGCGATCGCCATGGCTGACTCGCC
Source organism: Pseudomonas sp. AM14(2022) (assembly GCF_036346455.1). Taxonomy (NCBI): domain Bacteria; kingdom Pseudomonadati; phylum Pseudomonadota; class Gammaproteobacteria; order Pseudomonadales; family Pseudomonadaceae; genus Pseudomonas; species Pseudomonas sp. AM14(2022). Next base: position 20,985 of record NZ_JAOTNY010000023.1, read on the forward strand.
ACAGCACTTCATACAACAGACTCCAGCGCTGGTCGCCCCGGTAGCGCGCGGCTTGCTCCAGGGTGTCGAGCAGTGCACGGGGGATGCGTGCCTGAAACGGCCCCTGCCCCTCGGGCACCGAAACGTCACTGGCAAACAGATCGCTCACCCCTTCCGACGCCCAGCTCACCAGACTCGGGTCGACTTCATGGCTGAGCAGCCAGCGTGCCTGCTGGCGCCAGGTGTCGAACAGGTCGTCGCAATCGAGATTGATCATCCCCACAACCCCATCTGCTGCGGCTGCGGCCGGTCGCGCAGTTGCTGATAGAGCATGTGGCTGGTGACTTCGGCCTGTTGCGGGTGGTAGTCGCTGGTGATGATGAACGGCTTGGCCTTGGCCAGCACACAACGCATGCGCGCCACATCTTCGTAGCGGATGCGCCGTTGCTGGCGCAATTGCACCAGACGTTCGGTGGTACGCAAGCCAATGCCCGGGATGCGCGCGATCAGCGCCGGTTCGGCGCGGTTCAGGTCCAGCGGAAACACTTCGCGATTCTGCAGCGCCCAAGCCAGTTTCGGATCGATATCCAGCGCCAGATTACCCGGGCCCTTGAGCAACTCATCGGCGCTGTAGCCGTAGCTGCGCAAGAGGAAATCGGCTTGATACAAACGATGTTCGCGCATCAGCGGTGGTGCGGCCAGTGGCACGCTTTTCGGGCTGTCGGGGATCGGGCTGAAGGCCGAATAGTAGACCCGCCGCAAGCGGTAGTTGCCATACAGCGACTGGGCGCTGTGCAGGATCGTGCTGTCATCGGTGTCATCGGCGCCGACGATCATTTGCGTGCTCTGCCCGGCGGGAGCGAATTTTGCCGAACGCGGTTCGTTGAGCACCGTTTGTACGCCGGTGTAAATGGTGTTCATTGCCTGCTTGATCGAACCGATCTGCTTCTCCGGTGCCAGGGTTTGCAGGCTGGCGTCGGTGGGCAGTTCGATATTGACGCTGAGGCGATCGGCGTAGCGCCCCGCCTCCTCGATCAATGCCGGATCGGCCTCGGGAATGGTCTTGAGGTGAATGTAGCCGCGAAACTCGTGCTGCTCGCGCAACAGCTTCGCCACGCGCACCAGTTGTTCCATGGTGTAGTCCGCCGAGCGGATGATCCCCGAGCTGAGAAACAGCCCGCTGACGCAGTTGCGCCGGTAGAAATCCAGGGTCAGCGTGACCACTTCCTCGGGGGTGAAGCGTGCGCGCGGCACATCGCTGGAGCGGCGGTTGACGCAATACTGGCAGTCGTAGAGACAGAAATTGGTCAGGAGGATTTTCAGCAGCGACACGCAACGGCCGTCCGGCGTGTAGCTGTGGCAGATGCCCATGCCATCGGTCGAGCCCAACCCGCTCTTGCCTTCGGAGCTGCGCTTGGGCGCACCGCTGCTGGCGCAGGAGGCGTCGTACTTGGCGGCGTCGGCGAGAATGCTGAGCTTGTCGATGATTTGCATGGCGCGGGCTCTTTACTGTGTGGATATACAGTATAGGTCCGAGCACGGGGTTACAAGGTGCCAGAAGCGCACCTCGTCGGGCAGAAGCTCAAGATCAAAGGATCGCAGCCTGCGGCAGCTCCTACATTAATTCGCAACAGTCGACATTTTTCAAATGTGCACACTCCCTGTAGGAGCTGCCGCAGGCTGCGATCTTTTGATCTTTGCGTCTAAAGGCAACTCAAGACCAAACCGCTTACCCATTTCCTTTCGCCCCGCCACGGTGAGCGCCAACGCCCGACTATCAAGATCCTGCGTCACCCACTTGCGTTTCAGCGCCATCTGCAACAACGCCGCTCCCAGCGAACCGCCCAGATGCGGCCGGCGCATGCTCCAGTCCAGGCACCGGCAGGCAAACTTGCGGCGCAAGGTACTCAAGTCCTGCACCTCAATCCCCAAGCTCGCAAACAACGCGTCGCCGGTGCCGCTCAAGCGATAAGCCCGCTGATCGGTTTCCACCAGCCACCCCGCCTCAAGCATACGGTCGTGGAGCAACACCGCCAGCGTGCCGGCCATGTGGTCGTAGCAGGTGCGGGCGAATTGCAGGCGATCCGGGGTGTGCGGCTTGAAGCTAGGTGCGGCGTTCTGGCCGATCACCATCAACGCTTCCAGCGCCTGAGCCACGCGCTGATCGGCGAGGTTGTAATAACGATGGCGGCCCTGCACATGCAGGCGCACCAGTGCCAGATCCTTGAGCTTGGCCAGATGTGCACTGGCGGTGGAGGCGCTGACTTCCGCCACGGCCGCTAATTCAGTGCTGGTGCGGGCGTGGCCGTCCATCAGCGAGCAGAGAATTTTCGTGCGTGCCGGTTCGGCGATGGCGGCCGCCACCTGCGAAACGCCGATGTCTTGATGTTCTGCGTGCATATTTCGCTCCCCGACGAATCGTCGTCGCTGCGAACTGAAGATACTCGCATCACTTTCCCGACCACAAGGCTGTGAACCATGGAACCGATCATCGCTGCGACGCATGCCGATCCCTACCCCTACTACGCCAAACTGCGCGCCGAGGGCGGACTGACCTTTGATCATGGATTGAAGCTGTGGGTCGCCAGCAGCGCCCGAGCGGTGCGTGCGGTGCTGACGCATGCCGATTGTCGGGTGCGACCGTCGCAGGAACCGGTGCCCAAGGCGATTGCCTCGGGGCTGGCCGGCAAGGTGTTCGGGCAGTTGATGCGGATGAACGATGGCGAACATCAGCGCTGTCCGCGTGCGGCAATCGAGCCGTCACTGCAGTTGATAGATGAGGAGCAAGTACGCGCACTGGTGGCCGCGCGTCTGATTACAGCGGACGCCGACGGCTTATATAAGGCGATGTTTCGCGGCCCGGTGTGCGTGGTCGCGGCGCTGCTCGGCTTCACCCCGGCGCAAGGCCGGGCGATCAGTGAACTGACCGCGGATTTCGTCGCCTGCCTGTCGCCGCTGAGCAATGACCTGCAACTGGCGGCGGCGCATGCGGCGGCGGAGCAATTGCACGGCTATTTCATCGAGTTGCTGGCCGAAGCCGATAGCGAGTTGCTCAAGGCTATCGAGCAGCGATTTACAGGAGACGAAGAAACCCTGATCGCCAACCTGATCGGTCTCTGTTCGCAGACGCTCGAGGCCAGTGCGGGACTGATCGGCAATGCACTGATAGCGCTGCGACGTCAGCCCGAATTGCGCCATGCCTCAGTGGACGCACTGTTGGCCGAGGTTCAGCGCTTTGATCCGCCAGTGCAGAACACTCGGCGCTTTGTCGCACAGACTTGCGAGATCGATGGCGTGCGGCTCGAGGCTGGCGAAGTGATTCTGGTGCTGCTGGCCTCGGCCAACCGCGATCCATTATTGAATGAAGCGCCTGAACGGTTTCTGCTGGATCGTCCTGACCGGCGCAGTTTCAGCTTTGGCAGCGGCCGGCATCAGTGTCCGGGGCAGACGCTGGCGTTGAACATTGCCGCTGCGACTGTCAGAGAAATCCTTGATCAGGGTATGAATCTGCAACAACTGACGTGGCATTACCGCCCCTCCCTCAACGGGCGGATTCCACTGTTCAGCGCAGTGCAGCCTTAAACGCTGCGCAACTCGATGGTCAGGTGCGACAGCTCATGTACCGGCGCCAGCCGCTCGCGGATCGCCTCCGCTGTCACGCCCGCCGCCGCGACCACACTGACAATCGCCGCCCGCGCCTGCGGGCCGACCTGCCAGACATGCAGATCGCTGATGCACACATCGTCCGAGGTTTCCAGCAGTTCGCGAATCTCTGCGGCAACCGGTTCGTCGGTGGTGTCGAGCAGCACCGCAGCGCTGTCGCGCATCAGGTTGTAAGCCCATTTCGCGATGACAATCGAGCCGACAATCCCCATCGCCGGATCCAGCCACACCCAACCCAAATAGCGGCCGGCCAGCAGCGCGGCAATTGCCAGCACCGAGGTCAGGGCATCGGCCAGCACGTGGACGTAGGCCGAGCGCAGGTTGTTGTCGTGATGGTGATGATGATCGTGGCCGTGCGCGTGATCATGCTGATGGCCATGGTCGTGGCCGTGATGGCCCATCAGCAGGAAGGCGCTGAGGATGTTCACGCCCAACCCGACAATCGCGATCAGGGTCGCTTCGCCGAACGCCACGGTAGTTGGTTCAAACAAGCGAAAAATCGACTCGCCGGCAATGCCCAGCGACACCAGCCCCAGCACCATGGCTGAAGCAAAACCGGCCAGATCGCCGACCTTGCCGGTGCCGAAACTGTAGCGGCGGTTGTTGGCGTTGCGCCGGGCGAAACCATAGGCCGCAGCAGCAATGCCCAACGCCCCGGCATGGGTCGCCATGTGGAAACCGTCGGCCAGCAGGGCCATGGAGCCGGTGAGATAACCGGCGGCGATCTCGCCGATCATCATCACAAATGTCAGCGCCACCACCCACAGGGTGCGGCGGGCGTTTTCGTCGTGAGACGCGCCGAGGAATTGGTGATCGTGGCTGAAACGCTCAGCGCTTGGGGTCAGGCTCATGATACGGATGCTCTATTTGGAATAACGGCGGATGGCTTGCAACAGATCTTCGGCGCCCTGAGCGCGCTGTTCGTCGGTGAGGTCGGGATGCGCCACGTGCTCACGGGTGTGAGCCTCGATGAACTGCTCCATCAACCCGTTGACCGCCCCGCGAATCGCCGCCACCAGATGCAAGGTCTTGGCGCAATCGGCATCGCCTTCCAGCGCTTTTTCCACCGCCTGCACCTGCCCGGCAATGCGTCGTACACGGTTGAGCAGCTCGTCTTTGTGTTCATGAATGTGCGACATACCTATACCCCCTACCCCTATATGGCGCGCATAGTCGCCGAAGGCTTGGGCAATCGCAAGCTTGGTGAGCATTCGAGGGATGAACGGGATGCTGAAAGCGACCTCACTCCCGTTGTAGGAGTGAGCCTGCTCGCGATAGCGGTGTGCCTGGAAACAAAGATGCTGAATGTACCGGCCCCTTCGCGAGCAGGCTCACTCCTACATTTTTCCGGGGGGTGCTCGGGTTCCGCGCCGTACGCAGATTCCCCTGTAGGAGCCAGCCTGCTGGCGATGGCGGACTGAAAAACGCAGCATCATTTCGGCATCATCCACAAGGCTACATCGCCTTGCGCCTTTGCCTACAAGTACGCCAGAATCCGCCGGCTTGTGCGGTTTGGGGGGCATCGGTAACTTGGCTCGCGTCACTGAATGATCAGTGATCGGGTTTAGTCGCTCGGTGTTATCTCAAGTTCGCAAGCTGTTATTCAGTCAGGCATCTCTACGCCTGCGCTCAATGGCGGCTGTGCGCAGGGCGCCTTCGGGCGCGCCGGTAATGCTTGGGTACTGGTCGACTAACCTGCGTACAGCTGCCACCTATTGTTTAGTCGCAAGTGCGTGTCAGCCTCATTGAGGTTACCCAGCAAATGTTTAAAGTGACGCCAAATCCGCCTGAAGCGGACGCAATACCTGACCCCGAATCAACGTCCCCCTACTCCGACCCCAATTCCAGAAAACTCCACGAAGCCGCCGAACGCGCCCTCGATCACTACCTGAAACCGCAGGCTACACCCGAGCGCAAACCCAGCCACATGTTTGTCGTCGCCCCGAACATGGACAACGAAGAACTGCTGGCCCACGCCTGCGAATCCATGGCCTCGGCCAGCATCATGCTCAGCGACTTCGCCGGCCTGCTCGACACGCCCTACCGCAACACCGTGCTCGGCATCCAGCAAGTAGTCATGCTCGGCGAACTCGCCGTGAACCGCGCCCTCGACAACCTCGAGCCCCCGATCGGAAACTGAAAAGCGTTCCTGTGGCGAGGGAGCTTGCTCCCGCTCGACTGCACAGCAGACGAGAATCCGGATCCGGGCCGAATCGATGGGTCTTGGGGTCGCTTCGCAACCCAGCGGGAGCAAGCTCCCTCGCCACAAGGAAAACGGCGCAAAGGAGAATTTCACATGACCAATAAAACAGATGCCCACGTCGTCGCCGCATTAGTCGCCATGGGCCTCAACGAACGGGATCGACGCTGGGCGCAGAACGCATGCCTGGTGTTGTTTGAAAGCGAGCGGGAAACAATTGTGGCCTTGGCCGTGAACGCTTTAGGGAAACTTGATGGGCTTGAAATGGAGGCTGTGCTGCCAGCGCTGCAACGTGTGAAATGCCGGTTTCCTGTACTGGAACGGACGGTGGCAGAAACGTTGTGCGAGATCGCGACGGTTGCCTGATTAATCGCGTCATCGTTCTTCAGAGCAGGCGCGCTCCTGCATTGGATCGGCGGTGTACTCGAATTCCAAGAGCCAGCAATCATCTGTCGGAGTGAGCCTGCTCGCGAAGGCGCCCTTTCCGCTAACGGATTTCTAATAACAAACCCAGGAAGAGAAACTAATCATGAAAAATCACCCACCCGATTCCAGGCGCTTTACAAGCGTCTGGGACGCACTGGAAGACACGCCGCAGGACGCCGCCAACATGCGCCTGCGGGCCAAACTGATGCGCACACTTTGCGAGACAATCCGTACCTGGGAGCTTCCCCAGAAGGAAGCCGCCAAGCGCTTGGGGATTACTCAGCCACGCCTCAATGACGTGCTCAACGGGAAAATCGACAAATTTTCTCTGGATGCGCTGGTCAATCTGTCGGCCGCAGCGAAACTGGAAGTAGACATCTGTTTCCCCCAGGCTGCACCGCTGCACTGGGCTTGAAGGCAGCTCGGATTCTTAGGCCAAGAGGCGATGTCGTTACTACATCCGCCTCAATCTTCCCGCGTCAAAACCTCCAACAATTCAATCTCGAACACCAGATTCGAATGCGGCGGAATCTTGCCCATCGTCCGCTCGCCGTAGCCCAAATGCGCCGGCACCAGCAGTTTGCGCTTCCCCCCCACTTGCATGCCCATCAGCCCCTGATCCCAACCCTTGATCACCCGGCCAGTGCCAATCACGCACTGGAAAGGTTTGCCTCGGCTGTGGGAAGAATCAAACTCGCTGCCGTCTTCCAGCCAGCCTGTGTAATGAGTGGTGATCAGCGCACCTTTGACGGCAGCCTTGCCCTCGCCCACCTGAAGATCGATTACCTGCAGTTCATCAGTCATGACATTCACTCAATCGCTTAAATGGCGGCCGTTTTCCCAGAATTGCCGGTGATTGGCAAGCCGATTGCGCAGAGCAACGCTATCACTCCTCGGATTGTGGATCTGGCGATGCAGGAGGTCAGACGCAGCAGGATTTTGAGGTGGGAAGCCCTGCACGAGTGCATGCGCAGGGCTTTGAGCCGGGGACTTAACGCTCGACAGGCTGCATCTCAACGATAGTGCCGTTGGTGATCATGACCATCACGTACTTGTCATTGATCTGCACCCACTGCGCCTGATCGACCGGGGCTTTCAAACCTTTCTGTTTCCAGTTTTTCAACGCTTTGTCGCTGCGCTGATAAATGTCTGGAGCCCGGTCGTTGACCTTCAATTCGCGGTCGCTGGTCGGCGACTGGACCGTGGGTTCGCTTGAGGTTTGCGCCGCTTGAACAAGTGGGCTGATCCCGGCAATGCCGGCGACCAGGGCCAGGCTGGCGATTAGGGTTTTGCTGTTCATCGGTGAACCTCCTTCAGATGTGTAATACCTGAACTCCGACTGCGGAGGACTGGAATCATTCCTTGTTTTTGCGTGGACTGGCCAGGGATTGTAGTTATCTGTGAGGCCGCTATCGCTGGCAAGTCAGCTCCCACAGGTTTGCTTGGTGTTGCAGGGACAGCGGGTACACCACAAAAACTGTGTGAGCTGGCTTGCCAGCGATGACATCGGTACATGCAGCATCTTCATTACCTGAACCACCGCTTTCGCGAGCAGGCTCGCTCCCACAGGAAGTGGTGTTTCAGGGGATTGATCCGCTTTGCGCATCAATCCATGCCAACAATGCAATTAACATCCTGTTACAGCTGCGCGACCATCCGCCGCAATAACAACCGTGCGCCGCTTCCACGTCGCGCACGTCATAAAAGCGGTGGAGATTTTTCTATGACAGCCTCAATCCCACACGGCGGCTCGCGGGCCGGCGCCATTTTCCGAGTCACCTCGGGCAACTTCCTCGAACAGTTCGACTTCTTTCTGTTCGGCTTCTATGCCACGCAGATCGCGGCGGTGTTCTTCCCGGCGAGCAGTGAGTTCGCTTCCCTGATGATGACCTTTGCCGTATTCGGCGCAGGCTTTCTGATGCGTCCACTGGGTGCCATCGTGCTGGGTGCGTACATCGATGACGTCGGTCGACGCAAAGGGTTGATCGTCACCCTGTCGATCATGGCCAGCGGCACGATCCTGATTGTGCTGGTGCCCGGATACGAGACCATCGGTCTGTTTGCGCCAGCGCTGGTGCTGGTCGGACGGCTATTGCAAGGCTTCTCCGCCGGTGCGGAACTTGGCGGTGTTTCGGTGTACTTGTCGGAAATCGCCACCCCTGGCCGCAAGGGCTTTTTCACTGCCTGGCAGTCGGCCAGTCAGCAAGTGGCGATCATCGTCGCGGCAGCCTTGGGCTATGCGCTGAACGCATGGATGGCGCCAGACGTGGTTGCCGATTGGGGCTGGCGCATTCCGTTTTTCGTCGGTTGCATGATCGTGCCCTTCATCTTTTTCCTGCGGCGTAACCTGGCGGAAACTGAAGAGTTCGCCGCACGCAAACACCGCCCGAGCATGAAAGAAGTGTTCCGCACGCTTGGCCAGAACTGGGGCGTGGTGCTCGGCGGCATGCTGATGGTCGCGCTGACCACCACCGCGTTCTACCTGATCACCGTGTACGCGCCGACCTTCGGCAAGACCGTGCTGCACCTGAGCACTTCCGATGCGTTGCTGGTGACCTTGCTGGTCGGCGTGTCGAACTTCTTCTGGCTGCCGATTGGCGGCATGTTGTCCGACCGTATCGGCCGGCGCCCGGTGCTGATCGCCATGGCGCTGCTGGCACTGGCCACCACCTATCCGGCGCTGTCGTACCTGGTGCAGGCGCCGAGCTTCAGCCATATGTTGCTGTCGCTGCTGTGGCTGTCGTTCATCTACGGCATGTACAACGGCGCGATGATTCCGGCGCTGACCGAGATCATGCCGGTGGAAGTGCGAGTAGCCGGTTTCTCCCTCGCCTACAGCCTGGCGACCGCGATTTTCGGCGGTTTCACCCCGGCGATGTCGACCTTCCTGATCCAGTACACCGGCGACAAAGCGGCGCCGGGTTATTGGATGAGCGTCGGCGCACTGTGTGCGTTGTGCGCCACGTTGTACCTCTATCGCCGCGCAGGCGGCCGTTTGCAACCGGTTGCCGCATAAGGAGCAATCACCTTGAAAAAACTGATCAATCTCAGCGCCATCGCCCTCTTCGCTTTCAGCGCCCTGGCCCATGCTGAACAGCTGAATGTGATGACGTCGGGCGGCTTCACCGCCGCGTACAAAATCCTCGGCCCGAAATTCGCGGCCGCCACCGGCAACACCCTCGACACCCAGCTCGGTCCGTCGATGGGCAAGGCGCCGGAAGCGATCCCCAACCGCCTCGCTCGCGGTGAGCACGCCGACGTGGTGATCATGGTCGGCTACGCCCTCGATGACCTGATCAAACAGGGCAAAGTCGACCCGGCCTCGCGGGTCGAACTGGCGGATTCACGGATCGGTCTGGTGGTGCGTGAAGGCGCGCCGAAGCCGGACATCAGCAGCGTCGAACGCCTGAAGAAAACCCTGCTCGACGCAAAATCGGTGGCCTACTCCGACAGCGCCAGCGGCGTGTACATCGAGAAGGAGTTGTTCAACAAACTCGGTGTCGAGGATCAACTGAAACCGAAAGCGAAGATGATCCCGAAAGTCCCGGTCGGCTCGGTGGTCGCCACCGGCGATTATCAACTGGGCTTCCAGCAAGTCAGCGAATTGCTGCCGGTGCCGGGGGTGAGTTTTGTCGGCAAGATTCCGGAGTCGGTGCAGTCGGTGACGCGCTTCGCCGCCGGCATCCCGGTCGGCGCGCAGCATCCAAAAGAGGCCAAAGCCCTGCTCGACTACCTCGCCGCGCCTGCCGCCCAGGCTGACGTGCAAGCCACCGGGCTGGATTCGGTCAAGCGCTAAGCGTTGGCGGCTGGACTTTCATTTCCACCACCAGCCGCTCCAGTTCCAATGCCGCCGGGGTCAACGTGCGACCCCGGCGCTTGAGGATGCCGACACTGCGCATCACTTGCGGATCGGTCAACGGCACCCGCGTCAGGATCGGATGATCCGGCCCGGGCATCGCCATCAACGGCACCGCAGCCACGCCAAGCCCCGCCTCCACCAGACCAATCATGGTCGTCACATGCCGCGTCTCGCAGATGCTCGGGCGCTGCGGCACCACGCTGCTCAAGGCCTGATCGAGCAGAAAACGGTTGCCGGACGTCTTGTCCAGCGAGATGTAATCCTGCTGATAGAACTCGTCCCAGGTCACGCTGCTGCGTCCGGCCAAAGGGTGATCGCGCCGGCAAGCGACGACATAGCACTCCTGCACAAGCGGTTCGAAATCGACTTTGGCATCCTGCGTGCCCAGAAAACTCAAACCGAAATCCGCCTCGCCGTTGACCACTGCGCTGAGCACATCGTGGGCGCTGGAGTCGAGGACTTTGACCTTGATTCGCGGAAACTGCTGGTGATAGCGAGCGACCACCCGCGGCATGAAGTAGTACGCCGCCGAGGGTACGCAAGCCACGGTGACATGACCGAGTCGGGTCGATGCGACTTCACTGATGCCCAGCAGCGCCACGTCCAGATCATCCAGCAAACGCTCGACGCTGGGCATGAAGCCACGCCCGGCCTGGGTCAGACTGACTTTGCGCGTGGTGCGCTCGAACAGCTTTACGCCGAGGGCGTCTTCAAGCTTCTCGATGCGTCGGCTCAGAGCCGGTTGCGACAGGCGCACGGTGTCGGCAGCCTTGCGGAAACTGCCCTGTTCGACCACGGCGCGAAAGGCTTGCAGGTCGTTGAGGTCGAAGTTGATGGCCATGGCGGACTCGAAAAGATTGATTCGCGAAGGCTATCAATGTAACCAAATGATGCAATTTATTACAGAGTTGATGATATTGCCCTTGTGGGAGCGGGCTTGCTCGCGAATGCGGTGTCACAGTCGCCATCAACATCGACTGAACCAGCGCTTTCGCGAGCAAGCCCGCTCCCACAGGGTTTTGTGGTGGATTGACGAGCGGCGCAGCCCTTATCCTTGTCACCCCCCGCCGTACCGCTGTCAGGAGTCAACCCATGCCCCATGAAGGCAACCTGTTACAAGCCGCTGTCGTGTTTCTCTTCGCAGCCGTGCTCACCGTGCCCTTGGCCAAACGTCTGCAACTGGGCGCGGTGCTCGGTTATCTGTTGGCGGGGGTGATCATCGGCCCGTCGGTGCTCGGTCTGATCGGCAATCCGCAGAGCGTTGCGCATATTTCCGAACTGGGCGTGGTGTTGCTGTTGTTCATCATCGGCCTTGAGCTGTCACCCCGTCGCTTGTGGGTGATGCGCAAGTCGGTGTTCGGCGTAGGTCTGGCGCAGGTGCTGCTGACGGCGGCAGTGATCGGCGTGCTGGCGTTGTACGTGTTCGGTCAGCCGCTGAACAGTGCGATCGTGCTCGGTCTTGGCCTGGCGCTGTCGTCCACCGCATTCGGCCTGCAAAGCCTGGCCGAGCGCAAGGAACTGACCAGCCCGCATGGGCGGCTGGCGTTTGCGATTCTGCTGTTTCAGGACATCGCCGCGATCCCGTTGATCGCGCTGGTGCCGATGCTCGCCGGCAGCGCCCACGCCAGCAGCAACGCGGAAAGCCTGAACCACGGTTTGCAAGTGCTCGGCGGGATCGCCGTGGTGGTAGTCGGTGGACGTTATCTGCTACGCCCGGTATTTCGCGTAGTGGCGAAAACCGGTCTGCCGGAGGTCTCCACCGCCACCGCATTGCTGGTGGTGATCGGTACGGCGTGGCTGATGGATCTGGTCGGCGTGTCGATGGCCCTCGGGGCTTTTCTCGCTGGCCTGCTGCTGGCGGATTCGGAATATCGCCATGAACTGGAAGCGCAGATCGAGCCGTTCAAAGGCCTGCTGCTCGGGCTGTTTTTCATCAGCGTCGGCATGGGCGCCAACCTGAGTCTGCTGCTGAGTGCGCCGATCACTGTGCTGGGCCTGACGCTGCTGCTGATCGGCTTGAAGTTGCCGCTGCTGTTTGTGGTCGGGCGCCTGGCCGGTGGGCTGACCAAAGTCAGTGCGATTCGCTTGGGTATCGTGCTCGCCGCCGGCGGTGAATTTGCCTTTGTGGTGTTCAAGATCGGGCGCGATCAGGGCCTGTTCGAACCGCGCCTGTATGACTTGCTGGTGCTGACCATCACCTTGTCGATGGCGTTAACGCCGTTGCTGCTGTTGATCTGTGCACGTTTGGTCAGCCCGAAAGTGCAGCCGGTGGAGGTGCCGGAGAAATTCCGCGAAATCGACACCGAGGCACCGCGCGTGGTGATTGCCGGCATGGGCCGGATGGGCCAGATCGTGGCGCGGATTCTGCGGGCGCAGAACATCAAGTTCGTGGCGCTGGACACCTCGGTGGAAACCATCGAACTGTCGCGCAGTTTTGGCGGCGTGCCGGTGTTCTACGGCGACCCGATGCGCCCGGAAATCCTCAATGCGGCGAAGGTTGGCGAGGCGGAGTATTTCGTGATTGCCACGGATGATCCGGAGACCAACATCAAGACCGCCGAGATCGTGCGCAAGCTCTATCCGCACATGAAGATCATCGCCCGCGCGCGTAACCGTCAGCACGTGCACCGCCTGGTGGATGTCGGTGCCGAAGCGATTCGCGAGACCTATTACTCCAGCCTGGAAATGAGCCGCCGCACCCTGGTCGGCCTCGGTCTGACCCAGGCCCAGGCCGATGCGCGGATCAAGCGTTTCAAACACCATGACGAACAGGTGCTGGAAGCCCAGCACGCGGTCTACGACGACGCGGCCAAAGTCCTGCAAACCGCCCAGGAAGCCCGAGCGGAACTGGCGCGGTTGTTCGAGTCTGATCAACTGGAAGAGGAAGCGCGCAAGGTCTGAATTCAGCGCAATTCCAATTGTAGGAGTGAGCCTGCTCGCGATTGCAATCTATCAGTCACACCGCCATCGCGAGCAGGCTCACTCCTACACAATTGATCGGCAAACTCGACCTCTGTAGGAGCTGCCGCAGGCTGCGATCTTTTGACCTTGATCTTAAAAAAACAAAATCAAAAGATCGCAGCCTGCGGCAGCTCCTACAGGGGATTGGATCAGGCCAGCTCTAATTCACGTTCTTGCTTGACCGGCGGCGCCTCAAACCGATCCGCGAGGAACGGTGTGATATCCAGCGGCAGCGCTTCCTGGTTGACCAGTTTGTCCAGCAGCACCCCGGTGATCGCCGAGGTCAGGATACCGGTGCGGAAGTGTCCGCAGGCATTCAGGTAACCCTCCACCCCACGCATCGGCCCGAGGATCGGCAGCTCATCCGGCGAGCCCGGACGCAATCCGGCCCAGGTGCGCTTGAGGTTGACGTCCTTGAGTTCCGGCAGGCAGCGCACCGCGCCCTGCACCAGTCCGGCGATTTCCGGGTAGGTGGTGGTGACGTCGAAGCCTTTGTCTTCGGTGGTGCTGCCGATCAGGATTTCGCCGTTGTCCTTCTGTGCCACATAGCAGTCGCTGGTGGTCAGGCAGCCGTTGAGGATCTTCGGCATGCGTTCGGTCAGCAGAATCTGGCCCTTGACCGGTTTCACCGGGATACGAATCCCCGTCGCCCACTCACTCAAGTCCGCCGCCCAGGCACCAGCGGCGTTGATCAGGGTCTTGCAGTGGAACACGCCCTCCTCGGCCGTCTGCACGCCAGTCACGCGGCTGCCGTGGTGCAACACACCGGTGACGTTGGTGTTGACGAAGATGTCGACGCCATTCTGCCGCGCGCCTTCCATGTAGGCGTCGGCGAGACGGAACGGGCTGACCTGGTGATCGCAAAGAAACTCCAGCGCGCCACGGGCCTCATGGCTGACGCTCGGTTCCGCTTCACGCAGCGCCGCCTGATCGAGCCAGCGTACCTGATCGGCCAGATGCGGAATGCAACTGACGATGTGCTCGGCGTAGAGGCGGTCTTCGTCGTCATAGATGACGAACTTCAGCCCGGTCTTTTCGAACTTGAAATCCATCCCGTGCCTGTCCTTCAGCTCGCGGTGCAGCGCCGGGTACAGCGCATTGGACTGCAAGGCGAAATCGAAGAAGGACTCCGGCAGGATGTGCGGCGTGCTGGCGTCCACCGCGACCGCCGCGCCCTGGGTTTCGCGCTTGCGGTTGGCCGACATCATGCGGAAGAAAATCACCCCGCAGCCCAGCCCCACCGACTCGCCGATGGCCCACAAGCCTCCGGCCGAAGCGCGGGTCGCGTTGCCCGGGCGCTTGGCGTCGATCACCGCCACCTTGAGGCCCTGGCGCTTGGACAATTGATAGGCGCAGGACGCCCCGATCACGCCGCCGCCGGCGATGATCACGTCATAGAACTTACTCATGGGATGCGGCCTCCGTGCCGACGGACTGGAACGCGGAAAAAGGGATCGGATCAATCGGGAAACGCGGACGCAGCCAGCCGACGTCCTTGCGCCCGGTGGCCTGACGCAGACGGTCGCTGCAGTAGCCGACACACATCCGCCCCTGACAATCGCCCATGCTGATGCGGGTGCGCATCTTCAGGCTGGCGATGTCTTGCACGCCCTGCTCCAGCGCCAGATCGATGTCCGCGCGGGTGGCGTGTTCGCAGCGGCAGATCACGGTGTCGGCGGCCGGCAAAGCGGTCTGGCCGACACCGCGTTCGGTGTAACGGTCGACGGCCGCACGGAAGCGCACGATGGATTTGAGTTTGCCCAGATAACGATCGCGGCGAACCCGCGCCAGCTCTTCTTCGATCACCCCGCGTTGCAGCAGGATCGAGGTCGCGGCGATCTTGCCGGCGAGCATCGCCGCTTCACCACCGCGAATCCCGCCCATGTCACCGGCCAGATGCACGTGCGGCTCGTTGCTTTGCTGCCAGTTGTTCGAATTGGCGCGCAGGTAACCGTCGTCGCTGAAACAGTGATCGAGGCCCATCTGCTGACTGAGCTGGGTGCGCGGAATGAAGCCGTAACCGACCGCCAGGGTCTGCGCTTCAAAGCGCTCGATGCGCGTCAGGTCCGGCTCCCAGCTGGCCGAGTAAGGTGCCACGGTGACGCTTTTCAGCTCGCCGTCGCCGTGGGCTTCGACCACGCCCCAGCCGTAGTTCATCGGGATGCCGTGCAGTTTAAGGTAAGCAAGCATGCTCAAACCGTCGAGGAACAGCTGCGGCTTGTTCAGCAACGCCAGGCTTTCGCGGGCGATCTTGCCGAAGGCGCAGGCTTCGTACACGCCCGCGACCTTGACGCCGGACGCGTGCAGCTGCGTTGCAACCAGTGGCAGCAACGGCCCGGTACCGGCGATGACCACCGGCCCCTGCGGCTTGACCACACCACTTTTGATTTGCAGTTGCAGACCGCCGAGCATGATCACCCCCGGCAGTGTCCAGCCGGGGAACGGCACGCTGCGTTCGTGGCAGCCGGCGGCCAGCAGCAATTGCGGATATTCGATCTCGTGCAGCTGCTCGTCGCCGTCGAGCACCACCAGCGCGCGGGTGCCTTCGGCGCCGACCACACGATGATTGAGGCGCACGTCGATCAACCCGGACTGTTCCTGGAAATCACCGTGCAGTTTGCTCAGGGCTTCGGAATAGCGCGGCCCCAGATAATCCAGTTGCACGCCGTCGCGCAGTGGCCCGCGATAGACCACGCCACCAAGACGCGAGGCCTCTTCGAGCAAGGTGCAGCGCACCCCATGACGCGCAAGTTCGATGGCCGCCGCCATCCCCGCCGGACCACCGCCGACGATTACCGGTTGCAGGCTCATACGACCTCCTGCTCGTTGATGCGGTTGACCTGGGTTTCGATCTGCATGCCGTCGCGCACCACGGTCTGACAGGCACGGCGCTTGTGGCGGCCGTTGATCTTCACCAGGCAGCACTGGCACACACCCATGCCGCAGTAGGCGCCGCTGATCTGGCCATGGTCGTTGCGTGCGACCTGGCGCACGCCAAGGGACTGGATAACGCTCAGGACGGTTTCGCCAATGGCCGCCGTCACCGGTTGACCATTGATGTGGACGGTCATATCCGCCTGGGTCAGGGGCTGGATATCGAAAGTGCGTTCTAGGCAGTGCATTACGAAGTTCATCCGTGAAAAGGTTCAGGGGGAAGGTATTGCGTCAGCTCCTTGCTGCTCTACACCGTGCGGCCCGTTTAATTGTTCGATTACAGGCGGGCTCGCGGGTACTTCGTCAGCGCAGCAAAGTGCGCGTGAAGCACTGTAGTTCAAACCTCAGCGAAGGCCTGGAACATTTACGTTAGGGGAAGTTACAAACGCGAATATTGATCCAGGCCAGTGAAAGCGGTCGGATTGTTCAACGATTCGGTTGAAGAAGACGAATGGTGCACGCCAGAAAGCAAAAAGCCGCTTTCACCGTGAAGTGAAAGCGGCCGAGGCATGGGCCTCAATGGAGCATTGGAATCAGTGTACGAACAGGGCGATCAGGATGATGATCGGGATTGGCACACCGAGGAAAAACAGTAATAGAGAGCGCATGGTGATTCTCCTTGTTAACGGACTGGAGGCAGAGTGGTCGTGGTGGCGTAGGTCTCGACTTCAACGTACTCGACCGCATCCCGGCGACGACCGCCGAAGGTGGCTGCGAGACTGGCGAAGAACGCACCGGCCAGCAACGCGATGAACATCCACAGCGAGGTCCAGGCAGCAACTTTCGCAGCGGTGTCGGCAGCCTGTTGGGCTTTGACTTTGGCGTCGGCGATGGCCTTCTGAGTGCGGGCATACACTTCATCGACACGCTTCTCGGCGTCGGCCTGACTCAGATTGGTTCGTTGTGCGACCAGTTGCGCGAGGTAGGTACGGTCTTCCGGGCTGAGTTGGCCGTTGGCCAGGCTCTGGGCGAAGATCCGCGCTACGGCGCCATGGGCGGCATCATCACTGACCGATGCTGGACGGTCATCGCGGAACAGATTGTCGATGTAGTAACCGTACTGATTGCTGTCGGTGTTGGCCGCTGCGCTACCGGCAGCCTGAGTCGCGGCAGCCGCTGCGCCACCGGCGACACTGGCACCGGCCTGCACACCGCCACTGATCACACTGCTGACCGAGCCGACTACCAATACTGCGGTGACCAGCGTGGCCACACACCAGGCGAGGAAGCCATGGGCAGTATCACGAAAATACACTTCATCCCCGTGCATGTTGGCCCACTTCACCCGCAGCCGACCGGCGATGTAGCCACCCAGACCGGAGGCGATGATTTGCGTCGCCGCCAGCCAGACAATCGTCGAAATCCCCAGACCCTTGGCGCTGATGCCCTCCCCGGCCCAAGGTGAAACGGCAGAGAATCCCAAACCGAAGCCAAGCAGCACTAAAATCATCGACAGTGCTGCGGCCGCCGCTGCGCCCGCGAAAATCGCGCCCCAGGACACGCCTGACACGTTGCTCGACTCTCCTTCGAAGGCAGGATAAAACCCATCAGAGGATCTATTCATTGTTGTAGTGCTCCAGGCATGAAAAATGGTGTTACAACTCGTCACGAGATGAATTGCAGCGACCGTGCCAGTCGAGGGCACGAAATAAATCTTTCAATTTCAACGATTTAAAAAGACTGAACTTCTACATTCATTGCAATTTGCAACAATGGACGGAAAGCAGCGGGTTTTATGCATTGACGCCAACGCCGCGAAGCGCCCCGAATTGACGTTTGTGACAGGCTATACATGAAAGTTAATTTAAAGCGCGACGCAAAATACTTGGCAAAATGCAGCCATTCCGTTTGAACCGATCAAGGCCTGCCCTATGACGCGTATTTTGACCATCGAAGACGACGCCGTGACTGCCCGTGAAATCGTCGCCGAACTCAGCAGCCACGGCCTGCAAGTGGATTGGGTCGACAATGGCCGCGAAGGCCTCGACCGCGCCGTCAGCGGCAACTACGACCTGATCACCCTCGACCGCATGCTGCCGGAACTCGATGGCCTGGCGATCGTCACCACTCTGCGCACCATGGGCGTGGCCACGCCGATTCTGATGATCAGCGCCCTCTCCGATGTCGATGAGCGCGTGCGCGGCTTGCGCGCCGGCGGCGATGATTACCTGACCAAACCGTTCGCCACCGACGAGATGGCCGCACGCGTGGAAGTGCTGCTGCGCCGCCAGAACAGCGTTGCCACCCAGGCCACCACGTTGCAGGTCTCCGACCTCGAACTGGATTTGATCAGCCACGAAGCACGCCGCGCCGGGCAGGTCCTGACGCTGCTGCCCACCGAATACAAGCTGCTGGAATTTCTCATGCGCAACAGCGGGCAGATCCTGTCGCGGATGATGATTTTCGAAGAAGTCTGGGGCTATCACTTCGACCCGGGCACCAACTTGATCGACGTACACATCGGTCGTCTGCGCAAGAAGATCGACGCGACGGGCAATGTTCCGCTGATTCGCACGGTACGGGGCTCGGGTTATGTCATTGCCGAACCCGTCTGACGGCTGGCGCTCCTCCAGCAGCCGCTTGCTGGCGCTGTACAGTTCACTGTTCGTGGCCTGGAGCGCGATCCTCATGGGGGTCATGTATTTCGAGGTCTCCAGCTACCTCGATAACCTTGCCAAGCATTCGCTGATGCAACGTCAGCATCTGTTTTCGCACTTTCGCGGTGAACAACTGGAAGAAGCGCTCGCCGCCAGCATGACCTTTGACATCCGCGGCATCGACGCCTATGGCCTGTTCGACGCCCAGGGCGTTTACCTCGGCGGTGCCTTGCAGCAATTGCCCGAAGGCCTGCCGCTGGATGGCAAGATCCACACCCTGGATGACTGCGCCGATTCCGATGACCCGACCCTGCCCGCCGACAGCTGCGACGCGGTGGCAACCCAGACCCGCGACGGTCGCTGGCTGGTGTTGTTGCGCGATAACGGTTCGTTGTTCGCCGTGACGCGGATCATTCTGCACGCGTTGTTCTGGGGGGTATCACTGACGATTCTGCCGGGGATTGCCGGTTGGCATCTGCTGCGCCGCCGACCAATGCGCCGCATCCGCGCGATTCAGGACAGCGCCCAGGCGATTGTCGCTGGCGACCTGACCCACCGTTTGCCGCTGTCCAACCGCCGCGACGAACTGGACATGCTCGCCGCCATCGTCAACGCCATGCTCGATCGCATCGAACGGCTGATGCATGAAGTCAAAGGCGTGTGCGACAACATCGCCCACGATTTGCGCACGCCGCTGACGCGTTTGCGCGCGCAGTTGTATCGCATGCAACAGCAGGCCGGTGAGGGTTCGCAGGAAGCGGCGCAACTGGATCTGGTGCTGGCCGAGGCCGATACGCTGATGGCGCGGTTCCGTGGGTTGCTGCGGATTTCCGAGCTGGAAGACCGTCAGCGGCGCTCAGGTTTTGTCGAGCTCGATCCGGTGCAATTGCTCGAAGAACTGCATGAGTTTTACCTGCCGCTGGCCGAGGAAGGCGAGCTGCTGTTCGTGCTGAACATGCCGGAAACCCTGCCACCGCTCAATGGCGACCGGGCGTTGTTGTTCGAGGCGCTGGCCAATCTGTTGAGCAACTCGATCAAGTTCACTCCGGCAGGCGGCACGGTGATTTTGCGTGGTGTGAATGACGGTGGGCATACGCGGATTGAAGTCCACGACTCCGGACCGGGGATTCCCGAAGCCGAGCGTGAGGCGGTGTTTCAGCGTTTCTATCGGGCCGAGGGCGGGCAACCGCAGAGTGGCTTTGGCCTGGGTCTATCGATTGTCGCGGCGATTGTCAGCCTGCATGGCTTCAATCTTGAGGTGGGCAGCAGTGAGCTGGGCGGTGCAAAACTGGTGCTGGATTGTCGGCAGAGTTTGATCTCGCCGTCCTGAGAATCACCGCGATGCATCGTAGGAGTGAGCCTGCTCGCGATATCGGTGGGTCAGCCAACATAATTGTTGAATGATCGACCGCTATCGCGAGCAGGCTCACTCCTACAATCCGCGATCCTGAAAACAATGTGACCCTCTGTGGGAGCGGGCTTGCTCGCGAAGGCGTCGGGTCAGTCGACATCGTTATTGGATGACCCTCCGCATTCGCGAGCAAGCCCGCTCCCACATTCAGATCTTTGTCAGATCAGGCTGGGTAATTGGCCCGCAGCGCTTGAAGGCCACCCTGATAGATGCCGGTGAACAGCGCCACCACTTCCTCTTCGCTCACGCCTTTGGCATTGAAGCGTCCCGACCACGTCACTCGAGCGCCCTGCCCTTGAGCTTCAACCTTGATCGTCGCCAGATAGTCAGTCGCCGGGAACGGTGCCTGTTCGATCGAGTAGCTGTAGGTCCTGGCAGCGTTGTCGAACGCTTGCTGACGCTCGATCACCACCGCGCCATCGGCGGTTTGCAGGGTGCGCACGCGTCCGCCATCGCTCAGCTCACTCTTGGGAATCAACGGCAGCCAGTCCGGCAGCGTGTTGAAGCCGCCGATCAATTGCCAGACCTGATCGGCCGAAGCCGGGATGTCGATCGTTGCTGATGCAGTTGCCATAAATAAACGCTTCTCCAGAGTCTTCGCGGTTCAGATCGCCATACTGTCGACTACACCGCCATCGACGCGCAAGGCCGCGCCAGTGGTGGCGGAGGAAAACGGCGAAGCGATGTACGTGACCAGATGCGCCACCTCCGCAACGTCGGCCACCCGCTGGATGATCGACGTCGGCCGCGCTCGGCGCACAAACGCATCAGCCTCTTCACGCAGATTACGGCCGGACTCGGCCGCAGCCTCCTTGAGCATGTGTTCCACGCCACCGGTAAAGGTCGGCCCCGGCAGGATCGCATTGACCGTCACACCGGTGCCCGCCAGACGCTTGGCCAGGCCATGGGACACCGCAAGGTTGGCGCTTTTGGTCACGCCGTAATTAAGCATGTCGGCCGGGGTCGCCACACCGGATTCCGAGGACAGGAAAATCACCCGTCCCCAGCCCTGCTCGACCATCGCCGGCACGTAATGCCGCGACAGGCGCACGCCGGAAATCACGTTGACCTCGTAGAAACGCGTCCACTCGCTGTCCGGGGTGTCAAAGAAATCCACGGCGTCGAAGATGCCGAGGTTGTTCACCAGAATGTCTGCGCGCGGTTCAGCGGCGAACAGTTTTTCCGCACCTTCGGCAGTGCCCAGGTCGGCCGTCAGACCGCGCAATTGCGCACCCGGCACCTGCTGGCGAATGCTCGCCAGCGCTTGCTCGACCTTGGCCGTATCACGCCCGATCACCACAACCGTGGCTCCGGCCTCGGCCAGTGACTGACTGATGCCCAGACCAATGCCACCCGTGCTGCCGCTGACGATGGCCAGTTTTCCACTCAAGTCGATTTTCATGGGTTCACCTCTTCGATGGGCAATACACGGACAAATAGAAGGAATGGATCAGCGTAGACGCGATGTTGGCCGGATGAAGGCATTGCCGACCAAAGACCGGTCACGACCGATCCGACGCCTTCGCGAGCAAGCCCGCTCCCACTAGGGATTGTCGGTGGATGGAGGCTCTCGGGCCCGGATCAAGGGTGGGAGTGGGCTTGCTCACGAAGGGGTCGGGGCATCCGGCTTCAATGCTGACTGACCCGCGACCTACGCGGGTTCAGCGGCGTCCTACACTGAAAGGATCAGCCGCTTTTCAAGAGATGACCATGAAAATGTCTGCGCAAATGACCGTGGTTGCGGTGCTCGCCACCCTCGCCTACCTGGGCCTGGCGGTATGGGGCATTGGCGGGCCGGCGGTGTTCTTTTCGCATGGGGCGCTGGTGCTGGTGGCGCTGGCCACGGTGCTGATGGTGGTGGCGTCGCTGTTCACCGACGTGAACATGAGTTCGGGCGAGCGCGAGGACCGCGCCAATCGCTGGGTGATTCCGGCGTTCGGCGTGATCGGTCTGGTCAGCGGTTTTCTCCCGGCATACTGCGACCGCATCGACTTCTGGACCTTCGGCGCTGAAGGCGTGCGCTGGCTCGGCGCGCTGTTGTTTATCGTCGGTGGCGCGCTGCGGCTGTGGCCGGTGTTTGTGCTGGGCCGTCGGTTCAGCGGTCTGGTGGCGATTCAGCCGGGGCATCGGCTAGTCACCGACGGCATTTACACACGCCTGCGCAATCCGAGCTATCTGGGGTTGGTGGTCAACGCCGTGGGCTGGGCACTGGCGTTTCGCTCCAGTGTCGGGTTGATTCTGGCGGCGCTGACGCTGATTCCACTGATCGCACGTATTCACTCGGAAGAGGCGCTGCTGCGCGGGCAGTTTGGTGCGGAGTACGAGGCTTATTGCGCGCGCAGCTGGCGATTGTTGCCGGGAGTTTACTGACGCCATCGCCAGCAGACTGAACTGGCTCCTGCAGTGTTGGATAGCGGGCAACATTTACGGCCCGACATTGATCGAATGTGGGAGCGGGCTTGCTCGCGAATGCGCTGAATCAGTCGACATCGCATGCAACTGAAAGACCGCATTCGCGAGCAAGCCCGCTCCCACAGGTGACTGTGTAGTGTCAGGTTTTTCGCAGGTGCAGTTGACCTTGGCTGTCGACAACGACGCTCAGCGGCTCATAACTGTCGATAGTCGCGTGGCGGGTTTCGATGGGATGCTGGTGCGTCGTGGTGATGATCATCAGCGCTGCACCTGCCGCTTCAGCAGCCTGGATGCCGACGGTGGCATCTTCGAAAATCAGGCAGTCGCCAACCTCAAGCCCTAGGCGCTTTGCCGCCAGACGATAACCCGCCGGATCAGGCTTGCCAGCGCTTACATCCTCCGCCGTAATCATCACCGCAGGTTCGCAAATCCCCGCCGCCGCCATCCGCCGCAACGCCAGATCCCGTGGCGCCGACGTCACCATCGCCCAGCGCTCACTCGGCAAGGCTTCGAGAAACGCTGCGGCCCCGGGAATCTGCACAATCCCTTCGACATCATCGATTTCCGCCTGCGCGATAAACGCCGCTTGCGCCTCGGCGTCCACTCCCGGCAGGTTCAGCCGGCGGATGGTGTCGATGGCGCGAGCACCGTGAATGGTCGGCAGGAAACTCTCGACATCAACCCCGTGGCGCTCAGCCCACGCCGCCCAGACGCGCTCGGCAGCGGCGATGGAATTGAGGACGGTGCCGTCCATGTCGAACAGGAACGCGCCGAACGCGCGGTCGAAGACGTTATCGTGAGCAGACAAAAGGTCGCATCCTTTGACAGAACTGGGCGGATTGGCCGGGCAATGTAGCATTTTTACCCGGCAGTTCGACCCGCCACCTCAGTGCAGACGTGGCGCCTTGGACTTGAAAGCGCTGTCGACACAGTCAAGCAACTGGCCGATCGCCCAAGGCTTTTTGATGAACGCCACCGGATGCTTGACCCCGGAAGTTTCCGGGGTTTCATAACCGGACATGACCATCACCGGCTTTTCCGGCCAGCGGTCGCCAACCAGATTGGCCAGCCCGGCGCCGTTGATTTCACCGGGCATGGTGATGTCGGTCAGCAGCAACGCGACATCCGACGCGTGCTTTTCCAGATACAGCTTGGCGGCATCCGCGCTGGTTTGCGGCTCGACCTTGAAACCTTCCTCCTGAAGAATTTCGCAGAGAAACTCCAGAATCAACGGGTCGTCCTCAACCACCAGAATCAACCCGCCAGGAAGGAGCGCGCTCGGTGTCGGTGTTGGACTCATGAACTGGCACTCCCTGAATTGCATTAACGACTTAGCGGCTCGAATCCGCTGCTTATCTGGTATGAGCAGCGCGCCCTGCATAAATTCATTTTTGATACAGGTCTTTTCTTAACAGTGGTCAATCGCCTTGGCTGACCGGCGTTCGCCAAGCGGTTTTTGTGGTTAAAATGCCGGCCCTTTTGCTTGCCGACCGTGACTGATGAACCCTGAAGCCCTCGCCACCCTCCGCGCCCATCTGCTGCCTGCACTGGCGGCCGCACCGAGCGAAACCCGTCGCCTGTTCCATGGGCGCGGGCGTTGCTGGCCGGGGCTGGAGCAAGTGACGGTGGACTGGCTGCAAGGCGTGGTGCTGGTCTCGCTGTTCAAGGAGCCGCTGCCGGAGCGACTCGAAGCGCTCAAGCAAATGCTGCTCGACATCAGCACCTCGGCGGAATGGCAAGAGTCCGGTGCCCACACCTTGTTGGTACAACATCGTTACCTGCCGCAGAGCACCGCCGAATGGTTGCTGGGGGATGAAATCGACGAGATGAGTATCGTCGAGGGCGGCTTGCACTATCGCGTCGATCTCGGTCGCAAGCAGAACGCCGGGCTGTTTCTCGACATGCGCTATGGGCGCAACTGGGTGCGTGAGCAGGCTGCGGGCAAACGCGTACTGAACCTGTTCGCCTACACCTGTGGGTTTTCCGTGGCGGCCATCGAAGGCGGCGCCAGCCATGTGGTCAACCTCGACATGTCCCGCGCCGCACTGAGCCGCGGTCGTGACAATCACCGGCTGAACAGGCATGACCTGAGCAAGGTGAGTTTCCTCGGCCACGACCTGTTCAAGTCGTGGGGCAAGGTGATCAACAGCGGCCCGTACGACCTGGTGATCATCGACCCGCCATCGTTCCAGAAAGGCAGTTTTCTGCTGACCAAGGATTACCAGCGCGTATTGCGTCGTTTACCGGAATTGCTCACGGCAGACGGCACGGTGCTGGCGTGCATGAATGATCCGTCGTTTGGTTCGGACTTTCTGATCGATGGCGTGACGCAAGAGGCGCCGAGTCTGCGCTTCGAGCAGCGGCTGGAGAATCCGCCGGAGTTTCCGGATATTGATCCTGAGAGCGGTCTGAAGGCGCTCGTCTTCAAACGCCTCGACTGACCCGACATCCCGCGAACCCCGCTCATCCCTGTAGAAGTGAGCCTGCTCGCGAAGACTGACTCACCGGCAACCCATTTCTTCAGAAGGACAAAACCCGCCGCCCCGATCAACCGGGGCGGCGGGTTTTGTCCTTCAGGCCTCGATCAAACCGTCCCCACCTACAATGCGTGCTCACTGAGCATGCCGCTGACGACTTTCGCCCTGTCCTGCCCGCGAGCAATCACCCCAGCGCCTCACGACCGTTCATCGCAAATACCTCCTCACCTGTAATTTCTGACAGTAGCCAGAGCCGTCATCTTCAGCGCTGAATAACTCCACGCCCTTTGTCTCCCGACAGTTCGCACGGAGTTCCGACCATGCTCGTTCAACCCAAGAAGAAAATCTCAGCCCCCCATTCATTGCTGGACCCGCTAGTCCCCGGGCGCCTTCTGCCTTCCGGTCAGTGGGGGATCAACCGGGCGGCGGTGTTCACTTTTCCCGACCTCGGCCTGCTTGTCGTCATCCCCGTCTGGGCCAACAAGGCTATCGGCGACACCGTCAAGCTGCTGCTCAATGGCCGTGAGGTCGACGGGCGCCCCATCATTGACGCGGCCGAGCTCAAGCAACCGACCCTCTTGTGGGTGGCTCCCCGTCATCTGCAGACCGGTTCTTACGAACTCACCTACGAAATCAAACAGCCCAATCAAAAAGAAGAGCGTCCGGACAAGCCCCTCAACCTCTTCGTCAAACTGGAACTCCCCGCTGGCCAGGACATCGACCCGGGCCCTGGTCACTCCAACCTGTACATGTACATTCCCCCGGAAATCGTCAACGGCGGTGTGGACAAAGACGTTGCCGAAGCGGGAGTGCCGATTGTCATCAGGTCCGCGTCCGGCAGCAGCTCGCCTTACCCGGACATCGCGGTGGGCGACGTTATTCATCTCAGTTGGGGTGGCTTTTTCGAGTATTCCACACCGGTGACCCAGGCGCAGATCAACGATCCAGCGGCAAACCCGATATTGATCACGGTCTCCAAAGCCACCATTGAACGAGCTGGTGACACCGACCTCTTCGGTCTGGCGGTCACCTTCAAAGTGCGCGACATCGTCGGCAATGAATCGGAAGACTGGTGCAAGGCAACCCGCATCGTCGTCACCACCGGCATCGACCTGCTGGCCGCACCGATTGTTCAGGAGGCTGTCAATAATGAACTCGACGCCGATAAACAGGGCGATAACGACATCACGGTGCATGTCACGGCCACACGGCCAGACTTCGAGATGGATGACATCATCCACTTGACCATGCTCGGCACCACCCTGGAGGGCGAAAAAGTCGAAGTCACCGCCCTGCCCCAGACCGTCGACAACATCCCGCATAACTACGAGTTCAAGCTGCCCATTGCCGACGTGCGCAAACTGGTCAATACCCAGGTCAGTTTCTTCTATCGGCTGGAACGCAGCGGCAGCAGTGACCCGTTACGCTCAAAAAGGCAGTTTGTACAAGTCACCGGCGCAGCCCACCGCCTGGCCGCACCGATCATCGAAGAAGCCGAGGGTGACTTCATCGATCCCACGAAGACACCCATCAACGTCCGCATTCCGTTCGATCCGGTCATCGAGTACGGCATGGGCATCGAGCTGTTCCTGTTGGGTAAACGTCCGGACGGCAGCACCTTCCTGCCTGAGTTGGAGTGGCACATTCCGGAGGAGGATGAAGTCGAGAATCCCGAAGGTTTTGTCATCACCGTCGATGACTACAACCTCAAGCTCCTTGACGGCGGAACCCTGGAGGGTTGGTACGACCTGCTGATAGCCGAGGGCGACGAGATCCTCAGACGGGAATCGCTGCACACGAAATTGCTCAATGTGGGTGAACCGAAATTCGAGCTGGACGCCCCCATTGTCCTCGGGGTGGCGAACGGCTTCCTCGACCCGGCCACACTGCCCGGCGGTACCAGTAAACTGACCATCCCCAGGCCTGTGGTGAAGCCATGGGTAGCCAACGACGAGGCCTCCTGGAAGTGGGTGGGCGACATCTCCGGCGAGGAACCCGGGTCCCGCACATTCAATGCCGTCACCGCCCAGCAAGACTGGGTCATCAACCTGGACGCCGCCTTCGTCGCCCAACACATCGAACCGAACCGCGGCAGCAAGATCACCGTCCGCTACCAGCTCTGGCGGTATGCCACCGATGAGACCAGCCTTTCGAATCCGTTGGTGTTCACCGTGGGCGTCGCGCTGGAACTGCTCGCCCCCTGGATCAAGGAGAACAACGGCGATAGCGCACTCAACCCGCTGCTGGTCAGGGACACCTTGACCATCGTGGTGCCGGCCAACAGCGAGTTGCTGCCAACTGATGAAATCATCGTCACCTGGACTGGCGCACAGGGTACGCCCGCAGGCGGTTCACACACCTCTGTTCCTCGGCCACTGGGCAGCAACCGGGAGTTTGTGATTCCGAATAGTGTGGTCGCGTTCAACCTGAACAAAGATGTGAAGGTGTCCTACGTCGTCATCCGCGACGGCAAGCCGCTGCCGTCCCTCGTCTTTGATTTGACTGTGTTGAGCATGCCGCAGAATGAACTGCTCAAACCGATCATCAAGGACGCGGACAACAACGGCGAAGGCCCGGAGTTCAACGTAGGGAATCTGACCAGCAATGCCACCTATCGCATGGGCGTCTGGCCGTTGATTGCCACAGGCCAATATGTCTGGCTGCGTCTGAAAGGGACGAACGCGGATGGCAGCGACTACAACCTGCAGATTCATACGGCACCAGGCTCACAGGTCAATGATACGTGGATCAATCAAGGTTATTACGAGCGGAGCATCGCCCTTGAAGGCTTGAGAAACCTCAAGGATGGCAGCCCGCTGACCATGGAGTTCAAAGCCGCGTTTGGCAAGAGCACGGATGAGAGCGAGGCGGTGGTCTTCCCTGTGCGCACTTACACGATCAAAGCGGTTGAGGATGTGCGGCCAGAAATTACCCGTGTAGAAGACTCAAAAGGGAATGAGATTCTCCCAGACGGCACGACTGGCGACACCACGATCAAACTTGAAGGGAAAGGGGCTAAAGGTCAGCAAGTCAAGATCAAGGATGGCGCCATCGAGATAGGCATTGCCGACATCGATCCACAGAATGGTGACTGGGAGTTGACGGTGACGGACTTGAGCGTGGGTGACCACCGTTTTATCGCCATCGCTCTGTATGGCAGTGAGCAGGAGTCGGATCCGCGAACCTTGACCGTGATCGCATCCACGACGGTCCGATTCTGCGTCACAACCACCCCGCAGTATCCTGGTAGTTTTGAAACAATACCAAACGGAAGCACGCTAAATATCGCATCTTTTAGAAATCACTATTTGAGTTGCGAATTCTACGCAGTTAGCCCCAGGGAACACCACGTTCTCATAATCGAGCGCAACAACATCGAGTGGTTCTCTTTATATAGCGGCACTAGATTAAATAAATGGTACCGACTGCATAAGGATTTTTATTCCGCATCCATCCCCCCTCGACTCTTAGAACCCGGCCGTTACACGATGTACATATATGCAACCGACTTACCATCCTCAAACCCGCGACAAGAGTTCCTAGGGGAACAGACCGTCACATTCATTTGATACGAACAACGTGAACCCATCTCATCCGCCTTCCCGTCAGGCGTAGCGGATGAAAAACGATTTTTACGTCACCTACTTTTTCGCCTTAAGGGCGGGGGCGGATCAAATGATCCGCCCCCGTTGTATTTCCGCATTATCCGCCGTGTTCAAAGCCTGCTCGCAATGAGGCCATCAATGCTGGCCTAATCCTTGGGCACCACATTATCCAGCGCCTGATTCACCGCCAACTCGCCCAGCATCACCACTTGGGCAATGCCCAGCGCCGTATTGCGACTCGGCCCTTCCAGCGTCCCGGCGAAATCGCCGAGCATGACCGTGGCTGAGGCCAGGGATTCGCAGGCGTTGGCCAGCAGGGATTCGGTGTCGGTTTGTGGATTGACCAGGAACATGCTGCTGGGGGTGTATGGCGTTGCCATGATTTGCGCGGGTGCGAGGTAATGGTCGAGGGCGCGTTCGGCGGCTTTGTGGAGTTTTCTGGAGTTGAGGGATTCGTAGGGTGATACCGAGTCTGTGGCCGGCGGATTGGGTGGGGTTTCGGACATCAGCTGGAACTCCGATCAAGGTACTTTGGAAGAATGACTCCCTGTAGGAGCTGCCGCAGGCTGCGATCTTTTGATCTTGATCCTGAAAAACAAAATCAAAAGATCGCAGCCTGCGGCAGCTCCTACAGGGGACCGGGCTACTAGTTCGGCACGCGGCGGCCGTCCAGTACCCGGTTGACCATCAGTTCACTGAGCATGATCACCTGATGCAGCATCAGCATCGCCCGGCGCTGTGGGTTGTCGATGGTGTCGCCGATATCGCGGGCCATGTCACTGGCTGATGCTAACGACTCGCAGGCTTCGACGAGCAAGGTTTCTTCGTCCACGGTGGGGTCGATGAGGAAGATTCTGTTCGCCTTGCATGACGAGGTTGAAGGAATCGAGATCTTCAGTGCGCCGGGGTTGAGGTAGAAGTTGATGGCACGGTCGGTCGCGGCCTTTATCTTCTGCGGGTCGAGGGCCGGGTCGTACGGGATCCGGTCGACGTCTGGGGGGTTGGGTGTGGCTTTGAACATAAATATCTAATTCCTGATTGAGGGCCGCGACCGTTCTCTACTAAAAGAAGGGTGGCGGCTGTGCACAGGTTAGTAGACCGGAGGAATTAGCAAGACCGGCGCGCTCGAGAGCGCCCTGCGCACAACCACCATCGAAGTGCAGGCAATAGATACGCCTGGCTCAATGGGACTCATGCACTTACTAAAACCATACGGGCTACTAAACCCGACCACCGATGGGCAGTGGCAGGGAAACGATATAGCGCAGGGTATGGTCGTGTAAGCCGGCGGATTCTGGCGTACGCGTAGGTAACGGCGCAAGACGTTGTAGCCGTTATGGCGTAACGGTTCGTGTACTTTAAACGTGGTTGCGGGGTTATGTTTATTTGCGGGGTTTGCTCTGTTGTTTTGTTTTTGTCTGATAGGCCGCTTTCGCGAGCAAGTCGAATCGTCGCACCGCCGCTCCCACAGTTGGAATGCTTGCATTCAGTGGGAGGTTGGTCGGCTTGTGAGCCGTCATCGCTGGCAAGCCAGCTCCCACCATTTGACCGAGTGCATTCAGTCGGAGATTGGTCGATCGGGAGGCCGCTTTCGCGAGCAGGCTCGCTCCCACAGGTTTCGTGGTGGCTCTGGTGATTTGTATTACGGCCTGAGGCATCTGGAAGGAACTGCCCGCTCACAGACCAGTCGCATGAACAGGAAGCCGTTTTTTCAGAGGAGTGAACGTGTCCAGCGATCCCAAGCGTCACGCCGTCGACGCACCCGTCATCCATCGCCTGCGCGTGTTGACGGTCAACACTCACAAGGGTTTTACCGCCCTCAATCGGCGCTTCATCCTGCCGGAACTGCGCGAAGCGGTACGCAGCACCTCGGCTGATCTGGTGTTTCTGCAGGAGGTGGTGGGCGAACACGAGCGACATTCCAATCGCTACCAGGAATGGCCGCAAACCTCGCAATACGAATTTCTTGCCGACAGCATGTGGAGCGACTTTGCCTACGGGCGCAACGCGGTGTACCCCGATGGCCACCACGGCAATGCATTGCTGTCGAAATACCCGATCCGCGAATACCGCAACCTCGACGTGTCGATCACCGGCCCCGAGCGCAGAGGCCTGCTGCACTGCGTGCTGGACGTGCCGGGCCACGCCGAAGTCCACGCGATCTGCGTGCACCTGAGTCTGCTGGAAAGCCACCGCCAATTGCAGTTGCAGCTGCTTTGCCAGTTGCTCGAATCATTGCCCGACGATGCGCCGGTCATCATTGCCGGCGACTTCAATGACTGGCAGCTGCAGGGCAATGCCGCCCTCGCCCGCCGCGATTACCTGCACGAAGCCTTCGAACGCCACCACGGCCGCCCGGCCAAGACCTACCCTGCGCGTTTTCCACTGCTGCGCCTGGACCGCATCTACCTGCGCAATGCCAGCAGCCACGACCCGCAGATCCTCGGCAACAAGCCGTGGACGCACTTGTCGGACCACTTGCCGCTGGCGGTGGAAGTGCATTTGTAAGCACAGACAATGACTTGGATATGTGCAGAAAAACAAACGCTTGCAGCGCCTGATTTAGCTATACCGCTCATCGTGCAGTTTCTTGACGCATGGGCATCACTCTTCTTATCTCTACCTTACTACCCCCGGAATCACTCACCGGGACGAACCTTACGGCACTCGCGAAATCGAGCGCCGCGGTTCGCCCCGCTCCATTCGGTCGCCCCTCGTTCGGGGTAGGAGAGACGCCAGAAAGAGATCCCGCATGCGCTTGCAAGGTAGACCTCCATGAAAAGCTCATTCACCCCACAAGAGATCAAAGTGACGTTTTGCACAGTGTCGAGTTCGATTCTGCTGTGCTCATCCATGGAGGCGCAGGCCGGACCTGCGGCGGATGAAACCACTCCCTGGTATCGCCAGGACACGCCCGTTCTGACCCTGCCGGCGACCGTTGTCACCCCCGAGCCACAACGCCTGAGTCCACGTCCCGATTTGCGCGGCGCCGACCTGATCACCGAAGATCTGGCGCCAGCAGCCTGGGACCGGTTGTACGGACAAAGCGCCCGGCAAGCGCAAACCGACGTGCTTTCGCCAGGTTTTGCCACGCCCGGCAACGGCGACTTCAAAGGCCCGCCCGTGCTCACCGTGCAAAGCGCCGGCGGCCACACCCAGACGCTCGGCCTGATTGGCGGATACAACCAGATCCAGGCCAACAGCGGCGGCCTGATCAGCAGCCGCGCCCTCGCCGATCCGACCACCGACACCCTGAACCTGCAAGGCCAGAGCCTCGGCGCTTATTACCGCCTGACTGGCGCGCAGGGCTGGCATGTCGACCTGTCGGCCAGCGGTGGCCGGGTCAGCGGTTTCAGTCGTAACGAACAAGGCGCGCGCCAGGCCACCGAAGGCAGTGCGATGACCTTCTCGGTCGAAGGTGGGTATCCGATCGGCCTGGGCGGGAACTGGGTGGTTGAACCCCAGGCGCAATTGATCAATCAGCGCATCACCCTCGACACGCCGTACGCGGGTTCCGGCAATGCGTCGTCATCGGATCTGTCGGCGTGGAGCGGCCGCGTCGGCGCCCGCCTCAAAGGCAGTTACGATGTGAACGGCCTGCCAGTGGAACCCTATGTGCGTACCAACCTCTGGCATACGGTGTATACCGGCAACACGGTGACTCTCGATCAGGTCGACAAGATCAGCAGCAGCCGCAAGTCATCAACGGTCGAGTTAGGGCTGGGATTGGTGGCGCGGGTGACGCCGGCGGTCAGTCTGTATGTCAGCGCCGATTACAGCAGTGATGTGGATGACAATGATCTGAACGGGTTGATTGGCAGTCTGGGAGTGCGGATGCGTTGGTGATTTCGGCTTGAGGG
>NZ_JAOTNY010000024.1:0-43983 GCF_036346455.1 Pseudomonas sp. AM14(2022)
TGTGTGGTTTTTTAGTGCTGCAGGATTTTCTCGAGGAAGTGCTGCGCACGTTCGGAGCGGGCGCTGATGTCGCCGAAGAACTCCTCTTTAGGGCAGTCTTCGATGATCTTGCCGGCGTCCATGAAGATCACGCGATCAGCCACTTTGCGCGCGAAGCCCATTTCGTGGGTCACGCACATCATGGTCATGCCTTCGTGGGCCAGTTGCACCATCACGTCGAGCACTTCGTTGACCATTTCCGGGTCGAGCGCCGAGGTCGGTTCGTCGAACAGCATGACGATCGGGTCCATGGCCAGTGCACGGGCAATCGCCACACGCTGCTGCTGACCGCCGGACAGTTGCCCCGGGTGCTTGTGCGCATGCGCCGACAAGCCAACGCGCTCGAGCAGTTGCAGACCTTTCTTGGTCGCCTCTTCCTTGCTGCGGCCCAGCACCTTGATCTGCGCGATGGTCAGGTTCTCGGTGATGGTCAGGTGCGGGAACAGCTCGAAGTGCTGGAACACCATACCGACGCGCGAACGCAGTTTCGGCAGGTTGGTCTTGGAGTCGGCAATCGAAGTGCCGTCGACGACGATGTCGCCTTTCTGGAACGGCTCCAGCGCGTTGACGCACTTGATCAGGGTCGACTTGCCCGAACCCGACGGACCGCAGACCACGATCACTTCGCCTTTCTTGACCTCGGTGCTGCAATCAGTCAGCACCTGGAAGTCGCCATACCACTTGTTGATGTTCTTGATGGAGATCATACGGCAAACCTTTTTTGCAGACGCTTGACCAGCAGCGAGGCGGAAAAGCTGATGATGAAGTAGACGACACCGGCAAAGATCAGGAACTCGTTGGAACGACCGATGATGTCGCCGCTGGAGCGGGCGGAGTTGAGGAAGTCCACCAGGCCCACGGTGTAGACCAGCGAGGTGTCCTGGAACAGGATGATCGACTGTTGCAGCAGCAACGGGGTCATCTTGCGGAACGCCTGGGGCAGGATGATCAGACGCATGGTCTGGCCATAGGTCATGCCCATCGCCTGGGCCGCGGCCATCTGGCCTTTGGGGATCGACTGCACGCCAGCCCGGACGATCTCACAGAAGTACGCGGCTTCGAACATCATGAAGGCCACGACGCAGGAGGTGAACGCGCCGATCGGGGTGTCTTCGCCGGTGATCCAGCGCAGCACGAACGGCACCGCCAGGTAGAACCAGGTGATCACCAGCAGCAGCGGGATCGAGCGGAAGTAGTTCACGTAGGCGCCGGCGACGCGCGACAGCAGTTTGCTGGACGACAGGCGCATCAGTGCGAGGATCGTCCCCAGCACGATGCCGCCGATCACGCCCATGACCATCAGTTGCAAGGTCATGACCATGCCGTTCCACAGGCCGGGGATCGCGGGGATGATGCCGCTGAAATCGAAGTCCATTATTTACCCCCCACGGAGATCAGGCCGGGCACTGCGACTTTCTTCTCGACCATGCGCATCAGCAACATCAGGCTCATGTTCAGGGTGAAGTAGATCAGCGTGGCCAGGGTGAAGGCTTCAAACAGGTTGGCCGAGAACTCGGCGGTCTGTTTGGTTTGCGCCAGCAGTTCCATCAGGCCGATCAAGGACGCCACGGAGGAGTTCTTGAACACGTTGAGGAATTCCGAGGTCAGCGGTGGAATGATGATGCGGTAGGCCTGGGGCAGCAGCACGTTCCAGTAGATCTGCGGCAGCTTGAAACCCATGGCGCGGGCGGCGGATTCCTGGCCGCGTGGCAACGCCTGGATGCCGGTGCGCACTTGCTCGCAGACCCGGGCGGCGGTGAACAGACCCAGGCACACGACCACGCTCAGGTAGGCCGAGGTGGTCGGGTTCAGATCCTGCTTGTACCAGTCCTGCAGGTTTTGCGGCAGCAGATCGGGCACCAGGAAGTACCAGATGAACAGCTGCACCAGCAGCGGCACGTTGCGAAACAGTTCGACGTAGCAGGTCGCGATGCCCGATACGAGGCGGTTCGGCACCGTGCGCATGACCCCCAGAATGGAGCCCAGCAGCAAGGCGATGATCCATGCCACGATGGCGATGGCAATGGTCCAGCCCAGGCCGGCGATGTACCAGTCGAGATAAGTCTCGCTGCCCACGCCGGTGGACTTGAAGAACACGCCCCAGTCCCAGTTGTAATTCATTAGGGTCTCCCCTCGAAATCGATCGATGTACAAGCACCCGCTTGGGGAAGATCCTTTCCCGTCCGACGTTGAACGCCGGGCACACGCGATCGGCTCGAAAACCGCCAGGTCGAGTGTTCCACTGTAAAACCAGCAGGTAACAGACGCCTGAGGGAGGGTGGCTCCCTCAGGGGATAAGGTTAGTCAGGAATCAGATTTTTACGTCAGGCGCCGGCTTGTCGCTCGGGTTGGCGATCAGTTCCTTGACCTTGTCGCTCATCGGGAAGTTGAGGTTCAGGCCCTTTGGCGGAATCGCGGTTTCGAACCACTTCTTGTAGATCTCGTTGATCTTGCCGGATTTGTACAGGCCGACGATGGCGTCATCCACAGCCTTCTTGAAGGCCGGGTCGTCTTTGCGAACCATGCACGCGTAGGCTTCGAACGATTGCGGAGTACCGGTGATGACCCAGTCGTCCGGCTTCTTGGCCTTGGCTTCTTCGCCGGCCAGCAGGGCGTCGTCCATCATGAAGGCAACGGCGCGGCCGCTTTCCAGCATGTTGAAGGATTCACCGTGGTCCTTGGCGGAGATGATGTTCATGCCCATCTGCTTGTCGGCGTTCATCGCTTTGATGATGCGCTCGGACGTGGTGCCGGCGGTGGTCACGACGTTTTTGCCTTTGAGGTCGGCAAAGTCTTTGTAGGACGGGTTGCCATCCTTGTCTTTCTTGACCAGCAGACGGGTGCCGATTTCGAAGATGTTGACGGTGAAGTCGACTTGCTGGGCGCGTTCGGCGTTATTGGTGGTGGAACCGCACTCGATATCCGCGGTGCCGTTCTGGATCAGCGGGATACGGGTTTGCGAGGTCACCAGGTTGTATTTGACCTGCAGGTCTGGCTTGTTCAGGTCTTTTTTCAGGGCTTCAACGATGGCCACTTGAATGTCGTGGGAGTAGCCCACTGGCTTGCCGGAAGCATCCGCAATGTAGGAAAACGGGATGGAGCTGTCGCGGTGAGCGAGGGTGATGGTGCCGGAATCGTTGATTTTCTTCAGGGTGCCGGTGAGTTCGGCGGCGAAAACTGGAGTGCTGATCAGAGCGGCCGCAATGGCTGCGCCCAGGATATGGGGAACGATGCGCATCAAATTTTCCTCGAATTGTTTTTTTTATGGAGCCAGTTCGTCGGCCCTTTTGTGCTTCGAATGCCTGACGGCTCCTGAAGTGTTGGCACGGCAGGCATTCGTCGAGAGAGTGTAGAGCATGAGTCGTGCCAGAGCAGTCGATAGTGGCTAATGGCTTGATTTATAAGGTGATTAAAGTTTTGTGTCGGTGTTTTTCGATGAAACTGATCCGGTTATCCGAATCGACCGGGAGGTCGCGTTCGGAAATCCGAACGATCTGTCGTCGGTTGTTTTCGGCAGCGCGACCTTTGTGGCGAGGGAGCTTGCTCCCGCTGGACTGCGCAGCAGGCCCGCTTTTATAAATGGGGCCGCTACGCGACCCAGCGGGAGCAAGCTCCCTCGCCACAGGTAAAGTGGCCAGCCCGGATAAACAAAAAAGCCCCTGAATCGTGAGATTCAGGGGCTTCGTTTCAAGCGCTGTAAACGTCAGGCCGCTTCAGTCTTGCGGTTCTGCTCGACCTTGCCCAGGTAAGCCGCCAGTTTCTCTTGCTCGGCCGGGGTGGTGAACAGGCCCAGTTTGCTGCGGCGCCACAGGATGTCGTGCGCCGTGGAAGCCCATTCTTCGCTGCACAGGTAATCGACCTCCCGAGTGTAGAGCCCGCCACCAATGTGTTCGCCCATGTCGGCGAGGGTTTCCACGCCTTCGAGCATGCGCCAGGTGCGGCTGCCGTAGGTGGTGGCCCAGCGGCGGGCGATCTCGGTCGGGACGAAGTCGAACTTGTCGCGGATCTGCGCGCTCAAGGCTTGCGGGGTGGTCATGTCTTCGCCGCCGGGCAGGGTCGCGGTGGCGGTCCAGCTCGGGCGCATCTGGGTGAAGTACGGCATCAACTGGGCCATCGCTGACTCGGCGAGTTTGCGGTAGGTGGTCAGTTTGCCGCCGAACACCGACAGCAGCGGTGCTTCTTCGCCACCGCCAGACAATGCCAGGGTGTAATCGCGGGTCACGGCGGACGGGTTGTCGGATTCGTCGTTGCACAGTGGACGCACGCCCGAGTAGCTGTGCTGGATGTCGTCGCGGCTGATCTGCTGCTTGAAGTGCGCGTTGACCACTTTCAGCAGGTAATCGGTTTCGCCGTCGGTGATTGCCACTTTCGCCGGGTCACCGGTGTATTCGCGGTCGGTGGTACCGATGAGGGTGAAGTGGTTCAGGTACGGAATGGTGAAGACGATGCGCTGATCTTCGTTTTGCAGGATGTGCGCGTGATCGCCTTCGTACAGCTTCGGCACGATGATGTGGCTGCCCTGAATCAGGCGGATGCCGTACGGCGATTCCATTTTCAGGTCGTCACGAATGAACTTGGCGACCCACGGGCCGGCCGCATTCACCAAGGCTTTGGCAGTGATCGAAAACAGGCTGCCGTCGGCGCGTTCCAGATTCAGGTGCCACAGGCCCTTGGCGCGGCGGGCGCTGACGCAACGGGTCTGGGTGTGCACGTGGGCGCCTTTTTCCCGGGCGGCCATGGCGTTCAGAACGACGAGGCGGGCGTCATCGACCCAGCAATCGGAGTATTCGAAGCCTTTGGTGATTTCGCTTTTCAATGCGCTGTCGGCACCGAACTTCAGGCTTTTCGAACCTGGCAGCTTTTCACGCTTGCCGAGGTTGTCATAAAGGAACAGACCGGCGCGGATCATCCACGCCGGACGCAGGTGCGGGCGGTGCGGCAGCACAAAACGCATCGGCTTGACGATGTGCGGCGCCTTGGCCAGCAGCACTTCGCGCTCGGCCAGCGCTTCACGCACCAGACGGAATTCGTAATGTTCGAGATAGCGCAGGCCACCGTGGATCAGCTTGCTGCTGGCCGACGAGGTGTGGCTGGCCAGGTCATCCTTTTCGCAAAGGAACACCGAGAGACCGCGACCGGCGGCATCCGCTGCGATCCCTACGCCATTGATCCCGCCGCCAATCACGGCAACGTCGTAGATCTCGGAGATAGGGGGCGTACGCAAGGTAGATGTGGACATCGGCTGGCCTCGGGCTCTTTTGATTTTCTGTCTTGGAAATCGAACATAAATGTTCATTTGCGAAAATGGTAGCCCATAAAGACGCGCGCAGCCAGTCGCGTTCGATTGAAAAAACTCATCGAAGGGCGGCTAAAAGAAAATTTTCGAACATGAGATGTGCGCAAGAGCGCTGGAGATGTGTTGTTTGTAACTGCCCCTTCGCGAGCAAGCCCGCTCCCACAGTGGGGTGAGGGGGCTCACAAATCTCGTGGTTGACTCACATCCCTGTGGGATCGGGCTTGCTCGCGAAGAGGCCTTTACGAACACTGAAGGGCAAAAGGTTTAAACGACTTCCAGACGAATCTTGTGCTGGCTCAGCAGTTGCGCCAGTGCCGGCACCGGCTGCTGATCGGTCACCAGGCAGTCGATCAGGCTGATCGGACCCAATCGAATCATCGCATTGCGCCCGAACTTGCTCGAGTCCGCCGCCAGAATCACCTGCCGCGCATTGGCAATGATCGCCTGCGACACGCGCACTTCCTGATAATCGAAGTCGAGCAGGCTGCCGTCTTCGTCGATGCCGCTGATACCCACCAGTGCGAAATCGACCTTGAACTGGTTGATGAAGTCCACGCTCGCCTGACCCACCACACCGCCGTCACGGCGCACGTTGCCGCCGGTCAGCAGCACATCGAAATCATCCTTGGCACTGAGCATCGAGGCGACGTGCAGGTTGTTGGTGATGATCTTCAGATGGTTGTGATTGAGCAGGGCGCGGGCAATCGATTCGGTGGTGGTGCCGATGTTGATGAACAGCGAGGCGTGATCGGGGATCTGCGCGGCGATGGCTTCGCCGATGCGTTGTTTTTCGTCGCGCATCTGGTCGGCGCGCATCGCGTAGGCGGTGTTTTCGACGCTGGAATCATAGGCCGCGCCGCCATGGTAGCGACGCAACAGATTGGCTTCCGCGAGCTGATTGATATCGCGGCGGATGGTTTGCGGTGTAACAACGAACAGCGTAGCCATTTCCTCGATGCTCACATAGCCGCGTTCGCGGACCAGCTCGAGGATTTGCTGCTGACGGGGAGGCAGATTCATGGGGCTTCCTTTGGGCTGCCGTGCAAAATTTGCCCATGATGACGCAGGAATCTCCTCCCGACCAGTTTCCAAACAACGTGAAAGCTACTGCGCTCGGCAATCCTGCGTTAAAAACAGGCTCGGACTGCTCATTTACAAACCCGTAAACTCCGCGTCCTCGCCTGTTTTTGCCTTGTCTTGCCTTCGCTCGCTAAGCTTTCACGCTGTTTGGACAGCTTAAGTCAGTCTTCAGACTGGCTTATTCAGCGTCTTCACGCGCCCAGTCACGGGTGCGGCTGACGGCTTTTTTCCAGCCTTTGTACAGTTTCTCTTTCTCGACTTCTTCCAGGCTCGGTTCGAACTCACGCTCGATCACGGCCTTGCCGCGCAGTTCGTCGAGGCTGCCCCAGAAACCGCACGCCAGACCGGCCAGGTACGCCGCGCCGAGTGCAGTGGTTTCACGCATTTGCGGACGCTCGACCTGGGTGCCGAGGATGTCGGCCTGGAACTGCATGAGGAAGTTGTTGGCTACCGCGCCGCCGTCCACGCGCAGGGCCTTGAGGCGTTCGCCGGAGTCCTGTTGCATGGCGTCGAGTACGTCGCGGGTCTGGTAGGCGATCGATTCCAGCGCGGCGCGGATGATGTGATCCACGCGCACGCCGCGCGTCAGACCGAACAGTGCACCGCGGGCATACGGGTCCCAGTACGGAGCGCCCAGACCGGTGAAGGCCGGTACCAGGTACACACCGTTGCTGTCCTTCACTTTATTGGCGAAGTATTCGGTGTCGTGAGCGTCGTTGACGATCTTCAGTTCATCGCGCAGCCACTGCACGGTCGAACCGCCGTTGAACACCGCGCCTTCCAGGGCGTAAGCCACTTCGCCACGCGGGCCGCAAGCGATGGTGGTGAGCATGCCGTGTTGCGATTTCACCGCTTTGTCGCCGGTGTTCATCAGCAGGAAGCAGCCGGTGCCGTAGGTGTTTTTCGCCTGGCCCGGCTCGACGCACATCTGGCCGAACAGTGCCGCTTGCTGATCACCGGCGATACCGCCGATGGCGATGCCGCTCTTGGTGCGACCATAGATTTCCGAAGAGGCTTTGACCTCCGGGAGCATCTCGCGCGGGATGTCGAGGATTTCCAGCATCTTCGAATCCCACTCCAGCGAGTGGATGTTGAAGAGCATGGTGCGCGAGGCGTTGGTGTAGTCGGTGACGTGCACTTTGCCGCCGGTGAATTTCCAGATCAGCCAGCTATCGATGGTGCCGAACAGCAGTTCGCCGTTGCGCGCACGCTCGCGGCTGCCTTCGACGTTGTCGAGAATCCACTTCAGTTTGGTGCCGGAGAAGTACGGGTCGGTGACCAGACCAGTGTTGTCGCGGATGTACTCTTCGTGGCCATCGCGCTTGAGCTGCTGGCAGATCTCGGTGCTGCGGCGGCACTGCCAGACGATGGCGTTGTACACCGGACGACCGGTGGTCTTGTCCCAGACCACCGTAGTTTCACGCTGGTTGGTGATACCGATGGCGGCGACCTGATCGTGATGCAGACCGGCCTGGGCCAGTGCTTCAACCATCACCGCGCTCTGGGTCGCAAAGATTTCCATTGGATCGTGCTCGACCCAACCGGCTTGCGGGTAGTGCTGGGCGAATTCGCGCTGGGCGGTGCAGACCACGTTCGCATCGCGGTCGAAAATGATCGCGCGGGAGCTGGTCGTACCCTGATCGAGGGCAATGATGTAGTTCTTATTCTGAATGTCGGTCATGTCGATTGCCTTGGACGAAATAAGGGAGAGTGGGCCGGGGCGCGGGTTCGAAATGGGCAGGAGCCCGCGCCGACTGTTTCAAGAAGTTCTTGGTTTGCCGTCAATGGCCGGTTCTGCATCCTTTGTAGCAGGTGTGGCGCCGGTCAGGTGACGGGCGATGAGCCCGCGATACCCGGCAGCGCCGAGGCAGGTACCGACAATCGGTGCAAAAATCGGAATCAGGAAGTACGGAATATCGCGGCCGCCAGTGAAGGAAATTTCACCCCAGCCGGCGAAGAAAGTCATCAGTTTCGGACCGAAGTCACGCGCCGGATTCATCGCAAAACCGGTCAGCGGGCCCATCGAGCTGCCAATGACGGCAATCAGCAAACCGATCAGCAGCGGAGCCATCGGGCCTTTAGGCAGACCGTTGTTGTCATCGGTCAGGGCCATGATCACGCCCATCAGGATCGCGGTGATGATCATCTCGACCAGGAATGCCTGGGCGGTGGACAGTACCGGATTGGGGAAGGTCGAGAACACCGAGGCCAACTCAAGGCTGGCGGCGGTGCCACGCACCATGTGGTGAGTTTGTTCGTAATCGAAGAATAGATTGCTGTACAGCGTGTACACCAACAGCGCACCGCAAAACGCGCCGGCGATCTGCGACAGGATATAGAACGGCAGTTTGCGCTTTTCGAAGTCGGCGAAAATGCTCAGGGCAATGCTCACGGCGGGGTTCAGGTGCGCGCCGGAAACCCCGGCGGTCAAGTAGATCGCCATGCTCACGCCGACGCCCCAGATGATGCTGATTTCCCACAGGCCGAAGCTGGCGCCCGCGACTTTGAGCGCAGCGACACAGCCGGTGCCGAAAAAGATCAGAAGTGCAGTCCCCAGAAACTCGGCCAGGCATTGGCCGGAAAGCGATGGTTGCTGTAAAGCAGTTGTCATTGAAAACCTCGATTTTTGTTGTTGTCTGGCGCGTTTGCCGTCAGGGCAAGGCGCGATTTTCCCCGGGGCAGGATCCCCATCCTGTTCCCGGTTTACTGCTGGGTGCTGCGGTGATGATAATTCTTACATTATTCAGATTCGAAAAAATATAGACAAGAAACAAACCTGTCAAAGGTCGAAAGTGAACCGTCGGTCACAATTAAACTATCAGCCTGCTGAATGATCCTGCGGAGGAAGGAGGCGGTAGCCCGGCGATTTGCCTGCAAAGCCCGGAAAACGGGGCTTGCGCTAGAGCCTTTTGCGAGGTGATGGCCTAGAATCCGGCGCAGGATTTTTCTGTTGATGCCGAACCTGGAGCTGCCATGACCCCTGCGTTGGACTTGTTGAAAAAAGTTCGTGCCGAACATCGCGTGCACAGTTACGAACATGACCCCAAGGCCGCGTCCTATGGGCTGGAGGCCGCCGAGAAACTGGCGCTGGAGCCGGCGCAGGTGTTCAAGACGCTGCTCGCTGCCAGCGAAAAAGGTGAATTGTTGGTGGCGGTGGTGCCGGTCGTCGGAAGTCTTGATCTCAAAGGTCTGGCACACGCGGCGGGCGTCAAGAAAGTCGAAATGGCTGACCCGGCTGCGGCACAGCGTTCCACCGGTTACCTGTTGGGCGGCATCAGTCCGCTGGGGCAGAAGAAGCGTCTGCGCACCTTCATCGATAACTCGGCCCAAGGCTTTGCGACTATTTATGTCAGTGCCGGCCGACGTGGTCTGGAAGTCGAATTGGCGCCGGCGGTTCTGGCTGAACACACCCAGGCCAAATTTGCCGACATCGGTCGTGCATGAACTTGCGTTCTGTATGAAGAAAAT
This sequence comes from Pseudomonas sp. AM14(2022), assembly GCF_036346455.1. Lineage (NCBI taxonomy): Bacteria > Pseudomonadati > Pseudomonadota > Gammaproteobacteria > Pseudomonadales > Pseudomonadaceae > Pseudomonas > Pseudomonas sp. AM14(2022). The sequence goes on from NZ_JAOTNY010000024.1 coordinate 9,884, forward strand.
TGCCCGGTTCTGTCACTGGCGCTGAGCGCAGCGTGGCTGCATGCTCTGCCGACTCACTCAGGGAGAAGGTTATGCAGCTCGAATTTCATCAGGTTGATGCGTTCAGTGATCGGCCGTTCAGTGGCAACCCGGCGATGGTGTATCGGCTCGATGCATGGCTCGCGGACGATTTGATGCAGAAGATCGCTGCCGAACACAATCTGGCAGAAACCGCGTTCGTGGTGCGCGAAGGCGCGGCGTGGCACATCCGCTGGTTCACCCCGACCACCGAGGTGCCGCTGTGCGGGCATGCCACACTGGCCAGCGCCTATGTGTTGTTCGAGGTCTACAAGGAAAATGCCGAGCGGCTGGACTTCATCTGCAAGTCCGGGCCGCTTAGCGTCAGCCGCGAGGGCGATCGCCTATGGCTGGACTTCCCGTCGATTGTGCCGTCAGAAATTGGCGTGACGCTGGATGTCGAGCGCGCGCTGGGCGTCGAGGCGGTGGATGTGCTCGGTTCCAATGAATTGTTTGTGGTGCTGGAGTCGGAGCAGGCAGTGCTCGACTGCAAGCCGGACATGGTAGCGCTGGCGAAACTGCCGTGGCTCGGCGCCATCGTGACGGCGCGCGGCAATCAGCACGATTTCGTTTCGCGCTACTTCGCCCCGGCAATCGGCATCAACGAAGATCCGGTCACGGGTTCGACGCATTGCAGCCTGATTCCGTACTGGTCGAAACGTTTGGGCAAATCCAGTTTGACCGCGTGCCAGCGTTCGGCGCGGGGCGGAGAGTTGTTCTGTCGGCTGGAGGGGGAGCGGGTGAAGATCGGCGGGAATGCGACACTGGTGGCCAGCGGCACGCTGATCCTGGGTTGAACCCAAAACCAACTGTGGGAGCGGGCTTGCTCGCGAATGCGGGGTGTCAGTCAACGATGATGGTGGCTGATATACCGCATTCGCGAGCAAGCCCGCTCCCACAGTTTTGATCCGGGGCGGATCAGAGGGCGGTGCTGTAGCGGCGGACGCCGTTTTCCGCAGCCGGGATTTGCGCGGCAGTGCTGCCCGATGCCTGGAACAACACCAGATGTTCAGCCGCTACGCGAATCCCCACCTCCGCCCCCACCTGATGGTCGGCATGGCTCGGGAAGATCGATTCCAGCTGCGCACCGGTCGGCAGTTGCAGGCGATACAGGGTCGAGGCACCCAGGAAAGTCTTGCCGACGATCCGCGCTTTCAACCCGCTGTCCGGCGCATAAACGATGTCATCCGGACGCAGCAATACATCCACCGCACCGCCCACCGGCCAGGTGTAGGCGCGGTTGCCGCGCAGTTCGCCGAGCTCGGTCTGCACCGATTCCGGGCTGCCGAGCTGGCCGCGAATGAAATACCCCTGACCGATGAAGCTGGCGACAAACGGCGTCGCCGGCTCGTGGTAGAGGTTATAGGGCGTGTCCCACTGCTCCAGGCGACCTTCCTTGAATACACCAACATGATCGCTGACGGCGAAGGCTTCTTCCTGATCGTGAGTCACCAGAATCGCGCTGGTGCCACGGGCCTTGAGGATGTCGCGCACTTCGTGGCTGAGCTTGCGCCGCAGTTCGCCATCGAGGTTGGAGAATGGCTCGTCGAGCAGCAGCAATTGCGGCTCCGGCGCCAGTGCCCGGGCGAGGGCGACACGCTGTTGCTGGCCACCCGATAACTCGTGGGGAAAGCGCTTGCCTAGATTCTTCAGATTGACCAGTTCCAGCAGCTCCTCGGTGACGCGCGCCTTGTTCGGGTGCTTGCGGATACCGAAGGCGATGTTGTCTGCGACGCTCAGGTGCGGGAACAGCGCGTAGTCCTGGAACACCATGCCGATCCGGCGTTTCTCCGGCGCCAGGGTGAAACCGGCGCTGGAAATGGTTTCGCCGCCCAGAGTGATTTCCCCTTCGTGCACCGGTTCGAAACCGGCAATCGCGCGCAGGGTGGTGGTCTTGCCGCAGCCGGACGAGCCGAGCAGGCAGCCGATGTCACCGGCGTTGAGGTGCAGATTGAGGTTCTGCACCACGCGTTGATCTTGATAGCCGCAAGCAAGGTTGCGCAGATTCAGCAGTAATTCATGGCTCATGCGTGGTGATATGCCGGTTCGACGAGGAACTCGAGCAGGGCCTTCTGTGCGTGGAGACGGTTTTCTGCCTGATCCCAGGCGACGGAGCGCGGGTCATCAAGCAGGTCGAGGCTGATTTCTTCACCGCGGTGCGCCGGCAGGCAGTGCATGAACAGCACATCTTCGGCCGCCAGATCGAGCAGGGCGCGGTTCACCTGAAACGGAGCGAACAACTTCAGGCGCTTGGCAGTTTCCTCTTCCTGACCCATCGAAGTCCAGACATCGGTGCTCACCAGATGCGCACCGCGCACGGCATCCTGCGGATCACGGACGATGGTCACGCGATCGCCGGCGCGGGCAACAAATTCCGGATTAGGCTCGTAGCCCTGCGGGCAGGCAACGCGCAACTGGAAGTCGAACTGGATCGCCGCTTCTATATAGCTGTTGCACATGTTGTTGCCGTCGCCGATCCAGGCCACGGTCTTGCCCTGGATCGAGCCACGGTGCTCAAGGAAGGTCTGCATGTCGGCCAGCAACTGGCACGGGTGCAGGTCATCGGACAGGCCATTGATCACCGGCACGCGCGAGTTGGCGGCGAATTCGGTCAGGGTGCTGTGGGCAAAGGTACGGATCATCACCGCGTCGAGCATGCTCGACATGACGATGGCGCAGTCGCCGATCGGCTCGCCACGGCCCAGCTGGGTGTCGCGTGGCGAGAGGAAGATCGCCTGGCCACCGAGCTGGATCATGCCGGCCTCGAAGGAGATCCGGGTACGGGTCGAGGACTTCTCGAAGATCATCCCCAGGACGCGGTTTTTCAGCGGCTCGAACAGTACGCCGCGGTTACGCAGGTCCTTGAGCTCAACGCCTCGACGGATCACGCTGACCAGCTCTTCGGGCGTGCAATCCATCAGGGAGAGAAAGTGCCTTGCGCTCATCATTGACTACCTTTTTGCTACAGACCGCAGATGCTCAAAGCCTTGTTTAACGGAACAACGGGCGAGACCTGCGGCGTAAGCCGCACGGGGCGACGAAATAGGGGAAGGCGCGATATTGACACTAAATGTCGCGTTACGCCAATAGGCTACGGTTTTTGCGGGATTCGGAGAGCGCACTGGATGTTACAGCCGCGCATTTGAAGCCGGGTTCAGGACAGCAGCGAGCCTCTTTGTACACCGGCCTCGCCGGGCTTGGCAATGCGGCGTGGCGGGGATCATGTGGATCAGGTCGGTTTGCGACCGTGGCGCCATGCCATCACTTGGTCGGATGCTCAGACTGAAACATTTGCTAAAGCAAAGTGCTGGGTTATAAATAAGTTTCGAGCGACGCAGGAAGCCTCCGCATGGAATCGAAAGAAAAACTGTTAATGGAACTGCTGGGCCACACAGCTCGCTCACTGACCCATCTCACCGCGTCGGTCACTTCGATGTCTTTCGAGCTGCTGCGCAGCGAGGACGAAGTGGTCAAGACCGCGGGCCGCCACATGATCGATCGCATGGCGACCATCAGTGCCGGGCTCGACGAGCACTGGCGGTTGATCGGCGAACTCACCGGCGTGCACGTCGCCCACGAGCAGATCGAAACCATTCAGGAAATTCAGTTGGCCGCGCCGCCGCAGCTGCCGTCGAACTGAACATGGCGGTGTATCGGCTCGCCTGATAACCGTCGATTCACAAGACGAACGTCGCTGGCGCAGGATCTGCGCCGGGGCCATAGTTTTGTTCCCGCGGGCCTGATTGCCTGCCCAGAACAAGACAGAGACTGGCCATGACCAAGACTCTCCATCACCGTGCCTGCCACCTGTGCGAAGCCATCTGCGGCCTGACCATCGAGACCACCGAAACCGATGGCAACGTCGCGATCACCTCGATCAAGGGGGACGCGCTCGACACGTTCAGTCGTGGGCACATCTGCCCCAAGGCCGTGGCCCTGCAAGACATCCAGAATGATCCCGACCGCCTGCGCCAGCCGATGCGCCGGGTCGGCAGCGAATGGCTGCCGATCGAGTGGGACGAAGCCTTCGCACTGGTGGCCGAGCGTCTGGCGGCGATTCAGCAGCGTCACGGGCAGAATGCGGTTGCGGTCTACCAGGGCAACCCGAGCGTGCACAACTATGGGCTGATGACTCACAGCAACTACTTTCTCGGCCTGCTGAAGACGCGCAATCGCTTCTCGGCGACTTCGGTCGATCAGTTGCCGCATCACCTGAGCAGTTACCTGATGTACGGCCATGGCTTGCTGCTGCCGATCCCGGACATCGATCACACCGATTTCATGCTGATCCTCGGCGGCAACCCGCTGGCATCCAACGGCAGCATCATGACCGTGCCGGATGTCGAGAAACGCCTGAAGGCGATTCAGGCCCGCGGCGGCAAAGTGGTGGTGGTCGATCCACGGCGCAGCGAAACGGCAGCTATCGCCGATCAGCACTTGTTTGTGCGGCCGGGTGGCGACGCGGCGCTGTTGTTTGGCTTACTCAATACGCTTTTCAGCGAAGGCCTGACCCGTGACAGTCACTTGCCGGTTGATGGCCTTGATGAAGTGCGCGCAGCCGTCGCCACGTTCACTGCCGAAGCCATGAGCCCGCTGTGCGCCGTGCCAGCCGAGCAGATCCGCCAACTAGCGCGCGATTTCGCGGCGGCACCGAGCGCGGTGTGCTACGGGCGCATGGGCGTTTCGACTCAGGCGTTCGGCACGTTGTGCCACTGGCTGGTGCAGTTGATCAATCTGGTCACCGGCAACCTCGACCGGGTTGGCGGAGCGTTGTGCACCGAGCCTGCGGTGGATCTGGTGGCATCGACCTCGGGCGGGCATTTCAACAAATGGCAAAGCCGGGTCTCCGGGCGACCCGAGTACGGCGGCGAGCTGCCGGTGTCGGCGCTGGCTGAAGAGATGCTCACCGAAGGTGAAGGGCAGATTCGCGCGCTGATCACCGTGGCCGGCAATCCGGTGTTGTCGACGCCAAACGGCCGGCAACTGGAACAGGCGCTGGATGGCCTGGAGTTCATGCTCAGCATCGACCTGTACATCAACGAGACCACGCGTTACGCCGACCTGATCCTGCCGTCGACCTCGGCGCTGGAGAACGATCATTACGACACTACTTTCAATCTGTTCGCGGTACGCAACGTCACCCGCTTCAACCGCGCGATTCTCGCCAAGCCCGACGGCGCATTACACGACTGGGAGATCTTTGTCGGCCTGGCCAAGGCGTTTGCCGAGAAGACTGGCAAGGAACTGAAACCGACGATGCCGCCGGCGAAGATGATCGACATGGGGCTGCGCATGGGCCTGTATGGCGATGCGTCCGAGCAAAAGCTGTCATTGGCGACATTGTTCGATCATCCGCACGGGATTGATCTTGGGGCGTTGAAGCCTAATCTGGCTGCACGCCTCAAGACGCCGAATCAACGGGTGCAGGCTGCGCCGCCGGAAATTCTCGCCGATCTCGCACGCTTTGCGGCCTTGCAGGCGCCGGCGGCCGATGAGCTGCTGATGATCGGCCGGCGCCATGTGCGCAGCAACAATTCGTGGATGCATAACTACCATCGTCTGGTGAAGGGCAAGCCACGGCATCAATTGCTGATGCACCCGGATGACCTCGCCAGCCGTGGGCTCAACGATGGTCAGTTAGTTCGCGTCAGCTCGCGGGTAGGGCAGATCGAGGTCGAGGTGCTCGGCAGTCTGGACATGATGAAGGGCGTGGTCAGCCTGCCGCACGGTTGGGGACATGCTCGGCCGGGCGTGCAAATGGCAATCGCCAGTGGGCAGCCGGGATCGAGTGCCAACGACCTGACCGATGAATGCCAGCTCGACGAGTTGTCGGGTAACGCCGCGCTCAATGGCGTACCGGTGACGGTGGCGGCGGCCTGAACGTGACCGTCGGGGAGACCGAGCATGGCGCTCGGGATTCCGTTACAATGCGTCACCGTGCCGACCCATGAGTCGGAAAGTTCAGCCGAGGTGCTCCATGGATATCATCGAAACGATTAAAGAGCAGATTGCCAACAACACCATTCTGCTTTACATGAAAGGCTCGCCGAATGCCCCGCAGTGTGGCTTCTCCGCGAAAGCTGCGCAGGCTGTAATGGGCTGTGGCGAGAAGTTCGCCTACGTCGACATCCTGCAGAACCCGGAAATCCGCGCCAACCTGCCAAAGTACGCCAACTGGCCGACTTTCCCGCAACTGTGGGTCGGCGGTGAGCTGGTCGGCGGTAGCGACATCATGGCTGAAATGTTCGCCAACGGTGAGCTGCAGACTCTGGTCAAGGAAGCATCGGCCAAGGCTGCTGCGGCCAAGTCCGAAGCCTGATCCGGTTTTTGTGGGAGCGAGCAAGCTCGCTCCCACAGGGATCTGCATCTGATCCGGGATTTGCCAATAAAAAGCCCCGGACCTCGAAAGAGGGCGGGGCTTTTTAGTTTCGCGAATTCAGCGGGCGCTTATTTACTCTTCACCCATCTGCGATTGCAGATAGTTCTCAAGACCGATTTTATCGATCAGGCCCAGTTGGGTTTCCAGCCAGTCGATATGCTCTTCTTCGGATTCGAGAATGTCTTCGAGCAGTTCACGGCTGCCAAAGTCGCCAACCGATTCGCAATGGGCAATGGCGGCTTTCAGATCGGCGTGGCCGGTCTTCTCGATACGCAGGTCGCATTCCAGCATTTCCCGGGTATGCTCGCCGATGTGCAGCTTGCCCAGGTCCTGCACGTTCGGCAGGCCTTCGAGGAACAGAATGCGCTTGATCAGCTTGTCCGCGTGTTTCATCTCGTCGATGGATTCGTGGTACTCGTGCTTGCCCAGCTTGTTCAGGCCCCAATCTTCATACATGCGTGCATGCAGGAAGTACTGATTGATCGCGACCAGTTCATTGGCAAGGATCTTGTTGAGATGCTGGATGACTGTAATGTCGCCTTTCATGATGGGAGTCCTGCCCTGTATTAGCTGTATATAAGGCGGAGTTTGAGCTTGGTACTTATAAGTGTCAAACCTAAGTTATTGAATAATAAATGAAATTAAATCTGAATAAGAATGTTTGTGTTCCGCGTCTAGCGCCTAAGCGCTTGATTTGCAGGCATAAAAAAACCGGACATATGTCCGGTTCTTTGAAATAAGGGGGATTATGCCGCGGTAAATTCTACGGGGTAGGGTATCGCAGCCTGAGCGGTTTGCAGCTTGGTCAGGGTTTCGCGAACCACTTCCTTGGCAAGGCACGCACATTTGCCGCATTGGCTGGCGACGCCGGTGGCCTGGCGGACTTCTTTGTAGCTGCAGCAACCTTCATAGATCGCTTCGCGGATTTGTCCGTCGGTGACGCCAGTGCAGAGACAAACATACATAAGTGAGAACCGTCGCTGGTTGTGACTCAATTGCGATGGATCTTAATGTTAACGAGAATGATTGTCAAAGTGCTTTCTGAATGGTTTTCGATCGAAAAGCCGGTCACTGACGAACGGTGATTAATGGCGAATTGCCTGGCCCCGAAAATGCTGGTCCGTTATCCGCCTCGGGCAAAAAACCGTTAAGGACAGGCGAAAAACGCAGTGTATGATGGTCGGCCCTTGCGAAGAGGGTTCGTGTCACAGGGCTGTCGCCTCAAGGTGGCAGGCTGGCCCGGGCCCTGAACTTCAAGTTATTCACCAGGAGATATCCATGAGCGTACTCGTAGGCAAACAAGCCCCAGACTTCACCGTCCCGGCCGTACTCGGCAATGGCGAGATCGTTGACAGCTTCACCCTGTCCTCGGCCATCAAAGGCAAATACGGCCTGGTGTTCTTCTACCCACTGGACTTCACCTTCGTCTGCCCGTCCGAGCTGATCGCTCTGGACAACCGCATGGCCGACTTCAAGGCGCGCAACGTGGAAGTGGTTGCCGTGTCGATCGACTCGCACTTCACCCACAACGCCTGGCGCAACACTCCGGTCAACAATGGCGGCATCGGCCAGGTGAAATACACCATGGCTGCCGACATGAAGCACGAAATCGCCAAGGCCTACGACGTTGAGTCCGAAGGCGGCGTGGCTTTCCGTGGCGCGTTCCTGGTCGACGACAAGGGCGTTGTCCGCTCGCAGATCATCAACGACCTGCCGCTGGGCCGTAACATGGAAGAGCTGATCCGTCTGGTCGACGCTCTGCAATTCCACGAAGAGCACGGCGAAGTCTGCCCTGCGAACTGGAAGAAAGGCGACAAAGGCATGAACGCTTCGCCAGAAGGCGTTGCGGCTTACCTGACCGAGAACGCTGCTGCCCTGTAAGGCGCAACGTCGCGGTACAAAAAAACCGGCCCATGTGGCCGGTTTTTTTATGCGCGGGATTCGCCCGAACGAGGATCAGTCGTCGAAGTCTTCCCAGCCGCCCATCTGTTTCCAGCGGTTGACGATGCCGCAGAACAGCTCGGCGGTCTTCTCGGTGTCGTAACGCGCCGAATGCGCTTCGCGGCCGTCGAAGTCGATGTCCGCTGCCTGACAGGCCTTGGCCAGAACGGTTTGACCGTAAGCCAGACCGGCCAGCGTCGCGGTATCGAAGCTGGAGAACGGGTGGAACGGGTTGCGCTTCATGTCCAGACGCGCAACCGCAGCATTCAGGAAGCCAAGGTCGAAGCTGCTGTTATGCCCGACCAGAATCGCGCGCTTGCAGCCGTTGGCCTTCAGCGCCTTGCGGATGCCACGGAAGATGTCGGTCAGCGCAGTTTCTTCGCTGACCGCCATGCGCAGCGGGTGATCGAGTTTGATCCCGGTGAACTCCAGCGCTGCCGCTTCGATGTTGGCGCCTTCGAAAGGTTCGACGCGGAAGAAGTAGGTGTGGTCCGGGTAAACGAAACCCTTTTCGTCCATGGCGATGGTGGTCGCGGCAATCTCCAGCAGAGCGTCGGTGGCCGAATTGAAGCCACCGGTCTCTACGTCGACGACAACCGGCAGGTAACCGCGAAAACGCGCTGCCATTGGGTGGCGGGAACCGCCGCCGCCACCTTGACCGTCCAGTTCGTCGTCGAAATGGTCTTCACTCACGCGTGTTCCTCCAGCAGGCGCCAGCGCAGTTTTTCACCGGCGCGCAGCGGGATAACGTTCAGCTCGCCAAATGGCAGGCTGGTCGGGGCGGTCCATTCTTCGCGAACCAGGGTGATGCGATCGGTGTTGGTCGGCAGACCGTAGAAACGCGGGCCGTTGAGGCTGGCGAACGCTTCGAGCTTGTCCAGCGCGTTGCGCTGTTCGAAGGCTTCGGCATACAGCTCGATGGCGGCGTACGCGGTGTAGCAGCCGGCGCAACCGCAGGCGGCTTCCTTGGCGTGCTGGGCGTGCGGCGCCGAGTCGGTACCGAGGAAGAACTTCGCGCTGCCGCTGGTGGCGGCGTCGAGCAGGGCTTCCTGATGGGTATTACGCTTGAGGATCGGCAGGCAATAGAAGTGCGGCCGAATCCCGCCCACCAGCATGTGGTTGCGGTTGTACAGCAGGTGATGCGCGGTGATGGTGGCGCCGACGTTGGCCGAAGCCTCGTTGACGAACTGCACCGCGTCGCCGGTGGTGATGTGTTCGAACACCACTTTGAGCGTCGGGAAACGCTCGACGACACGGCGCATGTGTTCATCGATGAAAATCTTTTCGCGGTCGAAGACGTCGACATCGCCACGGGTGACTTCGCCATGGATCAGCAGCGGCATGCCGACTTCGGCCATGGCTTCCAGCGTCGGGAAGATCTTGTCGATGCTGGTCACGCCGGAATCGGAGTTGGTGGTGGCGCCGGCCGGGTACAGTTTGGCGGCGTGCACGAAACCGCTGGCCTTGGCCTCACGAATTTCTTCAGGCTGGGTGCGGTCGGTGAGGTACAGCACCATCAGCGGTTCGAAGCGACTGCCGGCCGGGCGGGCAGCGAGAATCCGCTGGCGATAGCCGTCGGCTTCAGCGGCGTTGCGCACCGGTGGTACCAGGTTGGGCATGATGATGGCGCGGCCAAAGGTGCGCGCAACATCGGCAACGGTATTGGTCAACACGGCACCATCGCGAAGATGAATGTGCCAGTCGTCGGGACGCAGCAGGGTCAGGCGGTCGGACATGAGGGGATTCCAGGCGGGTCAAACTGAGGGGAATGCTACCGGAAAAGACTCTTGCAGGCACCCGCTATCAAGTTTTGCAGGAACCTTCCGATATCCCGTAGGTATGCCGTAAACATAGTGTGAATCGGTCTTTGTGTTACAGAAGCCAATGGAGCCTCCCGTGCGCCAGCGATATTTAGCCTTGCTCAGTGTGTTCGCCAGCCTCCCCGCGATGGCGCTGACCTACCAGACGCGTCTGGAGAACATTGAGTGGACGGTCGAGGGCGACAAGTTCGAGTGCCGCCTGACCCAGCCGATCACCGATTTCGGCTCGGGCCAGTTCGTGCGCAAAGCCGGCGAGCAGGCGATATTCCGCCTGAATGCCTACAACGCCATGCTCGGCGGCGGTTCGGCGACCTTGCTCGCGGCGGCAGCGCCATGGCAGCCGGGGCGCAACGACATTAATCTGGGCAGCGTCAGGATCGGCACCGGCAATGTGCTGTTCAACAGTTCGCAATCACAGGCCGGGGGGCTGATCAGTGGCTTGCTGGACGGTCGCAGTCCGGTGGTGCGCCGTGCGTCCGGCGATGGCCGGGTTTCGGAAGTGCGTCTGCTGCCGGTGAAGTTCAGCAAAGCGTTCAATGATTACCAGACGTGTGTGGCGAAATTGCTGCCGCAGAATTTCGATCAGGTGAAGCAATCGCAGATCGGCTTCCCCGGCGAAGGCACCGATCTGGATGCCGCCGCCAAAGCCAAGCTGCAGGTGATGCTCGAGTTCATGAAGGCCGATCCGACGGTCAATCACATCGAACTCGATGGCTACTCCGACAATAGCGGTAATCGTCTGACCAATCGTGAGCTGTCGCGTCGTCGCGCGCTGGCGGTGGTCGACTTTTTCAAGGCCAACGGCATCGCCGAATCGCAGATCACCGTGCGTTTCCACGGCGAGCAATACCCGCTGGTGCCGAACAACAATGCGGCCAACCGGGCGAAGAATCGTCGCGTCAGCGTGAAGCTCGCGCGAGTCGCGCCGACTACCGCGCCAGCACCGCAAGCCAGCACACCTGCCAACGCTGCGGCGACTTCCTGACCCGTCGGTCATCGTCGCGCTGTCGACAGATTCTGTCGCTTTGTCGTCTTAAGCTGTCGCGCCTCTGTAAATTATCGGATTTGAGCGGTAGACTCCTCGGCTTTCCGTAGAACCCCGTGGAGTGATGGCATGGCGGACGTAAACAAGGTCGTTCTGGCGTATTCCGGCGGCCTGGACACTTCGGTGATCCTCAAGTGGCTGCAGGATACTTATAACTGTGAAGTGGTGACCTTCACCGCTGACCTGGGTCAGGGCGAAGAGGTCGAGCCGGCTCGCGCCAAGGCTCAGGCCATGGGCGTCAAAGAAATCTACATCGACGACCTGCGCGAAGAATTCGTGCGTGACTTCGTGTTCCCGATGTTCCGCGCCAACACCGTTTACGAAGGCGAGTACCTGCTGGGTACTTCCATCGCACGTCCGCTGATCGCCAAACGCCTGATCGAAATCGCCAACGAAACCGGCGCCGATGCCATTTCCCATGGTGCCACCGGCAAGGGCAACGACCAGGTGCGTTTCGAACTGGGTGCCTACGCACTCAAGCCTGGCGTTAAAGTGATTGCCCCTTGGCGCGAGTGGGACCTGCTGTCCCGCGAGAAGCTGATGGACTACGCCGAGAAGCACGCGATCCCGATCGAGCGTCATGGCAAGAAGAAGTCCCCGTACTCGATGGACGCCAACCTGCTGCACATCTCCTATGAAGGCGGCGTGCTGGAAGACACCTGGACCGAGCACGAAGAAGACATGTGGCGCTGGACCGTCTCCCCGGAGAAGGCTCCCGACACCCCGCAATACCTGGAACTGACCTACCGCAACGGCGACATCGTCGCGCTGGACGGCGTCGAAATGACTCCGGCCACCGTACTGGCAACGCTGAACAAGATCGGTGGCGCTCACGGTATCGGTCGTCTGGACATCGTTGAAAACCGTTACGTGGGCATGAAGTCCCGTGGCTGCTACGAAACCCCGGGCGGCACGATCATGCTGCGCGCGCACCGCGCCATTGAATCGATCACCCTGGACCGCGAAGTCGCTCACCTCAAAGACGAGCTGATGCCGAAATACGCCAGCCTGATCTACACCGGTTACTGGTGGAGCCCGGAGCGTCTGATGCTGCAACAGATGATCGATGCTTCGCAGGTCAACGTGAACGGTGTGGTTCGCCTGAAACTGTACAAGGGTAACGTGATCGTTACCGGCCGCAAGTCCGACGATTCGCTGTTCGACGCCAATATCGCGACCTTCGAAGAAGACGGCGGCGCCTACAACCAGGCGGACGCGGCGGGCTTCATCAAGCTCAACGCGCTGCGCATGCGCATTGCTGCCAACAAAGGCCGCAAGCTGTTCTAAGCCTTGCAGGGTTGTAAAAATGGCGGCTTGTCTCAATGACAATGCCGCCATTTTCTTTTCTGTGTTTGTCTGACGTTAATCCAGAGCTTTGGTCATTGCCGCCAACTCCAGCATTTTCTTGAATGTCCACTTCAGGCATCTACTCTACGCTCATGCTCCTCTCAAAACCGTGGTGGTTTGTGTGCTTACGTTGTAAGCAACGAGAAGTTTGGCGCCTCCGCTTTTTTTCGACTGTTTGATAAGAGTCGGGATAATTTGCTTGAGCAAAACGTCGCACGCAGAGTCGGTCAAAAATATCACTGCCTTGGCTGAGTGTTTGCCAAGATGCGGAAAGTGTTCTGCCAGCGCATTGAACGCCTGTGCGCTACTCAACCGACGTACGTCTATGGCGCACAATGTGCCGATGGATTTAGGCAGCTGAATGTTGTGCTCAATCCACGGTCGCTCCGGGCAGGATTCGCCAGCGCTGCAAGGAGGGAGTTGCCTGAGGTCAACGCTATGTACAGACAACGTCCACTCCAATCCGTTGGCAGCTGATACTTCGCCTACCACAGACGCTCTTGCTGGAGGCGAACAGGAGTGGAGCTCGGGCTGTTTCAACTCCTCGAAACTTTTTAGAAAACTGTCGTCCTTATCGAAGTCCGAGGGCGCATAGAGCGAACGGTAGTTGAAGTTCAGCGTTAAAAAGAATAGCAATAGCAAGTAAAACGGAAAGCTGATCAGGAACCAGATGTAGACTTCTCTTTCGGCGTTATCAAGAAAGGGTAAGGAAATGGCAGCCGACGATTCGGAAATAAATGCAAATATCGCAATTACAGTCATGGGATTGGTAATTTTTCTTCTGATTTTTATCATGGAAGGTGCTCATTAATTGTGTGTTTCCAATACGTATGTTGAGTTGTTTTGTATGGGGTGTTGCAACTTGCTGGTCGAGATAATTTTTATATTAAATGATAACGTTTGGATAGAAGTATCTTGTTTCAGATGTTGATCTATCAAAGGGTTTTTGATTGTTTTCACGTTGTTTATTTAAACTTATAAGCTGCCGGGGCTGGCGCTGCGTAGCGATGTGCAGTCAATGGATTATCGCGTTTTTTCAGCCGCTCGCTGAGCCGTCTGCCTCGAAAGAACAGTTCGCGTGGTGTTCAGGACGTCATGTTTTTCGCGTCGATGTGAAGGCCAGGAGATGCGTCGTCCCATTTGAAAATCGCCTGTATGGGTTTTTTTGTAGGAATAATCTTTATTTGCTGTAGGGAATGTCTTTTGCTGGGATTGCAATGAAACTCTCTTGTGCCATGTCAGAAGTGACTGGGCTATTGTGCGTGCTCTAAAAATTCGAACAGCGAAACTGGACTTGCCCATGAATAAAGTGCTGATCGTGGATGATCATCCCGTCATTCGTCTTGCTGTGCGTATGCTGATGGAGCGTCATGGCTACGAAGTCATTGCAGAAACGGATAATGGTGTGGATGCTTTGCAACTTGCGCGTGAACAGATGCCGGATATCGTTATTCTGGATATTGGAATACCGAAACTCGATGGTCTTGAAGTTATTGCGCGTCTGAACTCGACACCCATGCCGTTGAAAGTACTGGTGTTGACCTCCCAGGCACCGGGTCATTTTTCAATGCGCTGCATGCAGTCAGGTGCTGCGGGGTATGTATGTAAGCAACAGGATTTGACTGAGTTGCTGAGTGCGATCAAAGCGGTACTGTCCGGCTACAGCTATTTTCCAAACCAGGCCCTGCACACCGTGCGTACCAGTCTTGGTAATGCCAGTGAGGCCGATATGGTGGATCGCCTCTCCGGGCGGGAAATGATGGTGTTGCAGCAATTGGCGCGTGGCAAGACCAACAAGGAAATCGCCGACGGCATGTTTCTCAGCAACAAGACGGTCAGCACTTACAAGACCCGTCTGTTATTGAAGCTCAATGCCCGCTCGCTGGTGGATCTGATTGAATTGGCACAACGCAACGGACTGGTCTGATGATCAGGAATACCGACGGGGCATGGGCCGCTCAGTGTCGGATTCAGCAGAAAGTAAAAAGCCTCCGGTTCGGGAGGCTTTCAAGTGTCAGAGATCAAAGTCGTAATCGGCCAACTGCTTTTGCAGTCGGCGCTCCTCAAGCAGGTTATCGATGGTGCGACGTTTACTCAGATTGGTCTTGGCGACCTCGACCACCGGTTCGGCGTCGTCGGTATCCACAACGGTAAAATCTTCATCTACGTCCAGTTGTTCTTTGCTGTCAGTCATAAGGTGAACTCCAGGCTAAGACTGCCTTTGGCGCCCCTTATATCGATATTCCTGCTGCGGGTAAAAAAGATTTTTTCAATCGAAGAATCAATTATTCCAATAGCCAATCAATCGTCCGAGGTTTTGTGTTTGTACTCACACAAATCTTCGATGCGGCAGCTGCCACAGCGTGGCTTGCGCGCCAGGCACACATAGCGACCGTGCAGAATCAGCCAGTGGTGGGAGTCTAGCAGGTAGTCTTTTGGCACAAACTTCATCAGCTTCTTTTCCACTTCAACCACATTTTTACCCGGGGCAATGCCGGTGCGGTTGCTCACGCGAAAAATGTGCGTGTCGACCGCCATGGTCAACTGGCGAAAAGCGGTATTGAGGACCACGTTGGCCGTCTTGCGACCGACGCCGGGCAGCGCTTCCAGTTCTTCACGCGTCTGCGGGACTTCGCCATTGTGCAACTCGACCAGCATGCGACAGGTCTCGATCACGTTTTTCGCTTTGCTGTTATAGAGGCCGATGGTCTTGATGTATTCGGACAGCCCTTCGACGCCCAGCGCGTGGATCGCCGCCGGGGTATTGGCCACCGGGAACAGTTTGGCCGTAGCCTTGTTGACGCCGACGTCGGTTGACTGCGCCGAAAGAATGACCGCGATCAACAACTCGAACGGTGAGGAATAGGCCAGCTCGGTCTTCGGCTCGGGATTGTCTTCATGAAGTCTGCGGAAAATTTCCAGACGTTTGGCGGCATTCATGGGTGATGTGTTTCCTTGGAGAGAGCGGTCGAGCGGGTCCAGGCCTGGCGGGCGGCGAGCAGTAGTCCGAGCACGATAAAGGCGCCGGGAACCAGGGTGAGCAAGTGCAGCCCGTCGCTGAACAGAACCAGGCCTTGCCAGTGTTCCGACAGGCCACGGCCGATGTGGCCCTGACCGAACAGTTCACGCAGTACCGCCAGCGCCAGTAGCAGCCCGCTCGACAGGCCAAAAAACGTCAGGCGCAGGCCAAATGCCTGACGAAAGAATCCATTGTATTCCAGCACTACGCATTGCAAGGCGATCAGCCCGGCATAGATTCCGATTGACTGTTGCCACTGCAACGCCCAGCGCTGCGCGAGGATATTGGCGCAACTGGTCAGGGTGGCGGCCAGCAGCAGACTGGCCAGCATCAGGTTGTTGCCAGACAACCGCGAGCGCAGCGGGCCGATGCATGCGCCGTAAACCACCACCACAACGCCCGACATCAACAGCATGCCCAGCGCGCCAGCCAAGGTCGCACTGGTGCCAAGCAGCAGCATCAACATCAACGTGTTTGTCAGATTCGTTGGCCGGATCATGATCCGCTCCCCAGCAAGGTTGCGCGGTGCTCATCAAAGTAACGCAGGGCGTCATGAATGGCATTGACGGTGGCCCGGGAAGTGACGGTTGCCCCGGCCAGTTGATCGAACTGTCCCTGATCTTTTTTCAGCGCCCAGCCTGCGTCGTCAGGTGCGTTGCGCGACTTGCCGGTAAATGTCGCCAGCCAGTGGTTCGGCCAGTCGCCGATAAGTCCGCCGAGCGCCGGGGTTTCGTTGTGCCGCAGGGTTTTTACCCCCAGCAGTCTGCCGTTGGCATCGATGGCGATCAGCAGTTCGATAGCGCCGGCATAGCCCTCGGTCTGGGTGCGCAACAACACTGCCACCGGCTGACCGGATTTGCTTGCGCGATAACCTGCCAGCAGCGTGCTGTGGCTCAACGTTGTATCAGTCAGCGCCAGCGGCTGCTCCAGCGGCTGATTGTCGTAGGCATCGGGCGCGATCAGATCCAGCAATTTGCGGCTGTCGAGCAGGCGTTGCTCGCTGGCAATCTGCGGCGCACTGGCGCGCTGCACGACATAGGTCAGGCCGAGACCGGCACCGGCCAGCAGCACAAGCGCCACGAAAGCAGCTGCGCGGCTCATGATTGCACCTGCGTCTGGCGGGCAGCGGCAAAACGTTCCAGAGCCGGTACACACAGATTCATCAGCAACACGGCAAACGCGACACCGTCCGGGTAGCCGCCCCAGGTGCGGATCAGGTAGGTCAGCAAGCCGACACCCACGCCGAACAGCAGTCGGGCCAGCGAACTTTTGGCGCCGGATACTGGTTCGGTAATGATGAAAAACGCACCGAGCATGGTCGCGCCGCTCAGCAGATGAAACAGCGGCGAGCCGTGGGAATCCGAACCCGAACCGTTCCAGCAGAGCAGGCTGACGAAAAACAGGCTGGCCAGCATGCCAACTGGCGCTTGCCAGGCAATCACCCGGCGCTGCAATAAAAACAGTCCACCGGCGAGAAACGCCAGATTGATCCACTCCACGCCGCGTCCACCGAAACGGCCGAATGCCGGATTGGCCGCGAACAATTCATCCATGGTCAGACTTTTGTTGATGCGCAGGCTGTCCAGCGCGGTGGCCTGAACCCAGGCATCCGGAGCCTGGCCCAGATTCAGGACCTGTGCAAAAGCGGCCTGCAGACTCATGCCATGCGCCGGCCAGTGGGTCATTGGCTGCGGGAACAGCAGCATCGCCAGGGCGAAACCGAGCATGGCCGGATTGAACGGATTCTTGCCGATGCCACCGTATAAATGTTTGCCGAACAGCAGGCCCGAAGCCACCGCCGTAACTGTCAGCCACCATGGGCAATAAGGTGGCATGGCGGCGGCCAGCAGTGTCGCGCTGACCAGTGCGCTGCCATCGCTGAACGTTGGTTGCAGTGGTTGTCGGCGCAGGCGGGCGACGCCAGCCTCGATCAGCAGCGCGGTGCTCGCCGCCAGGATCAGGTTGATCAACACGCCCCAGCCGTAGAACCAGAACAACGCCAACAGCCCCGGCAGCGTGGCCAGCAGCACCCGCTTCATCGCCTGTTGCAGGCGATCATCCGGTGCTTCACGGGGCGACATGATCTTGCACCTGACGCTCGGCGGCCTGCAGGCGAGCGCGGGCCTTGTCGAGGACTTCGCCCGGCGTGTCGGCGCGGCGTTCGAGTTTGTTCAGGTCGGCGCGGGCGTAGGCCAGTTCGGTTTTCAACTGGCGGAGCTGATTGTCGATCGGGCGCTTTTCCACCCGCATCAGGTCAGGCGCAGGCTGCTCGCTCGCCGTCTCGGCGGCTTGAAGGGCTTGCTCGGCGTCACGCAATGCCTGTTCCAGCGTGGCAATTTGCTCGGCTGGCGCTTCGGCGGTCTGGGCCTTTTTCAATTCGGCGCGCCGCATGGCCAACTGGATTTTCGCCCGTTTCAGGTCGGCGTCTTTCGCCGGGGCCGGAGCGGGGATTATCGGAGCGCTGGGGGCAGAGCTTTCGAGTTTCGCCAACACCTGTTCGGCGGCTTCAAACTGCTGTTGCAACACGATCAGTTGCGATTGCTGTTCGAAGGTCGGTGGATGGCCGAAGGCTTTTAGCGATTTGTGCAATTGCGCGCGACTCATGGCGACATCGATTTTGGCTTTCTTCAATGCCGCGTCGGCGGTTGCGGCTTTCTGCGCGCGCACCCGTTCCAGAGCCGCCTGCACCGGATCGAGAGTAACCACCGCCGGTTGCGCTGCACGCTGCGCCCGGGCTTCGCGTTCAGCCTGTTTCCGCTGTTCTTCGCGCTGCAGGCGGGCATTGCGGCGTTCAAAACGCTGGCGCGCATGATCGCGTTTGGCCGCGCGTGCGCGCAGTTCTTCAAGGCTGGAAGCCAGGCCACCGACCACCGGCAAGGTGCCGAGCGGCAGTGGATGCATCTCGATGCAGTCTACCGGGCACGGCGCCACGCACAGGTCGCAACCGGTGCATTCGTCAATCAGTACGGTGTGCATCAGTTTCGCCGCGCCGACGATGGCGTCGATCGGGCAGGCCTGGATGCACTTGGTGCAGCCGATGCACTCGGCCTCGCGGATGTACGCCACTTGTGGCGGTGCCGAGCCACGGCTGACGTCCAGTTCCAGCACCGGCACGTTCAACAGTTCAGCCAGGGCGGCGACGGTTTCGTCACCGCCGGGCGGGCACTTGTTGATCGGTTCGCCATCGACGATGCCTTGCGCATAGGGCTTGCACCCGGGGTGGCCGCATTTGCCGCATTGGGTCTGCGGCAGGAGGGCATCGATGAGTTGAATCAGACTCATGTTTTGATCAGTCCACTGAATCCGAGAAAAATCACTGCGATCAGTCCGGCGCCGATCAGGTCGATCGGCAAGCCGCGAAAGGGCAGGGGTATGTCGTTGTCCGCCGTGCGTTCACGCAAGTCGCTGAACAGGCTCAGCACCAGCCAGAAACCCAGCCCGGCGCCGATGCTCAGCGCTGTTGCTTGCAGCAGGCCGCGATCATTTTGCGCGTTGATCAAGGCCAGCCCCAGTACGCCGGCATTACCCAGCAATAGCGGCCACAGTCCGTCGAACGGCCAGTCTGGCAGCGCACGAGCCAACAGCTTCAGCAGCGGCGCGATCAGCAGCACGCTGAGCGGCAAGAATACAAACAGCTGCAGTGCCTGCAGTTGCAGCGGCACCAGCAGCCAGTGCCAGAGCACGTACCCGATGAAGCCGACGCTCAGCATCAGGCACGCCGTCGCCAACCCCAGCGCATGCACTTGGCGCCGACTGCCGGCCAGCAGCGGATCGACACCCAGCGGCCAGTGCAACACGAAGTTGTTGAGCAGGGCGGCACTGATCAGCGTAAGTGCAAGTTCGGTCATGGTTCTGCCGGCAGCAACGGGCGGGTGTCACTTAAGGTTAGGCATTATCCGGCACCCGCGATGGGTGGGCCAGATATGAAAAATCCCACAGGCCTGCAGAACATGCCTGTGGGATCGTTTCAGCGCTGGGTCTTACTTGATGCGTTGACCCGGCTTGGCGCCGCTGTCCGGGCTCAGCAGGTAGATTTCTTCACCGCCAGGGCCGGCGGCCATCACCATGCCTTCGGAGATGCCGAACTTCATTTTCCGCGGCTTGAGGTTGGCGATCATCATGGTCAGGCGACCGTCGAGTTTCGACGGGTCCGGGTAAGCGCTCTTGATCCCGGAGAACACGTTGCGCTGCTCGTCACCGATGTCCAGCGTCAGGCGCAGCAGCTTGTCCGCACCTTCCACGTGTTCAGCCTTGACGATCAAAGCCACGCGCAGGTCGACAGCAGCAAAGGTGTCGAAGTCGATTTCCGGCGACAGCGGATCCTTGGCCAGTTCGCCGTTGCCCGCAGGCGCGGCAGCGCCAGTGTCGGTCTGGCTGGCGGTCAGGTCTTCTTTCGAGGCGTCGGTCATGGCTTGCACTTTCACCGGGTCGATGCGGGTCATCAACGGCTTGAATTCATTGAGCTGATGGTTGGCCAGCAGCGTGGTGTGGTCGTTCCAGGTCAGCGGGGCGACGTTGAGGAATGCCTCGGCGTCGGCGGCCAGCAGCGGCAGCACCGGTTTGAGGAAGATCACCAGTTGGCGGAACAGGTTGATGCCAGTGGCGCAGATCGCCTGGACTTCATCCTGCTTGCCTTCTTGCTTGTTCAACGACCATGGGGCCTTGTCGGCGATCCAGGCGTTGGCGCGGTCGGCCAGGGCCATGGTTTCACGCATGGCGCGGGCAAAGTCGCGGGCTTCATAGGCGTCGGCAATGCTTGGCGCCGCAGCGAGGAACGCTTCGGTCAGCTCTGGCGCAGCGTTGTTGTCGACCAGCAGGCCGCCGTTGCCCTTGTGGATGAAACCGGCGCAACGGCTGGCGATGTTGACCACTTTGCCGACCAGGTCGGAGTTGACCTTCTGCACGAAGTCTTCGAGGTTCAGATCGAGGTCATCGACACCACGGCCCAATTTGGCCGCGTAGTAGTAACGCAGGTATTCCGGCGACAGGTGATCCAGGTAGGTACGGGCCTTGATGAAAGTGCCACGGGACTTGGACATCTTCTGGCCGTTGACGGTCAGGTAGCCGTGCACATTGATCCCGGTCGGCTTGCGGAAACCGGCGCCTTCGAGCATGGCAGGCCAGAACAGGGCGTGGAAGTTGACGATGTCCTTGCCGATGAAGTGGTACAGCTCGGCGGTCGAGTCCATGCCCCAGAACGCGTCGAAGTCCAGTTCCGGCGTGCGGTTGCACAGGTTCTTGAAGCTGGCCATGTAGCCGATCGGCGCGTCCAGCCACACGTAGAAGTACTTGCCCGGCTCGCCCGGGATCTCGAAACCGAAGTACGGCGCATCGCGGGAGATGTCCCACTGCTGCAGACCGGCGTCCAGCCACTCGGCGATCTTGTTGGCGACGGCGTCCTGCAGGGTGCCGCTGCGGGTCCAGGTCTGCAGCATCTGCTGGAAATCCGGCAGCTTGAAGAAGAAGTGCTGGGAATCCTTGAGCACCGGAGTGGCGCCGGAGATCGCCGACTTCGGATCTTTCAGATCGGTCGGCGCGTAGGTCGCACCGCATTTTTCGCAGTTGTCGCCGTACTGGTCTTCGGTGCCGCATTTCGGGCAGGTGCCCTTGATGAAGCGGTCGGCCAGGAACATTTTCTTTTCCGGGTCGAAATACTGAGTGATCGAGCGCTGGGCAATGTGCCCTGCGTCGCGCAGCTTCAGGTAGATCTGGCTCGACAGCTCACGGTTTTCTTCGGCGTGAGTGGAGTGGAAATTGTCGAAATCCACCAGGAACTCGGCAAAGTCGGCGCTGTGTTCAGCCTGCACGTTGGCGATCAGTTGTTCCGGGGTGATGCCTTCCTTTTCCGCGCGCAGCATGATCGCCGAACCGTGGGCGTCGTCGGCGCAGACATAGATGCATTGATTGCCGCGATGCTTCTGGAAGCGCACCCACATATCGGTCTGGATGTATTCCAGCATATGGCCAAGGTGGATCGAACCGTTGGCGTAGGGCAGGGCGCTGGTGACGAGGATCTTGCGTGGTTCGGACATGTGGGGCTTCGCTACTTGATGAAACGGAGGTCGGCCACTATAAAGCGCTGGCGCATATTTTTCACCCTGTGCACCTGTTTCCGGATGCGGCCACTGCAATAACCGGATGGACTGACTGCAATACATTGTGGCGAGGGAGCTTGCTCCCGCTGGGTGGCGAAGCCGCCCCATCCCGGTAATGTCGGATAGACCTGCTAAGCCTGATTGCGCCTGCTGCGCAGTCGAGCGGGAGCAAGCTCCCTCGCCACAAAGTCGAGTCAAAGCATAAATCGCCTGACCACAAATCAATCTGCGGGGTACGATACCCGCCATCTTTTCCCAGTCTTGTTATCGGAGTTGCCCATGAGTGCCGTCACTCGCGCAGCGGTGGAAGCCGTCCTCAGCCAATACACCGACCCCTACCTGAACCAGGACCCGGTCAGCGCCGGTTGCGTGAAGCACATCGAGATCGTCGGTGATCGCGTCAATGTGCAGCTGGAAATCGGCTACGCCGCCGGTCTGTTCAAGAGCGGCTGGGCACAGTTGCTGCAGCTGGCCATCGAAAACCTCGATGGCGTGACGATCGCCAAGGTCGAGGTCAACAGCGTGATTGCCGCGCACAAGGCCCAGGCGCAGATCCCGGGGCTGGCCAACGTCAAGAACGTGGTCGCCGTGGCTTCGGGCAAGGGCGGTGTGGGCAAGTCGACCACGGCGGCCAACCTCGCGCTGGCGCTGGCCCGCGAAGGCGCCAAGGTGGGGATTCTCGACGCCGACATCTATGGCCCGAGCCAGGGCATCATGTTCGGCATCCCCGAGCGCACCCGCCCCGAGGTCAAGGATCAGAAGTGGTTCGTGCCGCTCAAGGCCCACGGTGTCGAAGTCATGTCGATGGCGTTCCTGACCGACGACAACACGCCGATGGTCTGGCGCGGGCCGATGGTCTCCGGCGCACTGCTGCAACTGGTTACGCAAACCGCGTGGGGCGACCTGGATTATCTGGTCATCGACATGCCGCCAGGCACCGGCGACATCCAGCTGACCCTGGCGCAAAAAGTCCCGGTGGCCGGTGCGGTGATCGTCACTACCCCGCAGGATCTGGCGTTGCTGGACGCGCGCAAAGGCGTGGAAATGTTCCGCAAGGTCAACATTCCGGTGCTGGGTGTGGTGGAAAACATGGCGGTGCACATCTGCTCGAACTGCGGACATGCCGAGCATCTGTTCGGTGAGGGCGGTGGCGAAAAGCTGGCGACCCAATACGGCGTCGAACTGCTGGCCTCGCTGCCGCTGTCGATGCTGATCCGCGAGCAGGCCGATGGCGGCAAGCCAACGGTGATCGCCGAACCGGACAGCCAGATTGCCATGGTCTATCAGGAACTGGCCCGCCACGTCGGCGCGCGCATTGTGTTGCAGGAAGCGGCAACGCCGGCGATGCCTAATATCAGCATCAGTGACGATTGATAAGCAGAAACACAATCTAATGTGGGAGTGAGCCTGCTCGCGAATACGGCGTGTCATTCAACCGATGAGTTGTTTGATCCACCGCTTTCGCGAGCAGGCTCGCTCCCACATTTGGTTTTGTGTTGGCAGTCAGATCCGCAAGCCGCCATCCATCTCCAGAATCCGCCCGGTGTAGTAGTCGTTCTCGAAGATGTACGCCGCCGAATGGGCGATCTCTTCCGGCTTGCCCATGCGCTTGAGCGGAATCCCCGAAGTCATCTTCTCCAACGCTTCCGGCTTCATGCCCAGGGTCATCTCGGTTTCGATGAAGCCCGGCGCAATGCCTGCCACGCGAATGCCGTAGCGCGCCAGCTCCTTGGCCCAGGTCACAGTGGCTGCGGCCACGCCAGCCTTGGCGGCAGAGTAGTTGGTCTGGCCGACGTTACCGGCACGGGAGATCGAAGAAATATTGATGATCGCGCCGCTGTTCTTCAGCTCGACCATTTTCGCCGCCACTTCACGGGTGCACAGGAACACGCCGGTCAGGTTGACGTCGATTACCGCCTGCCACTGGGCCAGACTCATCTTGGTCATTTCGCCGTCCTTGACCTTGAGCAGCAGGCCGTCACGCAGGATCCCGGCGTTGTTGATCAGGCCATGGATCGCGCCGAAATCTTCGGCAACCTGCGCGACCATGTGCTCAACCTGTTCTTCAATGGCCACGTTGCACAGATAGCTGCGCGCCTCGACGCCCTTGGCCTTGCAGGCTGCTACTGCGTCGTCGAGTTTTTCCTGATTGAGGTCGACCAGCGCGAGCTTCGCGCCTTTGCCGGCGAAATACTCGGCCATGGAACGGCCCAAACCCTGGCAACCGCCGGTGATAATGATTACTTTGTCGTTGAGTTGCATTCGCATACCCCGATAGCCGGTCTGAGTGTTTTTTGTTATTGGCGACGCTCGATCCGTACCGGTTATGGCCAGATTGCACATGAGCATTGCCCGATGGCGTGACCGGGACTTATCCCCAGGCGCCTGTCCGTTTTTTCGACGGATTCTATATAAGGAGTCATAAATTGAGCGTTGAAGCGGCCAAGAATGCCCGAGAATTGCTTCTCAAGGAATACCGTGGCGTATTGTCCACCCACTCCAAATCGATGCCCGGTTTCCCGTTTGGCTCAGTGGTGCCGTATTGCCTGGATGAGCAGGGCCGCCCGCTGATCCTGATCAGCCGCATCGCCCAGCACACCCACAACCTGCAGAAAGATCCGAAATGTTCGCTGCTGGTAGGTGAGCGCGAAGCCGACGACGTGCAGGCCGTTGGTCGCCTGACCTATCTGGCCGAAGCGCAGAAGCTCGAAGACCCGGCGGCCATCGAGGCCGCCGCCGAGCGTTATTACCGGTATTTCCCCGACTCGCAGAACTACCACAAGGCCCACGACTTTGATTTCTGGGTGCTCAACCCGGTGCGTCACCGCTACATCGGTGGTTTCGGTGCGATTCACTGGGTCGATCAAGTAACCCTGGCCAACCCGTTTGCCGGCAAGGCGGAAATCAGCATGGTCGAGCACATGAACAGCGATCACGCCAAAGCCATCGCCCACTACGTGGAGCTCAGCGGGTTGCCGAAAACCGTACCGGCGCAACTGGCCGGAATCGACAGCGAAGGCATGCACTTGCGTATCGGTCAGGCACTGTATTGGCTGCCGTTTCCAGCGCCTTGTCATACGCCGATACAAGTGCGCGAAGCCTTGGTTTCTCTGGCTCACGCCGAGGTCTGGCCAAAAAATGCGGTGGCTGACGCTTGAATTCACGAAAGGGCGACGTCATCTAAGGCTTACTGCAAGGCATTTCTTGCGTTGAGGAATCTTTGATGCGCCCTTTTTTGTTGCTCTTTCTGCTGTTTCCGGTGTTGGAGCTGTTCGTATTCGTCAAAGTGGCAGGGGCGATCGGGTTTTTCCCGGCCCTGCTGCTGATCATTCTCGGCTCGATGTTCGGTGTGTTCGTACTGCGCGTCGCCGGTCTGGCCACGGCACTGCGTGCCCGTGAAAGCCTGAATCGCGGTGAGTTGCCCGCACAGACCATGCTTGAAGGCTTGATGCTAGCCTTGGCCGGTGGCCTGTTGATCCTGCCGGGCTTCATCAGCGACGTGGTCGGTCTGGTGATGCTGCTGCCGTTTACCCGTCGCCTGCTGGCGAACAAGATGCGCCAGCGCGCCGAAGAACAGGCAATTCGTCAGCGGGCCTTCGCCGACGACCTGCAACCCCGTGGCGGTCCTGCACCGCGGCAGCCTCTGGGCCGCGAGGGTGATGTGATCGAAGGCGAGTTCGAACATCGCGACAGCAAGTAACCCCTGCTTCGACACGGCACCTTCGGGTGCCGTTTGTTTATGCGCGGCATTCAAGGGGCAATTGATGAAAAATTTTCTGCCCCCGCCCTTGTAATAAGCTTATGCGCCCTTATGTATCGGTCACCGAAAGGTTTCCGGCATTCAAGCCGGACAGACTTCCGCGGTTTGCTCGACGAACCGCAACCGGCGCAGGCCGGATTTGTTAAACCCGCCGGGACTACACCGGCCGATGAAAACCACAATTAGGAGAGATCGACAATGAAGCTTCGTCCTCTGCATGACCGCGTCGTCATCCGTCGCAGCGAAGAAGAAAAGAAAACCGCTGGCGGTATCGTCCTGCCAGGTTCGGCTGCTGAAAAAGCCAACCACGGTGTGATTCTCGCTGTAGGCCCGGGCAAGGCTCTGGAAAACGGTGAAGTGCGTGCACTGTCCGTGAAGGAAGGCGACAAGGTTGTGTTCGGTCCTTACTCCGGCAGCAACACTGTGAAAGTCGACGGCGAAGACCTGCTGGTAATGAGCGAGAACGAAATCCTCGCTGTTATCGAAGGCTGATACCCCCGTTCATTTTCCCGTTACTACAAAGTATTTAAGGAATATCGATCATGGCTGCTAAAGAAGTTAAGTTCGGCGATGCCGCTCGCTCCAAGATGCTCAAAGGCGTCAACGTTCTGGCTGACGCGGTAAAAGCGACCCTGGGCCCGAAAGGCCGTAACGTGATCCTCGAGAAGAGCTTCGGCGCTCCGACCATCACCAAGGACGGCGTTTCCGTCGCCAAGGAAATCGAACTCGAAGATCGCTTCGAAAACATGGGCGCGCAGCTGGTCAAAGACGTTGCCTCCCGTGCCAACGATGACGCTGGTGACGGTACTACCACTGCGACCGTTCTGGCTCAGTCGATCGTCAACGAAGGCCTGAAAGCCGTCGCTGCCGGCATGAACCCGATGGACCTGAAGCGCGGTATCGACAAAGCGACCATCGCGATCGTCAAAGAGCTGAAAGCCCTGTCCAAGCCATGCGCTGACACCAAGGCTATCGCTCAGGTAGGTACCATCTCCGCCAACTCCGACAACTCCATCGGCGACATCATTGCCGAAGCCATGGAAAAAGTCGGTAAAGAAGGCGTGATCACCGTTGAAGAAGGCTCGGGCCTGGAAAACGAACTGTCGGTTGTAGAAGGCATGCAGTTCGACCGTGGCTACCTGTCCCCGTACTTCGTCAACAAGCCGGACACCATGGTTGCCGAGCTCGACGGCCCGCTGATCCTGCTGGTCGACAAAAAGATCTCGAACATCCGCGAAATGCTGCCAGTGCTGGAAGCCGTTGCCAAAGCCGGCCGTCCACTGCTGATCGTTGCCGAAGACGTTGAAGGCGAAGCCCTGGCGACTCTGGTCGTGAACAACATGCGTGGCATCGTCAAGGTTGCAGCCGTCAAGGCTCCAGGCTTCGGCGACCGTCGCAAGGCCATGCTGCAGGACATCGCCGTTCTGACCGGCGGTACCGTGATCTCCGAAGAGATCGGCCTGAGCCTGGAAAGCACCACCCTGGAGCACCTGGGTAACGCCAAGCGCGTGACCCTGTCCAAGGAAAACACCATCATCGTTGACGGTGCTGGCGTACAAGGCGACATCGAAGCCCGTATCGCTCAGATCCGCGCCCAGGTTGCCGAAACTTCCTCGGACTACGACCGTGAAAAACTGCAAGAGCGTCTGGCCAAGCTGTCCGGCGGCGTTGCAGTGATCAAGGTTGGCGCTGGTTCCGAAGTTGAAATGAAAGAGAAGAAGGCCCGCGTTGAAGACGCCCTGCACGCAACCCGTGCAGCCGTTGAAGAAGGCGTGGTACCTGGCGGTGGCGTTGCGCTGATCCGTGCTCTGGAAGCCCT
Source organism: Pseudomonas sp. AM14(2022) (assembly GCF_036346455.1). Classification (NCBI taxonomy): domain Bacteria; kingdom Pseudomonadati; phylum Pseudomonadota; class Gammaproteobacteria; order Pseudomonadales; family Pseudomonadaceae; genus Pseudomonas; species Pseudomonas sp. AM14(2022). The sequence goes on from NZ_JAOTNY010000024.1 coordinate 37,166, forward strand.
GACCGAACTGACCGGCGACAACGCTGACCAGAACGTCGGTATCGCTGTACTGCGTCGTGCTGTTGAAGCGCCGCTGCGCCAGATCGCTGCCAACTCCGGTGACGAGCCAAGCGTAGTCGTCAACGAAGTGAAGAACGGCAAAGGTAACTTCGGTTACAACGCTGCTTCGGGCGAATACGGCGACATGATCGAAATGGGCATCCTGGACCCAACCAAGGTAACCCGTTCCGCTCTGCAAGCTGCAGCCTCGATCGGCGGTCTGATCCTGACCACCGAAGCAGCTGTTGCTGATGCACCGAAGAAAGAAGGCTCGGCTGGCGGCGGTATGCCAGACATGGGCGGCATGGGTGGCATGGGCGGCATGATGTAAGCCAGCCTTAGCCCTGTAACGAAAAACCCCGCCTGCGATGAGCAGGCGGGGTTTTTTATTGCCCGGATTTCAAGCTTCACACCGTCCCCTGTGGGAGCGAGCCTGCTCGCGAAAGCAATCACCCCGTCACTACAGCTGTTACGCATGCACAGCATTCGCGAGCAGGCTCGCTCCCACATTGGGTTCTGGATTTCCTGTGATAACCGGTTGCGCAAAAAAAGCCCCGGTGCATCAGCCCGGGGCGTTTCTATTGACGGTTACTGTTCGCTGACCTGGACAGTGCTGTCCTTCGCCGGCTTCCAGCTCAACAACTGCTGTTTGAAGCCATAACTGGCCGCCTGGTAATACGCAATGGCCCGACTGACCAGCGGATCGTCGCTGGTAACTCGCGATTCACGGCTCTCGGTCAACGCATCGTCATGCCGGCGCAAGCCCTGGCGCGGGCTGAGGATCGCCAGATCCTTGCCATCGAACAGACCCAGGTGCTGATAGTTGCCGACCACCACGCGCGGTGGCAGCGGGTTGTCCTGCAACAGGTTGCGACCAAAGAACGTCGAGGTGTAATCCAGGTTGAGCAAGCCCAGCAGTGTCGGCGCCAGGTCGATCTGGCTGGCCAGTTGCGCGCTCTCGCGGGCTTCGATCATTTTCGGCGCGTAGATGAACAGCGGGATCTGATAGTTGGCGATCGGCAAGTCTTCTTTACCGGCGCTGCCCGCGGTGTGGTCGGCGACGAAGATGAAGATCGTATTGTCGAACCACGGCTTTTGCCGCGCCTGCTCCAGGAACTGACCAATCGCATAGTCGGTGTACTTCACCGCACCATCACGGCCGTTGCCGGATTTGATGTCGATCCGGTTGTCGGGGTAGGTGTAAGGGCGATGGTTGGAGGTGGTCATTAGTTGCAGCAGAAACGGCTGCTGTTTGGCGTAGTCGGCATCCGCCAGTTTCAGGGTCTGACGATACAGATCTTCGTCGGCCATGCCCCAGGCGTTCTTGAAGTGGATCTCGGCTTCATCGACGCTGCTTTGGTCGACGACACGATAGCCGTTGCCGCTGAAGAACGCGTTCATGTTGTCGAAGTAGCCGCGGCCGCCGTAGACGAACACGCTGTCGTAACCCACCGCGCTCAGTTGCTGGCCAAGGCTGGCGAAACCGCTTTCACGGCCGATGCGTTTGACGATCGAGCGGCCCGGCGTCGGCGGGATGGCCAGGGTGATCGCTTCCAGACCGCGATCGGTGCGGGTGCCGGTGGCGTAGAAGTTATTGAAATACAGGCTCTGCTTGCGCAACGCGTCGAGGTTTGGCGTCAGGTTGCGACCGTCGCCATTGCTGCCCAGGTACTTGGCGCTGAGGCTTTCGATGGTCACCAGCACAATGTTTGGCTTGCGCGGGGTGCCCGGGTTGTCGATCACCCGGCGAATGTCCTGTGGATCCTTGCCAATGAAGCGCGCGTCGCTTTCGCTCAGCTCGGCGCGGATCTGGCTGGCGACTTTTTCCGCCGGCAGGCTCTTGTAGAACTGGGTGTAGTCCAGTTCATTGTTACGGAACGCGGCGAAGAACTGATACGGGCCGTTGCTGGCCAGTTCGTTCTGGTAGGCGTTGCCGCCCTGGGCACGCGGGGCGTCCTGGCTGAGCAGTTGCAGGCTCAGACCCGCGACGATCAACAGGCCCAAGGCACTGAGCAGACGTCCGCGCAGCGCTGGCAGCGGGGCATTCATGGCAGCATTGAACGGCTTGCCCAAGGCAAAGCTGATCACCACGGCCAGCACGCCGAGGAGGCTCAGCAGTTTGCCGATCGGGTACGACTCGAGGACGTTGTTCAGCACTTCGTCCGAGTACACCAGGTAATCGACGGCGATGAAGTTGAAGCGCACGCCGAACTCGTCCCAGAACAGCCATTCAGCCACCGCCACGAACAGCATGGCGAACAGGCTGATGGTCAGCAGGGCGCGCAGAAACCCGCGATGTCCGCGACGCCGCCAGAGCCCCGGCGGGCAGAGCAGCAGGTACAAGCCCATCGGCAATGCCGCATAGGCCAGGAAACCGAGGTCGTACAGCGCGCCGATGCCGAACACCGACAGGGCGAAGCCGCCGGCCTCATCCAGGTGAGTCAGCAGCAGTACCGCTCGAGTCAGAAGAAAGATGACCAGCCAGGCGCTGGTGATGAGCAGCAGAAAGCGCACGGGCGCGGTCTTGAGAGGGGCCATTGTCTAGTTTTCCTTATATCAATGGCGCGCGAGTTTCGCGGCGTCACTGTAGTCAGGTTGTGAATCGATAGTGAAAACTTTGTTAAACATTTAATTTGCCTGGGCAAATTGATTTGCACGCCTGTCGGCCCTAGCCCTGAAACGGCGTTGGCCTTAAGCTGCGCGGGCCATGACGGCCGTCACTGTGTACGGAGGAGATGCCAATGCGAATTCTATTGGTCGAAGACAACCGCGATATCCTGGCCAACCTGGCCGATTACCTGGGGCTCAAAGGCTATACCGTCGATTGTGCCCAGGACGGCTTGTCGGGCCTGCATCTGGCTGCCACCGAGCATTACGACCTGATCGTGCTCGATATCATGCTGCCGGGGATCGACGGCTACACCCTGTGCAAGCGCCTGCGTGAAGATGCCCGACGTGACACGCCGGTGATCATGCTCACCGCCCGCGATCAACTGGACGACCGCCTGCAGGGCTTCAAGTCCGGGGCTGATGATTACCTGGTCAAACCGTTTGCTCTGTCCGAGCTGGCGGCTCGGGTCGAGGCGGTGATGCGCCGGACTCAGGGTGGCGGACGCCGTGCGCTGCAGGTGGGTGACCTGACCTACGATCTCGACACGCTGGAAGTGACCCGCGAGGGCAAGCTGCTCAAGCTCAACCCGGTCGGCCTCAAGCTGCTGGCGGTCTTGATGCAGAAGAGCCCGCATGTCCTGCGCCGGGAAATTCTCGAAGAAGCGCTGTGGGGCGATGACTGCCCGGACAGCGACAGCCTGCGCAGCCACGTCCACCAATTGCGTCAGGTGATCGACAAGCCATTTGCCAAACCGTTGCTGCAAACCGTGCACGGCGTGGGTTACCGCCTGGCCGAGGGGCGTGATGGAGTTTAAGCAAAGCCTTTCCCAGCGGATCATCATCGCCTTTGCGCTGATGAGTGCGCTGGTGGCCGGGGCCTTCGCCATGGGCATCGTGGCGACCGTGCACCTGGTGGAGGAGAAACTGATTTCGGCGGGGCTGGGCGGCGACCTGCAGCGTCTGCTGCTGATGGACAACGTCTCGGACTGGAGCCATCGCCCGGAACCGGACCAGTTGTTCTATTTCAGCGGCGGACCGGGTGATTTCGAGCTGCCCAAGGATCTGCGTCACCTCGATGCGGGGTTCCACGAAGTGTTCCGCGAGCAGCTGTCGTATCACGCGATGGTCGAGATCGTCGACGGTCGCCGCTACGTGCTGCTGCAGGATCAAAGCGATTTCGAAGAACGTGAACGCGTGCTGTTCGCCGTGGTGCTGGTGGGCTTTGTGCTCAGTCTGGCGCTGGCGGTATTCCTCGGCTGGGTGCTGGCGCGCAAGGTCATGGCGCCGGTGGTGCGCCTGGCACGGCAAGTACGGCATCGCGATCAGTTGCTCGGTCTGGCGCCGCCACTGGCGCCGGACTATGCGGCTGACGAAGTCGGCGAACTGGCGGTGGCGTTCGATGCCACGCTGGGGCGCCTGCGTCAGGCACTGACTCGGGAGCGGCTGTTCACCAGTGACGTCAGCCACGAGCTGCGCACACCGTTAATGGTGCTGGCGAGTTCCTGTGAACTGCTGCTGGAAAATCCGGGGCTGGATCAACGCGGTCGTGCCCAGGTCGAGCGCATCGCCCGCGCCAGCGAAGAAATGCGTGAACTGGTGCAGACCTTTCTGATGCTCGCCCGCGCCCAGCGTGAAGACGCCGGTTCGGCGCCGCAGCAGAACATCAGTCAGGTGGCCGATGGCTTGTTGAGTATCTGGCGTGAACCGATCGAATCGAAAGGGCTGCGGCTGATGTTCGAGCCGGGCAATCCGCCGGACACTCGCTTCAACGCGACTCTGCTCAGCGCGGTCATGGGCAATTTGTTGCGCAACGCCTGCCACTACACCGAGCACGGATTCATCCGCCTGACGCTCAACGACAATGGATTCGTCGTCGAGGACTCGGGCGTCGGCATTCCCGAGGAAAAACGCGAGGCCATGTTCCAGCCCTTCGTGCGCGGCAATGAGAAGCGCGGCGAAGGCCTGGGCCTGGGCTTGTCGCTGGTGCAGCGGATCTGTGAAAACCAGGGCTGGGAGGTGACATTGAGCACCATGCAGCCCAATGGCTGCCGCTTTGAGGTGACGCTGGGCCGTGCTGACGGTCGCTGATGGCCCCGCGCTATTGCTTTCTCCCTGTAAAACCCTGTAATAGTTTGCCGGTTTACCTGACGTAATTTTCACAAAGGGACGACCTGACGCTGACATGCCACTACCTATGGTAGGGGCATCAGTTATTCAGGAGTCCTGAAATGAGCAGTCCGATCAAGCTCGATTTTTCCGAAAAGTATGATGACCAGCATGCACAAAAATATTTGCGCAAGCACCAGGACGGTCTCGGTCGTCGGTTGTCACATTGGCGGGACGAGCAACTGGCCCGCAAGGCACTGACACTGGCGGGCGAGCCGGGGCTGGTTCTGGATCTGCCGTGTGGTGCAGGGCGTTTCTGGCCGTTGCTGGCGGAAAAACCCAATCGGGTGATCATTGGCGCGGACAATTCCGAGTCTATGATCAAGACCGCGATGCAGGCGCAGCCGGCTGACGTGGTGAAACGGGTACAACCTTTGCACACGTCAGCGTTCGATATTGCCTTGCCGGATAACGCCGTCGACAGCATTTTCTGCATGCGTTTGCTGCATCACATCGGTGAAGCCGAACATCGGCGGACGATTTTGCGCGAATTCGAGCGTGTCACCCGTGACAGCGTAATCATTTCGTTGTGGGTGGACGGTAATTTCAAGGCCTGGAAACGCAAACGCGCTGAACAGCGCCGTGGGCAGGAAGGTTACCAAAACCGGTTTGTGTTACCGGCTGTGACAGTAGAAAAAGAGTTCGAAGACGCAGGTTTTCGCATTCAGGAACAACTGGACTTCATTCCGCTCTATGCCATGTGGCGGGTTTACGTATTACGCAAGAGGTAACAGGATGGCGGTGCAAACAGCAGCAGAAACGGAAGTCGCTCCCCAGGATCGCTTCGACTACTACTGGAACCAGCGCGGTGAATGGGTGGAAGAACCCAACGTGCGCCGTGGCGGGGAAAGTGGTGTGCAACGAGTCGTGGGCCGTGACGGCCAGTTACTGTATGCCAAGCGCCAGACCGGACATATCTATCGCAGTTGGCTGCATCCTTTCGGCCGGCCGACAGTCTTGCGAGAGCTGGATGCCCTGACCGGTGTCAGCCGCCTCGGCGTACGCGTCCCGCAAATCGTCTTCTGCGGTGCGCAGCCCGATCCGCAACACAAGTGGCGTGCGCTGCTGGTGACCAAGTCGCTGGACGGTTTCGACGAACTCGAGAAGTGGGAAGCCGCCGGTGGCCGTGCCCAATATGGCGAAGCGGTTTACGAGCGCGTCCTCAAAGACCTGGCCGAAAACCTCGCGCGCATGCACAAGGGCCGTTGGCAGCACAGCTGTATCTACATCAAACACGTTTTTGTACGGGTGACCGGCGAAGGTGATTCGGCTCAGGTCGAAGTGGCATTGATCGATCTGGAGAAATGCCGTCAGCGTCTGACCGCTTATCGCGCGGCCTCCCATGACATGAAGCAATTGCGTCGCCATTCGTCGTTCAGCGACACGGACTGGAAAAAACTCGTCTACTTTTATGAGACGGCGTTTGGCAGCGCTATCAAAGGTTTATAGCGATGAAACTCGAAATTGCACGAGGTTTGTTTTTGGTTGGAGCCTTGGCAGTTGCTTCATTGGCGGTGGCGGCCTGGGAGCAGCCCCGCATGCAGGTGATCGGTGCTACCACAGGCGATGCTCACTGCGCAGTACCACGGGTGGCGAAAGCCGCCGTGGCCACTAAACCTGACCATGATTTGTTGCTGTTCATGTTCGGACTTTCTCAAGGGATGAGGCCACAGAGTTGAACCGATTGAAGCCAAAATGAAAGGCCTCGCAGATGCGAGGCCTTTTTTATTGCGCGTGTTCCAGGGATCACACCATTCACCTGTGGGATCGGCGATGGATGGCAGGTTTGTGGCTGGTTGCGATCAAGGATGGGAGTGGGCTTGCTCACGAAGGGGCCGGCACATTCAGCACTGCTGTTGACTGACCTGACGCTTTCGCGAGCAAGCCCGCTGCCACAGGGGACTGTGGTGGATGAAGGATTTGGGGGGCTGGCCGCGATCAAGGGTGGGAGTGGGCTTGCTCACGAAGGGGCCGGCACATTCAGCATTGCTGCTGACTGACCT
>NZ_JAOTNY010000025.1:0-42328 GCF_036346455.1 Pseudomonas sp. AM14(2022)
TCTTGCAGATTGTCACAGCAGGTAAGAAGATCTAAAACCGTCCACCATGTCTCCGAACATGTGTCCACCATGTCTCCGGTACATACACTCCCGGAGGGAGAGGGGGCCGATCGAGGGATGCTCGCGAGACACACCGACCTGAAAATGCTGCTGTGAATGCACAATCGCAGCGGATCATTCAGGTCGATGTACAGCGCAAGACACCTCGGTCAGTCCCCTCTCCCTCTGGGAGAGGGTTAGGGTGAGGGGCTCTTCTCAGCTCAAACACTGATCGCGTTGGTAAACACCAACCGATTACCAAACGGATCAGCAATCGTCATGTCCTGACTGCCCCACGGCATCGCCTGAATCTGTGGGTGCGAGAACTTGTAGTCCTTGGCCACCAGTTGCTGCTGGAACGCCTCCAGCTCATCGGTCTCGATGCGCAACGCCGAACCCGGGGTCGCATCGCCATGATGCTCGGACAGGTGCAGCACGCACTCGCCACGGGACACCTGCAGATACAGCGGGAAGTTCGCTTCGAAACGATGCTGCCAGTCGATCTTGAAACCGAGGAAGTCGACGTAAAACTCCAACGCCTTGGCTTCATCGAAGATCCGCAGGATCGGGGTGGTTTTGCCGAAGCTCATGGGGTGCTCCCTGACTTGTTTGGCCCAAAAGTGTAGACGGGCTGGATGTCAGCAATTCGGCTTGGCGGTGGCTTTCTTTAATTGCAATGTGCCACCACTGTGACGCACTCCGCGAAACGTCAGCGAAAGTTGTTGCGCAAATCCCCGTCCCGCGCCAGAAACCGCCCTTCCCGGCGACCATTCGCCTGCCCATCGCGATAACTCAACACACCATTGACCCACACCCCATCAATCCCCTGCGCCGCCCGCTGCGGATCAGCGAAATCTGCCACATCGCGCACCGTCGCCGGATCGAACAGCACCAGATCCGCCCAGTGCCCCTCGCGAATCTCGCCGCGCTCTTTCAAGCCAAACCGCACCGCCGACAGGCCGGTCATCTTGTGTACCGCCGTGTGCAGCGGAAACAACCCGAGATCGCGACTGAAATGGCCGAGCACTCGTGGGAAAGCGCCCCACAGGCGTGGATGCGGGAATGGGTCTTCCGGCAGTCCGTCAGAGCCGACCATCGACAGCGGATGCGCGAGGATTTTTCGTACATCCGCCTCGTCCATGCCGTAGTACACCGCGCCCGCCGGTTGCAGGCACTTGGCGGCTTCGAGCAGTGGCACGTTCCATTCGGCGGCGATGTCGATCAGGTCGCGACCGCTGACCTCGGGGTGCGGCGTCGACCAGGTGATGGTGATGCGGTGGGCGTCGGTGACCTGCTTCAGATCCAGCGTCGAAGAACTCGCCGCGTAGGGATAGCAATCGCAGCCCACGTGCTGGGTTTTCGCTGCTTCCTCCAACGCCGCGAGCAGCTGCGGACTGCGCCCCCAGTTACCGACACCGGCGCATTTGAGGTGGGAAATGATCACCGGCGATTGCGAGTGACGGCCAATGCTGAACGCTTCGTCCATCGCCTCCAGCACCGGTTCGAATTCACTGCGCAAGTGGGTGGTGTACACCGCGCCGAATGCGGTCAGTTCTTCGGTCAGTTGCTTCACTTCGTCGGTGGAGGCGTTAAAGGCGCTGGCGTAGGCCAGGCCTGTGGATAAACCGAGCGCGCCGGCTTCAAGGCTTTCACGCAGTTGCTCGCGCATCGCGGCGATTTCGTCTGGCGTGGCAGTGCGAAACAGGTCGTCGAGGTGATTGCTGCGCAGCGCGGTGTGACCGACGAGTGCGGCGACGTTCAGCGTGGTGTTCGCCGCTTCGACGGCGGCACGGTAATCGCTGAAGCGCGGATAGACGAACGCCGCTGCGGTACCGAGCAGGTTCATCGGGTCCGGCGGATTGCCTTTCAAACTCACCGGCGAGGCGCTGATCCCACAGTTGCCGACGATCACCGTGGTCACGCCCTGGCTGAGCTTGGGCAGCATCTGCGGCTGGCGGATGACCACGGTGTCGTCGTGGGTGTGCACGTCGATGAACCCCGGGGCGAGCACGCGGCCGGCGGCGTCGATTTCTTCGGTCGCACTGGCGTCGTGCAAGTCACCGATGCGTTCGATGCGCCCGTTGAGAATCGCCACATCGGCGCGGTAGCCGGGCGTGTTGCTGCCATCGATGACGGTGGCGTTGCGGATCAGCGTGTCGTACTGCATGTCTGTCTCCCGGCGGGAGTCAGCGTCAACTCCTGCCCTTGATCAAATGGTGATCGAAGCCTTGCTCCACCAGATACCGCCAGGCTACCTGAACCTCTTCGGGGATCGCCTGTTCGACCTGAAAACCCAACGCAGGGTAAACCATGATGCGGTGCACATCGCCGACCATTTCGTCGATCAGGCCCAGCACCCCGATCAGGTTGCTGACGTCATCAGGAAAATCGAACGACGGCGCATCCACAAAGGCTTCCAGTCCGGGCCACTGCACGGGCAGGGTCAACGCCACGCGCCGGATCGAATTGGGTTTGGTTAGAAACGTCGCACGACGCACGTCGGGAAACATCGCTCGGGCAAACGCGATGTTTTCGGCGAAGTTGGTCGCGCGGGTTTCCAGGGTGAACTGCTGCGCCGTCACCCCTTGCGCCAAGGCGCGTTGGGCAAAAATATCGGCTTCGGAGCGTTCCCACAAATGCCTGGTCCAGTTGCCGGTATTGCCGGTGAACAACAGGTGGGGTGCCACGCCGTCTTTCAACAGTTGGCAAGCGTAATCGCAGACCCGCAGGTCGTAGGAGCCGCAGACCACAATCAATTCACAAGCGCTGTGTTGGCGCCCCGCACCGAGGAATTTCCAGAGCACGCTGGCGTGCTGCAACGTCAATGTCATGACCGGGCAAACCTCTGGGTCGGGTGCGCGTTGATGAACAGCGCTCCATCGGCATAACCGTGCGCGCCCCTGCCGTCGAGCCTAAGCGCAAGCCGAGTGAAATCGGCATACACACCTGCGGCGCCATGCGCGGTCAGCGTCGGGTCGTCGCCAATGCCGATACACAGCGCACCGCTGCTGACCGCCGACTGCACGCCGCTGACAGAGTCTTCGAACACCAGGCATTCATCACTTTGCCGACCCAGTTGTGCCGCCGCCAGGCGATAGGGATCGGGGGCCGGTTTGCCGCTGCGTACGTCGTCGCGGCAGATGATGCTGTCGAACGCCGACGTCAGGTCGTGTTGCTGCAGAACGTGCCCGACCCGCGCCCGCCAACTGCTGGTGACCAGCGCCAAGGGCACGGCGTGCTCGCGGAGTCGGGCGATCAACGTCGCGACGCCCGGCACCAGCGCACAGTTCGTCACCTGCTCGATGGCGTCGACTTCACGCTTGATCGCCACCTGCTGCGCTTCGCCAAACTCTGCGAACAAGGTCTTGAGGGTATAACCGCCGGGACGGCCGTGGATGTGCTCGTCGATGAAATCCTGATCGACGCTGACCCCGTACTGGCACGCCACGGTGGTCCAAGCGTGTTCAATCACCTCGCGCGACTGAATGAGCACACCGTCCATATCAAAGCAGACGGCTGTAAACGTTTGTTGAGCCATGAGTTGAACTTCGCATTTTCTGATGAGCAATGAACGCCAGCACCGTTGCGACCAACGCGAACAGCGCCATCACGTAGTACGACCACTGCGGCCGGGTCTGGTACAGGTAGCCGGCGAAAGGTGTGGCCAGGCCCATGGGCAAGGCCACCGCCAGGGAGTAATAGACCCCTTGAGTAAAGACCTGAATATCCGGCGGTGCCTGGTCGCGGATAAAGCGCATGATCGCCGCGTGGTAGGCGGCAAAACTCAGCGCGTGCAGGCACTGGCCCAGAATGATCATCGACACCGCATCGCTGTTGGCAAACAGCGCCCAGCGCAGCGCCGCACACACGCTGGAAAACATCACCAGGGACAACGGCGCGCAAAACGCCAGGACCTTGTTGGAGAGCGCGAACCAGGTGATTTCCGCAATCACCGCCACCGCCCAGAACATGCCAATCGCTGAGGAAGAGAAGCCCTTCACTCCCCAACCGATCGAAGCCGTGGAAAAGTACAGGGTGTGGCTCAACTGAATGAAGCTGGCGGCGGCAATCGCGATCAGCAGGCTTTTGTGTGCCAACAGCGCTTTCCAGTCCGGCCGTTTGCGCGCCGGGCCGGGCGGCGCCAGATGCGCCCGCGCCACCTGGCGCTTCAGGCGCAGACACGCCACAGCGGTGATCAACATGCTCGCTGCGATCACCAGCGGCACCCACGACTGGCTGTACTGCGCAAACAGAAAACCACCGAGGGTCGAGGTCAGGATAAACGCCGAAGAGCCTACCGCCCGCACCCAGCCGTAATTCTGCAGGGCCAGTTTGTCGCGCTTGAGCAGGTAAGACTCGGACAGCGGCAGTACCACCATCCACAGCCCGCCAAACAGCACACTCAGGCACACGAACATCCATAAGTGCGCCGGGATGAAGTAGAACAGCAACGTACATAACGCGGCGGTAACGCTCAGAACAGCGGCGAGCCGCAACTGATCCACGCGCCAGTCGGCCACATAGGTGATCAGCACCCCGGTCACCACCTGCGGCCAATACGCCGCGGCGATCAGCAAGCCGATTTCACTGGCACTGAAGCCCAGGGAATCCAGCCAGGTCGGCCAGAACGGATAGATGATCCCTTCCGCCGCAAAAAAACCGAAGAAGATTAAATACATTCGTCAACCATAGCCCGGTACTCCTGAAGCAGGGCTCCCCGGGGAGCCCTGAATACCATCCATTATTCGAAGCGTTGCTGGGTGAAGCTGTTTTTGCCCTTGCGCCAGACGATCAGCGATTCACTCATGACCACCAGATCGACCATGCCTTCTTTCAACGCATCCAGTGCGTCCTGGGAAGAGCACACGATCGGTTCTTCGTGTCGATTGAACGAGGTGTTGATCAAGGCTGCCTGACCGGTTTTCTGGTGCCAGGCCGTCAGCAGGCGATGCATGAACGGGTCGCTCTGCGGGCGAATGATCTGCGGGCGCGCGGTGCCGTCGATGTGCACCACGGCCGGACTTGCCTCGCGAAATTGCGGATGGCAGTCGTAGGTCATGGTCATGGTATCGGCGGCCACTTGCTCCTCGTCCCAACCGACGTAGCAGGCCGGTGCTTGCTCAATGGCGGTGACCGGGCCGAACGGCATGAACTCGGTGCGGTGCATGCGCTTGTTGAGCCAGTCGTTCACCTCGGCATCCTGCGCGTGATAGACGATGCTGCGGTTGCACAGCGAACGCGGGCCGAACTCCATCTTGCCCTTGAACATGCCCAGCACCTGATTTTCCGTCAGGGCCTCGGTCAACACCTCGATGATGTTCGACGGCGTGTGATAACCGAGTTCAGGGTAGTCGCGATTGATCAGGTTGATGTTCTGCGAAACGCTGCGCGATTCCGGGCCAAGCATCATTGACGGATTCTTGAAGCGGGTGCCGTTTTCCAGGTACGCGGTACCGACCGCAGCAGCCAGTGCCAGGCCGCCATCGCCCATGCACGGCAGCACGTAGACGTCTTTGACGCCCGGGATCTCACGCAGACGCTGGTTGAGTTTGACGTTGCCAAACACGCCGCCGGCCAGGCACAGGTTGGCACTGCCGCGCTGGGCCAGATGATGGCTGACGGTGGCCACCAGCAGGTCTTCGCTGTGACGCTGTACAGCGGCGGCGATGTCCTCGGGGGTTTCCCGGGCAAACAGGGTTTCCAGCGGCTCGCTGTAGGTGTTGTAGGACGGCAGGAACATATCGCCGCAGCGCGCCTTGATGCGGCCGTCTTCGAAACGGATCATCTGCTGCATCACGCCCAGCAGTTTCTGCGGATCGCCGAATGCGGCCAGACCGGTGACCTTGCCTTCGTGGCGGTTGGGTTTGTAACCGAGCAGGTGGGTGATCCGGCCGTAGAAATAACCGAGGCTGTCGACACTGGTTTCGCGTTGCAGCACCGTGGTTTCTGACGGGCTGTACCAGGTGACGGTCAGCGACTGAAAGTCGCCGCGTCCGTCGCAGGTCAGGGTCAACGCGTCCTCGAATGGCGAGCAGACATAGGCACCGAGCGCATGGCACTCGTGGTGATCAATGTAGTACGCCTTGCCTTGCAGACCGTTGTCGACGATGAACTGGTCGAATTTGCCGCGCTTTGCCTTGTCGTTGTTGATTTCATCGGTCACACGCTGACGGAACTGCGCAAGGCCCTGGGGGTTGCTCCTGACTTCCTCGACGATGCGATCGAAGTACAACGCCAGATGTTTGTCGGCACTGAAACCGGCATTCCATCCATAGGCGACATGATCGACGTCTTCCAGCGACACGCCGGCCTGGCTCAACACAAACTCGATGGACTTGGCCGGCCAGATTTTATGGTCCTTGATGCGGGTGAAGCGCTCTTCACTGACCGCTGAAAGAATCTGACCATCACGTACCAGGCAAGCACCCGCCAAATCATTGTTTGTAATACCCAAAATGATCATAACTATTCCTTGTTTTCGCCAATTGAGGTGACGGCTTCGCCCACGCGCGTAGCGTGCAATGCAATAACCAGAGTCAATGACAGATGCCGGCCGTCATGGCCGACCATTACTCATCGAGAGATCGCGGATTCATGTAGGTCCGCCGGGGGAATACGCCTTTACGAGAAGGCATCAATGTGTCTCGCCATCGCAAATTCCTTTTGCCAGAAAACTCCATGGGCGGTGCCGTGCTGCACGGGCCTCATGCCTGCAACACGTGGAGGGCGACATCAATCGCAGCCGTCCTCGTTTCATCGCGGTAGCAGCCTAGCCGGTAATTTCCCGAGCACCCGGCGAAGCCCCCGCTAAAAATTAAATTCCACTGGCATGCGGCGTATTTGCGGGGGTTTACCGGGACAAGAAAACGGACGATGACGGCGTGCCATTCAACTTTTGTGTTGTTTGATCCAGCGCTTTCGCGAGCAGGCTCGCTCCCACAGGTTGATTGCATTGCTTCAGTCAGAATGCGTTCTATTTGTGGGAGTGAGCCTGCTCGCGAAGGGCTTGATGCGGCGCAACGTGAACTCACACCATCTCGTTACGAATCCACTCCACCACCGACGTACGCTTTGGCGCCCAGCCCAGCAGTTCACGAGCGTGTTTGCCGCGTACGCGGCTGTTCGAGCCAAGGCCGTAGTTGGCCATTTCGTAACCCCACTCGGCTTCGGCGTCTTGCAGCGGCCAGTCTTGTGGCTCGCCGAGATTCAGCGCTTCGGCCATGGCAGTGGTCATGTCAATGAACGACGCTTCGCCGCTTTCGACGAAGTAGAAAGTGCCCGGTACGTTTTTGGTCAGCGCCAGCAGATACAGGGCGACGACGTCTTCGATGTGCACGTTGGACCAGATGTTCTGGCCAGTGCCGACATGGCGCACTACGCCGCTTTTGCGCGCTTGTTTGAGCAGACGCGGCAACTGCACGCTGTCGCGATTGACGCCCAGGCTGTGGCCGTAGATCAGGGTGTTGCAGATCACCGCCGAGTTCACCCCGCCCTTCGCGGCGGCGAGGATCAGGTTGTCGATGGCCACACGGGCAGCCTTGTCAACGGTGGGTTCCGGCAGGTTGTCTTCGTAGTAGATGACGTCGCTGGACTTGCCGCCCGAAGCATCGCCGACAATGCTCGAACCGCTGGTGTGCAGGAACACTTTGTTCGAACCGCGCAGGGCACCGAGCAACGCTTCGACCGCGCCGCGATGGTCGCTGCTGGCGGCGTTGATCACCGCATCGGCGGCGCGGGCCTGTTCAGCCAGCAATGTGCTGTCTTCGAGGGTGCCGATCACCGGGGTGATGCCCAAAGCTTTCAGCTCATCAGCCTGTTCGGCGCTGCGCACCAGGCCCGTTACAGAGTGCCCGGCCTGGATCAGGCCGGTGGCGATCGAGCCGCCGATAAAACCGGCAGCGCCGGTGATGAATACGGTCATGGAGAAAGTCCCTGCGTGAATAAGTGATGCAGTGAGTATCGACCGGCCACCCCGATGGAAAAACCCGCCCTCGCCCAAATCACTGTTGCGCAGGGATCACGAATCAACCCTTGAAATCGGCGCTGGCGTAGGCCGCAAGTTTGCTCTGGATGAAGTCGAGGAAGCACTGAATGCGCAGCGCCAGTTGCGAGTTACGGTAGTACACCGCGTTGATCGGCTGGCGATAACCGCTGTTGAATTCCGCCAGCAGCACCTTGAGGCGCCCGGCGCGAATGTCGTCGATGGTCATGAAGTGCGACAGGCAGGCAATGCCCTGCCCTTCCAGCGCCAGATGGCGCACGGTCTCGCCGCTGGAAGCGCTGATCGCCGGGGTGATCGGCCAGCGGTCACCGTGCACGTAACGCAGCGGCCACTGATTGAGGCCTTCGTTGTGGGTGAAGCCAAGCAGGGTGTGTTCGCTCAAGTCGGCGACCTGCTGCGGCGCGCCGTGCTTTTCCAGATACGCCGGGCTGGCGACGATCAGCAACGGGCTGCAACCCAGTGAGCGCGCATGCAACGTCGAGTCAGCAAGGGTGCCGATGCGGATGGCGACGTCGGTGCTTTGTTCCAGCAGGTCAATGATCAGGTCATTGCTGTTGAGTTCGAGCTGGATGTCCGGGTACAGGCCACGGAATTCGTCGATGTACGGCACGATGGCGTGCAGCATGAAGGGCGACGCGGCGTTGATCCGCAGGCGTCCGGACGGGGTTTGCTGGCGTGAGGACAGTCGCTCTTCGAGGGCGTCCATCTGATCGAGAATCAGCTTGGCCTGCTCGAAGAAATATTTGCCCTCCTCGGTCAGGTCCATGCGCCGCGTGGTGCGGTTGATCAGCGTGGTGTCGAGCTTGGCTTCAAGCCGCGACAGTGTGCGGCTGACCGCCGAAGGGGTCTGGCCGACCTGCTCGGCAGCGGCGGAAATCGAACCGCATTCGATCACGCAGACGAAAATCTGCAACTCATCGGATCTGGCTTTCACGGAAACTCTCTAATCGAATGCGTACTCATTGTGGCGAGGGAGCTTGCTCCCGCTGGAGTGCGAAGCGCTCCCCTGCGGTTCAGGTAAAAGCGAGGGCCGCTGCGCAGCCCAGCGGGAGCAAGCTCCCTCGCCACAGGATTAGGCCAAGCCATTCGATAGTAGCCTGAAATCCATCAAGCCTTGAGACCAAACACCTGTTTCAGATGCTGCTCATACCGCGCCACATCATTCTCGATGTTCGGGCGCTTCATCACGTCCACACAGAGGAATGTCGGCAGCCCGCTCATGCCCAAAAACTCATTGGCCTTGTGGAACGGGAAATACACCGCATCCACACCCTTGGCTTCAAAGAAATCGCTCGGGTCATCGAACGCCTGCTGCGGTGCGTTCCAGGTCAGCGACAGCATGTATTGCTTGCCCTGAATCAGGCCGCCGCTGCCGTACTTCTGCGACGCATCGGAACGGGTCCGACCATCGCTGGCATAGAGGCTGCCGTGGCCTTCGGTGAAGACTTCGTCGAGGTACTTTTTCACCGTCCACGGCGCGCCCATCCACCAGCCCGGCATCTGATAAATGATAACGTCGGCCCAGAGGAATTTGGCCACTTCTTCGGCGACGTCGTAACCCTCGTCGATGAACGTGGTTTTGACATCCAGACCGCCACGATCCAACACGCTCAGCGCGGTTTCGTGCAGGGTGGCGTTGTAACGACCGTCGGAGTGGGCGAATTTCTTGCCACCATTGAGCAACAACACTTTTTTCATCGGAACGCCTCGCGCAGCCATTGGGCTGGAGAAAGATGGGAAAACGAATGGCGGCAGGTTAACCATCCATCTCGCGCGGAATAAGCCGCGTCGGCGCAAAATACATTTGATCAAAAAGCACGAATCGAATGCCGATTGTTGCAATAGCATTCCCGGCCATCTGCATTTGAGGAGTTGTTCTGATGAGTGAACGCCACGGTTTCATCCTGCATGCCAAGACCCGCCCGGAAAAAGCCGAGGCCTTCGAAGCGCTGTTTCGCGCCTATGTCGAGCCGAGCCGCGCCGAGCCAGGCTGCATCGAGTACCACATGCTGCGCGACAAGGAAGACCCGACGCTGTTCATCTTTTACGAGATCTGGGAAAGCCAGGCGCACCTCGACGTGCATTCGAATCTGCCGCACATGCGCGAGTTTTTCGACAACCGCATGACGTATCTGGAGCGTGATTTCGATATCCGTCGGATCGACATGCTCAGCGCCTCGTCGGCTAGCCGCTGATCAGCAAATGGGCGCCGAGTGCGCCCAGTCCGATAAAGAACACCCGCTTGAACAGCACGGCGCTGATGCGCTGACGCAGCCATTGGCCGAACCCCATGCCCAGCATCGCCGGGATCAGCACCAGCAGCGACGCACTCAATTCGCCACTGCCCAGTGCGCCGCGCCAGAACAGGCCGCCGGCCAGCGCCAGAGTCGACACGGTGAACGACAGGCCCAGCGCCTGCACCAGTTCATCGCGCTGCAAACCCAACGCCTGCAGGTACGGCACCGCCGGAATCACGAACACACCGGTGGCCGAAGTGATAACCCCGGTGATCAACCCGCACAGCGGACCCAGCCACGGTTCATGCCGAGGATTGACCTGCAGCGTTGGCAGCAACAACCCGCTCAACGCATACAGCAGCAACGCCGCGCCCAGCCCACGCACCACCCAATGCCCGCCTGCCATGCCGATCGACAACGTGCCGACGGCGGTGCCGAGGAAGATCATCAACAACAGCGGCCACAGGCGTTTGAGCAGCCCTTTCAGATGCCCGCCGAACGCCAGTTGCCAGACATTGGTCAGCGTCGCCGGAATGATCAGCAACGCGGCTGCCTGTGACGGCGCCATAGCCAGACCAAGCAGGCCCATGGCGACGGTGGGCAGGCCGAGGCCGATTACGCCTTTGACCAGCCCGGCCATGATGAAAGTGGCGATGACCAGCAGGGACAGAGCCAAGCCGAGGTTTTGATAGAAGTCCGCAAATGCGCTCATGGCGCTACTGTGCGCTTTGGCGGGTGCGTTGAAAATCTGCCATATACTGAGGCTGCCTCTGCCGGTACAAGAGGCTGTTAATTGCGTTGCGGCTGATGGCCCCTTCGCGAGCAAGCCCGCTCCCACAGTTTTGGATTCACCACTGATCCACTGTGGGAGCGGGCTTGCTCGCGAAGAGGCCCGCCCAGACACCACAAAAACCACAGGCGGCCCCATGCACTTCGACCTCACCGACCTGCGCCTCTACCTGCACATCCTCGACGCCGGCAACATCACCGCCGGTGCCGCCCGCAGTCATCTTTCGCTCGCCGCCGCCAGCGCGCGCATCCGTGCCATGGAAGCCTCGCTGGGCACCGAGTTCCTGCAGCGCGGCCGCCGTGGCGTGAGCCCGACGCCCGCTGGCAAGGCACTGGCCCACCACGCGCGCATCCTCCTGCAACAGGCCGAACGCATGCAGCAGGATCTGGCCGACTACGCGCAGGGCGTCAAAGGACAGGTGCGACTGTTGTGCAACACCACGGCGATCACCGAATACCTGCCGGAAGTGCTCGCGGACTTTTTGCGCGAGCATCCCAACCTCGACATCGATCTGCAGGAACTGCCCAGCGCCCGCATCATCCACGCCTTGCGCCAGGGCGCAGCCGATATCGGCATCGTCTCCGATGCAGTGGACACCACCGATCTGCAGACCCAGCCGTTTCGCGACGACCCGTTGCGACTGATCGCGCCGCACGGACATCCACTGGCCGACGCCGCCGAGGTCAGTTTCAGCGCCGCTTTGCACTACGATTTCGTCGGTCTGAGCACCGACAGCGCGCTGGCGATCTACCTCGAAGAACAGGCGCTGCACAGCGGCTCGCGCATGCAGGTGCGGATCCGCGCCGACGGTTTCGAAGGGGTGCTGCGCATGGTCGCCCGAGGCGCCGGCCTCGCCATCGTGCCGCTGGCGGCCATTGAACGCGCGACGCCGCGCTCATTCAACAGCATCGCCCTCAATGAGCCATGGGCCCGCCGCACGCTGATGCTCTGCGCCCGGGACTTCAGCGCCCTGCCAGGTTATGCCAAAGCCTTGCTGCAAGCCTTGACTCTCCCCTGAGGGGCAGACTTCATCCTTGGCGTTCAACGGCAAGGAGCATGACCATGGGCAAACGCATTCTGCTGATTCTCGGCCATCCCGGCGCGACGAGTTTCTGCGCCGCACTCGCCGAGCGCTACGCACAATCAGCGCTCGATGCCGGACACCAGGTGCGTCAGCTACGCCTGGGAGAGATGGCTTTTGACCCGGTGTTGCGCCAGGGGTATCAACAGGTTCAAGCGCTGGAAGAAGACTTGAGCCGCGCGCAATCCGACATCCTTTGGGCCGAACATCTGACGCTGGTCTACCCGATCTGGTGGGGCGGCATTCCAGCGCTGCTCAAAGGTTTTTTTGATCGGGTATTGCTGCCGGGATTCGCCTTCAAATACCGAAAAGGCAAACCCTTTCCCGATCAGTTGCTCAAGGGGCGCACCGCGCATTTGCTGGTGACGATGGACACGCCGCTCTGGTATTACCGCTGGATCTACCGGATGCCGGGACTGCATCAGGTGCGCAAGACCACCCTGCAGTTCTGTGGTATCAACCCCCTGCGCACGCTGACCTTCGGCCCGCTGCTTGAGTCCAGCGACCGGCAGCGCCAGCGCTGGCTGCAACAGGCGCACGCTATCGCCCGCCGCTAAGTCTGCCGATAATGCGCCGCACGGTTTCACATTGAAAAAGGACTTTTATGTACATCGGCCAAGCCGCGCAACGTGCCGGCACCACCATCAAAAGCATTCGCCACTACGAGTCGATCGGTCTGCTGCCCACGCCCCGGCGCCAAGGTAAATATCGCCTCTACGACCAACAATGCATCGAACTGCTGATCTTCATCAAATGCGCAAAAGAGATGGGCTTCAGGCTCCGGGAATTGCAGACGATTTTTGCCGCGCATCATGGCGAGGCCATGCCATGGGATCTGGCCCAACAGGCTATCGAGGCAAAAAAACGCGAGATCAACAGCAGCATCGCTGAGCTGACGCGGCAATACGCGCAACTGGAAGGTTTCGAAATCGACCTTGAACGGGCGCGGGTCGAATGCCCGCTGGAAAACCTTTGACGGTTTGCGCGTTTCTGAGCAGCTCGATGTCGAGCACAGACAACTGAGCGGCAACCGGGCGCTATAGGGTGCGAGTTGGTTTCTTAGCCATCCGCCCACTGCCCGGAGTTCTCATGACCGCGACCGCCCCCATCACCGTTCTGCGCGACACCCACCCGCTGCCGGTACTCGATGCCTGCAAATGGGAAAAACTCGAAGGTGACCCGCACACCGTCAACCTCAACGCTTACACCAGCGAAGACGGCAGCAAGATCATGGGCACCTGGATCTGCACCCCGGGCAAGTGGCGGGTCGATTATGTGAAGTGGGAGTACTGCCATTTCCAGGAAGGCTACTGCATCATCACCCCGGACGGCATGGCGCCAATCCACCTGCGAGCCGGCGACATCTTCGTGGTTGAACCGGGGATGAAAGGCACCTGGGAAGTGGTCGAGACCGTACGCAAATATTTCGTCTTCGCCTGACAAGCAAAAGATCGCAGCCTTCGGCAGCTCCTACAGGGTGTACATTTCCCCCATGTAGGAGCTGCCGAAGGCTGCGATCTTTTTTGCCTTCTATAAAAACCTGTGGCGAGGGAGCTTGCTCCCGCTCGGCTGCGCAGCAGTCGTAACTTCGGTTAATGCGGTTTTTCTGAAGAACCGCATTAACCGGGTTTGGGTCTGCTGCGCAGACCAGCGGGAGCAAGCTCCCTCGCCACAGAAGCACTCTTGCCACCAGAGCATCGGCGATCCGAATTTACTGCGGCTTGCGATAGCTGTTGATAATCGCCGAGAAGTCCTTGCCGCCCTCCCCGCGCTGGCTCATCGCCTGATACAACTGCTGCGCCACCGCGCCGAGCACCACCGGTTGATGCGCCTGACGCGCCGCTTCGGTGGCCAGCCCCAGATCCTTGAGCATCAGTTCGGCACCAAACCCACCGGTATAACCGCGCGAGGCCGGCGCCGTTTCGACGATGCCCGGCCACGGGTTGTACATTTCCGAACTCCAGCAACGCCCGGTCGAGCTGTTGATGATCCCGGCCAGCACCGAGGTGTCGATCCCCAGTGCATCGCCCAGCGCCATGGCTTCGCTGACGCCGACCATCGAGATCGCCAGCAGCAGGTTGTTGCAGATCTTGGCGATTTGCCCGGTGCCGACTTCACCGCAATGCACGATGTTGCGGCCCATCTGCGCCAGCACCGGTTGCAGGGTGGCGAACAGTTCCGGGGTGGCGCCGACCATGAAGGTCAGCGTGCCAGCGGTCGCGCCACCGGTGCCGCCGGAGACCGGTGCATCGGCCATCGCCACGCCTTGTATGGCGGCAGCGGCGGCCACATCGCGGGCAGTTTGCGGATCGATGGTGCTGCAATCCACCGCCGGCACGCCTTTGCCGATACCGGCCAGCACACCGTCCTCACCGAGCCAGACGCTGCGCACATGCACCGCCGCCGGGAGCATGGTGATCACCAGTTCAGCGTCTTCAGCTGCTTCGCGGGCCGAGGCGCGGATAGTGCCGCCCAGTTGCTCCAGTTCCGCCAGCACAGTCTTGTTCAGGTCCACCAGGTTCAGCGAGTGGCCGGCCTTGATCAGGTTGCGCGCCATCGGCGCGCCCATGTTGCCCAGACCGATAAATGCGATTTTCATGGCGATTCCTCAGCGCAGGTTGATGGTGGTGTTCACGCCGTCGTTGACGCTGTCGTCATCGAACCAGCGCGCCGTGACCGTTTTGGTCTGGGTGTAGAACTGCACCACTTGCTTGCCGTACGGGCCGAGGTCGCCGAGTTTCGAACCGCGCGAACCGGTGAAGCTGAAGAACGGCACCGGCACCGGAATCGGGATGTTGATGCCGACTTGGCCGACGTCGATTTCCGTCTGGAATTTGCGCGCCGCTGCACCGCTCTGGGTGAACAGGCCCGTGCCGTTGCCGAACGGGTTGGCGTTGACCAGTGCGATGGCCTGGTCGAGGGTGTCGACTTCCAGCACCACCAGCACCGGGCCGAAGATTTCCTGGGTATAGATCTGCATGTCAGTGGTCACGCCCGAGAACAGGGTCGGGCCGACGAAGTTGCCTTGCTCGTAGCCCGGCACCTTGATGTCGCGACCATCGAGTTCAAGCTTGGCGCCTTCCTTGATGCCGCTTTCGATCAGATCGAGAATCCGCGCCTTGGCTTTCTTCGAGATCACCGGGCCGACATCGGTGCCCGCCTCGCTGCCGGCGTTGACCTTGAGTTTCTGCGCCAGCGCTTTCAGATCTGGCAGCCACTGTTTCGCCGCACCGACCAGCACCACCACGGAGGTGGCCATGCAGCGTTGCCCTGCCGCACCGAAACCGGCGCCGACCAAGGCATTCAGCGCTTGCTCGCGATTGGCGTCCGGCAGCACCACGGCATGGTTCTTCGCACCCATCATCGATTGCACGCGTTTGCCGTGTTTGCCGGCCAGGTCGTAAACGTGCGTACCGACGGCGGTCGAACCGACGAACGACACCGCTTTGATGTCCTTGTGGGTGCACAGACCATCGACGACGTCCTTGCCACCGTGCACGACGTTGAGCACGCCCGCCGGAACGCCCGCCTCGATCGCCAGCTCCACCAGCAGCATGGTCGACAGCGGATCCTGTTCCGAAGGCTTCAGGACGAAAGTGTTGCCGCAGGCGATCGCCATCGGGAACATCCACAGCGGAATCATCGCCGGGAAGTTGAACGGGGTGATGCCGGCGCACACGCCGATTGGCTGGCGCAGGGTGTAGGTATCGACGCCGCCGGCCACGTTTTCGGCGAACTCGCCCATTTGCAGGGTGCCGATGGAACAGGCGTGTTCGACCACTTCCAGGCCACGGAAAATATCGCCCTCGGCGTCGGCAATAGTCTTGCCCTGCTCGGCGCTCAGCACTACGGCGATGCGCTTGGAGTGCTCGCGGATCAGTGCCTGCAGCTTGAGCATGATGCGCATCCGCGCGCCGATCGGGGTCAGTTTCCAGGTCTGGAACGCGCGGTGCGCGGCACTGATGGCGGCGTCGACTTCAGCGGCAGTGGCGAACGGAACCTTGGCCAGCACTTGCTGGGTCGCCGGGTTGACGATGTCGTGCCACTCGGTGGTCTGCGATTCGACCCACTCGCCGTCGATCAGCAACTTGACCTTCTGGACCGTGGTTTCGTTGGGCGTAAGCGATGCGTTCATGCTGGTCTCCGAAACTTGTTTTTATCGTAGGAGCCAAGGCGAAAGGGTTCGCCTTGAGATGAGGCGTGTGTCACGAATTGGTTGTCGGACTGTTTTTGGAGTATAGATGTGCAAACTTCTAATAAGAACGCACATATAAGCCCGTCCATCATGCAAAAAAACATCACCTCCCTGGGGTCGCTGAACTGGGACGACCTGAAGTTTTTCCTCGAAGTCGCCCGTACCCGCAAGGCCAGCACCGCGGCCAAACGTCTGGCGGTGGACTACACCACCGTGTCGCGGCGCATCAGTTCACTGGAAGCGGCGCTGGGTACATTGCTGTTCGAAAAATCGCGCACCAGCGGTTTTGTCCTGACCACTGAAGGCCAGCGTTTGCTGGGCTATGCCGAGTCGATTGAAAGCACGTTGCACATGGCTTGCGAGCAGGTCTCGGGCTCTGGTGTGGCACTTTCCGGGCATGTACGCATGGGCTGCACCGAAGGTTTCGGCAGTTTTTTCATCACCCCGCAGCTGAGCCACTTCGTCGACGCCTACCCAGCGATCTCGGTGGACATCCTGCCGCTGCCGCACTTCATCAGCCTGTCCAAGCGCGAGGCCGATATCGTCATCGCTTTGGAACGCCCGGAGCACGGCCCGTACGTGTGCTGCAAACTCTGCGACTACCGCTTGCAGCTGTACGCGACCCAGGACTACCTCGATCAACACCCACCGATCCGCCGCCCGGCCGATTTGGGCAAGCATCAATTCATCAGTTATGTGGATGACCTGGCGTTCAGCTCGGAGCTGCTGTACCTGGCGAACGTGCTGCCCGGCGCCAGCGCAAACCTGCGCAGCACCAGCGTGATCGCGCAGTTCGTCGCGGCGCAGCAAGGGCGTTCACTGGCGATTCTGCCGTGCTTCCTCGCGGCGCAGGATCCGCGCCTGCTGCCGGTGCTGCCCGAAGAAATCGACATCACCCGGCAGTTCTGGATGTACTGCCGGGAGGACTTGCGCAAGCTCAAGCGGATCACCCTGCTGTGGGATTACATCCGTGAGGTGACCGAACTTAACCGCCCGTTATTACTGGGCGAAACGCGAGACCTTCGGTTTACAGACTGAGCGTCTACAAGGTGTAAGGGAGACCTATCGTAGCGAGGTCAGGCATGCCACTGCAACGACTTGTGACAGGGGTTATGACAGGACTTGTGACAATGCGCAGCGACCCGGACGGTTGGCTGAAAGCCCTCATCCAGAGGCGCGCATGGGCACGCGATAAGGACCCACGCAGGCGCGATAAGGACCACGCGAGGGCACCCATGGGGGGATGCGCGCACGTACCCGTAGTGAGGTGGTCATTCAGATTTTTCTGCCAGATTCTCAAGGACAGTTCCGTTGAATCATGATAGTAGAGTGACATCACTAACCAAGCGAGTGGGGAATCTGTGAGTACGAAAGGGAAAGGCTGGTGGATTGTTCTTGTCGCAGGCTTCTTAATCGTCAGCGCTTTCGGCTGGGTTATTTTCAGCAAGTACAACGAATATCTCCCCTATATCTCCCATGACCACGCAGCCTGGGGGAGCTTCGGTTCGTTGCTTAGCGCCTTCATTACCTTAGCCGGTTTCATCATCACGATTGCCACGCTGGTTTTCCTAAACAGCCAGAATGACTGGCAAAAGAAGACCCAAGGTTTCGATTGGTATATCAAGCATCGTCAACTGTTCATGGAGCGCTTGAAGGAACTGCAAGCAACCCTTGGTGAGCAGGTCCGCTTTCGTAACCCGGAAAAACTGTATGAAGGCATTTTTCCTGACCACTACTTGGAAATGGCAGGTTTTGCGCATAGGCCTCGGCGGTATGAGCAAGCGGGAAGGTTACTGGACCGTGTTGATGAGAAACTCAACGCGCTCGACGTAGCGACTCAGAAAACCGAATGGAACCGCAAAGATGCGGTTAGGTTCGCTGTCGACCTCATAGACGTCAGTTGGGATTTACAGGCTGAGTGGGTGGGTGGCGAATCAGATGGGGATATCATATGGAACGGGCGCAACTCGGGTGTCAATATTTACTCCATTGATGAAACCACAGCGCGCCTGCATCTGATTTACGACTCTATGTTGAGGTTCGGCGGGCGCCCTGAGTACGAGGGATTCAAGCAAAGTCCGCTTCGTTTCTTAAGAGAGGCTCTTGTCGACGCATTCAACCGAGAAACAGGAGAGTTAATCAGCGTTGTCAAAAACTCTCCGTTCTTGTCGTCATTGGAAAATCTATTGATGGCAGTAAGAGGCATTAAGGATATCAATGGTCGCCAAGTCCTTCCCCGCACATATAACCGACTCCTTATCGCCATTAGGAGTCGGGAGGCTGTGAAGCTGCTTTCAGATGCGGAAGTCGTATCTACCATTTGTGACGAAAGCTCCATTGAGGCTTCGACAGCTCTTGAGCATGCTCAATTAGACGAGGAAAATCGCGACAAGCTTACGTCCTGCCTCTTCGAGTTAGACGCACTTCACATTGCGCTCGCTTACAACGGTATCCCCATGGATCGCTAACAAGAGATTGGCTACCCAGAGACCCTCATCACTCAGCACAGCCACCGAGTAGAACACAGACGACATTCCCAAAGGCTTCGCCCAGAGGACCACCTTGGCTAACTCCAAAAGCGACAAGGAGTAAACCAAGAAATCGGTAGGTGACACGGTGGGTAGCCAGAGTGCGGATTACAGCTACACAGGTCTTCCACCGAGTAGTCATCGCTTAGCCCTCCTTTAGGTGAGGCGGGGGTATTGGTCATTGATATTCATCACCACAGAGGACGCCAGTCAAAGGCCTTAAAGAGGGAGGCTCTTTGAGTAACCTTAAGTCCCCCTTTGCTTATAGTGAGGGGTTTTGGCTTCACCGATGATTGCTTCAGAGAGGCATTCAGAGAGATACCTTAAGGCCCCCTCTGCTTATAGTGGGTGTTTTTAACCGAGCCCAGAATGTGACCACGCACACCCTCACAGTCACACCAATCTCTTCATCCGGTAGCACTCCCGCTTGACGCGGTCTTCTTGGCTGTACGAGATGCAGCAAGACTTTCTCCTTGCGAATACCCACCGATCCCTGCCGAAACGATGTTCAGGGCATTGGCGATGTTGTTGACCTTGTACTTGTTGCCGCCCAGACCACGGACAGCGGACTTAGCGTTCTCAGAGCTGCCCACACGATTCGCGAAGATCGCTTGATAATCACGGGTGTAGTTGTCTGTGATGTTCATTCGTTGGGCGCTCGCGTCATTGGCGACGGAGTTCTTCAAGCGATCCATGGAGTTGCCTGAAAGGCCGGACTCCCCGATGGCCGCATTGATGGTGCCTTCGTTGCGGATCGCCTGAAGGTTCACCTCAGTGAGCTGCCTACGGGCCTCATCCTGTTTGTCCACGGTGGCAAGCTTCTGGTCGTTCTCCGCGAAGTTGGCTTGCTTGACCACTTCGTTCTGTTGCTTGCGCTCGTTGTCGGTCATTTGGCCTTTGGCCTTGGCGCCCTCCGACGCGCTCATAGCAGCTGAAGAGGCAGCGAGACCCGCCATTGCGATGGATATGGATACTGGTTCACACATGCTGAGTCCTCCTTAAAATGAAAATTGCTTGAGCAGCAAGCCCGAGGGCGACTTGAAGAGTCCGTCACTCAGAACGGCTCCGAGCTTTGTCAGCAAGCGAAGGTGTGCATGGTTTTGCACCGCCACGTAATTCGTCAGAGCAACGTCACCGGGCGTCTGGCTTTTGATCTGGGCTAAGTGGGCTTTGAGAATCCGATAGAACTTGAACCGTTCTGCTGTGGATAACTCAGCGACATGCGCTGTGGTAATTAGCCAGACTCCTCCTTCAGAATGCCCTCCAGCGGCCAAGACCTGCCCTCCTCCGGACTTAATGACATGAGTGGTTTCGTCGAGGGCCTTCGTGAAGACTTCAGCAGGGTTTCGGCCTGCCTGCATACCGTTAAAGTCCGCGAGGTCGCTCGGGGAAAGGTTTTCCGAAGCCTCTAAAAGATCAACAAGAGTTGCTTTGGTTTTTTGCATATTGATTTACCTCCTTTCAGATGAGTGAAGGCAGGACCCTTGATGGCATCCTGCTTTAGTGGGTGGTTTTGGTAGGGATCAGCGAATCTCGACGCCTTGCGATTCCATAATCATCAGCAGGAGCTTCTGGCTAACAGGGTCGTTCGGAACGAGACCTCGAAGACCATTGAAAACGCCAGTCATGTATTCCTGATCGGCTCTACGGGAGTCAGTTAACGAGGCGCCGAAGGCGTTGTAGCCAACCTGACCAACACTTGCGAGAACGCCATAGGCAGGAACCTGCTCGGCAACCTTTCCGAGGACCCCAGTGATTCGGTCGTCCTTTGTGGCGCTGTACTTCATCGCGCCGGGGTCACGCTGTTCCTTAGGGCCCCGAGGGAGAATCGAGGAACGGACCATTGCGGCCTGATCGAACCCCAGAGGTGCCGCGACGATGTTCGCCAGACCCAGAGGTGCCCCTATATGGGAGCTTCGGGACAGCGCGGCATAAGCCAACATCTTCGGATCAAGCGCTTGCTGAAGGAACGGTTCACGCTGATCTTTAGGCATCCCGGAGGCTTGGCTGTACTTCATCGCCATGTAGGCACTGAGGGCCAACCCTGTCGAAAGGACCGCCTGCATGGTCTGGTCGATAGCTCTGCCGTTCTTCGTGGAATCATGGAAACCACGGATGAGCCGAGAGTTAACCGAACGCATGGTGAAGTTCTTGAACTGCATAGCGGTCTTGATTCCCGCGCCGTAAGCCACGGTGTCAGCCGAAGAGAGCTTGTGAGGACGCAAGATAGTCTCATCAGCGATCTTGTCGCCCATGCGCCATAGGTCCATCGTCCGAGGGTCACGCTGAAATGCCGCCCGGTCAGTGAGCTTGTAGGAACCGTCCTTCTGTCGCTTCACGTAAGTCTTGATGAGGTCCTTCATTCCCTCGAACTGCTCCGGGGTGATGGACATCGACTTGAGGCGTTGCGGAGAGAACAGGCCCGACTCACGGCCAGCTATGGCGTGGTCAACAAAGTCAGACAGGACTCCTTGACGGCCAGCGTCTGCGATGTAGTTGGATGATTCGGTGAGCAGCCAAGTGAATGGATTCCATCGTGTAGACAGTTCTTGAGTGGCGAACTTGATGGACCCCATGACGTTTGCCGCCAAAGGACTTGCACCGGCTTCATCCCTGAGACGCTCCACGATGTCCGAACGAGTCGGGCGAATGTGGTTGTCCAGTTCGCGACCGAAGACCATTGAGTGCATGTCCGACAGGTCCTTGGCGCTGATCTTGGAGCCCCACTGGCTCATGTCTCTCAGTAGCGGAATGCCTTTGAGGAGCATGTGGGTATGTCCTTTGGTCACCATCCCGGCGACCTCAGTGATGGACTGCACGCCCATGTAGGCGTTCTTTGCGAAGAAACTCATGTCCGCGAGGGCCCGTGCGGCAGTCGCAAGGGTCCCCTCAACGTCACGCCGCGCACGGCCTGTCAGGATCTTTACAGCATCTTCAAGGGCAGCACGCTCAGCCTTGCTGTTTGCCTTGACTCGCCCGATGTCGTTCACGAGTTCCGCTGTGCTTCGCCCAGTGGCCCCCATGATCCCAATGTCACCGTTAACACGCCGGTCGTAGCTTGGTGTGATTCGAGACAGGTTGAACTCTCGCAGGTCATTCACCGCGAAGGTGCTGCCATCAGAAAGAGGCACAGCCATGTCGGAGTCGAATAGATGACGGCCTTCAAGGAAGTTGTTCACGCCAAGTCCAGCGCTATCAGGAACGCTTCCCTGAGCGTCGAGGTTCAGGAGATTGGACCCGTTGTGGTCGTCAGTCTTGGCGATACCGTAGGCCTTGCGTCGTGCATAGTCTTCGACCTGTTCCTTCAGGATTTCCTCCCGCATTGCCTTTGTGTCCACGGCGGGCGCTGGCTGTTTCCCTTTAGGTTTTGAATGGGCTGTCACACGTTCGCCCAGGAGTTCGTCCACCTTATCCTTCAGCAGGTTGTCCACTCGGGTTCTAACCGCTGGACGTGCCGCATAACTGGCAAGCCACGACTCCATGATTGCGTGCTGCAAACCTTCCTCACCGCCTAACCGCTGTACCTGAAGAAGCTTCGCGGCAGAGCTGTAGACGTTTGGAATGTAGGAGCCAGCGTGGCGGGTCTCGGGAAGGATAGGGCGGGCGTTGCGATTGCCGAACTGAGCCGGGGAGGCCAGTAAGTCAGCCTTGCGGTCGTAATGCTTGCGCACTGTGTCCATCAGCTTCCTTTCGCCATCGGTCAGTTGAGCCAGCTTGTTGCCTGACTGGTCCTCAATGGCCTCAGCAACACGGCGGTAAGCCCGATCAATGTGAACCTCACGACCACCGGGGGTCAGCGCGTAGGACGGATCTTTGATTGCCTCAAGGACCTGCTCCGACATGGTGTTGTAGGTAACGTGGTCCTGACCTTGAATGCGCTCAATGATGTCCGAGGCGGTTGCTCCGAACTTGCCATTGGAGCCGCTGACGGTTCCTGTTGGAGAACGGAATAGCTGACTCCCGATTGCGAGGACCTCAGGGTTTTCCGAGCGATTCAGCGTGTAGCCGATTTCGGTGAAGCCTCCCATGGTGACCCCTTTCGCTGCTCGGTCAGGGACAACCTCAGCGGCCTCACTGAGAAGCTTCGGGTTCAGCGGGTTGGTTGCCGACAGGATCGAACCGTCACGCAGACGCACCGCGCCGGGTTCGCTTGGGTGGTCCACATAGTCCACACCGGCAGCGTTTTTAGGCTCCTCACCTTCACGCCATGGGTAGCGTGTCGGGTCTTCCTCGCCAAGCTGACGGGCGGTCTCACGGGCTTCCAAGCGGATGCTCGGAGCGGCGAACTCATTGGCTGCGTCGTCCTCCCAGTGCAGGTCATAAAGGTTCTTTTCGGAAGCCTCACCGTGTCGAGCAAGGATCGCTTCAAGCTGATCGTCTGGTAGGTCCACACGCTCAACCTTCGGAGCCGCTCGCAGAGCCTTATCGAAGAGAGCTGTTGCACCTGCGCCGAACAAAGCACCACCTACCAGCGCTGTGCCGTAGTGCCCTTCGATGCCCGTGATGTTTTCACGAAGCCCTTCAGATGCGACGGCAGCAGCACCAGAGTAGAGCGCGCCCTGAGCTACACGGGAAACCAAGCGAAGGCCGGTAGCACCCGGAATGGGGGTATAGGTGAGTGGGTCCAAGCCCGCACCCGCGAATCCACCGACAATCTGAGACCCGGTGCCCGTACCGTTGATGCGACGTTGGTAGTCTTGGTTCTCCTTCGCCATTGCGATGGCGTTCGGTAGGTTCGCCCGGTTGCCCTTTGCGAAGTCCTGCACGAACGAGAAGAACTGAGGGTCCACGCCTTCACGGCGGATCATGTCGTAGTCTTCAGCGGTCCAATTCGAAGTGTCGTTGGGCTTCACCCATTCGAGCGGGTCAGCGTCTTCCATGGTGCCGTAGCGCAGGAGCGATCCCACAGGGGAGGTCGCAAGGTTGGCCGTAACGGAATCTCCGAGGCCCTCAAAGGTGCCTTTGTCTTTCGGACCAATGATGTTGGAAAGGGTCTGAAAGTCCTGTTGCGTTTGCGGGGCGGTGCCACCGGGCAGGTCTAACTGACCCAGCTCCGGCAGCTCATGGCCGATCTTGTTGTGGGCCGTCACACCTTGAATAGCTTCCTCGAAGGGGACGGCCTCAGCCTTTGGGTGAATACCCGGATTGGTCACCTCCTGTGCATCGAAGAATCGGCGCGAAGGAGACTCACCGGAGACATCCAGCAGCTTGCGCATGTAGTTCTGACCTTCCGGGCTGATCTTGCTGAAGTCACCGGAGTCCAGCGCGGCCAACTGAGGGGAGCCTAAGCGGCCCTGTCCTTGGTTGTACGCCAAAGCGGTCTTCAGCAAGTCACCCTTATAGGTGCCGCTAAGGTCTTTTAGGTGCCGGGCGATTGCGGGAATGGCCTTTGCTGGGTCTGTTCGATCTTCTGGGGTCATCAGACCATAGGCTTTGCCGGTCATTTCGGTCATCTGTCCGAGGCCCAAGGGACCCGTTGGGGATTTAGCGGTGGGGTTGATGCTGGATTCGTTGAAAATGAGCTTGTGCATGAAGTCGTAAGGAATGCCTTGGCGGTCAGCTTCCTGTCGAATCATTGCATCATAGGGTGTGCCCGCTGCTTTAACGGCTGCGTAGTGTTGAAAGTTTTCCATTGAGTGTTTTCCTTTTTGTCTGACTTCCCGCCGACTTCCAAGACCAGTTCAAAGCGCCCACACTCAGGGCCCCGGCTTGGTTCGGAAAGTCAGACAGAAAGAAGCTTTGAATTAATTCCCGTGGCAGGAAGTCGGCCCTGTCAGGAAGTATTTATGAATTGGCGTGATGCAATTTATAGTAGGAAAGGTAGACTCTAACTGTTTTTTAAACCGTACCTTTCTTAGCCTTGGTTGTTTTTAAGCGAGCCCTTTTCCTTTGTTCTACTATGTGCCGGCGACAGGCATCATTGATTTCTTTAGCTCTTTCTTCGAGCCAAACAAGGCCTTTGGCTGAAACTCGAAAACCATCGAAATTCCCATAGTTCGTGGAACAGCGTTTGAAGAATCCGTGAGAAAAACCTGATGGTTTCGGCTCAATGACTCTACGGGACTCAGTTGGATGCTCTTTAGATACGAAGCGCCCCTTATAGACGAGATAGGTCTTGGCAAGTCCTGTGTTGATAATTCCAGCAGTGCGGCAAGCCTCAGCCCATGACAACCCGATAGTGTTTGCTTTGTGCATTAATGTCGCTGCTTTAGGCATATTAGCGCTCAAAAGCTGGTCCTTCTCAACAAGGGCTAATGACGCCATGCGCGCAGATATAATGGCATCGTTCCGCATAGCTACAAACGCATCGACAACCATTACATAGAAATCCAACGAACATGCCATTGCGTAAGCAATCGTCGCTCGCTCAGTCGCCCAAGTACCGCCCTGATCACCGTGAACGATATGCAAATCTGCACATCGCTCGAAATACTTACGATCTCGTCCACGCCATTGCGCTGGTGGCTTAGTAAGAATTGGAAGTGTCTTGTTGATATTGGTCAACGACCACAGTGAACCCTTGGGTTCAAAAGTGTGACCCTCAATAGTAATAGGACATATTGGGCTTACATTCTGTAGCTCCATATTGATACCCCCTCATTGTTTTGTGTTGACGTAGACTTATCTTTCCGCAAGTGGCGTTTGAGACCGCCGCCGCTTGAGACCGTCAGTCTGCCCGCAAGCATGTTGACTCAGCCAGGTACGCTTAGATTTAAGCAAGATATTCGGTAGAAACCTCTGGAAAGGATCGCTGAGGTTTATAGTGGGTACTTTTGTTCGGCAGCTCCGTAGAGCTCTGTCGAGGAACCACAAGAAAGTACCTATCACTTTTTAGTGAGGGGTTTTAAATTTCAGCACGTCCCTGCCCTTTCAGATCTCCCTCAGTGACCACATGCGGGATGGCTCAAAGGCCGAGGCGTGGCCGCGAAGGAGCATCTGGTAAACACGGGCTTATTTATCAGTCGCGAGCTCGACCTAATCATTCTCAGCCCTATGGGGATTCGACAGGGACGAGACCTACACAGCCTTGCCCACACGCAGGGAATGGGAACCCAGTACGGCGGCACACTCGACTTCTTCAAGCCAGACGCACGGGCGCTCTGAGTAGCTGTAAACGAAAGATCGTGTCCGGGTTATGTGACGGGTGGTCAGCCTACATCTTCCTTGTCGATAAGCTTCGAAACATCTTCAAGCCTATCCATTGTCAATACTTCCTCACTCATATTTATCTCAACAGGAATTGTGAACTCCATAGGGCATCGCAACTGATCAGATAGAACCTTACCTTTAATTGACTCAAGCTCAGCCGCTGGATTTATCATGTATATTTCCGGAGTACGAACTGTCTCCCCCACCTGAATCTTGCCCAAATCATACTTTATTACCCACTCATTATCGCCCTGATTAATTGAGTAACGCTGACCCGCTCGAGTCAAGGCATCAAGATTTGCCTTTCCACCAAACATGGTGAGAATTTTTCGAGGTTTAGGCAAAAGCCTATAAGGTTCTTTAAAACTAAGCATTGCAGAAGATGGCACAGTAATAAAAAGTTTAACATCATCCGCAAAATTATCACCAAAGTTACCTACCTCAAAGAGAAAAGGAACTTTTCCGCTACTTTCCTGAAGATAAGCGGCGAGCTCTCTATAAAAATTTTTATTAGGCGAAGCTAACGCCATTCGATGTATGACCGCAGAATAATCGACATATTCGGCGCCCTTATCCAGCACCCACCGACCGTAACTAAGTAACAGCCTATCAGACACAGAAAAGTCGGGGCAGACTACTTTAACAGTCAATTTTGGAGAGTGGGCGACGCTTTGAGCAACAGAGGAAATACCCATCTTTGCTATTTCAGATGGATCTGCGATAGCTGTAGCGGACCCTCTGCGCACATACACCGTACTTGGTGCAACTCTACCAAACTGCTTTCTTACATACACTGGACGATCTTGTACAGGAATAGTATAAAGCCCGAGCTTAGTACCATCATAGTCCAATGACCTGTAAGAAAAATTCACAGGATGATTAGTCTTTGAGTTAACAAACTCTTGCAAACGGGAGTCATCGATATCAACATCAAGATCGACAAGCTCTCCGGTATCGTTCTTTACCCCAATAAGAATATAGGCTGTTTCAGTACGCCAGCCATTAGCAAAAGCCAAAATATCCTTTAATAGTTCTGCCTTTTGGGCATCCTCAGCACCAGAAAAAGGATATTGCTTGACTTTGTAGTCCAAAGCTCCTCCTTCCCCTCGATATAACAATTCTTGAATCAGTTCGTTATCGTCCATGGATACTCCAGCTTTTGCTGTTCTGCGTAGGTTGTCTATAAATTATGAGGGCTAAGCTCTTCGTATAGACTCAATAAGTGCCGCTCGGTCACCAGCATGTCTCGCTCGCAAAACCACGCCCAATGCGGCATCGCGAGTCAACTGAGTGAGGACGAACTGACGCTTGAACGTATCCTCATAGAACGCTTCCTGAGCCACTACAGGACCATCGACCATCTTCCAAGTGGTTAACCCCTCAGAGTCCTCCACCGCCTCGAACAGCCCCAGTTCAACGAACTCATTAAGAGCCGCAGTCAGGCTCACCTTAAGGTCGACATGACGCCGCTTAGGCGTAGCTTTGGCAATGGAAAGACTGTCGGTTACAAAACGTGTAGCAGGCATAGAAACGATCCTTGAAAGACATGAATGTGCCCAAGGTATACGATCTATACTCACATACGTTATTAGTTTTTTATCGGAACAAGCTGATGCCGGTGCTAATCGATCCGAATCGCAACGTACTTTGGCTCCTCGTCAGCTCGAGATACTGCATACCTAACGTTGCTCTCTTTAGGTTCTCGTGTGAGAGCCCTAATCATGCTCTGCACGTTCTCGACCTCTGCTCCCTCAGCAGTTTGAGGAACTTCAAGAATTTCAGTGCGGGTCGCCCCTCCGTGGGTCCAGGAACGTTTAGCTACCCATTTCCATGAACCTTTGCCGTGGTAATCATCATAGTCGTCGCTGTATTCAATCGAGACGTGAATAGCGGGTTCAGCGGTTCCCGAGTAGGCACCTATTAGGGCCTTGATGGCAGGACGCATTGGTTGGTTGGGCATATCCTGAGTATTCATGATGCAAGCGAACTCCCACTTAATATTTGTGAGCAGTACTCGCTCACCGGTAGAGCGCACTTTACGGCTGCCGCTCGGACAAGTCAACGAACAATACTCACATACCTTGACGCCCACTCACAGTGGCATAGGACCAACGCCCGCGTCAGTTATACAAAGCTCCACGCTGTAATCACTGGCGGCGCACCGCTGGACCGGGCGTAGCGTCGAGACCTATTTCTTTTTTGGCAAGGTATTCCGCACAGAGAAACCTTTAGTGTCGGACGGTGGGGTGTAGGAGGTGAGTTCTATAGCCCCGGTGATGTCCACGGTTTTGTAGATTCTTTGTCGCCGTTCAATGCGCTCAACATTCGCAATCATGTTCAGCAAGATGGCATCAGCTTCCGCTATCTCGGCATCCTCGACTGCCTCAGGTGTTGGCTTGCTGTGCCCTTCTTTTTTCAGTTTCTCTTTGAGCCTCGCAGTAAGCTCATTTGGGCGGGGTGTTGCGAAAGAGATAATGTCTGCGACCGATTTTTTCATATCAGCCCCGAAGCCCTCCGGACTCACCATCATCGTAATGGTCACGAAGTCGGCAGCAATATCACACCACAGACTTTCAATAAACTCGCCAGACTCCATGCGACCTACCGTGGTCTCGCAGACCTTCGGTTGCTCTCCATGCGCACTACCCGTCGCACTCTGAGTTAATAACGAGAATCTGACTCGCGTGATGCGTTGCCCTCGCGGCGGCTTTTCGTTTTCCATATTTTGAACCCGTTCTGGCTTCGCCATTCGTAAGGATTTGGCCAGTGAAAGAGCTACAGGTAGCGGCGTGTAGAAAATCGCGGAGGACTACCTGTACCTCATGCATGGATTTAGAGAGTCTTACTAAAGACCCCTTTGAGCATCTCAGCAAGGACCTCGACTGGTACGCCTGAGCCATAGGTATCGAAGGTTATGGTGCCAGTTACATGGCCCATGACAGCCTGAGCATGAGTCGTGGGAACGCCATGAGCTTGCATCAGAGAACTCAACGAATGGCGTAGCGAGTGATAGACCAAACCACGAGCGTAGGAGCCTTCCAAAGCCATCGGAATTGCCTGTTGATTCACCCATTCCCCGGCAGGCCTATAACCCAGTTGAGCAAGCTTGTCCTTGCCCTCTGCCTTGCAGGAATCTACGTATCTGAGGAAAGCAGCAAGATCAAATCCATAGGCACCATCGGTTAACGGAATCAGCCGGGTACTTCCTTTGGTTTTGACGGACTTACCCTCCCCTCTTTCATTGATGGAAAGCGCAGTAACTCCTGACTTCAACGTAATGATGTCACCCGTGGTCAACTGGCAGATTTCGTTGAGACGACCGCCAGAAATGACCCCAAGACTCAACAACCAACGCTTCCAAGATGCTTCAGGAAGACTGCTGGCATACGCCATAAGCTGAGAGACCTGCTCTTGGGTGAAGGCCTTTCGATCCGATTCAGTACCCTTCGTTAGCTTCAGCTTCTTGTCGTAGCGCTTTTCAAGATGTCCGTTGAGTTCCCCCCAACTGAAGACGGCAGAGAGCTTTGCGAGTATCTGGTTAACCGTTGATGGCTTACGAGTGGCTGCCAATCGATCCCTCAAAGCCACGAGGTCTCCACGGGTGTGAACTCTCAAGTCCAGAGCCCCCAGCATTTCACTCAGTACACCGTGAATAAACTTCGTAGAGCTAAGGGTCGTTGCCTTCTGCTCACCGGCTCGGTCGGCCAAGTAGAGCCTTGAGAGGTCCTCAAAGGTAAGGGCTGGTCCCCTTACAGATTGAGGCTCCGATGAGTCGTCCAATGCTTGAGCTTTTGCTTGCTGATTCTTCTCGCCCTCAAGGTCCTTGATGATCGTCACCAAAGGAACGGAGTCGCCCCGCAAGCGATCTTGAGCAGCGACCATCACTCGCTTTGCGTTGGTTACGTGTTCGTGTTGATCGACACTCAGCGGCATCGTGGCGGCGATCTCGGTGAGGTTCATTGCTACGTCTTCGTACAGGTCTCCCCACATCCTCAGTGAATGCACGCCATGGGCCGACGACAGTAATCCCTCAGCGATCCAGATGAGGTGTTCCCTCAGTTGATGCCAAGTAGCATCAGGATTATCCAGATGAAACGCTCTGATGGTTTCTGATAGGTGTCGTGAAGCGTCCATAGCGGCCTTTCTATCGGTTGTCTTGAGGGAAACGGAGACGGTGCGGGTGAGGCTGCCTGTTTCTCGAAGGCGGAGATAGTAAATGCCGTTACGTCTGTAGTGGTAGGGCTTAGCGAGGCGGGTTTTCGGCCTCTGCGGTATAGCAATACTTGTTACAGCACTTGTGACAGGGATAGTGCGTTCATCGGTAGGCATGACAAAAGGGTCCCGTAACCATTGGTTGGAACCCTTACGCCTTGTAGTTCTGGATGTACTGCCGGGAGGATCTCAGGAAATTGAAGCGGATCACCCTATTGTGGGATTACATCCGTGAGGTGACCGAGCGTAATCAGGGTCTGCTGATGGGGCAGACCCGCGAGATGCGGTTTGCCGATTAATCGGCGCTGACCACAATCGACACCCGGCGATTCTCGGTGCGTCCGGCGGCAGTGTCATTGGACGCCACCGGCTCGCTGCTGCCCAGTCCGCGCAGCTGAATGTTCTCTTCCTTCATACCGACGGTGGTCAGCACTTTGGCCACGCTTTTGGCCCGACGCAGCGACAGTTGCTGGTTGTAGGTTTCCTTGCCCGAGGCATCGGTATGACCGTCGACCCGCACCCGCTCGATACCGACGCCGAGCAGTGCCTTGCCGATGCGTTCGACGATTTCGGTGCTCTGGTTGTTCAGGCTTTCGATATCGCTGCCAAACAGCACTTTGCCGGACAGGCCAAACTCCCAGCCCTCGTCGGTCGCTTCGAAGCCTTGTTGTTTGAGGACGGCGATCTGCGCCGGGGTCAGGCCTTTCTGCGGTGCGGTCTGGCACCCGGTCAGCGCCAGTACGGCGATCATCAGCAAGGCGGAAAACAGTCGAGCGGGAAATGTGAACACGGAATCAGCTCCTGGTTTGAAGATTGACGACCGGGCTCTCCGACCCGGCAGTGAATTGAGCCCCACGCGACAGGCGCTTGGCCTGATACATCGCGGCGTCGGCGGCGTTGAGCAAGGCACCTGGCGTGACACCATGATCAGGGAAAACGGCAATGCCGATACTGAGCGACGTCACCACACTGGTATCCCCCGGCAGCGCGATGGGCATGTCCATGCTGGCGAGAATCTTGTCAGCAATGCGCTCGGCGTCCTCGATCTTGTGCAGCGGCGCGAGCAGTACGGCGAACTCGTCGCCGCCGAGCCGCGCCACCAGATCCTCTTCACGCAGTTGCGCGCGGATCCGATTGGCGACCGCCACCAGCACCGCGTCGCCAGCGGCGTGACCGAAGTTGTCATTGATGCCTTTGAAGCGGTCGCTGTCGAGAAACAGCACCGCCACCCGCTCATTGAGCTTGCCGGCGTTGCGCAAGGCGCGAATCAATCGCCCCTCGAAAAACGCCCGGTTGGGCAAACCGGTGAGGCTGTCGTGGCTGGCCTGATGGGCGAGGGTTTCGTTCTCGCTTTGCAGATGGGTCTGCCAGGATTCGAGTTCGTCGAGCAGGGCATTGAAGTCGTTGCCGAGGTTGTCGAGCTCGGCGATCTGCGCCGGCGGTACCCGGCGATCCAGTGCTCGCTCGCTGCGGGCAGCGTGGGCCACCGCCGCGAGGCTGCGAAGCGGGCCGGTAATGCTGCGCAGCTGTCGGCGCGCCAGATACAGCGCGACCCAGGCACTGATCGCGGTGCAAAGAATGATCCCCGCCAGACCGCTGAGCAAGAAGCGCATCAGGCTACCGCCGTGACCGACCAGCAGGATGCGTCCGATTTCACGGTCCTGATGCATGATCGGCAGGCTGATCGGCTTTTCCAGAATGGTCCGGGCAGCCTGCATTTCCAGTTGGGAAAACAGACCGTTTTCGGGCCGCTGCCAACGCGCCAGCAACTGCCCCTGTGTGTCGAACACCTGGGCATCCGCCACCTCTTCGGTGGACGCGATCAAGGCCAGCGCTTCGGTGGCGGCGTCCTTATCGTTGAACACCACCGCCGCTTCCACGGTGTAGCTGATCGAACGTGCAATCAGATGCAGGTTGTGATCGGCGTACACCCGCAGCGCGAGAACGCCCAACAGGGTCAGCGACACGCTGGCCATCGTCACGGCCACCAGCGCGACAATCAAATGGCCGCGGCCGATGACCGAGCCCAGTGTCGGGCGGCTCCTGGAACGAAACAGCTTCATGGTGCCGCCGGTTTGCGGCGCGACAACTGCAGTACGCTCGGGTGGATGCGTACACCGCTGCGGGCGACGGAGTCGAGATTGACCTCGAAGGAAACCTGCTGATCGCCGACCCGCAGGCAGAACAGGCTGCCGACCGTGCACTGATCGCCACCTTCGCTGATGCTCAGCACCGGATGGCCGATCAATGAGGTGAACAGCCGACTGCGTTCAACTGCGGTGAGTTTGCCGATGTACACCGCATCGCATTCGCTGACGATCGCCGGGTTGTCAGCCAGCAGTCGGCGCACAGCGACCGGACGACCGGTGGCTTGCGTAGTGCCTTTGACCAGGTCATCGGTGTATTCGGTGGGGCCGACGATGCACAGGCGCAATTGTGCGGGTTCCACCGGCCAGCGCGCGTAACTGAGGATGCCCAGCACAACCTGCGTCACCGACTGGGCGCGCTGCTCGGCCATGCCCACCGGCGTCTGTGCCTGCGCCATGGCGGCGCCGGTCAGCAAACAGAGCAGACCGACAAGCAATGCGTGCTTGCAGCGAACCACGCGCTCTGTCGCCCAGACAGCCACCTTCATGCAGGGATTCTCTTGGATCGTACCGAAATGATGCCGCAACGATAGCACAGCGCAGTAACACCAGCGAGACAGCAGCTGCTGACCAGATGGTCAATAATCGGCACCGAACATCAGGTTATTTCATTCCCGAACCTCGCCACCTTCTTCCAGTTCCAGCATCAATCCGCTCAGGCGCTTGACCTTGCGCTGCACCGCCTCTTCAAACACGCCGGCCCGGGGCTCGATCAAAGTGAACCAGTGTTTGGCCCGGGTAATACCGGTATAGATCAATTCCTTGGTCAACACCGGATTCAAGGCGTCCGGCAGGATCAGCGCGGTGTGGGCGAACTCGGAGCCCTGGGATTTGTGCACCGTCATCGCGTACACCGTTTCCACATCGTTGAGCCGGCTCGGCAGCACGAAACGCACACCGCCCTGCCCATCGTTACGCGGAAAGGCCACGCGCAGCACCGGTTTGCCGGCGTCCGGGCCTTCGCGCTCGGGCAACTTGAGGGCAATGCCAATATCGCCGTTCATCAGACCCAGACCGTAATCGTTGCGGGTCATCAGCACCGGCCGGCCTTCGTACCATTGCTGGTCATGCTCGATCAGGCGGGCCTTGACCAGCGTTTCGGTGATCCGCAGATTCAACCCTTCAACGCCCCAAGGCCCCTTGCGCACAGCACACAACAACTGGAAGGTGTCGAACGCCTGCAGCACCTCCCGCGCCCAGTTGATCCAGTCCGGATGCTCCAGCGGTCTTTCCGCTGGCGGGCGTTGTTGGCGCAGGATATTCAGATAGTGGCGATAACCCTTTGGACCTTCCCCATGACCGTCGAGCAGCAGCCGCTCGAACGTGTGATCGTGTTCGCCCTTGAGCGGCAGGGAATACACGTCATCATAGTGACCGGCCGCCAGCAACTGGCGCGCCTCCTCCGGCAACTGCTGATTGACCCGCCGCGCCAGCTGACCGATGCCGCTGCCTTCACCGAAGCGTCGGGAATGGCGCAACATCACCAGTTGCTGAGCCAAAGGATGCGAGCCGTCATGGTCCTCGTGCAGGCCACTGTCCTGTAATGACTCACCACTGACCGACTCCAGCCACCGCCGGGTCTGCGGGTTGTACCAGCCCGCCTCGGCATCGCGGCACAAATCGCCGAGCACCGCCCCGGCCTCTACGGAGGCGAGTTGATCCTTGTCACCGAGCAACACCAGACGCGCATGCGCCGGCAACGCATCGAGCAGGTTAGCCATCATTTCCAGGTCGATCATGGAAGCTTCATCGACCACCAGCACATCCAGCGGCAAGCGGTTGCCGGCATGGTGGCGGAAATGTCGGGTGCCGGGCCGACTGCCCAACAAACGATGGACAGTGGTCACGTCGCAGGGGATCTTCTCGCGCACGTCTTCGGTGACTTGCAGCGACTGCACTTGCTGGCTGATGGACTCGGTCAACCGCGCAGCAGCCTTGCCCGTGGGCGCCGCCAGACGAATGCGCAACGGCTGACCGGCTTCCACCGCCGGCGCCTGAAGCAGCGCGAGCAGACGCACCACCGTGGTGGTTTTGCCAGTTCCCGGGCCGCCCGTGATGATGCTGAAGGCTCCCCGAGTGGCAAGCGCGCAGGCGAGTTTCTGCCAGTCGATCACTGCTCCGGGCCTGGCGGGGCCGAACAATTCATCGAGACGCTGGGGCAAGTCATCCGGCGGCGTTTCGCCTTGGGCCAGACGTGTGCGTAACGCCGCATCGATACGCCGCTCATAGGCCCAGTAGCGCCGCAGGTACAGACGCTTGCCGGACAGCACCAACGGTCGCTGATGCGCCGCTTCGCTATTGTCCGCAGCCAGTGCAACCAGAGCGCTGCTCGCCAGCACCTTGCACCAATGGGCGCCATCCAGCGTTTCAAGCAACTGCGACGGCAGGAGCAAGACATCACTTTGCTCATCGCCTTCAGGAGGTAAAGACAGGGCGAAATCCGGGGCCTTGAGGGTTTCGAACAGGTCGAGGCAGACATGTCCGTGACCCAGTTGATGGCTGGTCAGTGCGGCAGCGAGCAACACCAGTGGATCGGACTGGGGTGCGAGTTCGTACAGAAAACCGATAAAGGCCTTGTCCAGCGAACGAAGCCAGCCTCGCTCGACCCAGCGATCAAGCAAGATCAGCAGATCCGAGGCACTGGTCAGTGGCGCCAGGCTCGACGGGTTGTCGATAGCCGATGACAGATCGGCGAAGGTACGGCTCATAGCAGGACTCCCTGTTCCCATGCGGGTTCGGCCTTGGGTTCCGGCTTGCCCTGGAAAAGGCGATCCAGGCGCTCGATCAGTTCGCGCGGCGGCCGCGCAAAATACACGCCGCGACTGTCTGCCCGGGTCCCGCGCAGGAACACATACAACGCACCACCGACATGCTGATCGTAATCGTAGTCAGGCAACCGCGCCTTCAGTTGTCGATGCAACGCCAGCAGATACAACACGTATTGCAGGTCATAACGGTTGTCGAGAATCGAGCGCTCCATGGCTTGCTCGGTATAGGCCGCATCGTCGACACCCAGCCAGTTGGATTTGTAGTCGGCCACGTAGTAGCGCCCTTCATGTTCGAAGGTCAGGTCGATGAAGCCTTTGAACATGCCGTTGAGCTGTACTGGCTCGGCGGCCACTCGTGCCACACCGTTGTGAGTGTACTGGCGCACCCACTCATCGAGTTTGAGAACATCGACCTTGTGGCTGGCGAACCAGAACTCCATCTCGACGCGGTACTGTTTGAGTTGCTCGAGAACCACCGGAGGCTGTCCGCTACCTGTTGGCAGCGACGACTTGAGCAAGTGTTGCAGCCAATCACTCAGGGTGGTGATCCAACCCTCCCAACCACGCAGGTTGCAGCGCCGACCAATCGCATCCTTGAGCGTTTCAAAAGGAACGGCAAAACCTTCGTCTCCGGCCCATTCGAGCAGACCATGAAGAAAGGTTCCTGGATTCGGACCGCGAGGAAAACGATGAATATCGGCGCCACCGGCGACGATCTCGCGTGGCGCATCCGGGTCGAGACGCTCATCATCAAACAGCTTTTGCGCTTGTGGACTGTCCGGCGCCTCATCGCTGCCCACGCTCAACACGTCACTGATGCGCAAAGCACTGTAAGAGGCAATCCACCAGTTTTCGCTGGCCTTGCGCTTGGGCACCAATGTAGCGCTGAGGATCGCTTCGTTGCGCTCGGGCCGGTAGATCTCCTGAGTGGCTTGAGGCAACTCCCCCAAACTGATGGCCGTGCAGTTCTGTTGCAAATCCTGCAGCCAGCGGCTCAGACCGGTTGACTCATCCAGCCTTGCGCCGCCACCCAGGAGATAGCCAAGCGCCGAAAGATGAAGCACCGAACCGTTGTTATTACCGCGTTTGAGGTCCGTGACACCCAGCCAGCAGGCATGTTGCGCGCGAGTCAGGGCGACGTAGAGCAGACGCAGGTCCTCGGCCAGACGCTCGTCATCCGCCAGGGCGATCAATTCGGCGGTCGGCTTCAGTGTCACCTGGGCTTTGCCGGAGGCATCGTGGTAATGCAGCGGCAAGCGACTGCCATCCACCGGTTTTGCCGAGCAGATGAACGGCAGGAACACCAGTGGATACTCAAGCCCTTTGGACTTGTGAATGGTCACGACCTTGACCAGTTGCTCGTCACTCTCCAGACGCAATATCTGCTCTTCGCCGGCCTGACCGGACAACGCCAGAAGCTCGGCCAGATGACGAATCAGCGCTTGCTCGCCATCAAGCTCAGCGGCAGCCTGCTGCATCAGTTCCGACAAGTGCAAAAGGTTTGTCAGTACCCGCTCGCCATCACTGCGCGCGATCAGAGTTTGCGGCAGGTGAAAGTCGTGCAGCAGGCGCCGTAACATCGGCAACACACCTTGTTTGCGCCACAGTTCGCGATAGCCACGAAACTGCATGACCCGGGCTTCCCAGACCAACTCGTCCTGATTCAAACGTTCCAGTTCAGCCAACGGCAGATTGAGGGTGATGCAAGCCAGCGCAGCCTTCAGAGAGCGCTCGACATCCGGCTCCGCGCAGGCCTTGAGCCAGGAGAGCAGGTCATGCGCTTCCTGGGCGGCGAACACCGAGTCCTTGTCCGACAGGTAAACGCTGCGCACGCCACGGGCCGCGAGTTCTGCGCGTACGGCTTGGGCCTCTTTGCCGTCGCGTACCAGAATCGCAATGTCAGAGGGTCGCAAGCCTCTGAAGTCTTCTCCGTCGCGGACAAATCCCGCCGCACCGGTTTGTCCGCCATTGAGCAACGCGGTGATTTCGCTGGCACAGGCCGCCGCCAATTGCTGGCGATAGACCGCGCCTGACAGCGGCTGATCCGTCGACAGGTGCCAGACATTCAGTGCCGCGACATCGTGCCCCGCAATCTGCAGCCGCTCTTTACGCCCCTGAGACTCAACAGGCTGGAACGGCACCGGGTTTTCCCCGGTTTTTTCCCGAAACAAAAACGCGCCGCGTCCCTGCTCGCGGGACTCGGCGCGTTCGAATACGTGATTGACCGCGTCGACCATGCCATGGCTGGAGCGGAAGTTGGTGCCCAGCGTATGCAGGCGGCCGGCAGTAGCCTGACGCGCACGCAGGTAGGTGTAGATATCGGCGCCACGGAACGCGTAGATCGCCTGCTTGGGGTCACCGATCAGGAACAGGCCGGTATCCGGACTGTTGTCCTCGATGCGGTAGATGCTCTCGAAAATCCGGTATTGCACCGGGTCGGTGTCCTGAAACTCATCGATCAGAGCAACCGGAAACTGCTCGCGGATCACCGCAGCAAGGCGCTCGCCGCTGTCGGATTGCAACGCCGCATCGAGGCGCAACAGCATGTCGTCGAAACCCATTTCCGCACGACGACGCTTCTCTTCCTCAAAACGCGCGCCCACCCATCTCGCCGCATGTTGCAGTACGGCGGCATCGGGGGTGGGAAGCGTGTCGAGGCTCGACTTGAGCCCCGGCATCGCGTCGAGACCCGGATGACTCGGTGCCTGGCCCTTCCAGGCTTCGGCCATTCCGTCAGGGGTCAATCGGGTGAAACCGGTGCCGATGTCCAGT
This sequence comes from Pseudomonas sp. AM14(2022), assembly GCF_036346455.1. Taxonomy (NCBI): domain Bacteria; kingdom Pseudomonadati; phylum Pseudomonadota; class Gammaproteobacteria; order Pseudomonadales; family Pseudomonadaceae; genus Pseudomonas; species Pseudomonas sp. AM14(2022). Next base: position 37,921 of record NZ_JAOTNY010000025.1, read on the forward strand.
TGCTCCATGGCCTCGTCTTCGGCCCACGCCTTGAGTTTCTCGAACCAGGGCTCGAAGTAGCGCGCCTGCATCTTGCGTCCATCGACGGCTTTGCTCGCAACGCCTTCGTGACAGATCACCAGCAGCTCATCGGCCCACTGACGCCACGGCATCTTCAGCTCGAGCAACGCGGCACGCCGTTCTTGCAGACACTCATTGATCAATTCTGCAGGGGCCTTGCCGTCATCACTGTCGCGCTCACTGCCAAACAGGCCGCGCACTCGAGGCAACAACGCTGCCGGCCCGCCCCAGTTAGCGCGAACCCAGTTCAGCGCGTCGCCCTGCATCGGGTAACAGAACAGTCGCCAGTAATCGCGCAGTACTTCACCGAGCAGATCGCTGTGATCGGTTTCCAGGGACTGGGTAAACAGGCTGCCGCTGTCGAACGCGTGTTCGCGCAGCATGCGCTGGCACCAACTGTGGATGGTGGAGACGGCCGCTTCATCCATCCATTGCGCGGCGATGTCCAGGCGATTGGCGCAACCGGGCCATTGTGCCGGGTCAAACTGCTCGCGCAGCTCGGCAATCAAGCCATCCGGCGCCGGGGTTTCTTCACGGAAAAACCGCGCAGCCTCGGCCAGCCGCGTACGGATTCTTTCACGCAGCTCCTTGGTGGCGGCATCGGTGAAGGTCACCACAAGAATCTGCGGGGGCAGCAATTCACGGCCGAAGCCGCTCGATTCGCCGCCGTGGCCAAGGATCAGCCGCAGATAGAGAGCAGAAATGGTAAAGGTCTTGCCGGTGCCCGCACTGGCTTCGATGAGTTGACTGCCGTGCAGTGGGAAGGCCAGAGCCAGCGGTGTTTTGGTACTCATGCGCGTGCCCCTTCGCTGGCCAACGAGCGCCATGGCGCTTCAAACAGGGGGCGATACAACGCGTCGCACCAACCGGAGAATGTTTCGTCGGCACTCAATGCGTCAAAGTCAGCGAATTGGCGTGACAGCGCAGGGCTTTCACGGCGCTCACCTTCACTGGTCTGGCCGTCACCTTCGTAGGCTTTTCTGGCAGCCGCCTCAGCCTTGAGCGGATCAGTCTGCGCAAGCCAGGCAAAGGCTGTCTTGACCGCGATCGGCAACGGCTGGCGCATGCCGGCTTGCCAGGCGAGCAGCAGATCACCCAGAAAACGAACCGCTCGATCCTTCTCCAGCGGCTCAAGCAGCAGCGTATCGTCACTCGCCACCAGTGCCGTGGTCAGGATAAGTCCGCTGGCGCAGGCCACCAGGTGATTGACCCACGGCTTGATCAACCGATGCCATTTCCGACTTTTGATCGAGCCGATGCTGTTGGGAATGGTCGTGACCGACAACACGCCACCGTCAGCGCGTTGATGCAAACCGGCGAGCCAGCCTTCAACACGCACGCCCTGCAACTCAAGACTGACCGGGAGCGCGCTGGTCAATGGTGTCGGCCATAACGCCAGAAGGTGTTGGTAACGTTGCAGCAAGTCAGGTAACGGCTCGATCAACTCTCGTTGCAGGCATTCGCCGAAGCCGGCCATGGGCAGCAATCCGCTGTTTTGCAAACGCCGCGCCTGATCTTCGAGTGCCCGATTGATATTGTCCGGCTGCCGGAGTGCGGCTTCGAGCAGGCTGTCGCTCAATGTGTAGCGTTGCAATGCGTCCAGCACGAACGGTTCTTCGTCAGCCAGGGGCGCCTCGGCGGCCTCGAAGTACACTTTGAGGCGCTGCGTGAAAAAGTGCCGGACCGGGTTACGCAAGAAATCCTGCAGAAGAGCCAGACTCAGCGGCTCCTCCTGAACATGGGGCGCGAGTAGCTCCATCTCATGTTGTGGCGCATGTACCTGGTGCAAGACCTGCCATTCACGGGCATAACTGAATAGTTGATCGCCTTCATGGAAATAGCGCGAACTGAACGGTTGCAGGGGATGCTCCTCAGTCATGGAGGTCAACAGATCCTGATGCTCATCGAGCGACCGCCAGCCACTGGCGAGGTGATCGCGCAACTGGCCGATCAGAACTGAAGCAGGCCGTTCACTGTTGTCGCGAATGCTGCGTCCGACCCAACTGATGTAGAGCTGATCGCGCGCAGACAGGAGCGCCTCGAGCAACAGATAGCGATCGTCTTCACGCCGGGAACGGTCCCCTGGCCGGTAGTCACTGCCCATGAGGTCGAAATCCAGCGGGGGTTGCGCCCGGGGATAATCGCCATCGTTCATCCCCAGCAAACAGACAAGCTTGAACGGGATCGCCCGCATGGGCATCAGCGTGCAAAAGTTTACTGCGCCGGCGAGAAAACGCTGGGACAGACGCCCCTGATCCAGCCCCGCGAGCCAGGCTTCGCGAACCACCGTCAGCGGCAATTCATCGACCAACCCAACGGATTCACAGGTCTGCAGCCAGGTTTCGCGCAACTCCTCAAGTTGCGTGAGCAGATAATCGTCGTGCTCGTTACTGGCCTTGAAAAACAGCTGCATCAGGATTTGCAGGCGCTGGCCCCACACCTTAGGCTGAGCGACTTGAGTGAGTTCGTGATGGGCCAGTTCCAATGCATCGAGCAGGGCAACCAACGGACCGATCAACGCAGCATCCAGACCACCGATTTCATCGTAGGGTTCGATACCGGCACAGGCGCTGGAGCTGCCAACTGCGTACCCCAACAACATCCGCCGCAAACCGAAATGCCAGCTGTTCTGTTCAAGCTCATCCGGCAAGCCCAGGCCGGCACGTTGCCCGGCGTTCATTCCCCAGCGCACGCCTGCTCCTTCGATCCAGCGATGCAGAGTAGGCAAATCACGCTCTTGTACGCCAAATCGGGCGCGCAACGCAGGGACGTCGAGCAGATCGAGGATCTCGCTCACCGGGAAACGACTATCGGGCAGCTTCAGCAGGTGCTCGACAGCAATCAACAACGGATCGCGGCCCCGCTGGCCCTGGTCGGCCAAGGTAAATGGAATGAAGCGTGGATCATGTCGATTCAGCTGTCCGAACACCGCCCGGATATGCGGCGCATAGCTGTCGATGTCCGGCACCATCACAATTACATCTCGTGGGCGCAGATCTGGATTGGCGCTGAAGCGTGCGAGTAACTGGTCGTGAAGGATTTCCACTTCGCGCTGGGCACTGTGGGCTATGTGGAAGCGGATCGACCCATCCTGCGTCAAGTCAACGGCAGGCCAGCGCTCACGCGTTTCATTGAGTGGCCGCAACTCGAGGATGTCGTCCTGAAGTTGGTTGAGCATGTTATGTGGCTGATTTTCGCTGAACAGATCAATGCGCCCATCACGAAACGCCGCGCGATAGCTGTTGGGGTCATCGTAACTGTCGAGCAGGTTGATATAGTCGCGGCCTTGCTTGCCCCAGGCGGCGAGCAGCGGATGAGCATGTTGGTGCAACGTTTCAGGATCGAGTACGACCGGCATGCCGTTCTTGCGGCTCTGACGCTTGTATTGATGACGCAGCAGATCCTTGTCGGCGACGATATCGGCCCAGTGGTGTCGGCAAGGGTTGTGTACACACAACAGCACCTGACTGAAACGTGCGAGTCCGGCCAACGCTTCAAGCACCTGGGCGGGCAACGAGGATATACCGAACACGATCACCCGCGAGGGTAGTCCTGCTGGTGCATGTTCGAGGGAATTTATGCACTCGATAAATCGTTGATGAACACCGGCGCGGCTCTGGGCCATGCCTTGCTCACCGACATCTTCCAAAAGAGCACGCCACAATTCAGCCTGCCAGCAACTGACTGGAGGCAGTGGCTTTATCTCGCCTCGAACATTACGTAACTGATGCCGGCCCTCGGCCCAATCTTCGAGCCAGTCGGCCCGATACACCTGATATTGGTCAAACAGGTCTGCCAGGCGCTCGGACAACTGGTAGCGCTTGCGCAAGTCGGTGTCATGGGTGAGGAAGCGTTGTAGCGGTTCGAAATGGGGGCGATCAATCACTTGCGGCAACAGGCGCATCAGCCGCCAGGTCAGGGGAGCTTTGTCGAGCAGGGATGTTGCGGGGATTTCATCTCGGCCCAACACCATACGGTAGAGCTGCCACATGAAACTGCCTGGAAGCTGCACATCGATGGCAGCGGCTATTCCGCAACCACCGAGATCGTCCTCTTCAGGATCTTCTGCCAATGCCAGCTTGAGCCATTGGGCGATACCGTTGCTTTGGACCAGAGCGATTTCATTCTCCAAGGGAGCCAATGGGTAGCGCCGCATGATGCTGACCACCAGGCTGCGCAGCTCGTCCAGGCTATTGCTCTGGACCACCATGAATGCAGCGTTGAGGGACGAGGCGTCCGGCATAAAAGCTTCCTTGGAAAAGTACAAAAGCCAAGGCAGAACCTTAGCACTGTCGGCAGGCTGTGACAGCCGGAAGGGCCTACCGCATGCTGTAGGAACTTTCCTGCA
>NZ_JAOTNY010000026.1:0-41408 GCF_036346455.1 Pseudomonas sp. AM14(2022)
GGGAATACGCATTCCATTGTAGGAGCTGGCGCAGGCTGCGATCTTTTGCTTTTCAGCGATACAGGACTTTCTCTGCCAACTCATCCGCTACCCGCGCCGGCGAACGCTTCTCGGCCTGCGCATGGGCAAACACTTCGGTCAGCCGCGAACTGATCTTTGACAGGTGCGCAGTAATCGTCCCCAGCTCTTCGCCGCGATGCTTGAGCGAGACATAAATCAACCCGCCCGCGTTGATCACATAATCCGGCGCATACAGAATCCCGCGCCGCTCCAGTTGATCGGCCACGTCCAGATGCGTCAGTTGATTGTTCGCTGAACCGGCCACCGCCGAGCAGCGCAGTTGCGTCACCGTGTGACTGTTGAGCACCCCGCCGAGGCCGCACGGCGCAAGGATGTCGCAGGGTGTACTGAGCAAGGCGTCGTTGGCGATCGGATGCGCGTTAAGCTGTTCCATCGCCAGTTGCACCTTGCCGTGGTCGATGTCGCTGACCAGCAATTCAGCCCCTGCCGCGTGTAATTGCTCGGCGAGTGCGTAACCGACATTGCCCAAGCCCTGAATCGCCACGCGCAGGCCCTCGAGGTTGTCGCTGCCCAGCCGCGCCATGGCGGTAGCGCGAATCCCTGTGAACACGCCCATCGCCGCATGCGGCGCCGGGTCGCCGGCCGAGGTGGTGCTGGTGACATGCTGGGTCTGCTGGGCAATGCAATCCATGTCCGCTACCGAAGTGCCGCTGTCGATGGCGGTGATGTAGCGACCGTCGAGCTGCTCGATGCAGCGGCCAAACGCTTCGAACAACGCAGCGCGGTTTTCCACATGCGCCGGCCGCACGATCACCGCCACTCCGCCGCCCTGATCAAGCCCGGCCAGGGCAGCCTTGTAGCTCATGCCTTGCGCGAGGCGAATGGCGTCCTCGACTGCAGATTCGTCATTGGGATAGGCAAGATAACGGCAACCGCCCAGGGCAGGCCCGAGGCGACTGTTATGAATGGCAATGACCGCCTTCAACCCGGTGACCGGGTCAACGCTGAGGTGCAGCGATTCCAGGCGAGTGCTTTGCATGAGAGCGAACATCGGCAGGCTCCCGAATCACTTCTGGTAGACGCCAGTATAGGCTTGCGCCCAAAAATTGCTGAAGCGCACCGGAATAAGCGCCCGCTTCGACGGCGACTTTGCGGCATAACCTGGCCGGTACTGGACGAATGGCGCGGACGGGGCTAAAACGAGGCATTCCCCGGAGATTTCGATGAGTCCGCGCCAACGTTTTTTCGAGTGTCTGCACCGTTCACCGCCCGCGCTGTTCGAAGCGGCGCTGTGGATGGCTGCCGAGCACGAAAAAGGCCTGGATGTCGAAGCGCTGCAACAGGACTTCAAGGAGCTGCTACAGCGCGTCAGTTACGGCTTGCCGATGCTGCCAGTCAGCGAACTGGCGCAACCGTTGCTGCGGCGGATGAATGATCTGGGCTTCTCTCAGGATGACTTTCTGCCGCTGCGCCCGCAGGTCGCGTTGTTGCACAAAGTGTTGCAGACCCGCCGCGGCCAGCCGCTGACCCTGTCCCTGATTGCTCTGGAACTGGCCCGTGGTCTGGAGATTCCGCTGGTCGGGGTGAACTTCCCCGGGCATTTCCTGCTGCGGGTGCCCGGTGCTGATCACCTGCTGGATCCCTGCGGCGGTCGGCGGCTGTACCCCAATGACTGTCGCGAGTTGTTGCAACGTCAGTACGGCGCGCACCTCAAACTCAACGCTGACCATCTGGCCACCGCCAGCCCAGAGCAGATGCTCCAGCGCCTGTCACGCAACCTGCGGCAGTTGCATCTGGCCCATGAGGATTACATCGCCGCGCTGATCGATGCAGAGCGCGTGCTGGAACTGGGCGGTGCCAGCGCCGCCGATTATCTGGCCCGCGCCAGCCTGTATCAACGGCTCGATTGCCCGAACGCCGAGCGCTTCGACCTGGAACATGCGCTGCTGCTCAGCGACGATCCGATCCAGCGCCTGCGCCTGACTGAACGCCTCGGCCACCTGCCACCCAATTCCGTTGTGCACTAAACGCTTTTTGTAGGAGTGAGCCTGCTCGCGAAGCGTCGTGTCAGCGATGAATGCATCGAAACCTGGATCGCCTTCGCGAGCAAGCCCGCTCCCACAGGGTTCAGCGTGGCCCCATTCTTCTGCATCACAACGATCCCTTGTGGGAGCGTGGTTTGCCCGCGAAGCAGGCGCCACCGTTGTTCCTGTCAGACTGCGTTATCGTTCTTCGCGAGCAAGCCCGCCCCCACAGGGGATTGCGGGCTGTCAGAGGGCGAGCGCACCTGGATGATCAGCAGCGCCGCAATAACCGCCGGAATCGCGCAGAAGAAGAAAATCTGCGTCACCGGAATGTGCATCGCCAGCAGCATACTGCCGAACAGCGGCCCGAGGATCGAACCGAAGCGCCCTACCCCCAACGCCCAGCCAGTGCCCGTGGCGCGCACCTGCGCCGGATAGAAGTTACTGGCGAAGGCGTTCAACGTCAGTTGCCCACCAATGATGCAAAACCCGGCAGCAAACACGCAGGCCACCAGATAGCGCGGATTGTCGTGATTCAGGCCCAGCAGAACCGTGCACACAGCCGCCCCGGCCAACACCGCGCAGAGCAGCCGTACCTTGCGCTTGAGCCGGTCGGCGAACCACGCCATGCACACCGCGCCCAAGGTACCGGCGAACAGGAACATCGAGGTCACCAGATTCGCTTCATTGAGTTTCAGACCGCTTTCCAGCAACAGCGTCGGCAGCCAGCTGATCATGAAATACAACAGAATCAGGCTGACAAAAAACGTCGCCCAGATCAGCAGGGTCGGGCGCGCATAACCGTTGCGGAACAGCTCGACCACGGTCAGCTTGCTGCCCTGCTCGCGCTCGTTCTGTTCAACGGTCGCGGTCGGCGGTTGCCAGTCCGGCAGCATTCGCGCGGTGACTTTGCGCAGGCGCACATAGGGCGGTGCATCGCGCAGCAGACGCGGCAGCGATTCTGGCAGCATCCACCACAGGAACGGGAACAGCAGCAACGGCGTGACACCACCAGCGAGGAACACCGCTTGCCAGCCAAAGCGATCGATGAAGCCCGCAGCAACAAAACCACCCGCCGCACCGCCAAACGAAAACCCACAAGCGGCCAGCGTCACCATCAAGGTGCGCAGACGCGGCGGTGAGTATTCCGACATCAAGGCCATGGCACTGGGCATCGCACCGCCCATGCCGATACCGCAGATGAAGCGCGCGATCATCAAGGTGTTCAGAGAATCGGCGAACACCATCAACACCGTCAGGCTGGCGTAGATCAGCACGCAGGCGAGCAGGATTCGCCGCACGCCGAAGCGATCGGCCAGCGGCGTCACCGCGAGCGAGCCGAGCGTGAGGCCCAACAGGTTGGCGCTGAAAACCGGCCCGAACGCGGCTTTCTCCAGCCCCCAGTCCTGAGCCAGGGCCGGCACCACGTAACCGAGCACCTGGGCGTCATAGCCGTCGGTGACCAGCAGCAAGGCGAGCAGGATCAGCAATAACCACTGATAGCGGGACACAGGACGGGCGTCGAGTGCCGCGCGAAAGCTGGCAATCTGGTTGTGCATCGCAAGGTACCTGTTTTGTTTTTATGTTTTTTGTGTGCGGCCCTGATCCCTTGTAGGAGTGAGCCTGCTCGCGATAGCGGTGTGTCAGTCAACATCCCCGTATCTGACACTCCGCTATCGCGAGCAGGCTCACTCCTACATGGGGCGAGGTAGAGCTTTAAGGGGTATCGGGCTGATTGGCCGGATGCGCCTTGATGAACGCCGGATGCTCAGCCGCCAACGCCGCCACCCGCCGAATCCGTGGGTAAGCCTCCAGCGAAACACCGAAGCGCTCGGCCGCATACAACTGCGGAATCAGATAGACATCCGCCACACAAGGCCACTCGCCAAAGCAGAAACCGCTGTCACCGATCAATTGCTCGACGGTCGTCAGCCCCTGACTGATCCAGTGCGCGATCCACTCCACCACCTGCGGCTCTTCGTGGCCCAACTGACGCAGGCGATTGAGCACGCTGACGTTGTGCAACGGATGCACGTCGCAGCCGATCACCGCCGCCACACCGCGCACATGGGCACGCGCGGCAAGGTCTTCAGGCAGCAGTGGCAGCTGTGGATAACGCTCTTCCAGGTACTCGATGATCGCCGGCGACTGAATCAGCAGCTCGCTGTCATCGGTGCGCAGGGCCGGCACCCGGCCCTGCGGATTGATCGCCAGATACGCCGCCTGGCGGTGCTCGCCCCCCGGCGGCGCGATCAGGTTGACCGGCAGCGCGGTGTAGTCGAGCCCTTTCAGCGCCAACGCGATACGCACCCGATAAGACGAGGTCGAGCGGTAATAGGTGTAGAGATCCATGATCCGCTCCTGTCAGCGCGCCGCCAGCACTTTGCCGCGGCATTCACCGAAGCCGATCGAGGCAAAACCGTCTCGGGCGCAACGCGCGCGCAGGATGATTTCGTCGCCGTCCTCGAGGAATTTGCGCACTTCGCCGGAGGCCAGTTCGATCGGTTTTTTACCGCCCTCGGTGATTTCCAGCAGGCTGCCGAACTGACCGTTTTCCGGACCGGACAAAGTGCCCGAACCGAACAGGTCGCCGGCCTGCAACTGGCAGCCGTTGACGCTGTGGTGCGCGACCATTTGCGCGACGGTCCAGTACATGTAGCGGGTGTTGCTCAGGGTCAGGCGATGGGCCGGCAGATTCTGTTCGCGCATGGCTTCGGTGAGCAGCAGCACTTCCAGTTCGATGTCGAAGGCGCCGCCATCTTGATCACGTTTGTCGAACAGGTATGGCAGCGGCTGCGGATCACCTTCCGGGCGCGCAGGTTGCGCCGTACGGAATGGCTCCAGCGCTTCGGCGGTCACCACCCAAGGCGACACGCTGGTGATAAAGCTCTTGGACAGGAACGGGCCGAGTGGCTGGTATTCCCAGGCCTGGATATCGCGGGCCGACCAGTCGTTGAGCAGGCAGAAACCGGCGATGTGTTCGGCGGCGTCACCAATGGCAATCGGCTCGCCCATGTCGTTGCCCTGACCGATCCAGATGCCCAGTTCCAGCTCATAGTCCAGACGGGCGCAAGGGCCAAAAGTCGGCTCGCTGGCACCGGCTGGCAGGGTCTGGCCTTTCGGCCGGCGCACGTCGGTGCCGGAGGCGCGCACGGTGGAGGCGCGACCGTGATAACCGATCGGCACGTGCTTGTAGTTGGGCAGCAGCGGGTTGTCCGGACGGAACAGTTTGCCGACGTTCTGCGCGTGCTCGATGCCGACGTAGAAGTCGGTGTAATCGCTGATGCGCGCCGGCAAATGCATCTGGCAATCGGCAGCCAGTGGCAACAGTTTTGCGCCTTGGGCTTCGATGGCGCCGCGATGGCTGCTGCCCTCGCTGAACAATTCCAGCAAGCGGCTGCGCAAGGCTACGCGGGCTTCGCGACCGAGGTCGAAGAACGCATTCAGCACGCCGCCGTGCATGGCTTCGACCGCGCTGCGTGCCGGGCCGTCGAACAGCCCGGCTTCAAGCGCCACCTGCAGATCGAAAATATGTTCACCGATCGCCACGCCCGCGCGCGGCGCCGAGCCGCCAGTGCTGAACACGCCCAGCGGCAGGTTCTGCAGCGGGAAATCCGCGTGGCCATTGGCCGAAGCAACCCAACTGCGGGTGATGGAAGTTTGAGTCATGGGTTATCTCCGGGTCGGGTCGAACGTGGCGGGCAGCGTGGCCCAGCAGGCGTCGTAAGTGGATTGCAGTTGCGGGCAGTCGAGGGCGAAGCGGCTTGGGCGCAGCACCTGACTGGTCTCGAACATGAAGGCCATGGTGTTGTCGATCTTCGCCGGTTTGAGTTCCGCGTTGATCGCTTTGGTGCAGGTTTCGCCATCCGGGCCGTGGGCGCTCATGCAGCTGTGCAGCGAGGCACCGCCGGGCACGAAGCCTTCAGCCTTGGCGTCGTATTCGCCCTGGATCAGGCCCATGAATTCGTTCATCAGGTTGCGATGGAACCACGGCGGACGGAAGGTGTTCTCGGCGACCATCCAGCGTGGCGGGAAGATCACGAAGTCGAGGTTGGCCAGACCGTGCACGCTGGTCGGCGAGGTCAGCACGGTGAAGATCGACGGATCCGGGTGATCGAAGCTTACGGTGCCGATGGTGTTGAAACGGCGCAGATCATATTTGTACGGCACGTTGTTGCCGTGCCAGGCCACCACGTTCAGCGGCGAATGATCGAGCTCGGTGCCCCACAACTGGCCGAGGAATTTCTGCACCAGCGTCGTCGGCTGCTGCAGGTTTTCGTAAGCGGCGACCGGCGCGAGGAAATCCCGTGGATTGGCCAGGCCGTTGCTGCCGATTGGCCCCAGGTCCGGCAGGCGCAGCGGCGCGCCATGGTTCTCGGCAACGTAACCGCGCGCCTGCGGATCAAGCAACTCGACGCGGAATTTCAGACCGCGTGGCAGCACGGCGATCTCCAGCGGCGCGACTTCGAGCACACCGAGTTCGGTGGCAATGCGCAGCCGCCCCAGTTGCGGCACCAGTAGCAGTTCGCCGTCGGCGTTGTAAAACACCCGCTCCATCGAACGGTTGGCGGTGTAGTTATAGATGCTGATGCCGGCTGGTTTTTCCGCCGCCGAATTGGCCACCATGCCGACCAGACCGTCGATGAAATCAGTCGGCTCGGCCGGGATATCCAGAGGATTCCAGCGCAGGCGATTGGGCGTCACTTCACCCAACGGGCCGCCGGCCAGTTGCCGCTCCAGTTTGACGAACGCCGGGTGATTGGCCGACGGCTGGATCCGGTACATCCAGGTACGCCGGGCTTCACTGCGGGTCATGGTAAACGCAGTGCCGGAGAGCAATTCGGTATAGAGGCCGTACGGGGCTTTTTGCGGGGAGTTCTGGCCGATGGGCAAGGCGCCGGGCAACGCTTCACTGCTGAATTCGTTGCCGAAACCGGACTGGTACGCCAGCTCCGACGCGTTTGAATCGAGGTTCATGGAGCCTCCTGAACAGGGAGTCGGCAGTGGCCCATCGCTCTGGCTCAGAGCTTTGCGCACGCCGGGGTTGTTATTATCGTAATTCGATTACGCATAACGTAATTTGCTCGCTATCCAGCGTCAAGCTATAAAGACGCCCATTCGTTTTCGGATCCCGGCCGCACCATGGAAAAAACCAGCGACAGCAACGGCAAACAGAAAGTCCGCTCCGCCGAGGTCGGCACCGACATCCTCAAGGCGTTGGCCGAGTTGTCGCCCTCCACCTCACTGTCGCGTCTGGCCGAACATGTGCAGATGCCGGCGAGCAAGGTGCACCGCTATCTCCAGGCACTGATCGCCAGTGGTTTCGCCGAGCAGAACGCTGCCACCAACCATTACGGACTCGGCCGTGAAGCGTTGCGCGTGGGCCTGGCAGCCCTGAACAGTATGGACGTGCTGAAAGTCGCCGCCCTGCCCCTGTCCGAGTTGCGCGACGAGCTGAATGAAACCTGCTTTCTGGCGGTGTGGGGCAATCAGGGCGCGACCGTAGTGCACATCGAGCCGGCGGTGCGCGCGGTGACGGTGGTGACTCAGTTGGGTTCGGTTTTGCCGCTGCTTAGTTCGTCCACCGGGCTGGTGTTCAGTGCCTTTCTGCCGCATCGGGAAACCGATGAGTTGCGCGAGCAGGAAATCGCCGTCGCCGGCCATCCACTGGCCGATCAAAATGCCTACAGCGGTTTGTGCGAGCAGATCCGTGAACGCGGTCTGCATCATGTGCACGGCTTGTTGATGCCTGGGGTGGACGCGTTGTCAGCCCCGGTGTTCAACGCAGTCGGGCAGATCGCCGCGGTGCTGACCATCGTCGGCCCGACTTCACTGTTCCACGCTGATGAAGACGGCCCGGCGGCGCAGCGGTTACTGGCGGCGTCGCGGGCCGTGAGCTGGCGCATGGGGTATGAGCAAGCCGGTTGAGTCAGGCGATCTCCAGGCGCCAGCCGGGGATCAGCGCACGATGGTCTGGCTGATGCCGGTTACCCGATCCTTCATCAAGTCAGTGAAGAAATCGATCAACTGTTGATCTGCCGCTTTATGACCCGCCGCCTCGGCGACGAATTGCGCCGCCGACCGTGCATCATCAACCAGACCGAGAAACGATCGTTGAACGTTGGTCACCTGCTTGATCACCTCTGCGCTCGCACCGGCTGTGGCCGCCTGGCCAAGCGTAAATAGTCCGATCAACGCGTCCGCGCCGTATCCCAGTGCCGCCGAGTAGTCACCGCGCCGTTGCGCCTGTGCTCCGTCGTAAACACTTTTCATCATCTGCACCGCGACGACCAGAGTGCCGATTGGCGGCACGGCGAGACTGATGACACTCGCCGCCTTGATCAGGCCATCGTAAAACAGTCCCGCGATAACCTCCTTCAAACTGGTGGTTCGCTCGTCGATATCGCTCAATGCGCGACGCACTCTCCGATCATGAAACGCGAAGAGGTTGTTCAACTTGGCGCGTTCTTGCGTCTTGACCGGAGGCAGAGGTTTCCCGCTTGCGGCAAGATCGTCAAAATAATCATTGATTACTTTTTGATCGACGATCGCAACCCGGTCAAAGTAGTAATCGCGCATCGGTCCATATTGGAAACGAATCGATGGAATGAAATCGTTGATGGGTCGATAGGCAACGCCATCCGGCGCATCGGGCGTATATAACCAGTCGTGGAACTGGCCGAGAATGTTCATCCGTAGGATGTAGACACCCGCAACCGTACGATCCCCCGCCTTGGTCAAGCCGATTTTCCCGATATTGAATTCGTAAAGACCTTCATCACCTTCTGCGGACGAATCATTGATCGGGTAGTGATAGACATCCTCTTTCAAACTGCCGACAACCCGTTGTAGCGCTATAAAGATTTCAGAGCCAAACCTGCCATCAATGTAGTTGGAGAGCAGATCGTAATGCATCTGACAGCGAACTTTTTTTGCGTGAACGGCGCGCTTGAATGCGTAGCCAGGATGCTTCCCGTCCAGATAGTCGGTATTGAGCATTTCCGTATACCTGTCGCCAGGACGGAATGTTTTCGATAACGAGGACAGATCGCGAATATCCAGTTGATCAATGGCCGGATGGCCGTCCGTCAAAAAATACCTCGGGTCATACTTGCTCGGATAAGCCGGATTGGCAGCTTCAAACGACAGTCCTTCTATGAGCAGATCCGTTACGCTTTTCTGAAAATCGTCAGTCTGGACAATAATCTGATCGGGATTGATCTCGACATTTCGTCCTCGCGAACGCAACAGACTTTCAAGGTTCTGCTTTACCGCATCGTGGGTAAAGCGTTCGAAAGAAGGGAACGCATTGTCCCTTGCCTCTACGGTGGAGAGCGCTTTCAGTTCGGTATTCAATCGAGCGTAACGTTTGCGCGGCTCAATCCCGAGGTAGCGGTAAGGCGCAGGCGCAATGGTCCTGTGTAACGCCAGTTCAGACTGAAAAGCGAGATTGACGTCATTGAGCAACGGCGCTGTGCCATTGGGGAAAAGGTCCGAGTATTGGGTATCCAGCTTGTACAGATAATGGGTGGCGTGACGGCTGATACCGCGCAAGGATCCGGCATCGTGCAAATAGTCCGGATGAATCAATGACGCCGCGTATTCACGATCAGCGGTCATAGCCGATTCAAACCATTTGTTCAGAGCGAGTACATCCGCAAACGCCATGAAAACGGATTTGCCTGCAGGTGTTATCAGATAAACAAGATAGTTCCGAGTCTCCGGTGCCCGAAAAACCATCACACCTTTCAAGGCGGGCCCTGGAATCTGCAGGCTCAGTTTCAATCCGCGGATAGACACCGAAAGGTCACCTGCCAACGCCCTTTCAATGACCTTCGCTTCGGTTTCACTGAAGGCGCCCGAATGGCGCGCAACGAAAAGCGCGAACTCGATGTTGCTGTGCAAGTGGTCGCGATACGCCTGTGCAAACTCCGGCGATGGATCAGTTGGAAGACTGGATACAAACTGCGAGCGCAAGTTGATGTTGTTCAACCATTGCTCAAGTGCAGCAGCGGATAGCCTGCTGCCGGACGGCAACCCGGTGAGGCTGATTTCGGCTTTATACCCCTCGTCATGCAGACCGAAGATGATGAATTCCGTCAGGGTCCGACTGTCGACCTGCTCGAGGGTGCGGCCGCCCAGTTGCATCTTGTGGACGCTGCGCACCTTTATCGTCTCGGCTTCCAGTTGCTCACCCAACGCGCTCATCGCCCACTCGGAAAAACAACGCAAGACATAATCTTTAAAAGAGAAACACCTGTCGAAAACCACCCGGTAGTCAGAGTGATATTTCTCCATCGAGTGCTCAAGCTCGACGTAACGCTGCTGAAGAGCGTTACCACCGTTCTTCAGCCAGAGTGGCCATTCGGTCCGCTTGAGTTCTGCCTGCACTTGATCGAATCGACGACCGATGTCAGCACGCATCACCGACAACATCTGATTGTCCTGCAATACACGGCTGAACGCTCGAGTCTGGCCCTTGCAATCGCGCATCAGACTTGCAAGCGTCTCAAGTTGTCCCTTCAAGTAAGCGTCGACACAATGAGCAGACACACTTTGCGTGGCTTTAGGGAAAGCGATTTTGCTACCGGACGCCGATACACGCGCCAGCAGCGTTGCGTGCGCGTCGATATTCCTGGCGAAGTATTCAAAGCCGTTGCCTGGCGTGTGAATGACATAACCGGTGGACTCATTGAGCAGTTTCATTTGCGGATCCGCCCGCATCGCATTATCGAGGACAAACCCCGGAACAAGCGAAGTGCGAGAGTCGGATTCAGGACTCACCACAACGTTATAAGCGCCGGCGCCGTTTTCCAGATTCAACAAATAGCAATAGCGCGTCGCCATGCCGTGATCCAGAAATCCCGCCATGGCTTTTAAAGAAAGCTCCGCTGTCAGCACAACGTTATAAGCCTGCTGCAAGGCCTGTTTATTTGTCAGCCCGGTCTTTTCAGTTGTTGCGACTTTTACGGGTGCCGCCCAATACTTGGCCATCTCCAAACGCAGGCTGCTTTCCAGATTTCGCAGCGTATAAGTAATAACCTCCTCAGCCTCGATAATACTGAAGCCTTTGACTCTCATCTGTTCGCCAACGGTATCGGGCAGGTGAAAGACACCATCCCCGCCGCCAGCCAGATAGCTCGGCAGCACGTTATTATCAAGACAATGAAGCAATACCTCAGACAGTTTCCCCGAAGGACGACGTTCAATCTCATTGGACTGATCGGTGATATTGATATAAACATTATCAATATCGATATTCTTCTGCCGCTGCTGCAATTCTTGCTGCAATGCCTGCCGAGCAATCTGCCGAACTGTCGGGATCGCCTCAACAATAGCGAACAAATCATTCTGCGCGGCAGCGGCCTTTGCCCACTCAGCCCTCCAGGTTACTTCTGCACCTTCAGAACCTCGCATCAAGCTTTTGTATAACTTATCCATATTCAAGTCCTATCTTTCAAGTTCAGTGAACGCAACCCCGCATCACTGCGATAGCGAAAGATAGTTTTATTTTTAACAAACAAGAAGCGCCAGTTCATTTCAACAAATATAGATCACAAGGTATTAACCGAAATAAAAAAACCACCTGTAAAAAATGACAAATTCACAAACAAACAATCCGCACAAAACTTTATACAAAGTAACTAACTCAACCATCCAGAATAGACAGCGAAGCGATATATTTCCGGGCGCGAACACTTTGCGCAGTCCGTGCAGGATCCTGTGGCGCGATCAAGACTGTTGCACGCCCCGTAACAGTGCATGTCCGGAATCGCTATTTTTCCTTCGGGTTCAAGTGCTTATTCTGAGCGGGCTTTCAGGCAGACGCCGCAAAGCACCAAGCCTTGGCTGCTGAGCAACTCGCGCCAGCGCTGACCGATTTCAGATGAGTCGATGCTTCGATTGATCGCCCCGGTGTTCACTGACGTTGATTTGTAGCTCCTTGATCCAACGTCTTACCTTGGCCGCTGCGTTTGCAGCGGCCTTTTTTATGGGCGAAGGCTTTACCGGCGGGATCGGTATTTGCGGGGCGTGGCAAACGTTACAGCGAATACTTCTGCAAATTCGCCATCATTTCCTTCAGCGCTTCAATGTTGTCCTTCGGATGCGCCGCGCCTTCGAAGTCGCAGATCTGCTGCCAGTGCGCCGCGACATCTTCCGGCGAGAAACCGCTGCGGGGATCGAAGCCAGCACCGAGGCTGCGTTCCCAGCGCACCTTGCCCATCCAGCCGCCACCGACTTCAAACAGGCCGGACGTTTCCTGGCACTGTTCACTGGCCAGGTACACCACCAGCGGGCTGACCAGTTCCGGTTTGAGCTGTTCGAACACTTGCGGCGGGATCAGGCCTTCGGTCATGCGCGTGCCGCCGGTAGGCGCGATGGCATTGACCAGAATATTGTTCTTGCGACCTTCGATGGCCAGGGTACGGGTCAGGCCGTAGAGGCCGAGTTTGGCCATGCCGTAGTTGGACTGGCCAAAGTTGCCGTAGATGCCCGAGGTCGAGGCGGTGAAGATCACCCTTCCGTAGTTTTGCTCGCGCAAGTGCGGCCACGCGGCGCGGGTCACTTTGTAGGCGCCTTCGACGTGGACGCGGTAGACCAGATCCCAGTCGGCGTCGTCCATCTTGTGAAAGGTCTTGTCGCGCAGAATCCCGGCGTTGTTCACCACCACGTCGACACGGCCAAAGGCGTCGAGGGCGTTTTGCACCAGTTTGTCGCCGTCGGTGACCGAGTCATGGTTGGCCTCGGCGATGCCGCCGGCTTCGCGAATTTCCGCCACCACACGGTCGGCGGCGGAGGCGTTGGCCCCTTCGCCCTGGGTCGAGCCGCCGAGGTCGTTGACCAGCACTTTGGCACCGTGCCGGGCGAACAGCAAAGCGTGCGCTCGCCCCAGGCCACCACCGGCGCCGGTGACGATCACGACTTTATCTTCGAAACGTACGGACTCATTCATCGCAGGAACTCCAGCAGGCCAGTATTGAGTCCGAGTGTCAGGCACAGGGCTTTGGGTCACAACGAATACGGCTGAGGCTGAATGGTGCGCGATAAGGGTGAGGGATGATGAGGGCGTCAAAAGATCAAAAGATCGCAGCCTGCGGCAGCTCCTACAGAAGATCGGTGCAGGAGCTGCCGCAGGCTGCGATCTTTTGATCTGTCAGGAGCACGCGACCTTGCGCGGCGGCAACTCCAGGCGCTCACGAAACGCCAGGTAATGCTTGAGCACCTGCACCGGCGCTTCGATCTGCGGATAGTGGCCGATACCTGACAGTAGCACCGTATCGGCGTTGGCAATCAGCTCGCGGTAACGCTCGACCATGTGCGCACCGGAGATCGGGTCGACCTCACCGTCAATAACTCGCAGCGACACCTCGCCGCGTTGCATCGCCGTCACCCAGCGATCACGTTGCACCCGCCGCTCGGGGATGTAGCCGATCAGTTTGTGCAGGATGCGTGGGCCACGATGGGTCTCGATCAGGCTCCAGAAATCATCCAGCTCACTTTCGCTGGGGCCGGTCTGCGGACCGAAGATCTGGCGGAAACTTTTCACCAGTGCATCACGGCTGAACGCCCGCCCGATCATCCAGCCCAGCGGGCTGAGCAGCAGCTTTTGCATCAGCACAGGACGATGGGTTTCGGGGAACAGACCGCCATTGAGAAAGACGCAACTGGCGATCTCGATCCGGTTTTCGTAATGCCGGGCGAGCAATTCCTGGGCAACGCTGTCGCCGTAATCGTGGGCCAGCACATGCACCGCTTGCTCGACCTGAAGATGCGCCAGCAGCGCCTGTTGCAAGTCGGCCTGTTCCAGCAGGCTGTAGCGGTGATGCAATGGTTTGGCCGAATCCCCAAAACCGAGCATGTCACAGGCGATCACCCGGTAGCGCTGGGCCAGAGGCTGCCACAGGTAGTGCCAGTCCCAACTGGCCGTCGGGAAACCGTGGATCAGCAGCAGCGGCTCACCCTGCCCCGCCGTCCAGTAACGGATCGACTGGCCGCGGAAGACAAACGTCCGGCTGCGTTTGCGCCAGACACACAGAGGAATCTCGGCAAGAGGCATCAGAGTTTATATCCGGGGTCTTGTTTATCGAGTTTGCGCAGCAGCGCCGGCCAGGCCAGCGCGCCGCCCATGCCTTGAGCACTTTTGGTCACGCCGGCGATCATCGCTTTGGCGCCCGCCAGGATCTGCGGTTCGATGCCGATCAGTTCAGCACCACCGGTTTGCGCCATGACCTGAATATCGCAGGCGCGCTGGAAGGTGAACATCATCAGAAAGGTGTCGGCGATGGTACCGCCACAGGTCAGCAACCCGTGGTTGTGCAGCATCAGGAAATTGTTCTCGCCAAGGTCCGCCTGCAAGCGCGCCTTCTCTTCGTGATTCAGCGCCACACCTTCGTAGGCGTGATAGGCCAGGCTCGACAACACAAACAGCGACTGCTGACTGATCGGCAACACGCCCTGCTTTTGAGCCGACACCGCGACACCGGATGCGGTGTGGGTGTGCAACACACAAACCACATCGTGCCGCACTTCGTGCACGGCGCTGTGGATGGTGTAACCGGCGGGATTGATTTCGTAGGGACTGTCCATGAGCTTGTTGCCGGCCTGATCGACTTTGACCAGGCTGGACGCGGTGATCTCATGGAACATCAACCCGAACGGATTGATCAGAAAGTCTTCGGTGCCCGGGACCTTGGCCGAGATGTGGGTGAAGATCAGGTCATCCCAGCCATGCAACGCCACCAGTCGATAGCAGGCGGCGAGATCGACCCGGGTCTGCCATTCCGCGGCACTGACCTGGTCTTTGACATCAAGGGACGATTGGACGGGGGCTACGCTCACTGTATGCACCTCTGCGTTCTTATTGTTTTGCACGTGTCAGCAGTCTAGTCAGCTCCCACAATTCACGTAGTTGCATTGCCAGCCAGCTTGATGACTGAGCGGGTCAGCAATGCAAACAGCTTGGATCCATGTCAAAGCAACGACGCCAACAAAGGCGCGGCGAACAGATTGAGCAGCCCGGTCAGCACCATCACCAGTCCCGCCACCGAGCCCTCCTCACCGCCCACTTCATGCGCCCGGCTCACCCCTGCGCCGTGCGCGCCAACCCCGAACAACGCACCGCGCGCCAACGCACTGCGCAACGGCAGCCACTTGAGCAATACGCCGCCGAGCATCGCACCGAACACGCCGGTAAACATCACGAACACGGCAGTCAGTTCCGGCACGCCACCGAGATCCTGCGCCAGCGGCATGGCGAATGGCGTAGTGATCGAACGCGGCACCAGCGACATCGTCACCGAGCTATCCAGCGCCAGCGCTCTGGCCAGACCGAACGACGTAGCGATCGACGCCGCGCTGCCGGCAAGCATGCCCAGCAACAGCGCTGACCAGTGCCGCACCAGCAGACGCCGCTGCTGCCAGATCGGCACGGCGAAGGCGACCGTCACCGGCCCGAGCACCAGCATCAACCAATGGGTGTTGCTGGCGTATTCGGCATAGGCGGTGTGCAACGGCACCGCGAGCGCCAGCAGCAGCGCCGGCACCAGAATCAGCGGCGACAGCAAGTAACGCCCGGTGCGCCGGTAAATCCAGCGACTGAACAGGTACGCCAACAGGGTGAAGGCGAGCCAGAACATCGGCATCCATTCAAGCTTCATGGGACCGCCTCAGGCGCACGGCCAGCTCTACGGTGAAGGCTGTCACCAGCATCACCATCAGGGTGCTGGCGCCGATCACCAGCAAAATCCGCCAGCCGTCATCGCGCAACAGCGCGCCGTAGTCGAGCAGACTCATCAGCGCCGGAATAAAGAACAGCAGCATCTCGGCCATCAGCAATCCGGCCCCCAGTTGCAGCGCCGCCGGTTTGACCCAGCCAAACGCAAACGCCAGCAGCAACAGGGCCATGCCGATCACGCCGCCGGGAATCGGCCAGGCCAGCCACGCGGCGATCTGGCAGCCGAGCAGGTAGAGACCGAGCAACACGGCCAGTTCTGCGAATAGACGGGACAGGTATTTGAGGGATGCGGCGTTCATGATGGGCTCCTTACAGGGGCTTATTTTACGAAGCGGCCTATCATCCCAGAAGCGAATTGTTAGACTCAGTCCTATTCCACAATGGAATCGGATGATGGAATTCAAACAGCTGCGCAGCTTTGTCGAAGTCATGCATCAGGGCGGCTTCACCCAGGCGGCGAAAACTCTGCACATCAGCCAGTCGGCGGTGAGCAAGCAAGTCGCGCAACTGGAGCAGAGCCTCGGCACGCCGTTGCTCGAACGACTGGGCTCGCAACTGCGCCTGACCGCTGCGGGCAGCGTGGTGCTGCAACGCGCCGAAGGCATGTTGCGCCTGCGCAATGAGTTGCTCAGTGAACTGGATGATTTGAGTCAACTGGCACGCGGCGAATTGCGCCTCGGTCTGCCGCTGTTGGGCAGTGATGCACTGTTCGCCGGGTTGTTCGCCGAGTATCGCCGGCGCTATCCGAACATCAGCATTCAATTGCTCGAGGGTGGCAGCCGCAATGTCGAGCAAGCGGTGCTCAGCGGCGAGCTGGAGTTGGGCGGGAGCCTGCTGCCGAAAGATCCGCAGTTCGATTTCCAGCCGTTCTGCGATGAGAAACTCGATGCGTTGTTGCCAGTGGATCATCCATTGGCGGGGCGCGGCGAGATTGGCCTTGAGGAATTGGCCGACACGCCGTTCCTGTTGTATCAGCGCAGCTTCGTGCTCAATGACCGTTTACTGCAGGCCTGCCAGCAACTGGGCTTTACCCCGAAAGAAGGCGGGCGCAGTGGCCAGGCGGATTTTCTCGTGGCGCTGGTGGCCGCCGGGCAAGGCGTGGTGCTGCTGCCCAGCGTGGTCGCCCGGGCACTGGAGCGTCCGGGCGTGGTGCGCCTGACCTTGCGCGCGCCAGAGTATCTGCGCTGGGACATCGCCTTCATCTGGCGCCGGGGCGCCTATCTGTCGAAAGCCGCGCAGGCCTGGCTGGCTCTGCTGCGTGAGCGCGCGATCAGCCCTTGAGCGTGGCGATCAATTGCGCCAGCCATGGCTCGGCGTCGGTTTCCGGGGTCACGCTTTCGCTGGCGTCCAGACGCAACATCTCCTGCACTTCGCGCACGCCCAGCTCGGCGAACAACTCACGCATCAGTTCGCCGCCGCCACAGAACGTGTCGCCGTAACTGGCATCGCCCAAACCGATCACCGCGCCCGGCAAACCGCGCCACGCGGCTGGCAACTGGTCTCGAATCGCCGAATACAGCGGCTGCAGGTTATCCGGCAATTCGCCCATGCCGGTGGTCGAGGTCACCGCGAGGAACGCTTCAGGCCCGAACGCCTGAATATCCGCCAGGCTGGCGCGCGAGTTGTAGAAGGTTTCAAAACCGGCGTCTTTCAGCAGGTTCTGCGCGTGACGGGCGACTTCTTCGGCCGTGCCGTAAACCGAGCCGGAGAGGATGGCGACTTTCATCAATCTGATCCTGAAGCTGAAAAAAAGAGCGGCGATAGTAGCAGTCCGACGCAAAAGCCGCGATCCAGCCCCGATTCGCCGTGATAGCCAGTAGACAGCGGCGTTGGAACTTCTAGAATGCCAGCCATTATCGACACTGAAAGGATTCATTGATGATCAACGCCAGTCTGCTGCAAATGGTGATCAACGCGTCGAACGATGGAATCGTGGTGGCCGAAAAGGAAGGCGAGCAGGACAACATCCTGATTTACGTGAACCCGGCCTTCGAACGCCTGACCGGTTACAGCAGCGAAGAGATTCTTTATCAGGACTGCCGCTTTCTGCAGTCAGGAGACCGCGATCAAGCCGGTCTGTCGCTGATTCGCGACACCTTGCAAAACGGCGGGGCGTGCCGGGAAATCCTGCGCAACTATCGCAAGGATGGCACCCCGTTCTGGAACGAACTGTCGCTTTCGACGGTGAAAAACGCTGATGACGGCCAGACTTATTTCGTCGGTGTGCAGAAAGATGTCACGGTTCAGGTCAAGGCGCAGCAACGCGTTGCACAACTGGAAGCACAAGTTGCCGCCTTGCAAGCCGAACTCGCCGCCCTGAAAGCGACGAACGGCGCAAACAAAACTGCGAACTAAGTGTCAGTAACTACAATCACCAATGACTTTGTAACTATTTCTTTCGAGCCAGGCCATGCAACGCGACGCACTCCTGACCCAGGATGAGCTGGATTTCATCCAGACCATGCAGCACAACCCGCAGCTCAATGTGCGGGATGCGACGTCGAGCCTGTTGGTCAATGGAGGTTCGCAGATCCGTGACCTGCTCACGCGCCTGGCGGCTCACGAGCAAGTGACCATTCAGGCCAATTTCGAAAATCAGCAAATGACCTTTCCGCTGCACCTGGTGGAAGACGAATTCCACGCGTTGCACCTGCGCCTGGGCGTGCCGAGCATTTACGAAGACGGGCCGATGATTCGCCCATGGCGCCTGACTCTCGAAGAGCCGGTCGCGCTGGAAAATGCCAAAGGCCAACCGGGCATGATGTGGGTGCACGAGGTGTCGCACAAAGGCGTGCTGCTGGAAATGCGCAACAAGACCAAACCGCCCAAGCATTTCGCGCTGTGGTTCAGCCCTTCAGGTTACGAGCGGATTTCCCTGCGCGGCAACTTCGAGCGCGAAACCGAGCACGGCTTCTACGCCTACGAGCTGAGCCAGACCGACGCCGATGAAACCGAACGGCTGCGCCAGTTCATCCTGCAACAACACCGTCTGACCCACCCCGCCCTGCACACCTGATATTCAGGTATCCAGCGTACCTGCGAGAAATTGCGTCATGCGCTGACGCATCGTCGCTCCTTCATTGCCCAGACAACCGATCGACGATCCGGCCAGACTGTCCTGTGCCAGATCGGCAGCGTCGCCGGCGAGCATTACCTGACAGTCGAGACTCAAGGCCAGTCGATTCAGACGGCGCGGCAAATCCGCGGTGGGGGCATGGTTGGAAAACAGCACCAGCGCCTGCGGCTTGATCCGCTCGCACACCAGCGCCAACTCATCGAATGGCTGGCCGGTGGTCAGCACCCGCACGCCCGCATCATTGCCACTGAGAAACAACGCGGCAACCAGTAGCTCGAGTTCACGACACTGACCGGCAAGCGCACTGACAATCACTTTGCGCGGCTGGGTGCCGCGCAGCGCGACGATCCGCTGCAACACCCGCGCCCGCAGGAACCCGTCGAAAAACAGCCACTCGCTGGTCTGCCCGAAGGCATCCTGGCGCTGCAACATCTGCAGCCACAAAGGCATGAGAATGTTCTGAAACACTACCGGCAGCGAGTAGGACGAGAAGATCTGGTTGTAAACCTGATCCAGCGCGCGGTCGTCGAACGAACTGACGGCCAATTGCACCTGCTGCTGCCATTGCGCGTAATCGGCCTGGACCAGATCATCGGGGATGATATGGGCCAAGGCTTTCAGCGGCTCGGTCCTCGCCAGGATCTTGCCGACCTTGCTCACGGCCACGCCGCGATCGATCCAGTCGACGATGCTGCGCACGCGCTCGATTTCGGTCATCGAATACAACCGGTGCCCGCTTTCGGTGCGCGTCGGCTGAATCAAACCGTAGCGGCGCTCCCATGCACGCAGCGTTACCGGGTTGACGCCGGTCAGCCGCGACACCTCCCGAATAGGGAACAACTCTTCGCGCTCAAGTGCGACAGAAGCCTGCGAGGCAGGGTTAGCGTCCGTGATAACAGCCATGGTGCTGGTGTGTCCGCTCGGTAAATTTGGATCCCATTCTACATCCGATGCCCTCTGTCGGTTCAACCCAATAAACAGAGACGAAAGTCTCTGAAACTGTCATCAAAATCGGGAATAATCCTTGCTTGTTGAAAAGCGCAGGCCCCACCCCGGCTTGCGCATTGCGAAACCTCCTACCCGGAGCGCCGCACTCGAAATATGGAGATACACAATGTCTACTTCCCCCGTCACGCTGATGGTTGCGCGTCGCGTCGCCGACGGCCGCTATCAGGACCTGATTGCCTGGCTGCGCGAAGGCGAACAACTGGCCACGGACTTTCCCGGTTATCTGGGTTCCGGCGTGCTCGCTCCGCCACCCGGTGACAACGAATTCCAGATCATTTTCCGCTTCGTCGACGAGCAGACCCTGCACGCTTGGGAGCACTCGGTCTCGCGTACCGCGTGGCTGGCGCGGGGCAGCGATCTGTTCGAGCATCCCAAGGAGCATCGGGTCAGCGGCATCGAAGGCTGGTTCGGCGCTGCCGGTCAACGGCCACCACGCTGGAAACAGGCTGTGGCGATCTGGCTGGCGTTCTTCCCGGTGTCGCTGCTGTTCAACTTTGTCCTCGGACCGCTGCTCGGCGAGATGAGCCTGCTGCCACGGGTATTGATCAGCACGGCGTGCCTGACGCCATTGATGGTGTATTTCTTTATTCCGTTGTCGACGCGGTTGCTGGCGAACTGGTTGAACAGTGCTCCGGCGCCTCGACTACCTGTTGAACCGGTGACTCAAAACCGTTGAGAGCCCATGTGGGAGCGGGCTTGCTCGCGAAAGCGTCATGTCAGTTGATGCATCCGTGCCTGGCACACCGCCTTCGCGAGCAAGCCCGGCTCCCACAAAAGCACAACACCCGTCTTGCGGTAGGTGGGCAACCCGCGTCGCTGTTATAGTTTTTGCTCCAACCGCGACGCGAGCCGTTCATGTCCATATCCTCCGCCCCGATCCTCATCACCGGTGCCGGCCAGCGTGTCGGTCTGCACTGCGCACAGCGTTTGCTTGAAGACGGCCATCGGGTCATCTTCACCTACCGCAGCGAACGTCCGGGCGTACAAGCCCTGCGAGATCTGGGCGCTGTCGCGGTGTTCGCGGACTTCTCCAGCGAAGCCACCATCCTCGCCTTCATCGATGAACTGAAAAGCCACACCGACTGCCTGCGCGCCATCGTCCACAACGCCTCCGAATGGCTGGCGGAAACCCCGGGCAGTGAAGCCGAGGCCTTCTCGCGTATGCTCAACGTACACATGCTCGCGCCGTATCTGATCAACCTGCACTGCGCCGACCTGCTCAAGCGCTCGATCCCGGCCGACATCATCCACATCAGCGACGACGTCACGCGCAAGGGCAGCAGCAAGCACATCGGTTATTGCGCCAGCAAGGCCGGGCTCGACAGCTTGACCCTGTCCTTCGCCGCGCGCTATGCGCCGGCAATCAAAGTCAACGGCATCGCGCCGGCCCTGCTATTGTTCAATCCCGACGACGACGCGGCGTACCGCGCCAGGGCGCTGGCCAAATCCGCGCTGGGCATCGAACCCGGCAGCGAAGTGATCTACCAGAGCCTGCGCTATCTGCTCGACAACCCCTATGTCACCGGCACAACCCTGACCGTCAACGGCGGACGGCACGTCAAATAAGCTGCTGCGCGAGGATCACCCATGAGCCGTTCCCTGCCCGAGAATTACCGCGAGATCCTCATCGGCCTCGGCGAAGACCCCGACCGCGAAGGTCTGCTCGATACCCCGGTGCGCGCGGCCAAAGCCATGCAATACCTGTGTCACGGCTATGAACAGAGTGTGGATCAGATCGTCAACGGCGCGCTGTTTGCCTCCGACAGCGACGAGATGATCATCGTCGCCGACATCGAGCTCTACTCGTTGTGCGAACATCACCTGCTGCCCTTCATCGGCAAGGCCCATGTGGCTTATATTCCGACAGGCAAGGTGCTGGGGCTGTCGAAGATCGCGCGGCTGGTGGACATGTTCGCCCGGCGCCTGCAGATTCAGGAAAACCTCACCCGGCAGATTGCCGATGCGGTGCAACAGGTCACCGATGCCGCCGGCGTCGCGGTGGTCATCGAGGCCCGGCACATGTGCATGATGATGCGCGGTGTCGAGAAACAGAATTCGACCATGAACACCTCGGTCATGCTCGGCGCCTTTCGCGACTCGAGCAACACCCGCCAGGAGTTCCTGCAATTGATTGGACGGAGCAAGTAAATGTCACAACTTCAACCGGGAATGGCGCGCATCCGGGTCAAGGATCTGCGCTTGCGCACCTTTATCGGGATCAACGAGGACGAGATCCTCAACAAGCAGGATGTGCTGATCAACCTGACCATCCTGTACGCAGCGCAGGAAGCGGTGCGCGACAACGACATCGATCACGCGCTGAATTACCGCACCATCACCAAGGCGATCATCGCCCACGTCGAGGGCAATCGTTTTGCGCTGCTCGAACGCCTGACCCAGGAACTGCTGGATCTGGTGATGACTCATGCTGCAGTGCTGTACGCCGAAGTCGAAGTCGACAAGCCGCATGCGCTGCGTTTTGCCGAGTCGGTGTCAATAACGCTTGCAGCGAGCCGCTAGCTTCAAGCTTCAAGCGGCAAGCTGTAAACTTCATATCAACGCCACCCATCTTGCAGCTTGAAGCTCGTCGCTTGAAGCTGTCTCGCAGAGACTCCCATGACCGAGCAACAACGCCTCGAACTCGAAGCCGCCGCTTTCCGCCGGCTGGTCGCCCATCTGGACAGCCGCAAGGACGTGCAGAACATCGACCTGATGAACCTCGCCGGATTCTGCCGCAACTGCCTGTCCAAATGGTACAAGGCTGCCGCCGATGAACAGCAGATCGAGGTCAGCCTCGACGACGCCCGTGAAGTGGTTTACGGCATGCCTTACGCCGAGTGGAAAGCCCAATACCAGCAAGAAGCCAGCGCCGAACAACAGGCGGCGTTCGCCAAAGGAAAACCCAATGAGTGATCTGAACACCCTGCGCGCCAGCCTCAAAAGCGGCGAACACGCTTTCGCCGACACCCTGGCTTTCATCGCCGCCGGTTACGACTACCAGCCTCAGGCGTTCAACAACGGTG
Source organism: Pseudomonas sp. AM14(2022) (assembly GCF_036346455.1). Lineage (NCBI taxonomy): Bacteria > Pseudomonadati > Pseudomonadota > Gammaproteobacteria > Pseudomonadales > Pseudomonadaceae > Pseudomonas > Pseudomonas sp. AM14(2022). The sequence goes on from NZ_JAOTNY010000026.1 coordinate 22,888, forward strand.
GCGTGGAAAACGCCGCCGGGCAGAACGAAGGTTCGTGCAAGACTTTGGGTCTGGCACTGCTGGAAGGCTTGAGTGATGAAGAGGCGCTGCTGGCGTTCGGTGAACATTACCGTTCGGTGGTGGCGACGCCTGAGGGCAGCGACCACGGCAATATCCGCGCGCTGATCAAGCACGGTCTGGCGGGTGTGAAGTTCGAAGCACAGCCGCTGACCCGTCGCTGATTTCCATAGCCAACGCCGTCCCCTGTGGGAGCGGGCTTGCTCGCGAAGGCGCCGTGCCAGGCGACTTTTCTTTGTCTGACACACCGCTTTGGCGAGCAAGCCCGCTCCAACAGGGTTATGCGATGTAGCGGAAATACGGGCATAAAAAAACCGGCCGAAGCCGGTTTTTTTGTGTCTGCGATTTAGAACGAAGCGTTCTGCAGACCGTCCAGGTAACGCTCGGTGTCCAGTGCCGCCATGCAGCCGGCGCCAGCCGAGGTGATGGCCTGACGGTAGACGTGGTCAGCCACGTCACCGGCAGCGAAGATACCTTCGACGCTGGTGGCAGTGGCGTTGCCGTCACGGCCGCCCTGCACTACCAGATAACCGTCTTTCAGGGTCAACTGGCCTTCGAACAGCGAAGTGTTCGGAGTGTGGCCGATCGCGATGAACACGCCGTCGACTTTGATTTCGTCGAAGCTGCCGTCGTTGTTCTTGAGGCGCGCACCGGTCACACCCATGTTGTCGCCCAGCACTTCGTCGAGGTTGGCGTTCAACTTGAGGATGATCTTGCCTTCGGCCACGCGGGCGTTGAGCTTGTCGATCAGGATCTTCTCGGCGCGGAAGGTTTCGCGACGGTGGATCAGGGTCACGGTGCTGGCGATGTTGGCCAGGTACAGCGCCTCTTCTACAGCGGTGTTGCCGCCACCGACCACAGCCACTGGCTTGTTGCGGTAGAAGAAACCGTCGCAAGTCGCGCAGGCCGAAACGCCTTTGCCCATGAACGCTTCTTCCGACGGCAGGCCCAGGTAGCGAGCGCTGGCACCGGTAGCGATGATCAGGGCGTCGCAGGTGTAAGTCGCGCTGTCGCCGGTCAGGGTGTACGGCTTGGCAGCGAAGTCCACGGCGTTGATGTGATCGAAAACGATCTCGGTTTCAAAACGCTCGGCGTGCTCACGCATCCGCTCCATCAGGGCCGGACCGGTCAGGCCGTGCACGTCGCCTGGCCAGTTGTCGACTTCGGTGGTGGTGGTCAGCTGACCGCCGGCCTGCATGCCGGTGATCAGCAGTGGCTTGAGGTTGGCACGGGCGGCGTAGACCGCAGCACTGTAACCGGCAGGGCCGGAACCGAGAATAATCACTCGCGAATGACGGACTTCAGACATGACCTGCTCCTGTTGACCGGGCCGAAAAACTGGCGCGGAACGCCGGACTGCCGGCGGGAATAAAAAAGGACTGTGGATAACCTTGGGGAAGGTATGAGCTCGACAGTCCTGTAAAAAGTTGGGTGCAGCGTATCGAGGGGGGCAAGATTAAGGAAATACGGAATAACAATCCAGCTCATAGGTGGTCTCTATACGCACACTCCGACCATATCGACGTCTTTGTTACAGTGAATGTCGAGCGCTCTGCCGCGCTTTCGCACCTGTTGCAAAGTCGGTAAGGTCGGCGCGTTTTCCCTTGCTCGGAGCACCTTATGCCCGCCCCTGTTCTATCCGGCCCGCAATACCTGCGCGAAGGCCTCAAACTGGTTCTCAGTCCTGGCCTGCGCCTGTTCGTGTTGCTGCCGCTGGCGATCAACCTGGTGCTGTTCGTCGGATTGATCTATCTGGCCGGCCATCAGTTCAGCCTGTGGGTCGACAGCCTGATGCCGTCGCTGCCCGACTGGCTGAGTTTCCTCAGCTACATCCTCTGGCCGCTGTTCGTGGTGCTGGTGGCGTTGATGGTGTTCTTCACCTTCACCATGCTCGCCAACGTGATCGCTGCGCCGTTCAACGGTTTCCTCGCGGAAAAAGTCGAAGTGGTGGTACGCGGCACCGATGATTTCCCGGCCTTCAGCTGGGGCGAACTGATTGCGATGATCCCGCGCACCCTCGCCCGGGAAATGCGCAAACTCGGCTACTTCCTGCCGCGGGCGATCGGCCTGTTCATTCTCTCGTTCATCCCGGTAGTGAACATCGTCGCCGCCCCGCTGTGGCTGCTGTTCGGCGTGTGGATGATGGCGATCCAGTACATTGACTACCCGGCAGACAACCACAAACTGGGCTGGAACGAGATGCTCGCCTGGCTGCGGCAGAAACGCTGGCAGAGCATGAGTTTTGGCGGGATCGTCTATCTGGCGCTGCTGATTCCGGTGGTGAACATTCTGATGATGCCGGCTGCAGTGGCCGGGGCGACGTTGTTCTGGGTGCGTGAACGCGGTGCGGAGAATCTTGTCGCGCAGAGCTGAGCCGGTCACAAATCCATCATCCGAACGTCACAAGCACGACATGGCCTCAGCCGACACTGAGGTCATGACGACAGCTCTCCATATCACCCTGATCAGCGAAACCTTCCCACCGGAAATCAACGGGGTGGCCAATACCCTTGGTCGCTTGTGCGATGGCTTGCGCGCGCGTGGGCATCAGGTGGAACTGGTGCGACCGCGCCAGGCGGGAGATCCGCAGCGCGTCGAGGACGATGCCTTGCTGTTGTGTCGAGGCTGGCCGTTGCCGGGTTATCCCGGTCTGCAATGGGGACAGTCGTCGATGCACAAGCTGCTGCGGCGCTGGAAGCGTCATCGCCCGGACGTTTTGTACATCGCCACCGAAGGCCCGCTCGGTTTGTCGGCGTTGCGTGCGGCGCGACGCCTGGGGATCTCGGTGGTCAGCGGCTTTCACACCAATTTTCAGCAGTACACCAACCAGTACGGACTGAGTTTGCTGACGCGCTTGCTCACCCATTATCTGCGCTGGTTTCACAATCGCTCGGCAATGACCCTGGTGCCGAGCGTCAGTCAGCGCCTGGAACTGGAGCGTCGGCATTTCGACCGCCTCGCCCTGCTCTCCCGCGGCGTGGACAGCCAGTTGTTTCACCCGGCCAAGCGCCTGAACGGCTTGCGTGAGCAATGGGGCCTGAGCGAGCAGGACATCGCGGTGATTCACGTCGGCCGGCTGGCCCCGGAAAAGAACCTCGGCCTGCTCAAGCGCTGCTTCGACACCCTGTGCGGCACTTATCCACAGCGCAAGCTGAAGCTGATCGTGGTCGGCGACGGGCCGCAACGGCCTGCGCTGGAAAAGGAGCTGTCCGAAGCGATCTTCTGTGGTTCACAACGCGGCGAAGTACTGGCGGCGCACTATGCGTCCGGCGACATCTTTCTGTTCCCGAGCATGACCGAAACCTTCGGCAACGTGGTGCTTGAGGCGCTGGCGTCAGGGCTGGGGGTGGTGGCTTACGATCAGGCTGCGGCGGCGCAGCACATTCGCCATGGCTACAACGGCGTGTTGGCGATGCCCGGTGATGAACAAGCGTTCTGCGATGCGGCGGCGTGGTTGCTGGAGGAGGATGAGACCTTGCGTTGCGTGCGCCTGAATGCGCGCCAGCATGCCAGTCGCCAAGGGTGGGCGGCGATCATCGAGCAGTTTGAAAAGCATTTGCGTGGGGCGTGTGTCGGGGAACAGATGGTGCCGAATGCGCAGACATTGCCTTAGATCTTTGCTGATTTTGAACCTGCCTTCGCGAGCAAGCCCGCTCCCACATTTGGAACGCATTTCAAAGTGTGGGAGCGGGCTTGCTCGCGAATGAGCCGCTAAAGGCGACGCCTAAACCAGGGTCATCAACGCCTCACGGCTGAACGGCAGAATGTCCTGCTCACGCCCTTCACGGACTTTCAGCGCCCAGTCCGGATCCACCAGCAGCGCACGGCCCACTGCCACCAGATCGAACTCGTCGTTATTCAGACGCTCCAGCAGTTTCTCCAGACTTGCCGGTTGCGCGACCTTGTCGGTGTTGACCATGAATTGCAGGAACTCGCCGTCCAGACCGACGCTGCCTACGGTGATGGTCGGTTTGCCGGTCAGCTTGCGCGTCCAGCCGGCGAGGTTCAGCTCGGAACCGTCGAACTCAGGCTCCCAGAAACGCCGCGTCGAGCAGTGGAAAATATCCACGCCGGCATCCGACAAAGGCTTGAGGAATTCGCCCAGCGCCTCCGGGGTCTGCACCAGACGCGCGGTGTAATCCTGCTGCTTCCACTGCGAAAAACGGAAGATGATCGGGAAGCCTTCACCGACTGCCGCACGCACCGCTTGAATCAGCTCGATGGCGAAGCGCGAACGGTTGGCCAGGCTACCGCCGTATTCGTCGGTACGCTGGTTGCTGCCTTCCCAAAAGAACTGGTCGATCAGGTAACCGTGGGCGCCGTGAATTTCCACGCCGTCCATGCCGATGCCTTGCGCATCTTTGGCGGCCTGGGCGAACGCGGCGATCACGTCCTGAATGTCCTGTTTGGTCATGCCGTGCACCACGACCTGACCATCCTTGAGTTTTTCCGTCGGGCCGTATGCCGGGACGCTGGCGTCCGGCTCGGTGCCGATGCGGCGCACGCTGCCGACATGCCACAGTTGCGGAACAATCTTGCCGCCCTCGGCATGCACCGCGTCGACGACTTTTTTCCAGCCGGCCAGTGGCGCTTCGCCGAAGAACTGCGGCACATTCGGGTAACCGTTGGAAGCCTTGTGACCGACGGTGGTGCCTTCGGTGATGATCAGGCCAACACCGGCCGCAGCGCGGCGACGGTAGTACTCGATCACTTTGGAATTGGGTACGCCACCCGGGGAAAACGAGCGGGTCATCGGCGCCATCACCACGCGGGTCGGCAGTTCGAGGGCACCGAGGTGGAACGGTTTGAACAGGGCTTGCACCGGCATTGGAAGGCTCCACAGGGAATGACTTTATGACGGCGATAATATGAACCGTCAGCGCCTCTGAACAGCACTATTGATCTGAATGATTAAGGGTCAAAAGTCAGGCAAAAAAAATCGCAGCTCGATGGCTGCGATTTTTGTGTTTCAGCCCAGCGCTTTTTCAATCGCGTGGACAATGGTCGGATCATCCGGCGGCGTGCGCGGCGAGAATCGCGCCAATACCCGGCCATCCTTGCCGAGCAGGAATTTCTCGAAGTTCCAGGTGATATCCCCCGGAAACTCCGCCCCCTCGCCCGCCAGCAAGCGGTACAGCTGATGACGATCATGGCCGTTGACTTCAAGCTTGCTCGACAACGGGAACGTCACGCCATAGTTCAGGCTGCAGAACTCCTGGATTTGCTGTTCGGTACCCGGTTCCTGACCGGCAAACTGATTGCACGGCAGGCCCAGCACACTGAAGCCCTTGCCCTTGAATTGCTGGTAGAGGTTTTCCAGCGCCGCGTACTGTGGGGTCAAGCCGCATTTGGAGGCGACGTTGACCACCAGCACGACTTGGCCTTTGAAAGGCGCCAGCGGTAGCTCCTGACCATCCAGGGCTGTCAACTTAAGGTCGTGAAAAGCACTCATGACGGACTCCAGATTCCCGTGTTCTACTCGAAACAGCCACTTGGCGAGAGCACCAAGGACAGCCGCGGACTAAAAAGGCGCCCGCAGGCGCCTCTCCAGTACTCGAAGCTTAGCGCAGAAAATCAGTGGTGATGGCCACCTTCGCCATGGACGTGGCCATGAGCGACTTCTTCCTGGCTGGCGTCACGGATAGCAACGACCTTCACTTTGAAGTTCAGGCGCTGACCGGCCAGTGGGTGGTTGCCGTCGACGGTGACGTCGTCGCCGTCCAGGTCACGGATGGTCACGATCTGCATCTGGCCGTCCGGCGCCGAAGCGTGGAACTGCATGCCGACTTCCAGCTCGTCAACGCCTTCGAACATGCTGCGGCTCAGGGTGCTGACCAGTTCGGCAGCATATTCGCCGTAAGCGTCTTCCGGCTCAACGGACACTTCCAGCTCGTCACCAACAGCTTTGCCTTCCAGAGCTTTTTCCAGGCCCGGGATGATGTTGCCTGCGCCTTGCAGGTAGACCAGCGGAGCGCCGCCGGCGGAGCTGTCGATGACCTCACCAGCGTCGTTGGTCAGGGTATAGTCGATGGAGACAGCCTTATTGGCGGCGATCAGCATGGGGCGAGACCTTTTGCAGAAGAATATAGAAAGGCCAAGTTTAGCGAAGCAATCGCGCGAAAGCGAACACAACCCGGACAAACGGGATTCGACAATCGCCGGCTTCCATCAGGATGAAGACGGTCACTGGGTGGCCGAGCTTTCCTGTGGCCACACCCAGCACCTGCGTCACCAGCCGCCGTGGCAATCGCGGCCATGGGTCCTGGACCCGGCGCAACGTATTGAAAAAATAGGCCAACCCTTTGACTGCGGTTGGTGCGCACAAGGCTCGGTTAGCGATAACCTTGGCGACTGAATTGCGGTAGGCGGTCACGTATAGATCGCCACCATTGCCATGCACCTTTAGAGAATCCGCATGCAAACTTTTTTTATCGCGCCCACCGATTTTGGCGTGGGTCTGACCTCCATCAGCCTCGGGCTGGTGCGTACCCTGGAGCGGGCCGGACTGAAAGTCGGCTTCTTCAAACCGATTGCCCAGCCGCATCCGGGCGACACTGGCCCGGAGCGTTCCACCGAACTGGTGGCGCGCACCCACGGCCTGAAACCGCCGCAGCCACTGGGCCTGGCCCATGTCGAGCGGATGCTCGGCGACGGTCAGCTCGATGAGTTGCTCGAAGAAATCATCGCCCTCTATCAGCAAGCTGCTATCGGCAAAGATGTGCTGGTGGTCGAAGGCATGGTGCCGACCCGTAGCGCCAGCTACGCCGCGCGGGTCAATTTGCACCTGGCGAAAAGCCTGGATGCCGAGGTGATTCTGGTCTCGGCGCCGGAGAATGAAGTGCTCGCCGAACTCTCCGGCCGCGTGGAATTGCAGGCGCAATTGTTCGGCGGCCCGAAAGATCCGAAAGTCCTCGGCGTAATCCTCAACAAGGTCAAGACCGAGGAGAGCATGGATGCCTTCGCCACACGATTGAAGGAGCATTCGCCGTTGTTGCGCAGCGGTGATTTCCGCCTGCTCGGCTGCATTCCGTTTCAACCCGAACTCAATGCACCGCGTACCCGCGACGTCGCCGACCTGATGGGCGCGCAGGTGCTGAACGCCGGCGATTACGAAACCCGGCGCATGACCAAAATCATCATCTGCGCACGGACCATGCGCAACACTGTGGAGCTGCTCAAGCCCGGCGTACTGGTGGTGACCCCGGGTGATCGCGACGACATCATCCTCGCGGTCAGCCTCGCGGCACTCAATGGCGTACCGCTGGCCGGGCTGTTGCTGACCAGCGACACCCTGCCCGATCCACGCATCATGGACCTATGCCGTGGCGCGTTGCAGGCCGGTCTGCCGGTGCTGTCGGTGAGCACTGGCTCCTACGACACTGCCAACCTGCTCAATGGCCTGAACAAGGAAATCCCCATCGATGACCGCGAGCGTGCGGAGATCATCACTGACTTCGTCGCCAGCCATCTCGACGCCAAATGGCTGCATCAGCGCTGTGGCACCCCGCGGGAAATGCGTCTGTCGCCAGCGGTATTCCGCTACCAACTGATTCAACGGGCGCAGTCGGCGAACAAACGCATCGTCCTGCCCGAAGGCAGCGAGCCGCTCACCGTGCAAGCGGCGGCGATCTGCCAGGAACGCGGCATCGCCCGTTGCGTGTTGCTGGCCAAACCCGAGGACGTCGAAGCCGTAGCCCGCGCGCAAGGTATCGAGTTGCCACCGGGGCTGGAGATTCTCGATCCGGACTTGATCCGCGAGCGCTACATCGAGCCGATGGTCGCCCTGCGCAAAAGCAAAAGCCTCAACGCGCCGATGGCCGAACAGCAACTGGAAGACACCGTGGTGATCGGCACCATGATGCTCGCGCTGGATGAGGTCGACGGCCTGGTCTCGGGCGTGATCAACACCACTGCCAACACCATTCGCCCGGCCCTGCAACTGATCAAGACCGCACCGGGCTGCACGCTGGTATCGTCGGTGTTCTTCATGCTGTTCCCCGAAGAAGTGCTGGTCTATGGCGACTGCGTGATGAACCCGCACCCGAGCGCCGCCGAACTGGCGGAGATCGCACTGCAAAGCGCTGATTCCGCAGCGGCATTCGGCATTACCCCGCGGGTGGCGATGATCAGTTACTCCAGCGGCGAATCGGCCAGCGGTGAAGAAGTCGAGAAAGTCCGCGAAGCCACCCTGCTCGCCCACGAGCAACAGCACTCGCTGCTGATCGACGGCCCGCTGCAATACGACGCCGCTGCCAACGCAGACGTCGCCCGGCAACTGGCGCCGAACAGCCAGGTGGCCGGGCGCGCCACGGTATTCGTGTTCCCCGACCTGAACACCGGCAACACCACCCACAAAGCCGTGCAGCGCAGCGCCGACTGCGTCAGCCTCGGCCCGATGCTGCAAGGCCTGCGCAAACCGGTGAACGACCTGCCGCGCGGCGCGCAGGTCGACGACATCGTCTACACCATCGCCCTGACCGCGATTCAAGCCGCCAACCGACCTATGGATGTGTAAATGCTGGACTTCCTGCCCGCCCCGATTCGCGGCGTGATCGCCGCGCTGCTGTTGGCGCTCAATACGATTCTGCTGTGCTCGTTCCTGTTCTGCGTGGCGCTGATCAAAGTGCTGCCCTTCGACCTCGCCCGCCGCGCCTCACTGTGGCTGATGAGCCACACCCACGAAGCCTGGATCAGCAACAACAAAGGCTGGATGAACCTGGTGCGCCGCACCCGCTGGCACATCAGCGGCCTGCAAGGTCTGGACTACCAACACTCATACCTGATCACCAGCAACCACCAGAGTTGGGTCGACATCCTGGTGCTGCAATACGTGCTCAACCGTCGCATCCAGCCGCTGAAATTCTTCCTCAAGCAGGAGCTGATCTGGGTTCCGGTGATCGGTCTGGCCTGGTGGGCGCTGGGCTTCCCGTTCATGAAGCGCTACTCCAAGGCGTACCTGGAAAAGCATCCAGAGAAGAAAGGCAAAGACCTGGAAACCACGCGCAAGACCTGCGCGAAATTCCGCAACAACCCGGTGGGGATTTTCAACTTCGTCGAAGGCACGCGCTTCACCGAAGGCAAACATGCGCAACAGCAGTCACCGTTCAAATACCTGCTCAAACCCAAGGCGGGTGGCATCGCCTTTGTGCTTGATGCGATGGGTGAGCAACTGGAGTCGATCGTCAACGTGACCATCCACTATCCGGGCGGGCGTCCGGGTTTCTGGGATCTGCTGTGCGGCAACGTGCGCGACGTGGTGGTGCACTTTGAAGAACTGAAAATCCCGCCGGCCTTCATCGGCAAGAACTACGACCAGGACGGCGAATATCGCCTGCAATTCCAGGGCTGGATCAACCAGCTATGGCAGGACAAGGATGCGCTGCTGGAACAGATGCACCGCGAATTCCCAGACAAACGTTAATCCCCTGTAGGAGCGAGCCTGCTCGCGATAGCGGTGGAACAGCCACTCCCAATGTTGAACGACATACCGCTATCGCGAGCAGGCTCACTCCTACAGTTGGATGGAGTGCATTCAGTTAGAGCTTGGTCGGCTGTGAGGCCGCCTTCGCGAGCAAGCCCGCTCCCACAGTTTGCACACGGTGTATTCAGGTAGAGATTAGTCGGCTGTCAGACCACCTTCGCTGGCAAGCCAGGCTCCCACAGTTTGAACCCGGTGTATTCAGGTAGAAATTGGTCGGCTGTCAGGCCGCCTTCGCGAGCAAGCCCGCTCCCACAGTTTGAAACCGGTGTATTCAGGTAGAGATTGGTCGGCTGTCAGGCCGCCATCGCTGGCAAGCCAACTCCCACAGGAAAAGCTAAAGCCAGGCGCACGCTTTTCAACACTCAAATGGCCGAGTGTCAGCTCGCCGAAAGCTTTTGATCTTGATCCACGGGCGACGTCGGAAGGCTGAGCGTAGGGATTGATCCGGGGGTGGGAGCGCAGCGACCGTTTGGCGAAGCCAAACACAGCGAGAGGAGGTGCAGCGAAGCAAACCGTAGGCGCTGCGCCCGGATCAATCCCGGAGCGAAGGAACCCCGAGCCCCAGCGAGCGGGCCGAACGTAGGAGCAAGCGTTTTTGGTTACTTTTTAGGCGTTTGTAAAAAGTGACCCGCCGTAAGGGCGGAACCGCAATCAGCAACACCCGAAGAAACGGATATTCACACAACCCACCCAAAGCATGGTCGGCCCAAAGGCCGCCATCGCCGAAAACCAAATCGCCTCCAATAAAAAAGCCCGCCGATGATCACTCATCCGCGGGCCTTTCATTTCCGGCTAAAGCTTAAATCGCGCCACGCTTGCGCAGCAGATCCAACACCTGCTTGACGCTCTCTTCCAGCGACAACGACTGCGTGTCGATCACCAGATCAGCATTCAGCGGCACGTCATACGGGAACGACTCACCCGGAATATTATCGCCACCCGCAGCATACAAGCCCTGCGGATCACGCTCGGCACACACCGCCGGCGAGGCCTGCACATAAACCGTCAGCAGACGCTCCTTGCCGATCAGATCCTTGGCCTGCTCACGACCTTCAGCGCTCGGCGCAACAAACGCCGCCAGGGTCAACAGACCCGCCTCGTTGAACTGACGCGCCACATGCGCAGCACGCCGCCAGTTCTCGGTCCGACCGGCACGATCCTGCGGCAGCCCTTTGTTCAGGTCGTGACGCAGATTCTGACCATCGAGCACAAACACCGCACGGCCCATGTCGAACAGCTTGCGCTCGACCGCGTAGGCCAGCGTGCTCTTGCCCGCGCCCGACAGGCCGCTGAACAGCACGGTCGCTGGCTGCTGGCCGAAACGCTGGGAACGTTCCTCAGTGGCAACGTGAGCCAGTTTGCCGTGGTGCGAGGCAGTCCCATGAGCCACTGGCTGAGCGACGATCATGCCGGCGCCGACGGTGCCGTTGGTCAAACGGTCGATGACGATGAACGCGCCGGTGGTGCGGTTGCTGTCGTAACCGTCGAGGGCGATCGGCGCGTCGAGCGCGATCTTCACCTTGCCGATTTCGTTGAGCTGCAACGCGCTCGCCGGGCCTTCTTCGAGGGTGTTGACGTCGACCTTGTTGACGATGCTGGCAATCGAGCCCGGCACGTAACTGGTGGCGCGCTTGATGTCGTATTTCTTGCCCGGCAGCATCGGCTCTTCAGCCATCCACACCAGCATCGCTTCGAAGCTGTCGGTGACCGGCGGCACGTTGTCGGCATGCACCAGCAGGTCGCCACGGGAGATGTCGATTTCGTCTTCCATGGTCAGCGTCACCGCTTGACCCGGGCCGGCCTGCTCCAGCTCACCTTCGAAGGTGACGATGGATTTGACGCGGCTGCTCTTGCCCGACGGCAGAACCACCACTTCGTCGCCCTTGTGCACGATGCCGCTGGCGAGGGTGCCAGCGAAACCACGGAAGTTCAGGTTCGGACGGTTGACGTACTGCACCGGGAAACGCAAATCGGTGAAGTTGCGGTCGCCCGCCACTTCCACGGTCTCGAGAATTTCCATCAGCGACTGACCTTTGTACCAAGGCGAGCGCTCGGACTTGTTCACCACGTTGTCGCCCTTGAGGGCAGACATCGGCACGAAGTGCATGCTGGTCGGCTTCATCTTCAAGCCTTCGGCGAACTTCAGGTAGTCGGCCTTGATCGACTCGAACACGCCTTCATCGAAGTCTTTCAAGTCCATCTTGTTGATGGCGACGACGATGTGCTTGATGCCGAGTAACGAGGCGATGAAGCTGTGGCGACGGGTCTGGGTCTGCACGCCGTAACGGGCGTCGACCAGGATGATCGCCAGGTCACAGGTGGAGGCACCGGTGGCCATGTTGCGGGTGTACTGCTCATGGCCTGGGGTGTCGGCGATGATGAATTTGCGTTTGGCGGTGGAGAAATAGCGGTAGGCGACATCGATGGTGATGCCCTGCTCACGCTCAGCCTGCAGGCCATCGACCAGCAACGCCAGGTCGATGTCGTCACCGGTGGTGCCGACTTTCTTCGAATCGCGAGTGATAGCTTCCAGGTGATCTTCGTAGATCATCTTGGAGTCGTGCAGCAGGCGCCCGATCAGGGTGCTCTTGCCGTCATCGACGTTACCGCAGGTCAAAAAGCGCAGCAGCTCTTTACGTTCGTGCTGGCCCAGGTAGGCGAGGATGTCCTCGCTGATCAAATCAGATGCGTGCGACATGACAACCCCTTAGAAATAACCCTGACGTTTCTTGTCTTCCATCGAGCCTGCGCCATCGTGGTCGATGACCCGGCCCTGGCGCTCGGAAGTTCGCGTCAGGAGCATTTCCTGAATGATGTCCGTGAGGGTTTCAGCCTCGGACTCCACCGCGCCCGTCAACGGGTAGCAGCCAAGGGTACGGAAACGCACTTTCTTTTTGACGATACGTGCCTTGTCCTCGTCGGACAGGTGTTCGAGGATACGGTCGTCGTCGATCATGATCAGCGTGCCGTTCTTCTCGATCACTTCGCGCTCGGCGGCGAAGTACAGCGGCACAATCGGGATGCCTTCGAGGTAGATGTACTGCCAGATGTCCAGCTCGGTCCAGTTCGACAACGGGAACACCCGAATGGATTCGCCCTTGTTGACCTTGCCGTTGTAGACGTTCCACAGCTCAGGGCGCTGGTTTTTCGGGTCCCAGCGGTGCTTGCTGTCGCGGAACGAGTACACGCGCTCTTTGGCACGGGACTTCTCTTCATCGCGACGGGCGCCGCCGAACGCGGCGTCGAAACCATGCTTGTCGAGCGCCTGTTTCAGGCCCTCGGTCTTCATGATGTCGGTGTGTTTGGCGCTGCCGTGGGTGAACGGGTTGATGTTCTGCGCCACGCCATCGGGGTTGATGTGGGTGATCAGGTCCAGGCCCAGCTCTTCGACCATCTTGTCGCGGAACTTGTACATCTCCTGGAATTTCCAGCGAGTGTCGACGTGCATCACCGGAAACGGCAGTTTGCCCGGGAAGAACGCCTTGCGTGCCAGATGCAGCATCACGGCGGAGTCTTTACCGATGGAGTACAGCATCACCGGGTTGTCGAACTCGGCGGCCACCTCGCGGATGATGTGGATGCTTTCCGCCTCCAGCTGTTTCAGATGCGTCAGTTTGTCGACCATGGCTACTCACGAAAGCTTTCTTATGAACGGCCAGCGGGCCGTGTTCGAGCGGGGAATCCTAGCACAGCGACCTCTTCTAATCAGGACGGCTACTAGATCGAAAGGGCATATGAATATGCCTGCCGGTTCGGCCGAGCAGTTCCCTTGTGGGAGCGAGCCTGCTCGCGAAAGCGGTATGCCAGACACCTTTGTATTGAAAGTCTGACGCCTTCGCGAGCAGGCTCGCTCCCACAGGTATTTGTGGTGGATTCAGATAGGGTTCGGGCAATCGATGAAGATGTGTTCGAGGGCGAAACGTTTTGCCAGGTAGTCACCCAGCGCCTGCACGCCATAGCGCTCGGTGGCGTGGTGGCCGGCGGCGATGAAGCTGATGTCGTTTTCCCGAGCGCTGTGGAAGGTCTGCTCGGAGGCTTCACCGCTGAGGAACAGATCGACACCCGCCGCCACGCCCTGATCGATATAACCCTGCCCGCCACCGGTACACCAGCCAACTCGACGAATCATCCCACTGCCCTCGACCAGCAGCGGCTCGCGGCCCATGACGTCTTTAACCTTGCGGGCGAAATCCCTTGGGGTCATTGGCTCGCTCAACGACCCGACCAGTCCGACAATTTTGAGGTTGTCCGGATCCAGTGGCCCTTCAACGGTAATGTCCAGCTGACGCGCCAGTTGCACGTTGTTGCCGACCTCCGGATGCAGATCCAGCGGCAAGTGATAGGCGAGCAGACTGATGTCGTGCTTGAGCAAAGTCTTCAAGCGCCGCTGCTTCATGCCGGTGATGCACGGGTTCTCGCCTTTCCAGAAATAACCGTGATGCACCAGCACCAGATCGGCCTCGGCTTCCACCGCAGCATCGAGCAAGGCCTGACTGGCGGTGACGCCACTGACGATGCGCATCACCTGCGGACGGCCTTCGACCTGCAGGCCGTTGGGGCAATAATCGGCGATTTTCGCACTGCCGAGGTAACGGTCGGCTTCTTCGACGAGGGTGCTGAGGGCGACGGCCATGAAAGACTCCTGAAAATCCCGTTCAGAGGCGCGCGCGGCCTCGTATAATGCGCGACATTATGGGCGGTCTGACCCCGCCTGCAACTTTTCCAGGACGTGCTTAATGCTCAAGGCGCTGCGTTTTTTCGGCTGGCCGCTGTTGGCCGGTGTGCTTATCGCTCTGTTGATTATTCAGCGTTACCCGCAGTGGGTCGGGCTGCCGAGCCTCGATGTCAACCTGCAACAGGCCCCGCAGACCACCAGCGTGCAGCAGGGACCGGTGTCCTATGCCGACGCAGTGACCATCGCCGCACCCTCGGTAGTCAACCTTTACACCACCAAGGTCATCAACAAACCGGCGCACCCGCTGTTTGAAGACCCGCAGTTCCGGCGCTTCTTCGGTGACAACTCGCCGAAGCAGAAACGCATGGAATCGAGCCTCGGTTCCGGGGTGATCATGAGCCCGGAAGGCTACATTCTGACCAACAACCACGTGACCACCGGCGCCGACCAGATCGTGGTGGCACTCAAGGACGGTCGCGAAACCCTCGCCCGGGTGATCGGCAGCGATCCGGAAACCGACCTCGCGGTGCTGAAGATCGACCTGAAAAACCTGCCGGCGATCACCGTCGGCCGCTCCGACAGCATCCGCATCGGCGATGTCGCGCTGGCCATCGGCAACCCGTTCGGCGTCGGCCAGACCGTGACCATGGGCATCATCAGCGCCACCGGGCGTAACCAGTTGGGCCTGAACAACTACGAAGACTTCATCCAGACCGACGCGGCGATCAACCCGGGCAACTCCGGCGGCGCGCTGGTTGATGCCAACGGCAACCTCACCGGCATCAATACGGCGATCTTCTCCAAGTCCGGCGGCTCGCAGGGCATCGGTTTTGCAATCCCGGTGAAACTGGCGATGGAAGTGATGAAGTCGATCATCGAGCACGGTCAGGTGATTCGTGGCTGGCTGGGTATTGAAGTGCAGCCGCTGACCCAGGAACTGGCCGAGTCGTTTGGCCTGTCCGGGCGTCCGGGGATTGTCGTGGCGGGGATCTTCCGCGATGGCCCGGCACAGAAGGCCGGCCTGCAACTGGGTGACGTGATTCTGAGTATCGACGGCGAACCGGCCGGTGATGGCCGCAAGTCCATGAACCAGGTGGCGCGGATCAAGCCGACTGACAAAGTGACCATTCAGGTCATGCGCAACGGCAAAGAACTGAAGCTCACCGCTGAAATCGGCCTGCGTCCGCCGCCTGCACCGGTGAAAGAAGAAGAGTAAAACTTTATTCGCGCCGAGTGCGCGAATGAAAGACACTCTCAACAGGCATGTTATATTGTTTCAATTTAACGATTGGAACTACATAACATGTCGTCTCGAAAAAAGGCTTCGCTGCTTGGCCTGACCCTGGGCCTGCTGGGCGATCCGGTCTTCGCCGAAGATCCGCAACCCCTCGAACTCGACGCCATCAGCGTCACTTCCGATTATGAATCCCCCAGCGGGCCGGTCAGCGGCTACCGCGCGACGCGCTCCGCCAGTGCAACCAAAACCGACACCGCCATCCGCGACATTCCCCAAGCGATCAGCGTGGTGCCGGCCAGCGTGCTCAAGGATCTGGGCAGCCACAATGTCGAACGCGCACTGGAATTTGCCGGCGGCGTGTCGAAGCAGAACAATTTTGGCGGCCTGACGCTGTACGAATACAGCGTACGCGGCTTCACCACCTCAGAGTTCTACAAGGACGGTTTCAGCGCCAATCGCGGCTACCCGAGCACGCCGGACGCGGCCAATGTGGAGCGCATCGAAGTCCTCAAAGGACCGGCCGCGAGCCTGTATGGCCGTGGTGATCCTGGCGGCACGGTGAACATCGTCACCAAAAAGCCGCAGCCCGAAGCGTTCACCACCGTGCAGACCAGCGCTGGCAGTTGGGATCGTTATCGCACGGCTCTGGACGTCAACACGCAGCTCGACGAGCAGGGGGACGTGCTCTCGCGAATCAACCTTGCGGTCGAAGACAACCACAGCTTCCGTGATCACGTCGACAGCCAGCGGGTCTTCGTCGCACCTTCGATCAGTTGGCAACTGAGCCCGGACACTTCGTTGTTGGTGGAAAGCGAAATCGTCCGGCACAACTCCACGTTCGACCGAGGAATCGTCGCACCGAACAACAAATGGAGCGGCGTTTCGCGCTCGACCTTCCTCGGTGAACCGAACGACGGCAACATCGACAACCACAACAACCTGCTCCAGGCCACCCTCGAACATCACCTCAACGACAGCTGGAAACTGCGTCTGGCCAGCCACTACAAGGAAGGCAAACTGTGGGGCGACGCGTCTGAAAGTCGTGCGCTGAACGCCGATGGTCACACGGTCAACCGACGTTACCGCGAACGGGACACTAACTGGCACGACAGCATCACCCAATTGGAGCTGCGCGGTCTGTTCGACCTCGGCCCATGGCAGCACGAACTGCTGATCGGCACCGAGTACGAGAACTACCGCAAGAACGAACGCGTCACTACCATCGCCGGCGGTCCCTACGCCATCGACATCTACAAGCCGATCTACGGCCAACCGAAACCCAACGGCCCACGCTCGGGTACTGACTTCTTCGAACACGTCGAAAGCCACGCACTGAACCTGCAGGATCAAATCATCTTCACCGACAAACTGCGCGGGATGATCGGCGCACGCTTCGAACACTTTGATCAACGCATCGACGATCACACCCGCGATGCCAAAAGCCAGCAGACTCACGACGCCCTCACCCAACGCGCCGGCCTGCTCTATCAGTTGACGCCGAACACCGGCCTGTTCGCCAACGCCTCGACCTCGTTCAAACCGAATAACGGCCTCGACGCCTCCGGCAAATCCTTCGATCCCGAAGAAGGTGTCGGCTACGAAATCGGGATCAAGAACGAACTGTTCGACGAGCGCCTGAGCAGCACCCTCGCCTTCTTCCACATCGACAAGGAAAACGTCCTCGCCCTCGATCCGAACACCGATACCAGCCGTGCAATGGGCAAGGCGCGCAGTCGCGGTTTCGACTGGCAAGTGACCGGGCAAGTGACCGATGCCGTGCGGGTGATGGGTGCCTTCGCTTACATCGACGCTGAAGTGACCAAGGGCGACGCGGCAATCCCGACCGGCAGCCGCATCCTCGGCGTGGCCAAGCGCAGTGGCAGCCTGCTCGGTGTGTACGAATTTCAGGACGGCCATTTGCGCGGCTCGGACGTCGGCGCGGCGTTCACCTATGTCGGCGATCGCTCCGGTGAAGCCGGCGGTGATTTTGAAATGCCGGCCTATCACACCGTCGATCTGCTGGCCCATTACAAGGCCAGCGACAACGTCACGGTTGGCCTGAACCTGAACAATCTCTTCGACGAAAAATACTACGAGCGCTCCTACAGCAATTACTGGGTCAACCCCGGCGAGCCGCGCAATTTCACCGTCAGCCTGACACTCAACCTGTAAAAGGACGTCACTATGCAATGCCGCAAAACCCTGCTGATCATCGCCGCTTTGTTCGCCACTCAGGCCTCGGCCCACGGCCTGTGGACCGAACAACGGCGCGGCAATATCGAAGTGATCTACGGCCACGGCGCCGAGGACAATGCCTTCAAGGCGCAGAAAATCAGCGGCGCCTGGGCCTATGACACAAGCGGCAAAATGATCCCGGTCAGCGTCGAACGCCTGCCCGATCACGCGCGCCTGAAGCCGCTAAAAACACCGGCGGTCATGGCCGTCGCACTGAACAACGGCATGTGGTCGCAAACCGCCGACAGAAAATGGATCAACGAAGGCCGCAGCAAAGTGCCGGGTGCTGTCGAAGCCACCGAGACGTTCAAGTACAGCCTGGCGATTTATCAGCCGGGAGCAAAGTTGCCCAGGCTTGAGCAGATCAAGTTGCTGATTTTGCCGGAGGTCGACCCGCTGACCGTCGGCCCGGGCAAATCAATGCCGGTACGGGTGCTGCTCGATGGCAAACCGGCAGCGGGCGTGAAGCTGATTGGCGACTATCGCAATGCACCGAACACCCTGAGCACCGAAACGGACAAGGACGGACGCGCGCAGGTGCTGGTGCGTAATGAAGGGTTGAATGTGATTGCGGCGCAGGTGGAAGTGCCGGTGAAGGACAGCGCGGATGTGAACAGTCGCGGGCTGTTCAGTTCGCTGACGTTCCTTGGCGAACCGCATCACGAGTAAAAGCGCACCCTCACCCCAGCCCTCTCCCTGAGGGAGAGGGAGCAGACCGCGCTGTCTTGCGAAGTACATCGACCTGAAAATCCGAGTCGATTATGGATTCAGTACAGCACTCTCACGTCGGCGAAACTCTGCAATATCCCCCAATCAGTCCCCTCTCCCTCTTGGAG
>NZ_JAOTNY010000027.1:0-32938 GCF_036346455.1 Pseudomonas sp. AM14(2022)
GACTGAAGTCGGTACACCGCTAATTTGAAGGAATGAACCATGCTCCAGCTGATCCTCGGCGGCGCCCGCTCCGGCAAAAGTCGCCTGGCGGAAAAACTCGCCAGCGACAGCCAACTGGCGGTCACTTACATCGCCACCAGCCAGCCGCTGGACGGTGAGATGAACGAACGCGTCGCCCATCACCGCGCCCGGCGTCCGGCCGAATGGGCGCTGATCGAAGAGCCGCTGGAACTGGCCCGCGTCCTGCGCGAGAACGCCAGTGCCGAGCGTTGCCTGCTGGTCGACTGCCTGACCCTGTGGCTGACCAATCTGCTGATGCTCGATGACGCCGCGCGTCTCGCCGCCGAGCGTGAAGCCCTGCTGGACTGCCTGGCGTCATTGCCGGGGGAAATCATTTTTGTTAGCAACGAGACCGGAATGGGTGTCGTGCCGCTGGGCGAATTGACTCGCCGCTACGTCGATGAAGCCGGTTGGCTGCATCAAGCTCTGGCCGAGCGTTGTCAGCGAGTCGTCCTGACCGTCGCCGGCCTGCCCCTGACCCTGAAAGGACCTGCGTTATGACTCAAGCGTGGTGGTTGAACCCGTGCCAATCCGTGAATGCCGAGATCGTTGAACAGGCGGCGGCGCGCCAACAGCAACTGACCAAACCGGCCGGCTCCCTCGGTCGCCTCGAAAGCGTGGCGGTGCAACTGGCCGGATTGCAGGGACAGATCAAGCCGACCCTTAAGCAAGTCTGGATCGCGATTTTTGCCGGTGATCACGGGGTGGTCGCGGAAGGCGTTTCCGCGTTCCCGCAGGAAGTCACCGGGCAGATGCTGCTCAACTTCGTCAGCGGCGGCGCGGCGATCAGCGTGCTGGCGCGGCAGCTCGATGCGCGTCTGGAAGTGGTCGATCTGGGCACCGTGACGCCGACGTTGAATCTGCCGGACGTGCGTCATCTGAACATTGGGCCGGGCACGGCGAACTTCGCCAAGGGCGCGGCGATGACCCAGGCGCAGGGCGAGCTCGCCTTGCAGGCCGGTCGTGACAGCGTGCTGCGCGCCAAAGCGGCGGGCGCGCAGTTGTTCATCGGCGGCGAAATGGGCATCGGCAACACCACTGCCGCCAGTGCGCTGGCGTGTGCCTTGCTCGATTGCCCGGTGGTGCACCTGACCGGTCCCGGCACCGGGTTGAATGCCGAAGGCGTCAGCCATAAAGCACAAGTGATCGAGCGCGCACTGGCGCTGCACGCGGCGCAACGTGGCGATGCGCTGCAAACCCTGTTCAACCTCGGCGGTTTTGAAATCGCCGCACTGGTCGGTGCGTACCTGGCTTGTGCGCAGGAAGGCGTCGCGGTGCTGGTCGACGGCTTTATCTGCACGGTCGCCGCGTTGGTCGCGGTGCGGCTGAATCCAGCCTGCCGCGAGTGGCTGCTGTTCGGTCATCGTGGCGCCGAGCCGGGCCATCGCCATGTGCTGGAAACCCTTAACGCCGAACCGTTGCTGGAGCTCGGCCTGCGTCTGGGCGAGGGCAGCGGGGCGGCGTTGGCCGTGCCACTGTTGCGTCTGGCCTGCGACCTGCATGGGCAGATGGCGACGTTCGCCGAAGCCGCAGTGGCGGATCGTCCGGCATGACCTTGCGTCTGGACCTGCTGCGCCATGGTGAGACTGAGCTGGGCGGCGGTTTGCGCGGCAGTCTCGATGATGCGCTCACCGAAAAGGGGTGGGCACAGATGCGTGCCGCGGTGCTGGCGGGCGGGCCGTGGGATCGGCTGATCAGTTCGCCGCTGCAGCGTTGCGCGCGGTTCGCTGCAGAGCTGGGCGAACAACTGAATCTGCCGGTGCAGTTGGACAAGGATCTGCAGGAACTGCACTTCGGTGCCTGGGAAGGCCAGAGCGCAGCGGCGTTGATGGAGACTGATGCCGAAGCGCTGGGGCTGTTCTGGGCTGATCCCTATGCCTTCACCCCGCCGCAGGGTGAGCCGGTCAGTGAGTTTGCGGCTCGCGTGCTGGGCGCGGTTGCGCGTTTGCATCAGGCCCATGCCGGTGAACGCATTTTGCTGATCAGTCATGGCGGCGTGATGCGCCTGTTGCTGGCGCAGGCGCGTGGTTTGCCGCGTGAGCAGTTGCTCAATGTCGAAGTCGCGCATGCTTCGCTGTTTGCGCTCAGCGTCGAAGCCGATGGCGTGCTCAAGGAAGGTTACTGAGATGCTGCCACTGTGGATCGCCCTGCAATTTCTCAGCAGCTTGCCGATTCGTCTGCCGGGGATGCCGGAGCCGCAACAGCTCGGGCGTTCGCTGTTGTTTTATCCGCTGGTGGGGCTGCTGTTCGGAGTGATCCTCTGGGTATTGAACCTGGCATTGACCGGCGCGACATTGCTCCTGCATGCGGCGCTGTTGCTGACGGTGTGGGTGCTGCTCAGCGGCGCGCTGCACCTCGACGGACTGGCCGACAGCGCCGATGCCTGGCTCGGTGGTTTCGGTGATCGCGAGCGCACGTTGACGATCATGAAGGATCCGCGCAGCGGGCCGATCGCGGTGGTGACGCTGGTGTTGGTGTTGCTGCTGAAGTTCTGCGCGTTGCTGGCGCTGATCGAGCAAGGGCATGCAGTGATGCTGATCATCGTGCCGCTGCTCGGGCGCGCGGCGTTGCTGGGGCTGTTTCTGACCACGCCGTATGTGCGCGCGGGTGGGTTGGGGCAGGCACTGGCGGATCATCTGCCGCGCCGGGCCGGCTGGTGGGTGCTTGGGGCGTGTGCGCTGGGTTGTTTGTTGATCGGCGGGGTGAAAGCGATTGTTGCGCTGGTTGTCGCGTTGGTCGGGTTTGTCTGGCTGCGGCGGGTGATGATGCGGCGGCTGGGCGGAACCACCGGCGATACGGCGGGGGCGTTGCTGGAATTGCTGGAGATGGCGGTGTTGGTGGGGTTGGCGTTGTCCTGAGATTTCTCTATAACCGTGTCGGCCTCTTCGCGAGCAAGCCCGCTCCCACCCTTGGAATGCATTCCCCTGTGGGAGCGGGCTTGCTCGCGAAGGCGGCCCGTCAGGCGCCGGAAATGTCCTTGAATAACTACATGTAACTTGATTTAACACAGTCGCGGGTATATACACGCATCATGCTTCCTTCTCAGTGTTTGTGTACCAACCTGCGTCGCGCCGCTCGTGGCGTCAGCAGGCATTACGACGGCGCTCTCGACGGCTTCGGGATCAACGTTGCCCAGTATTCTTTGCTGTGCAACCTGCAGCGTCTGGATCAACCGAGCATCTCGGAACTGGCCGAAGCCATGGGTCTGGATCGCAGCACCCTGGGGCGCAACCTGCGGGTGCTCGAAGGCGAGGGCCTGGTGGCGCTGGCCGAGGGCGAGGACATGCGTAACCGCATCGTCCGTCTCACCGAAACCGGTGCACAACGCCTCGCGGCGGCGCTGCCGGCCTGGGAAGCGGCGCAACAGCGATTGATCGATCGCCTGGGCGCCGAGAAGCGTGAAACCTTGCTGCGACTGTTGGATGAACTGGCCTGAGGGCCGGTTTTTCCGGATTTAAGCGGGTATATACCCGCGAACGGAGAATAACAATGACATCGATGTGGCGTACGTGCGGTTGGGTGTTGCTGGGAAGTGCGCTGATTCTGGCGTTGTCATTGGGCGTGCGGCACGGCTTCGGTCTGTTCCTGTCGCCGATGAGTGCGCAGTTCGGCTGGGGGCGCGAAGTGTTTGCCTTCGCGATCGCCTTGCAGAACCTGATCTGGGGTCTGGCGCAGCCGTTCACTGGCGCGCTGGCTGACCGTTTCGGGGCGGCGAAAGTGGTGCTGGTCGGCGGCGTGCTTTATGCCGCGGGCCTGGTGTGCATGGGGCTGTCCGATTCGGCACTGACCCTGTCGCTGAGTGCCGGTCTGTTGATCGGTATCGGTCTGTCCGGTACGTCGTTCTCGGTGATTCTCGGCGTGGTCGGTCGTGCGGTGCCGCCGGAAAAACGCAGCATGGGCATGGGCATCGCCAGTGCTGCCGGTTCGTTCGGCCAGTTTGCGATGTTGCCGGGCACGCTGGGTTTGATCGGCTGGCTCGGCTGGTCGGCGGCGCTGTTGGTACTCGGTTTGCTGGTGGCGATGATTGTGCCGTTGGTGAGCATGCTCAAGGACAAACCGCTGCCGGTGCTCGGCCATGAACAGACCCTGTCTGAAGCGCTGCGCGAAGCCTGCTCCCACTCGGGGTTCTGGCTGTTGGCGTTCGGCTTTTTCGTTTGCGGCTTCCAGGTGGTGTTCATCGGTGTGCACCTGCCGGCCTATCTGGTCGATCAGCATCTGCCGGCGACGGTCGGTACCACGGTGCTGGCGCTGATCGGGCTGTTCAATATCTTCGGCACTTATACTGCCGGCTGGCTCGGTGGGCGCATGTCCAAGCCGCGTCTGCTGACCGCTTTGTACCTGCTGCGTGCGGTGGTGATCGTGCTGTTCCTGTGGCTGCCGGTGACGACGACCTCGGCGTACCTGTTCGGCATGGCCATGGGCTTCCTCTGGCTGTCGACGGTGCCATTGACCAACGGCACGGTGGCGACCTTGTTTGGCGTGCGCAATCTGTCCATGCTCGGCGGTATCGTGTTCCTCTTTCATCAGCTCGGCTCGTTCCTCGGCGGCTGGCTGGGTGGGGTGGTGTATGACCGTACCGGGAGTTATGACTTGATCTGGCAAGTGGCGATTCTCTTGAGTCTGCTGGCAGCCGCGCTGAACTGGCCGGTACGCGAGCGTCCTGTGGCACGTCTGCAGCCGGCTGTCGGCGCCGTATGAAACGCTCCTGGCCTCAAATCGCCTTCACCGCACTCGGCGCGCTGTTGCTGGCGCTGGTGTGGTGGGGCTGGCATCAGGGCGGCCTGGCGTTAATGCAGTTGGGCCTGGGCGCTTGCTTGTAGGCTTGGATGGCGAGTAACGTCGGGAGTCTGATGACTGCTCAAAGGATGCCCCGACATGCTCATGCGCTGGTGTGCTGTACCCGCGTTGCTGATGGCGTTGACCGGACTGGCCCAGGCCGCTGACTGTCCGGAGGCGCTGCAAGGTTCGTTGCCCAAGTTGCGCGCCAAGGAATCCGTCGATCTGTGCCAGCGCTACGCCGGCAAGCCGCTGGTGGTGGTCAATACCGCCAGTTTCTGCGGCTTCGCCCCGCAGTTCGAGGGCCTCGAAGCGCTCAATCAGCATTACAAGGCGCAAGGCCTGGAAATGCTCGGCGTGCCGTCCAATGACTTCAAGCAGGAGTCCAAGGACAGCGCCGAAACCGCCAAGGTCTGCTACGCCAACTACGGCGTGACGTTCACCATGACCGAACCGCAGAAGGTCCGTGGCGACGATGCTACTCACCTGTTCAAGGTGCTGGCCGAACAGAGCAGTGCGCCGAAGTGGAATTTCTACAAGTACGTGATTGATCGTCAGGGCAAGGTGATCGCGAATTTCTCCAGTCTGACCAAACCCGATGATCCGGAGTTTATTGCGGCGGTTGAAAAGGCTATCGCCTCAAAACCTCTCAATTGATAACACACGCTTTTTGTGGGAGCGGGCTTGCTCGCGAGGGCTGCGGATCATTCAGCACTTGTTCTGGATGTCAGACCGCATTCGCGAGCAAGCCCGCTCCCACATTTGATCTGGGGTGTTTGAACAGGTATTAAAAAGCCCCGCTTTCTGTAAAGAGAGCGGGGCTTTTCTGTGGGCGAGGGGTTAGCCTCGCCGTGCAGCATCAGAAGCGGTAAGTTGCGCCAACACCGAAACCGTTTGCCGAGTTTTCATACTTGGCATCGTAGGTCTGGCCACGATCGTTCTGGTTGTGGATCTTGACCGACTCTTCCTTCAGGTACGAGTAAGCCACGTCGATGGTCAGGTCTTCGGTCGGGCTCCAGCCGGCACCGATGCTGAAGATAGTGCGGTCGCCAGTAGGAATGCGTGGCGAACGATCGACGTTGTTGGTCGGCGACTGGTCGAAGGTCAGACCGGTACGCAGTACCCATTCCTTGTTCAACTGGTACGAAGTACCCACGGCGTAAGCCCAGGAGTCGTGCCAGTTCTGCTCTTCGGTGATCTCGCCAAACTGACCGGCCAGCAGCGGCTGTACGCCCGAGTTTTCAACGGTGATCTTCTTCAACTGGCTCCAGCGGGTCCAGGTCGAACCGGCGTAAACGTTCCAGCGATCGTTGATCGCCTGAGTGACCGAGAAGTCCACGGATTCAGGGGTGGTGATCTTCAGCGAAGCGTCGTACTTCTGCTGGGCGCTTAGGCCGACGGCGCCCAATACGCCGTAGTTGACCTTGGTGTTGCCTTCGAGCTTGTAATCGACTTTCGAGTGGTAGGTCAGACCCAGACGAGTGGTGTCGGTGGCCTGTACCAGCACGCCGATGTTGTAGCCCAGCGCGGTGTCGTCACCCTTGATCTTGACCTTGCCGTCCGGCGCAGCTTGAGTGATCGACAGGTTGGATTCCAGCGTGCCGTCGATGCGGTTGATGGTCGGACCGAAACCGATCGACACCACGTCGTTGAATTTGTAGCTGACAGTTGGCTGGAAAGTGATGACTTGTACTTCGGACTTGCTGCCGAAGTAACGGCCGCCAAAGCCTTTTTCGTAGTCGGTAATCAGGCCGAACGGCACGTACACGCCGAGGCCGAATGCCCAATGCTCATCGATCGGTTTGACGTAGAAGCCCATAGGTACAGAGGTGAAGGGCACCATGTCGCCTTTGTTGCTGCCGCCGTTAGGGCTGGAGCTGGCGTCGCTGATATCGGTCTTGGCATCGAGGAATGCAACACCGCCGGTGACTTGTTCGCGCGTGATGCGCGACATGCCGGCAGGGTTGCCATAAACAGTGCTTGCGTCGTCGGCAGAAGAGGATCGCCCAGCGTAACCAGTGCCCATCCCGCTGATGCTGTGTTCGTTGATGGCAAAGCCAGCTGCGAAGATCTGGGTGGATGCCATGGTAACGGCGAGGCTAAGGGTGGTTTTGAGCATGACTTTTTTCATTATTAGAACTCCTAGTGATCACCGGGGCGAAAATTACCAACATTTTCGTCCCAGCGCTATAGTCCCTATGGCTTGAGTTAGAGCGGTTTTGTAGGACAATCCGACCAGATTCGCGACCTGTTGAGCGATCTTCTAAAACTCGCCAGTCAACACGCGACCTGATTCACCGGTGAAACACAGGTTTGCCAGGCGTAGGTGAAGTCGCGCAGACGACCTTGCGGCTGGAAGGTCTGACGCCAGATGCGCGCCATGCCCAGCAGATCGTCCGGGGCGGGGAGGGTGGTGTGTTGTTCTTCTACCAGCAGCCAGGCGATGGCGGTGGCGTAACGCAGGTTGACGGTCAATTCCAGGTGCGGGCCGCTCAAAAAAGCATGTTGGCTGGCGAGGCCGCGAACCAGGCTGGCACGCTCCGGATCGAGCGCCAGATAGTGATCCCAAAGGGCCTGGTGGCGGTGCTCGGCAATCCGGTAGAGGCCGTGGCCACGGCGGTCATGCAGGGCGGAACCGAGGGCGGACTGGCTGGCGGCAATGCCCAGCAGCAGGGATTCGGCAGTTGCGCAGTGGCGTCCCAGATAAATCAGTGTGGGACGGATCACATAGCGGCACAGTTCGCTGGCAGCGATACCCATAAAGCCCTCGGATCTTGTAATTGGGCGGCGATACCTGAAGGGGCCTTGGCAGCGGTGGATCGAATCAGGCTCGCCGAAAGCGGATCAAGCCGCTTGAGTTGAAGTGTAGTGTCATATTCGCGACGTAAAGGCCTGTTTTTAAAATATTTCCGGCAGCGAGCCACAGGCGTTATATCCGAAGGTGCTTAGGCGTGAATGGCTAAAAGCGAAATATCGGGCAATAAAAAACCCCGCATTTTTGTGCGGGGCTTTTGCTTTTGCAGCCTTTTCGGCTCTCAGGCAATCAATGCCTGACGCGTACGATCAATAATGGCCTGCAGCGGTTCGGCGCTGGAGTATTGATCGGGGTACAGACGCTCGCTGTGGCGAGCGATCCCGTGTTCATTGACCACGGTGAAGCTGAAGCAGCCTTTGCGAGCGGCCATGATCAGGCAGTTCATTGGGGCAAAAGCGTTGGTTAGGGTGCGAATGGCATCCTGAGTCTGGATTTGAGTAGACATAGTTATTAGGTGTTCCTACAAATGACACGGATAAGAACCGTGCAACGTTAAAACGTTCCAGTAATGTCGACCACCATTGGTCGAACAAAGAACCCGACTGGAACAAAGCAGCCAGTTTGAAGCGCTGATAAGTTGGCGCGCTTGGGCTGGCAGGTAGGTACTTAGGAGGACAGGCAACACATCGAGGGCAAAGGTTCTGGGCCCGGGGTGAAGATCCTGATCAATTTGCAGGCTGGTTCGGTCAGAGTAAGTGGTCTTCGCAACACCCTTTGCATTCATTCAAAGGCAGTGTCGGCGCAAGATTTACCTGGAAACCATCGAGGGGTCGTTCCCGCTTTTTTCGGTGAAGGGCTTCTGGGAAGAAGGTTGACCGTGTGGATGTGTTCGACCGGAATTGACTTTCAGCTTGGTACTAACGCCGCGGATAGTAACGGAACGTCTTGGGCAATGCAAACCCGGCGGCAAAAAAAGATTTCGGTCGGTGGCGCGGATCACGGGGGACAGGGCTGGCCCCTTCGCGAGCAGGCTCGCTCCCCCAGGAGAACGGGGCCGATTGTAGGAGCGAGCCTGTTCGCGAAGAAACCATCCGTCGCCACAAAAGCGTGCAGCCATGCCTAGCGCCAACCCGCTTATCCCCAGTCCGAGGCGCAAAACGAGCCAAAAAAGCGCATCGATATAACCGGGTAACAGGTACTTGTGCACATTAGTTGCGCAGACGGTAACCTTGCTGTCATATCAATCCTGACCCCGATGGCTGCCTGTATCAAAAGTTTAAGTCAATGAAAAATATCGTCTTTTTTTGTTGGTGAAAAAATCGTCAGTTTGACTGCGAGCCCCATTCCACAAGGCTTTGCGGAGGTTCGGGAGCGGTTGTCCACTGAGTTATCCACAGCTTCTGTGGATTGTCCCTAGCGCTTGCTCTAGGACGGGCGTGCCGGGTTTTTTTCGACTTTACCTGTACGAAAAAGAGAGTAGAGTGGCGCGCCTTCCGATCTGTCCCACAGTGTTTTATGAAGTTTCGCTCAGTATCAGACTCTGTTACCTCCGAACACCCTCGTGTTACCCCTCCTAAGCGATTTTCCGTGCGTGTGGCCGAATGGCTGCTCGACAGCCCGCGCCTGGGCGATAGCCGTAATGCCAAGCATCTGGCGGGGCGTCTGCTCAAGCAACCGGCGCGCGAAGGCGTGGTCGCCGCGCAAAGTCGTCTCGGCCAATTGATGTGCCGCGAGTGCGGCAATGCCCGTGATCGGCGCATCGGGCAGGATCTGCTGCGCCAGGCCGCCCGCGCCGGCGACCGGCGTGCACAACGCGAACTCGGACTGCTCGAAGACTGAGCTGTCCAACGCCCCACGCCTTGGTTAACCTTCAGGCTTTATCGAATCGGCAGGAGTGGCTATGGCTATGGACTTGACCAGCGTGTTGCTGGGTCTGGCGGGCGCGGGATTGCCGCTGCTGGCGCTGGCCTGGCAACTGCAACGGCGGGCCAGTGATCGGCAAGCCGAGGTCGCCTTGCTCGAAGAGCGTCTGGCCATGGCGCAACTGGCGCAGGACGGGCTCAACGCGCAGCTGGAGGCCAGCCGCGATGAAATCGTCGACCTCGGCCAGGCCAATGCCGCCAAGCAGGCGGAGCTGGCGGCTCTGCGCCGCGAAGTCGAACTGCTGCAGATCGAGCGCGATGATGCCCGTGACGCTTCCCACGCGTGGAACATCGAGCGCGCCAACAAAGAAGCCGAATTGCGTCGCCTCGACGCTCAGGCCGCGTCGCTCAACGCCGAACTGCGCGAGCAACAGGAAAGCCATCAACAACGCCTCAACGACCTGCAAGGCTCGCGCGATGAGCTGCGCGCGCAATTCGCCGAGCTGGCAGGGAAGATCTTCGATGAACGTGAACAGCGGTTTGCCGAGACCAGTCAACAGCGCCTCGGGCAGTTGCTCGATCCGCTGAAAGAACGCATCCAATCCTTCGAAAAACGCGTGGAAGAAAGCTATCAGGCCGAAGCCCGCGAACGCTTCTCGCTGGCCAAGGAGCTGGAGCGTCTGCAAGCGCTTAACCTGCGCCTGAGCGACGAAGCGACCAACCTGACCCGCGCCCTCAAAGGCCAGAAGACCCAAGGCAACTGGGGTGAATTGATCCTTGAACGGGTGCTGGAACACGCGGGGCTGGAGAAGGGCCGCGAGTACCAGACCCAAGTCAATCTCAAGGGGCCGGACGGCGAGCGCTTCCAGCCGGATGTGATCATTTACCTGCCGGGCGACAAGCAGGTGGTGGTCGACTCCAAGGTCAGCCTCACTGCCTATCAGCAGTACGTTGCCGCCGAAGATGACACCCTCGGCCAGGTCGCGATCAAGCAGCACGTGCTGTCTCTGCGCAGCCACGTCAAGGGCCTCGCCGGCAAGGATTACAAGCGTCTGGAAGGCCTGCACAGCCTCGATTTCGTCTTGCTGTTCGTGCCGATCGAAGCGGCATTTTCCGCCGCCCTGCAAGCCGAGCCGGCGTTGTTCCAGGAAGCGTTCGACCGCAACATCGTGATCGTCAGTCCGACCACGTTGCTGGCGACGTTACGGGTGATCGACAGCCTGTGGAAGCAGGAGCGGCAGAGCCAGAACGCCCGGGAAATCGCTGAGCGTGCCGGCTGGCTGTACGACAAGTTCGTACTGTTCATTCAGGATCTGGACGAAGTCGGCAATCGCCTGCAACAGCTGGACAAGGCCTACAGCTCGGCGCGCAACAAACTCACGGAAGGGCGCGGCAACCTGGTCAGCCGCAGTGAGCAGCTCAAATTGCTGGGCGCGCGGGCCAGCAAGAGTTTGCCGGCGGATCTGCTGGAGCGGGCGATGACCGATGTCGATGGGCTGGTCGAGCTCCCGGAATAACCCGAAGAGCTTCGCGAGCAGGCTCGCTCCCACAGTGAAATGCATTCCAAAGGTGGGAGCGGGCTTGCTCGCGAAGGCGTCAGTGGTAGCGCTGCAACACTCAAGTCAAACGGTTACAGCGGCACATACCGACTCAGCAACGCCCGCAACGCCGCCGGTTTCACCGGTTTGGCCAGATAATCCAGCCCTGCCGCATGCACCTGCGCCACCGTCTCCGGGCGGCCATCGGCGCTGATTACCACCCCCGGCACCGGCTCGCCTAACGTGGTGCGCAGCCACGCCATCAGCTCGGTTCCGGTATCGCCGTGGTCGAGGTGATAGTCGACCAGTGCCAATTGCGGCCGCACACCCTCATTCAGCAACGCCGCGCATTCCTCGCGATTGCGTGCCGTCCACACCTGACAGCCCCAGCGGGTGAGCAGGCTGTTCATGCCAATCAGAATGCTGTCTTCATTGTCGATGCACAGCACCTGCGCGCCGCTGAGCAACTTGCCGTTCAACTCCACCGGGGCTTTCTGCTGCAGTGTTTGCGCCCGGGCCAGCGGCACGCTGACACTGAACACGCTGCCGCGCCCCGGCCACGAACGTACACGCAAGGTATGGCCGAGCACGCGACATAAACCGTCGGCAATCGCCAGGCCCAACCCAAGACCTTTTTCGGCGCGGGTCTGATGGCTGTCGAGGCGCTTGAACTCCTCGAAAATCACTTGTTGTTTGTCTTCCGGAATCCCCGGCCCGCGATCCCACACTTCCAGACACAGTTCGCCGCCACGTCGGCGCACGCCTAACAACACTGGCCCTTTGGCGTAGCGGAAAGCGTTGGTCAGGAAGTTCTGCAGAATCCGCCGCAGCAATTTGATGTCGCTGTCGATGCGCAACTGGCTGCCTCGCACGCGGAAAGTCAGACCTTGTTCCTGGGCCAGCGCCTTGAATTCGGCGCCGAGCGTATCGAACAGCTCATTGAGCGCGAACGGCTTGCGATCCGGGTTGATCTTGCCGTTTTCCAGGCGGGAAATATCCAGCAGGTCGCTGATCAGGTCTTCTGCCGAACGCAGCGAGCTGTCGAGGTGTTGCACCAGTTTCTGCGCCTCGCTGCTCAAGCCGTCGTCCTGATGGGAGAGGGCGGCAGAGAACAGGCGCGCGGCGTTCAACGGCTGCATCAAGTCATGGCTGACGGCGGCGAGGAAACGGGTTTTCGACTGATTCGCGGCCTCGGCATGGCCCTTGGCTTCGGTCAGTGCGACGTTGAGCTGCGATAGCTCCTGCGTGCGCTCGCTGACCCGTTGCTCCAGGCCTTCGTTGGCCTCGGTCAGTGCCTGCTCCGCTTCGCGGAACGCGGTGATGTCGGTGAAACTCATGACGAAACCGCCGCCGGGCATCGGGTTGCCGATCAGCTCGATCACCCGGCCATTGGGGAACAGGCGTTCGGACGTGTGCGCACGGCCCTGACGCATCCAGTGCAGGCGCCGGGCAACGTGGACTTCCGCCTCGCCCGGACCGCACAAGCCGCGTTCGGCGTTGTAGCGAATGATGTCGGCAATCGGCCGGCCGACGCTGATCAAACCGTCCGGGTAGTTGAACAACTCCAGATAGCGGCGGTTCCAGGCCACCAGCTTCAGCGACTGGTCGACCACGCTGATGCCTTGGGTAATGTTTTCGATCGCGCCTTGCAGCAAGGCGCGGTTGAACTGCAGGACTTCCGAGGCTTCGTCAGCGATTCGGACGACGTCTTCCAGCTGCATTTCCCGACCTTCAATCGCGGCTTTTACCACCGCGCGCGTCGACGAAGCGCCGAGCACACCGGCCAGCAGACGTTCGGTGTGGGCGATCCATTCGCCATCGGCGTTCTGGTTCGGGTTGAAGCCTTTGCCCTGGCGGTAGGCGAAACGAATGAAGCTTTGCCGCGCACGTTCTTCACCGACAAAGCGTGCCGCCAGTTGCAGCAAGTCGTCGATCTGCACCGCCAGCATCGAACGCGCACTCGGCCGCGCGCTGATTTCCTGACCGATGAAGCGCCCGGCCTGCCAGTGCTCCGAAACCCGCGTACGCGACAGCACCGAGACCCAGGCGAACAACGTGAAGTTGCCCGCCAGCGACAGCACTACGCCTTGGGTCAGCGGGGTGATCGGCAGGTTCAGCGGGTTGCTGTGCAGCCACGCCAGACCGGGAAACGTGCTCAACGACCAGCCGAGGCTGTGGGCGGCAATCGGCAGAATCAGCGTGTAGAACCAGAGGAACGTGCCGGCGGCCAGACCGGCGAACACCCCGCGACGGTTGGCCTGTTTCCAGTACAGCGCGCCGAGCATCGCCGGGGCCAGTTGGGTGACGGCGGCGAAGGCGATCTGGCCGATGGTTGCGAGGCTTGCGGTGGAGCCGAGCAAGCGGTAACTGACGTAGGCCAGCAACAGAATCAGCACGATGCTCACGCGGCGCACCGAGAGCATCCACTGGCGGAACACTTCGAACGGGCGCTCGGCGTTGTTACGGCGCAGCAACCACGGCAAGAGCATGTCGTTGGAAACCATGGTCGACAGTGCCACGCTGGCCACAATCACCATGCCGGTGGCCGCCGACGCGCCGCCGATGAACGCCAGCAACGCCAGGGCCGGATGGGCCTGGGCCAGCGGCAGGCTGATCACGAACGAGTCGGGCAACACGTGACTCGGCAGCATCATCTGCCCGGCGAGGGCGATCGGCACCACGAACAGCGCGGCCAGCGCCAGATACGCCGGAAACACCCACTTGGCCAGGCGCAGGTCCTGCGGGTCGATGTTCTCCACCACCGTGACGTGAAACTGCCGTGGCAGGCAGATGATCGCCATCATCGCCACCCCGGTCTGCACCACCATCGACGGCCAGTTGATCGTTTCCTTCCAGTATTCCTCAAGGCGCGGCGCGAGCATCGCCTGATTGAACAGGTCGTCAAAACCGTCGTACAGGCCATAGGTCACGAACGCGCCAACGGCGAGAAAGGCGAACAACTTGACCAGCGATTCAAAGGCAATCGCCAGCACCATGCCGCGGTGGTGCTCGGTGGCATCGAGGTTGCGCGTACCGAAGACGATGGTGAACAGCGCCAGCACCAGCGAGACGATCAGCGCGGTGTCCTGGGCGCGGGTGCCCATGGCGTCGGCCCCGGCGCCGATCAGCAGGTTCACGCCAAGGACGATGCCTTTGAGTTGCAGAGCGATATAGGGCAGGACGCCAACCAGACAGATCAGCGCCACCACCACCGCCAGCGATTGAGATTTGCCGTAGCGCGCGGCGATGAAGTCGGCAATCGAGGTGATGTTCTCCTGCTTGCTGATCATCACCATTTTCTGCAGGACCCACGGCGCGCCCAGCAGCAACAGGATCGGTCCGAGGTAGATCGGCAGGAATGACCACAGCTGTTCGGCGGCTTGGCCGACGGCGCCGAAGAACGTCCAACTGGTGCAATAAACCGCCAGTGACAGGCTGTACACCCACGCGCGCATCCGCGGCGGCAACGGCGTGCTGCGACGGTCGCCGTAGAAGGCGATGGCGAACATGATGGCCATATAGGCCAGGGCGACGGCGGCGATCAGCCCGGTGGACAGCGACATGCAACACTCCCGACAAAAGACTCCCCGGCAGTCCTGCCCGGGCGGACAGTCTCGCATGAGTATGGCGGTTAGTCAGTGTCGACCAAGGTCGTGGCGTGGCGGGGTGTCGCAGGTTTGAAACCGGGTGGTTTTTGGGGTGACTCATCAGGCCCCATCGCGAGCAGGCTCACTCCTACAGGTGGAACGCATTCCAATAGTAGGAGTGAGCCTGCTCGCGATGGCGTCAGTCCTGTTGCAGTGCGATATCGATCAACCGATGCAGCTCATCCACCTCCAGCGCCGCCGCCGAAAACAGAATCCGGAACACCACCGGCGCCACCACCAGATTGATCAACCGATCAACGCTCGGCGCTGCTTCATCGGGGTGGCGATCAATAATGGTCTGCAACTGCCCACCAAGAATCGTCACGCAGTACCCCGGCGTGGCGCTGGCCTGCACATCGCGCATCATGTTGCGCCCCGGCTCTGAGCTCATCTCGTCCAGATACTGTTCGGCCCAGGCGCGGATATCACCGCGCAGGTCACCGGTCACCGCCGGTTCGCTGTCAGGGCGCATGCGGGCGAGGGCGACGTCGGCGAGCAACGCCGCCAGATCACCCCAGCGCCGATAGATCGTCGACGGCGTCACTCCCGCGCGCGCCGCAATTTGCGGCACGGTCACGGTGCTGCGCTCCTGTTCTTGCAGAAGTGCGCGGACTGCCGAATGAATCGACTCTTGCACCCGGGCACTGCGCCCGCCCGGGCGTAAACCTTCTTTAATAGCCATGCGTCAGACCTTAACACAAAGAATTTGCTTTAAGCCAAAGCCGAGAGCACACTCCGCAAAAGCAAAAAATTAGCTTTTGCGGAGTGTGCCCATGACCAGCCTTGCTTCCAACCGTGGCAGCCTGATTTTTCTGGCGATCACCTTACTCAGTTTTCTCGCCGCTTCCACGGCGCCGACGCCGTTGTATCACCTGTATCAGGATCAACTGCACTTCTCGGCAGCGGTGCTGACCCTGATTTTCGGCGTGTATGCGCTGAGTCTGCTGGCGGCGCTGCTGACGGTCGGATCGCTGTCCGATCACCTGGGACGTAAACCGGTGATTTTCACTGCCGTGCTGCTCAATGCGCTAGCGATGTTGCTGTTTATCAGCGCCGACAGTGTTGCCTGGCTGATCAGCGCCCGCGTATTGCAGGGTTTTGCCACCGGCATGGCCACCGCTGTTTTGAGCGCGACGCTGCTCGACACCGACCGTCAGCAAGGGCCGTTGATCAACAGCGTCGCACCGTTGCTCGGCATGGCGCTGGGCAGCATGGGCTGCGGCTTGCTGGCCGAGTTCGCCCCGGCGCCGTTGCAACTGACTTACTGGCTGCTGCTGGCGCTGTTTGTGTTGCAGGCGGTGTATGTCTGGCGTCTACCGGAAAGCGTCACTCCACAAGCCGGGGCCTGGGCTTCGCTGCGGCCAACCCTGCATGTGCCGGTTCAGGCGCGTTCGACCTTGTGGCGTGTGCTGCCACTGAACACCGCAACCTGGGCCCTCGGCGGCTTTTTTGCCTCACTGGCACCGTCGCTGGTGCGCACTGCTACCGGTTCGACTTCGAACCTGATCGGCGGCGCTACCGTTTCGGCGTTGACCGTGACCGGGGCGCTGATGATCTTCACTTTGCGCAATCGTCCCGTCGGCAAAGCCCTGCAAATCGGCGCCAGTCTGCTGCCTATCGGCGTGCTGCTGATTTTGCTCGGCGTGCACAGCGCCAGTCTGGCGCTGTTTTTCCTCGGCACACTGGTTGCCGGTTGCGGCTTTGGCTCGGGTTTCCTCGGCGCGGTGCGCAGCCTGGTGCCGTTGGCCCTGCCGCATGAACGGGCCGGTTTGATGTCGGCGTACTACGCGCTGAGTTATCTGGCGTTCTGCCTGCCGGCCTTGTTGGCCGGGCATTTGACCCGAGCCTATGGGTTGCTGGCGACCACCGACGGCTACGGCGCCGGATTGATCGTCCTTGCCGTCGCCGCGCTGTTGCTCAGCCTGCGCCCGCAAGCAGTGAAGGCTTGCAGCACTCCATAAACGTGATGGTTTCAGCTACCTTTGTCCGGCCTTCTTTTCACGGATCGACAGATGAAGATTATCCGCAGCAAGTCGTTCACCGCCGAGCGTGCCTGGGGTGGACTGGACATCGCCAACATGAACGGCATCACCACACGCCTGCACTGGACTGATCAGCCGTACAAATGGCACGTCAACGATGGTGAGGAAGTGTTCGTGGTGCTCGATGGGCAGGTGCAGATGCACTATCGCGAACAGGGCGAAGAAAAACAGGTGCTGCTTGAGGTTGGCGATATCTTCTACGCCTCGGTCGGCACCGAGCACGTGGCGCATCCACGGGGCGCGGCGCGGATTCTGGTGATCGAGAGCGAAGGCAGTGTTTGACTGCTTATCTGTAAAGTAGATAACAGATAGAGAAATTACCCGTTATATAGATATTCGATTCGGTTCTACCATGGGCTCAACCTCACCAGAGGACAGGAGTTCATGATGACTTGCCCCAACATTGCTAAACCCGGCATCAAGCCGTTCAGCCAGCTTCAGCATCCGCGTGAAGTGATCCGTCAATTCACCCCGAACTGGTTCGCCGCGACCATGGGTACCGGCGTGCTGGCCCTGGCGCTGGCGCAACTGCCGGTGGCGATTCCCGGGTTGCACGCGGTGGCCGAAGGTTTGTGGCTGTTCAACATTCTGTTGTTCACCCTGTTTACCTTCGCTTATGCCGCGCGCTGGATTTTATTCTTCGATGAAGCGCGGCGGATCTTCGGCCACTCCACCGTATCGATGTTCTTCGGCACCATTCCCATGGGCCTGGCGACCATCATCAACGGCTTTCTGCTGTTCGGTCTGCCACGCTGGGGCGAGGGT
This sequence comes from Pseudomonas sp. AM14(2022), assembly GCF_036346455.1. Lineage (NCBI taxonomy): Bacteria > Pseudomonadati > Pseudomonadota > Gammaproteobacteria > Pseudomonadales > Pseudomonadaceae > Pseudomonas > Pseudomonas sp. AM14(2022). The sequence continues at coordinate 17,446 of NZ_JAOTNY010000027.1, forward strand.
GTGATTCATCTTGCCGAGGTACTGTGGTGGCTCGACGTGGCGATGTCGCTGGCCTGCGGCGTGTTGATCCCCTACATGATGTTTACCCGCCAGGAACACAGCATCGACCAGATGACCGCGGTCTGGCTGTTGCCGGTAGTCGCCGCAGAAGTGGCAGCGGCCAGCGGTGGCTTGCTCGCGCCGCATCTGACTGATGCCCATGCGCAACTGGTGGTGCTGACCACCAGCTACGTGCTCTGGGCATTTTCCCTGCCGGTGGCGTTCAGCATTCTGACCATCCTGCTGCTGCGCATGGCCCTGCATAAACTGCCCCACGAAAACATGGCCGCTTCGAGCTGGCTGGCCCTCGGTCCGATCGGTACCGGTGCGTTGGGTATGTTGCTGCTGGGCGCTGATGCACCGGCGATCTTCGCCGCCAACGGCCTGCCGGGTATCGGTGAAATCGCTGCGGGCGTGGGGCTGATCGCCGGTATCACCCTGTGGGGCTTCGGCTTGTGGTGGATGTTGATGGCGCTGCTGATCACCGCGCGTTACCTGCGTGACGGCATCCCGTTCAACCTCGGCTGGTGGGGTTTTACCTTCCCGCTGGGCGTGTATTCGCTGGCGACCCTCAAGCTCGCCAGCACGCTGAACCTCGGTTTTTTCAGCGTGGTCGGCTGCATGCTGGTGAGCCTGCTGGCGGTGATGTGGCTGATCGTCGGTAAACGCACCGTGCAAGGCGCGTGGCGCGGTGAGCTGTTTGTCTCACCTTGTATTGCAGGGTTGAAGAAATAACCTGAAAAGTTTAGGTAAGGTGTGGCCTGGAACGCCGATCAAGATTCCAATAAGCAGATCCAGGCCATTCTCTACCGACCTCAGGGAAACACGGAAGATGAGTCACCCCTCACAGTTCAACCTGCTTCGCACTCGGCGCTTTCTGCCGTTTTTCATCACGCAGTCGCTGGGCGCGTTCAACGACAACGTGTTCAAGCAATCGCTGATCCTCGCCATTCTGTATCGGCTGACCATCGAAGGTGACCGTTCGATCTGGGTCAACCTGTGCGCGCTGCTGTTTATCCTGCCGTTCTTTCTGTTTTCGGCGCTGGCCGGGCAGTTCGGGGAAAAATTCGCCAAGGACGCGTTGATTCGTCTGATCAAGCTCGCGGAGATCGCGATCATGGCCGTAGGATCGATCAGTTTCCTGTTCGATCACCTGTCGCTGATGCTGGTGGCACTGTTCGCCATGGGCACGCATTCGGCGCTGTTCGGGCCGGTCAAGTATTCGATCCTGCCGCAGGCGTTGCGTGAGGATGAACTGGTTGGCGGCAACGGGCTGGTGGAGATGGGCACGTTTCTGGCGATTCTCGCCGGGACCATCGGCGCCGGGATCATCATGTCCTCGACGCACTACGCGCCGCTGGTTTCGACCGCGATTGTCGGGATTGCGGTGCTCGGTTATCTCGCCAGTCGCAGCATTCCCCGTGCAGCGGCGGCGTCGCCGGAAATGCGTCTGAACTGGAACATCTTCAGCCAGTCCTGGGCCACGCTGAAACTCGGTCTGGGCCAGACGCCTGCGGTGTCGCGTTCGATTGTCGGCAACTCGTGGTTCTGGTTTGTCGGGGCGATTTACCTGACGCAGATCCCGGCCTACGCCAAGGAATGGATGCACGGCGACGAAACCGTGGTGACGCTGATTCTCACGGTGTTTTCAGTAGGCATTGCGCTGGGTTCGATGCTGTGCGAGAAGCTCTCCGGGCGCAAGGTCGAGATCGGTCTGGTGCCGTTCGGCTCGTTCGGTCTGACTGTGTTTGGCCTGCTGCTGTGGTGGCATTCCGGTGGTGTCCCGGAAAGTGTCACCGGCCACAGCTGGATCGAAGTGCTGGGCTTTGCGCATACCTGGGCGGTGCTGGTCGACATTCTCGGCCTCGGTGTTTTTGGCGGTTTCTATATCGTGCCGCTGTACGCGCTGATCCAGTCGCGCACCGCCGAAAACGAGCGGGCGCGGGTGATTGCCGCCAACAACATTCTCAACGCCCTGTTTATGGTGGTCTCGGCGATCGTTTCGATCGTGTTGCTGAGTGTGGTCAAACTGTCGATTCCGCAATTGTTCCTGGTGGTGTCGCTGCTGAACATCGGCGTCAACGCCTACATCTTCAAGATCGTCCCCGAGTTCAGCATGCGTTTCATGATCTGGCTGCTCAGCCATTCCATGTACCGCGTCGAGCACCGCAACCTCGAGGCGATCCCGGACGAGGGCGCGGCCCTGCTGGTGTGCAACCACGTGTCGTTCGTTGATGCGCTGCTGATTGGCGGCGCGGTGCGTCGGCCGATTCGCTTTGTCATGTACTACAAAATCTACAACCTGCCGGTGCTGAACTTTATCTTCCGCACGGCGGGAACAATTCCGATTGCCGGACGCAACGAAGACATCCAGATCTACGAAAAAGCCTTCACCCGGATTGCCCAGTATCTAAAGGACGGTGAGCTGGTGTGCATCTTCCCCGAAGGCAAGTTGACCACCGATGGCGAGATCAACGAGTTCAAGGGCGGGCTGACGCGGATTCTCGAAGAAACCCCGGTGCCGGTGATTCCGCTGGCGTTGCAGGGGTTGTGGGGGAGTTTCTTCAGCCGCGATCCGAACAAGGGGCTGTTCAAGCGGTTGTGGTCGCGGGTGACGTTGGTGGCGGGCTCGGCAGTGGCGGTGGATGCGGCGGAGCCGGCGAAATTACAGGGTTTGGTGGGGGCGTTGCGCGGGGCTGTCAGGTAGTTGTTACCTGATATGACCCCATCGCGAGGAGGCTCACTCCTACATTTGAAGCGCGTACCCCTTGTAGGAGTGAGCCTGCTCGCGATAGAGGCCAGTGGCCTAAGCGCTGACCTTCAGACCAATCAACCCGGTAATGATCAACGCCACACTGGCCAGCCGAATCAACGCCATCGACTCGCCAAACAGAATGATCCCGGCAATCACCGTGCCCACGGCGCCGACCCCGGTCCAAATTGCATAAGCCGTACCCAGCGGCAATTCCTTCATTGCCAGACCCAGCAGGCCAAGGCTGATGGCCATGGCCGCAACGGTCAGGACGGTGGGGAGCGGGCGGGTGAAGCCGTCGGTGTATTTCAGGCCGACGGCCCAGCCGACTTCGAACAGGCCGGCGAAAAACAGAATGATCCAGGACATAAGAGACCTCCATCGATTGACGGGGCCGTCCCCAGATTGATAACTCGATCGAGCCGCAGGGTCGTCCCCGCGTAGCGCAACAGTCTGCCGAGCATTAATCCGGGGATCAAGTTTGCCGGTCAGTCGGCCGGCTGCTGCGCCAGCGCCTCACGGTCTTCTTTCTCGCTCATGCGCCGGAAGTACGTCGAGAGCAACGCCCCGGAAATGTTGTGCCAGACGCTGAACAACGCGCTCGGCACCGCCGCCAGCGGCGAAAAGTGCGCGCTGGCCAAGGCCGCGCCCAACCCCGAGTTCTGCATGCCGACTTCCAGCGCCAGCGACTTGCGCTGCGCCAGTGGCAACTTGAACAGGCGCCCGGTGAAGTAACCCAGCAAGTAGCCGAAGCTGTTGTGCAGCATCACCACGGCCATGATCAGCAGCCCGGATTCGGCAATCTTCGCCTGACTGGCAGCTACTACGGCGGTGACGATGATCACAATGCTGACCACCGACACCAGTGGCAGCACGTCCACCGCGTGGCGCACCCTGTCGCCGAGCACGCGTTGCGCGACCACGCCGAGCACGATCGGCAGCAGCACCACTTGCAGAATCGACCAGAACAATTCCATGAACGAAACCGGCAACCACGCCGAAGCCAGCAGCCAGATCAGCGCCGGGGTCAGCAACGGAGCGAGGAGGGTGGTGACGGCGGCAATCGCCACCGACAGCGCCAGATCGCCGCGGGCCAGCCAGGTCATGACGTTGGAAGAGGTGCCGCTTGGGCAGCAGCCGACCAGAATCACTCCGACCGCGATTTCCGGTGGCAGATGGAAGATCTGGCAGAGCAACCACGCCACGCCGGGCATGATCACGAAATGTGCGACCACGCCCAACGCCACACGCCACGGATGGCGGGCGACGGCAGCGAAGTCATCGAGTTTGAGGGTCAGGCCCATGCCGAACATCACCAGCCCCAGCAGCGGCACGATTGCGCCTTTGAGGTCGAGGAACCACGCCGGTTTCAGGAACGCGATCACCGCGAAAATCAGAACCCAGTAAGCGAAGGTATTGCCGACAAAGCGGCTCAGTGCAGCCAGTGCGCGCATGGCCCGATCCTTATTATTAGTTACACCACAAAACCAATTGTGGGAGCGGGCTTGCTCGCGAAAGCGGCGGGTCAGTCAGGTTAATGTTGAATGACACACCGCTTTCGCGAGCAAGCCCGCTCCCACATTGGGATTTCACAAGGGTTTTAGATCCCCTGCGGAGTCTCTTCACCGCCCAACGCTTCCACCAGTGCCGGCAGGAAGTCGCCGAAGGTCAGCATCATCAGGGTGAAGCTGGCGTCCAGTTGGCCCAGCGCTTCGTCGCCGCCGTCCTGTTCCGCCTGATCCTGCAGCAGGTCTTCGAACTTCAGGCGTTTGACGGTCATCTTGTCGTCGAGCATGAACGACAGTTTGTCCTGCCAGGCCAGCGACAATTGGGTGACTACTTTGCCGGTGCTCAGGTGCAGCTGGATTTCTTCGCTGGTCAGATCCTGACGCTTGCAACGCACGATGCCGCCGTCTTCGTGGGTGTCGCGCAGCTCGCACTCGTCCAGAACGAAGAAGTCCGGGGCGGCTTGCTGGGTGGTGACCCATTCGGTCATCACGGCGGTCGGCGCGGTTTTCACGGTCAGCGGACGCACGGGCAGGGTGCCGAGCACTTCACGCATTGTGGAAAGCAGGTCTTCGGCACGTTTCGGGCTGGCCGAGTTGACCAGAATCAGACCCTGTTTCGGCGCGATGGCGGCGAAGGTCGACGAGCGACGGATAAAGGCGCGCGGCAGGAACGCCTGGATGATTTCATCCTTGATCTGATCGCGTTCCTTCTTATAGACCTTGCGCATCTGCTCGGCTTCGATCTCTTCGACCTTTTCCTTTACCGCGTCGCGCACGACGCTGCCCGGCAGAATGCGTTCTTCTTTACGCGCAGCGATCAGCAGGAAGTCACCGCTGACATGCACCAGTGGCGCATCTTCGCCTTTGCCGAACGGCGCGACGAAACCGTAGGTGGTCAACTCCTGGCTTGCACATGGACGCGCCAGTTTGGTGGCCAGTGCAGTTTCCAGCGCCTCGGCATCGACAGGCAGGTCTTGGGTCAGGCGATAGATAAGCAGGTTTTTGAACCACATGGGGTGAGTCTCTCCTTTATACAAAGGGGGGCATTATTGTCTTCGCCGGGTCATAGGCCAACCCTTCTCTAAGCCTTTGGAAGGCCTGAGAAAATTAATTAAAAAAGTGCTTGCCAGAGGTTGGGTCGCTCCGTAGAATGCGCGCCACACCGAAGCGAAGGGTGATTAGCTCAGCTGGGAGAGCGTCTGCCTTACAAGCAGAATGTCGGCGGTTCGATCCCGTCATCACCCACCATTCGTTTCAAGTGTTTAGCGCAGCGGTAGTTCAGTCGGTTAGAATACCGGCCTGTCACGCCGGGGGTCGCGGGTTCGAGTCCCGTCCGCTGCGCCATATTCGGTAACCTGGACCACTGAACGCCAGGTCACCACGGAAAAACCCGCTAAAGCGGGTTTTTTTCTGTCTCAAATTTGTACCTTGTTCCATCGGGTTTGTGTCGTTTCACCGGTTTTCGGATTTTTTTGAAAAAAACTTCAATTAAATCAACACATTACGAAAACTTGTGGCATAATGCGCCCCGTAACGAAGCGAAGGGTGATTAGCTCAGCTGGGAGAGCGTCTGCCTTACAAGCAGAATGTCGGCGGTTCGATCCCGTCATCACCCACCATTCGTTTCAAGCGTTTCGCGCAGCGGTAGTTCAGTCGGTTAGAATACCGGCCTGTCACGCCGGGGGTCGCGGGTTCGAGTCCCGTCCGCTGCGCCATATTCGGTCACCTGGACCCACTGAACGCCAGGTCACCACAGAAAGCCCGCCAAGTGCGGGCTTTTTGCTGTCTGCGATTTGAGCATTTCTGCAATGCCTGTGTGGCGAGGGGATTTATCCCCGATGGCCTGCGCAGCAGGCCCAAAATCTTGAAGCTGGGGCTGCTTCGCATCCCATCGGGGATAAATCCCCTCACCACAAATCATCTCCTCGTCATCTCTATTCGGCATTGCGACTGTGCCGATAATCGCTCACCGCCTCATACACCGCTTTGCGCAAGCGGTTGATCCCGCCAATTGGCCGATGCGCCTCGATACCAAACCACGGGTTGAACGACAGGTTGTCACACGCCAGATTCAACGCCGGTGTGTCGAAGTCCTGCGCAGGCAGAGTGATTCGCGCCACACTTTCGAACGGTGAATCCTGTTCGCGCCATTCGATGCTGGTGTCCTCGATCGGCATGTACTTGTTCGCGTCCTGGCGCTGAATCTGCAGTACAAAACACGCTGGCACCCGATCCGTCGACAGTTGCTGGTTCAAGGCGCTGCGCAGGAAATTCGGCAGGTCGTGGTTTTGCGGGAGCAGGGCATACGCCGGGCAATTGTCCGGATCCGGCGCGACACGGAACTTCGCATTTGCCTCCCCGAATTTGTAGGGCGATACCGAAAAGTACGTGGTCGCCGTCGGGCTGTTCGGTGGCGGCGCCAGGGTCGCCAAGGCGATGAACAGGTGGCGGATCTGCCAGTTGCGCGGATCCCAGCCAGGAAAGAACGCCATGATCTTTTTGCCGTCAGCCTGAGCCGCCACATTCTGACGATACTCGGCGACATCGCTGACAAAGAAGTTCGGGTGGCTGAACATCACGAAGTCTTGCTCGTGGCGCTGCTGACGGTCGCCGAGCAATGGTTTGCCGGGCACATCGAGCAGCTTGATTGCCATGCCCCGGGCATCGCGGATGCTGTCGAACTGCGGGTAGGCGTTGCCATTGGAAAGGCGAATCATCGCCTGCCAGGTTTTGCCCGGCTCACTGAATACGCCTTGGCGCAACGCAGGTGTCAGTTCCGGCAGCACCGTCACTTCGGCTTTCACGCAACCATGGGCCTTGGCATGCGCGTCGCGCAGATAACGCGTGCTTTCGCGATGTTGATCGACGATGCGTACGGCGGTCTGGAACACGTCCTGGGTCATCGCTGCTTCACCGGCGGGAACCTGTTCCTGCGCTGACACCGGACCTCTGTGTTGCCAGGCGAACCACGCGCTGGCGATGGCCCAGCCCAGCAGGCCGATAATCAGCAATGTCAGTAGGGCTTTGCCCAGCAGGCGCCCCAGCCATAACCAGACGCGGGCGAACATCGACGGTCTTTTGTACGGGTTGATCATCATGGCAATTGCGCCTCCAACGGTCCGCCCAGTACTTTCAGGTACTCCAGCAAGGCCCAGCGTTCTTCTGGTTGCAGCAGTCGGCCGATGACCCCATTACCACGCTCGCCGGCGCGGAATTCATGACCGCTGTTGTGGTTGCCGCTAATCCGCGTGTCGAACAGAAAGCCATTAGTAAAGGCTTCGGTGCGATACCCCAGATGGCGCGGGTCATATTCGAACGAACCTTTATAGAACGTCGTGGCGCGCTCATCCTGCGGTGACAGCAGTTGATAAAGGCTCGGTACTGAACCGTTGTGCAGAAACGGCGCAGTGGCCCAAACCCCGGCCAATGGTCTGGCCTTGTAAGCGACTTTTTCGCGCACGCCGATCGGCAGACCGAAGCCATCAAGTTTTGGCTTTTCCTGAGGGGTGACACCAGCCTCGCGATAAGCGCGGTTTTCGACGAATGCGGTGACGTAAGCCAGGCCCTTGGCCACCGATAGCTGGCTCAGATCCAATGGCTCTTTGGGCGTTGGATGCAGCTTCACATCCATCTGCTCAAGCTCCTTCAGATCCCATTGCAGCGGCGTCAGGTCGAAACGGTGGTTGGCAATGTTGGTCGCCGCATTCGGATCGGTGCCGATCACCTCCACCGGCAGCATGTGCAAATGCTGCACCCAGCGCTCGCCCTCCTGGGTCTTGCGCGGCACGTGGCAACCGGCGCAGTTCTCCTCAAATAGAGCGCGGCCCTCGGCGGCCAGCGGTTTGTCGATGGCGCCCAGGACACCCTCCGGCCAGGCCGGCGGTTGCAGGCGTTGCAGGGTTTCTTCGATTTGGTGCAGATCGCGCACGCGCACACTCGAGGCATAACGCGCATCGCCCTGCAGCGGCTGGCCGTTGTTGTCGAAGAAATTCAGCGTGGCGCCGACCCCCAGTGCCTCACCGATATTGCGCGCCATCGGTTGCTGCGCCGAGCCGTTCCACTGCACCCAGTCGAACGTCCACATGTCCCACAGTTGCGGGTAGTCCACCGGTGCGTTGGCCACGCGGTAGTTAGCGGGGGAGATCGCGTCGCCGAAGGTGGCGTTGGCGATGCGGCCGAATGCGTCGGTGCGGCCCGGGCCTTCTTCGGTCGGGTAGAGGCCGCGATGCGTGTCGTTCCAGGCGACTTTGAGGAAGGTGTTCAGCGATTGCTTGAAGTCTTTGCGCAGTTGCTCCTGGCGTGTCTCGTAGTCATCGCCCAGAACATTTCTGGCGAAGCGTTCGAATTTCCATGGGTTGTAGTAAGTCGAGGCCAGACTCGCGACCAAGGCTTGTCCGAAACTGCCACCGCGCAATGTAGGAACGCTGGAAGGCAAGACATGCTGCGCCGAACCACCGTCAATTCGCACGGCCTGGCCCTTGAAGCGCAATTCGCCAGTGTGGCAAGCAGCGCAGGTGATATCGAGATATTGCTCGCTGCCACCGGGATTCGCGTGGCGGGCGAAGCCGACCGGCAGATTGCCGGGGTTGTTCGACGTGGCTTTCTGCTGTGGATCAACCAGAAAACCGAAGCGTGCGAGGTATTCCGGGGACGCGAAACGCTGCTGAGAGAAGGGCAGTTCCAGCGCCTCGAACCATTCATAGCGCAGGCCTTTGACCTGTGTGCCCTGCGGCGTGAAGTAGTAGGTCTGGCGTTCCTCCTCGCTCCACTGCTGCAGGTAATGCACCTGTTGGGCGGGGGTATAGAAGGGCAGTTTCGGGTTGGCGACGTAGTACAGAATCACTGCCAGAGCCAGGCCCAGCAGCACAATGATCAGTGCCAGCACACGGTATAAGAGGCGCAAGATAAACATCCTTGTCGAGTTGTTGCCTTGTTATGCCTCAGCTGTTGCAGGTGCGGCAAGTGGCCATTACGCCAACTGTCGTAGGAAGTCTCATCATCCCTTGTCAGCTCCAGATGACAGAAGCTTCATCGTCCCTTGGCCTGAATGCGTTTTAATCCCTGAACTTATCGGACATTTCCTGCTCTCATGCCGGTAGCCATTGGTCGTGGCGGCCTGATAAGCTCGCGGCTTTACTCGATTGCCCTTTCGGCGCATGAACAAGGAAATAGCATGAAACAGCATCGGTTGGCGGCGGCGGTAGCCCTGGTTAGCCTGGTCCTCGCGGGTTGTGATTCGCAGACCAGCGTAGAGCTGAAAACCCCGGCGCAAAAAGCTTCCTACGGTATCGGCCTGAACATGGGCAAGAGCCTTGCTCAGGAAGGCATGGATGATCTGGACTCCAAAGCGGTAGCCCAGGGCATCGAAGATGCCGTCGGCAAGAAAGAACAGAAGCTGAAAGACGAAGAACTGGTCGAAGCCTTCGCCGCGCTGCAAAAGCGTGCTGAAGAGCGCATGGCCAAGATGAGCGAAGAGTCGGCAGCCGCTGGCAAGAAATTCCTCGAAGAAAACGGCAAAAAGCCTGGTGTCACCACCACCGCGTCCGGTCTGCAGTACGAAGTGGTCAAGAAAGCCGACGGCCCACAGCCTAAGCCTACCGACGTCGTGACTGTTCACTACACCGGCAAGCTGACCAACGGCACCGTGTTCGACAGCTCTGTTGAACGTGGCAGCCCGATTGATCTGCCGGTCAGCGGCGTGATCCCGGGTTGGGTTGAAGGTCTGCAACTGATGCACGTTGGCGAGAAGTACAAACTGTACATTCCTAGCGATCTGGCTTACGGCGCGCAATCGCCAAGCCCGGCAATCCCGGCCAACTCGGTTCTGGTCTTCGACCTGGAACTGCTGGCCATCAAGGATCCTGCCAAAGAAGACGCCGCCGCCAAGTAATCGGCTGTAGCTTCGAAGACAACGCCTCGCATATGCGGGGCGTTGTTGCATCTGGACGATGCTGGCGGTAAACAGAGCGAACGGATGGCGCTTACAGCAGTCCTAGAGATTGAGGCTGCCAGCGCTAGACGCCCTGAGCCGCCAAGTCAATGAAATATTGGGGTTTTTTATGTGAGTAAAAAACGCCCGATCTGAGCGCGGCCCTTATAAAACGGGGCTTTCAGCGCTGAAATGCAGCTCTGTTCACAAGGTTATCCACAATTTGTGTGGATAACATTTCAGCGGGAGAAATAGATGAAAGCGCCGTGGAATTTCGCCCGATTTCTGCCCCTCGCCGGTCGATTGCTGGCGCGTGGGCGTCTGCCGACCCTGTTGTTCGCGGTGGCGAGCAAAGGAGCGGCGCAAGGCAATCGCCTTGGCAAACTCAAGGAAGATCTGCGTTTGCTCCAGGCACTGTGTCTTGCATACTGGCGTGGCGAATACCGAGCGATCAGCCCGAAAGCCATCGTCTCGGTGGTGGCGGGCCTGATGTACTTCCTCAGCCCGGTGGATGCGATTCCGGATTTCATTCCGGTGTTCGGTATGCTCGATGACATCGCCGTTCTGGCCTGGCTGATGAAAACCCTCGACGATGAGCTCAATGCTTTTCGGCTCTGGCGCAACCGCCAGCAGCCGGAAAAACTCGCGGTGGTCGAGCGCCTGCCTGATACCCCCGAGCTACTTCAGCTTCAGGGCCCGAAAAAGCCCTGATTCACCCCGCCTGCAGACAGATAGATACCCCCCGCGACCTTGGCCGCTGTTAGGATTACACTTCTAGGGAAAAGTGCCGACTCGCTAAGTGTTGTTGTCCTACGGGGTAGTCATGGATATTCAGATAATTGCACGCGATGGCGAACCCGAATATGCGGTTCTGCCATGGGTTCAGTATCAGGCTCTACTGAAAGCAGCAGGCATCAACGAAACACCGCAGCAGCAGGCGCTAGCGCCGGCCGCCGCAACGCCAGACCCGATTCTTCCAGGTCTGGATCAACTACGCAGTTTGCGCGAAGGGAAGGGCATCGCCATCGAGGCGCTGGCCCGCACGGTAGGCATCAGCCCGTCTTATCTGGCCATGATCGAAAGCGGCGAGCGTCAACCTGACGCCGCGATTCGTCGCAGCCTGGCCTGGGAACTGACGGTGCCGGGTTGGAGGGATGAATCGTGAGCGTACGCATCAGTCGTCAACATTGGGACGGATTGCTCGGGGAGCTGGATCAAGCGCGCAGGCAGCGCCATCTGTTGACCTATCGAGCCTTGCTCGAACGTTTGCAACTGCCGACGCCGGCGATGCAGACGCTGACCGCGGCACTTGAGCATCTGGCCGCGCTGGACGCCAAGGCTGAACAGCCGTTGCGCAGTTCGCTGGTGATCAGCCAGGGTGCCAGCCGTTTGCCACGTACCGGTTTTTTTGAATGTGTCGAGCGCCTGGGACGCTTCTCCGGGCCCTCCGATGGCGTCGCGGCTGCCTCCTGGCATGCGTCGGAAGTGGTCAGGGTGTTCGAATACGAGTACCCGGAATCGGCGGAGGCCTGAGTGTTCTTACGACTCAAGGCGTCGGCCAGTTACTGGTTGGCCCGCAGGCTGTTTCACTGGTCGTGGTTTGTCCGCCAGCCCAGGGGCTGGCGCTGGCTCGAAGGGCAGTTTGCGCGCATGGCCAATCTTGGCGATGTCGGCGCGCAAAGCTTTTATGGGCACATTCTGACGTTTCGCGGGGTTGGCCTGGGTGCCCGCGAAGAGGGTGTGCGGCTGTTGCGTCTGGCGGCGCTTGCCGGTGATGGCAAAGCGGCTTATCAGGTCGGCGTGATCAGCTTGGCCGGTACGCCGAGCAACGCGCCGGATCCGGCCGAAGCGGCACGCTGGTGGACGCTGGCCGCCAAGGCCGGCCACCCGTTGGCCGAGCTCAAACTCAAAGAGTTGAGCGCTCGGGATTAAACCCGGTAAATCATTTTGTTTCGCTCGATAAACGTGGCGTGAGGGAAACCTCACGCCACGTTTGCGTTTATCGCTATACGTTTTGTAGTAATCAGCCTTTTGCAGATTAGTCCTACAGCAAACACCTACTCGCCTGACTTCTTTCCTGATTGATCCCCCGCAAAGTCCCCGCGCCTAATTTTTGCGCGAGGGAACGCTCATGTTTGACCCGGTTTTTCATTCCACCCCGCATCGTCGCGTGCGCTGATGGAAGCCGTCAGCCGTATCGAGCAGGAACTCGACAGCTTCCCCGACTCCCTCAGCCTCTATCGCCAGCAGCTTGAGCATTGGTTCAGCAAAGCGGTCGACTAGGTCAGCCACGCGGCGGACCTGCCGTCGCTGATGGGCATGGAGCGGGTTATCCGCTTTGGTGATCGCCTCACCGCGGTCAGCACGGGCGACAGTGAGTTTGCCACCGGCGTCGTGCAGTGCCCGAAAAGCGGGGTGCTGGCGATCGAGAGCAAATTCGAGTCGGTGTACGACATTCCGTTGGGCGACATCGTGGTGGATGTGGTCGCGGTGGATGATGGCCAAACCTCCCCCGTCGCACTTGATGCGCAAGGCCGGGGAACATTCGCCGGTACGCCAGGCAAGTTCTATCGCGTGCAGGTGCACAGCGACGTTACCCCGGAGCAGATCGAGGCGCTGTTCCAGTCCTACGACGGCTTGACCGGCGAGCTGGATGGCTGGTTGCGCAGCGAGTGGCAGGGGTTCAAGCCGCAGTGGTCGCAGTCGGTGGCGACTGCGGCGGGCAACGGCATGCTCGCCGGGAGCTGGGCGGCGATCGAGGGGGTATGGGACAGCATCGGCATGCTGTCGGAGATTCTCAAGGATCCAGGCGCATTTGCCGAGCGGCTGGGAAGCGGCGCGGCTGATCTGATCCGCCTCGCAGAATCAGCTCCGGATGTCATGCAAAAGCTGCAGTTGCTGGTCAGCGATGAAGCGGCGCTGTGTTTGCTGTTGCGTGCGGCGAGTCTCTGGCTGGAGATGCTGCCGCCCAGCCAGATCGCCGGCAAAACCGCTGAAACGGCGTCGATGATGATCGTGCAGGTGCTGATCGATGTGCTGATCGGCGTTGTGTTGACATTCGTCGGGGCTGGCGCCGGGATCGCTTATCTGACGCTACGCCTGGCGGATCGCGCCGCCCAGTTGCTCTCGGTTGTGAAACGCCTGGTCAAGGCGATGTTCGGCATCGTCAACACGTTCATTCATTACGTTGACCAATACAAAACTGTCGCAGCGCGGGGCATTGCCGCCGGAGTGAAAAAGGGCCGCATGCAACTGCGCTGGGATGCGAAACGCAATGCCGCCCTGCAGAAAAACGAGCATCACGATAACGCTCCCGATCAAGCGCAAAACCCCAACGGCGACAGCGCCGACTGCGCGCCGCTGACCTGCACCAACGGCTGTCCGGTGTCGATGGTCACCGGTGAAGAACTGCTGACCCTGACCGACGGCACGCTCGATGGGGTGTTGCCGTTCGAGTTCACCCGGTTGTACCGCACCAGCGCGGTGGAAATCGATGTCGGGCTGGGGTTTGGCTGGAGCCATTCGCTGGCGCATCGGCTGGAGTTTGATGGCGAGGCGGTGGTCTGGGTCGATCACGAGAACCGCCGCACGCGGTTTCCGTTGCCCAGCGTTGAGCGGCCGGCGATTCACAACAGTCTGTCGCGGGCGGCGATTTTTCTCGGCGATGAGCCGGAGGAACTGATCCTCGCGCTGGCGGGGGATGCGGCGCGGTTTTATCACTTTCGTGCCGGGCGGTTGGTGGCGGTCAGTGATGCGTATGGCAATCGGCTGACCGTTTCTCGCGATCAGCAGCAGCGGATTTTCCGCTTGGACAATGGCGCCGGGCGCTCGCTGTTATTGCGCTATGACCGGGCGCATCTGGTCGCGGTTGATTACCAGGTGCTTGAGGTTGATGGCTGGCGCACCGAGCAAACGCTGGTCAGTTATTGCTACGACGCCCGTCAGCGGTTGTTGGCTGCGACCAACGCGGTCGGTGACAGCGAGCGTTACGACTACGACGATCAGCACGTCATCCTGCAGCGGCAGCTGACCGGTGGCGCGAGCTTTTTCTGGGAATGGGAACGCTCGGGCAAGTCGGCGCGTTGCGTGCGCCACTGGGCGTCGTTCGCGCAGATGGACACCCGTTACGTCTGGGCCGATGACGGCAGCGTCGCGGTGCACTACGTCGATGGCAGCGAAAAAACCTACGTCCACGACGACAGCGCACGGCTGGTGCGCAAGGTCGAGGCCGATGGCGGTGAGCACCTCAAGGTTTATGACGATCAGGGCCGGCTGATCGCCGAGCAGGATCCGCTGGGCGCGGTCACCGAATACCGCTACGACGACGTCGGACGGCTGATCGCGCTGCTTCCGCCGGACGATGAGCCAACGTCCTACGAGTACCGCAACGGTTTCCTGCACAGCCGTTCTCGCGGCGAGGCAGTGTGGACGTTTCGGCGCAACGCCGAGGGCGATGTCACCGAGGCGGTCGATCCCGACGGTCAGGTCACCCATTACTACTACGACACGCGCGGGCAGTTGCTGTCGATCCGCTACCCGGACACCAGCCGGCACAAGTTGTCGTGGAACGACCTCGGGCAACTGATCGAGGAAACCCTGCCCGACGGTGGTGTGCGGCGCTTTTCCTACGATGCGCTGGGGCGACGGACGACCACTTGCGACGAACACGGCGCGATCACCCGCCAGCAGTGGGATGCGGTTGGCCGACTAATTCAGACGACCTTTCCTACGGGCGCTACCCGTGCCTACAGCTATGGCGCTTACGGCCAGGTCACTGCCGAGCGCGACGAACTCGGGCACATCACCCGCTACGAGTATGACGACGACCTGCACCTCGTCTCGCGCAAGATCAATCCCGACGGCACGCGGGTGCAGTACCGCTACGACCATGCGCAATTGCTGCTCACGGAAATCGAGAACGAGTCCGGGGAAAAGTACCGCCTGGACTACACGCCAACCGGATTGATCCGACAGGAAACCGGCTTCGACGGCCGGCGCACCGCCTACGCCTACGACCGCAACGGGCACCTGCTGGAGAAGACCGAGTTCGGTGATGACGGCTCGACGCTGGTCACCACCTATGCGCGTGATGCGGCCGGGCGTCTGCTGCTGAAAACCCTGCCCGACGGGGTTGAGGTGGCTTACACCTATGACCGCCTGGGCCGTTTGACCGGGGTCGATGACGGCCAGCAACATCCGCTGGCCTTTGAATACGACCGGCAGGATCGGCTGATCACCGAGCATCAGGGCTGGGGCACCCTGCGC
>NZ_JAOTNY010000028.1:0-22085 GCF_036346455.1 Pseudomonas sp. AM14(2022)
TGCAACGTCAGCGAATGCGCAGTATATTGCCCAACACTTAAAACAACACCCTGCTCTCACCTTCGGATGATGCCTCGCAATGACTGACCAACCTCGCTCTCTGGCCTCAATGCTGTTCCCGGTTGGCCTCTTATTAATAGCCATGGCATCCATTCAGTCTGGCGCCTCTCTGGCCAAGAGCATGTTCCCGGTGGTTGGCGCTCAGGGGACGACCACCCTGCGCCTGGTCTTTGCCAGCGTAATCATGCTGTTACTACTGCGTCCGTGGCGCGCCAGGCTGACAGCTCAGTCCCTGCGCACGGTGATCGTTTACGGAATGGCGCTGGGCGGCATGAACTTCCTCTTCTATATGTCATTGCGCACCGTGCCACTTGGCATTGCAGTCGCGCTTGAATTCACGGGTCCGTTGGCCGTCGCCATCTACGCCTCCCGCCGCGCTATCGACTTTCTCTGGATTGCTCTGGCGGCAGTTGGCCTGCTGCTGTTGATCCCGACAGGAGCGACATCCACGGGGATTGATCTAATGGGCGCCGGTTACGCCTTGGGGGCCGGCGTGTGCTGGGCGCTGTACATTCTGTTCGGCCAAAAGGCTGGCGCCGACAACGGCGTGACGACCGCGGCGCTGGGCGTGATGATTGCCGCACTGTTTGTCGCCCCGATCGGCATCGTGCATGCCGGCGCGGCATTGCTCACCCCGTCGCTGATCCCGGTGGCCATCGGCGTCGCCATCCTCTCGACTGCTTTGCCCTACACGCTGGAGATGGTCGCCCTCACCCGCATACCAGCCCGCACCTTTGGGACGTTGATGAGCATCGAACCAGCCTTTGGCGCGTTGTCCGGGCTGCTATTCCTGCAGGAGTACCTCACGCTGTCACAATGGATGGCGATCTTGTGCATTATTCTGGCCTCCGTCGGGGCAACCATGACCATGGGCAGTAGCGCCAAACCCGTTGTAGCGGCAGATTGAAACAGGATTTGACGAAGGTCTGGCAATTGGCGTTCATTTAGGCCATGTTTAGGCCCCTTAACTCAGTGCCAGGCATGGATTTTTTCGGACAGGGATATCGAACCGCTTAAAGCGCAGGCGAATACAGGCAGACCCGAGCGCCAGACTCGTGGCTACCATAAGGACGGTAATGAAACGAATTTTGATACTGATCGCTGTATTGGCAGTAGCGGGGTGCGCAGCCACCGCCAAGACCCAAGTGAAGCACGGTAAAAAAGGGCTGCACATCAACTGTTCCGGGCTGTCGTCCTCTTGGGACAAGTGCTACACCAGCGCCGCCAATGCCTGCGCCCCAAAGGGCTACAAAGTCATCGCCAAATCAGGGGACGCCGTGGAAGAACCCGGCGATTACCCGTTCGGTCTTAATCCGGCCGGTTATACCAGCCGCAGCATGATCGTCATCTGCAAATGAATCATGCTGGCTGCTCGCCTTGTCGAGCAGCCAGCTGACGCCCGATTTCCTCATGACTGGATTTCAAAACCGTCCGTTGAATCTCCGGCGTCACCAGCATCCGCGCCACTACCAACGCTCCGACGCATTGCGACAGAATCGCCCACGCCAGGCTGTCGCTTTCCAGAATCTGCGCCCAACTGGCGTGCAACCGACAAATCCACAACTCTGCCTGCTCGCGAACCTGATCATCTGAACGGGCAATTTCCGCACCCAGTGTCGGCAAGGCGCAGCCCGATTCAGGCTGCTCCACGTGAGCCATGCTCAGGTACTGTTTCAGACAGCGTTCCAGCCGCTCACGATCCTGCGCCCCCTGCCCTCCCAGTCGCTCCAGGCTCTGACACAGTTCACGCTCGACGATCGCCGTGAACAGCTCGTTTTTCGACGAAAAGTGGCTATAAAACGCTGCGCCACTGAGGCCGATAGCCTTCATCAAACCATCGACACCGACTGTGGAAAAGCCCGAACGCTTGGCTGACAGCGCGCTGCTGTTCAGCAGCTTTTCTCGGGTTTCCAGCTTATGACCGGCGGAATACCGCATGTGCTTGCCCTCTTGATCGACCGCCTTGACGTTGTCCGGATCCTAGCATAACGTTCGTTCACTTAACGATCGTTTACTAAAGGGATCTACCCATGAATAACAAGAAGGTCGTGTTGGTGGTGGGTGCGGGCGATGCCACTGGCGGAGCGATTGCCAAGCGCTTTGCCAGAGAAGGTTTTATCGCTTGCGTCACCCGGCGCAGCGCCGACAAATTACAGCCGCTGGTCGAGGCGATTAAGGCCGAGGGTGGCGAAGCTCACGGCTTTGCCTGCGATGCGCGCAAGGAAGAAGACGTGATTGCGTTGATTGAAGAGATTGAAACCCGCCTCGGCCCGATCGAGGCGTTTGTCTTCAACATTGGTGCCAACGTGCCTTGCAGCATTCTCGAAGAAACTGCGCGCAAATATTTCAAGATCTGGGAAATGGCCTGTTTCTCGGGCTTTCTCAATGCCCGCGAAGTGGCCAAGCGCATGGTCACCCGCCAACGCGGCACCATTCTGTTCACTGGCGCCACCGCCGGACTGCGCGGTGCTTCCGGATTCGCCGCGTTTGCCGGGGCCAAACACGGTATCCGCGCACTGGCACAAAGCATGGCGCGCGAGCTGGGGCCGATGAACATCCACGTCGCGCACGTGGTGGTCGATGGCGCCATCGATACCGACTTCATCCGCAAAAGTTTCCCCGAGAAGTACGCGACCAAGGATCAGGACGGTATTCTCAATCCCGAACACATCGCCGAAAACTATTGGTATCTGCACAGTCAGCCACGGGATGCCTGGACCTTCGAGCTGGATCTGCGCCCGTGGAACGAACGCTGGTAAGCCCCGCCTCCTCCATAACAATAATCAGAGAGCAGCGAAGATGACGAAAACCGTGGAGTTCTATTTCGACCTCGGCAGCCCTGCCACCTACCTGGCTTACACCCAATTACCGAAAATATGTGCCGCAACTCAAAGCGAGCTGATCTATATCCCGATGCTGCTGGGCGGCGTGTTCAAGGCGACCGGCAACGCATCACCGGCAATGATTCCGGCGAAGGGCCGTTACATGTTTCAGGATCTGGATCGCTACGCCAAACGTTATGGCGTGCCGCTGAAATTCAATCCGCATTTTCCGATCAACACGCTGATGCTGATGCGCGCGGTCACCGGCATACAACTGCGCCAACCGGAACGCTTTCACGCATTTATCGATTGTCTGTTCAAGGCATTGTGGGTGGAGGGACGCCCTCTCGATGAGCCGGAGACTGTCGCTGCGGTTTTGAGCGAACACGGATTCGATCCCAATGAAGTCCTGGCCCTGACCAACGACGAGACAGTCAAGGCAGCCCTGAAGGACAACACTGAAACAGCCATTAAACGCGGGGTGTTTGGCGCGCCGAGCATGTTTATCGGCAACCAGATGTTCTTTGGACAGGACCGCCTCGACTTCGTCGAAGAGGCCCTGCGTCAGGCTTAGAAAAACCTCAGAACCCGGACGCTGCCAACAGCGCCCGGGTTTCAGCCATTCAGATCGCCGCAGTGCGCGTGTTCAGCCACTCCAGCGCGGCCCCCTCAAGCAACGGACTCAGACGCTCACGCACTTCAGCATGGTAGGCGTTGAACCACTCCTTTTCTTCCTGCGTGAGCAAGGACGGCTCCAGGCAGCGCGTGTCGATCGGGCAGAGGGTCAAGGTTTCAAACTTGAGGAAATCACCGAACTCGCTGCTCCCCGCCTCGCGGTTCATCGCCAGGTTCTCGATGCGCACGCCCCAACGACCCGGACGATAGGTGCCCGGTTCAATCGAGGTGATCATCCCCGGTTGCATCGCCGTTTGCGGTGCCGGTGCTGCCTGATAGGCGATCACCTGCGGGCCTTCGTGCACGTTGAGGAAATAGCCGACCCCATGACCGGTGCCGTGACCGTAATCCACGTTTTCCGCCCAGATCGGTGCGCGGGCGATGGCATCGAGCAACGGCGAGAGAATGCCTTTCGGGAACTGCGCCCGCGACAGCGCGATAACGCCTTTGAGTACGCGAGTGCAATCACGCTTCTGCTCGTCCGTCGGGGTTCCGACCGGGACCATTCGGGTGATGTCGGTGGTGCCACCCAGGTACTGGCCGCCCGAGTCGATCAGCAGCAAGCCGTCACCCTCGATCACCGCGTGTTCTTCTTCGGTGGCGTGATAGTGCGGCATCGCGCCATTGGCGTTAAACGCGGCAATCGTGTTGAAGCTCAGCGACACGTAATCCGGACGGCGCTCGCGGGCAGCGGTGAGTTTTTCGTCGATGGTCAGTTCGGTGATGCGTTCACGGCCCCAGGCCGATTCCAGCCAGGCGAAGAATTCGCACAAGGCCGCGCCATCCTGCTCCATGGCCTTGCGGATATGTTGCGCATCAGCTTCGCTCTTTTGCGATTTGGCGAGAGTAGTCGGGTTCAGGCCTTCGACCAGTTTCACCGCGCTGTCGAGGTTATCCAGCAAACCGCTGGTCACTCGAGCCGGATCCACCAGCAGACTCGCACCACCCGGTACGGCGCGCAAGGCGTCGGCGACCTCGCGGTAATCGCGCAGAGTCACGCCGTCCTGTTCCAGCACTGCACGCAGCTCGGCATCGACTTTGCTCAAGGCCACAAACAGCGTGGCCTGCTGTTGATTGATCAACGCAAAAGAAACAAACACCGGGTTGAACGACACGTCGCCGCCGCGCAGGTTGAACAGCCAGGCGATGTCGTCGAGAGTGGCGATGAAGTGCCAATCGGCGCCACGCTCCTGCAGGGTCTCACGCAGTTTGGCGAGCTTCTCGCCACGGCTGACCGTCGCTTGCGGTGGCAGATGTTGATAGATCGGCGCGTTCGGCAGGCTCGGGCGGTCCGCCCAGACTTCATTCAACAGGTCGATGTCCGTGCGCAGACGCGCGCCGCGGGCTTCGAGCTTGCTGCTCAGGGTACGCGCCGAAGCCACGGCCATCACCGCACCGTCGACCGCCACCACGCCCCCTTCGGGTGTCTGCTCTGCCAGCCAGTCCAGCGGGCTCGGCTGACCCGGTTGCAGCTTGACCAGTTCGATGCCGCTGCCCTTGAGTTCCTTGGTCGCCTGTTCCCAATAGCGACTGTCGGCCCAGACCCCGGCGAAATCAGCGGTAACGATCAAAGTGCCGACCGAACCATGAAAGCCCGACAGCCATTGCCGCCCTTGCCAGTAGCCCGGCAGGTATTCCGACAGATGCGGGTCGGCCGATGGCACCAGCAACGCATGAATGCCTTCACGGCGCATCAATTCACGGGTGTGCGCCAGGCGCTGGGGAACCGTTCCTTCGGTCAAAGTCTGGGTACTCATCATGTCTCCTGCCAATCACTTCATCGTTATTGTTCGTAGCCGTGAAACCGGCTGGTTAAAGCCCTGTCGCCCAGAATGCCGGGGCACTGGCGCAGGCGCCTTTGATCAGTTCTGCCGCCTGATCGACATCGGCGGCGGTGGTGAAACGGCCGAGGCTCAGGCGAATGGTGCGCCCGGCCAGCCGGGCGTCGTGCCCCAGTGCCAGCAGCACGTGAGAAGGCGTGTTGCTCGCCGAGTTGCAGGCCGAGGTCGCGGAAAAGGCGATCGACTGGCTCAAGGCCGCACTGTTGAATTCACCTTCGCTGAAGGTCAGGCTCAACGTGTGCGCGATGCGCTGGCTGGCGCTGCCGTTGAGACGTACGCCCGGCAGACTCAGCAACTGTTCGAGCAGCCGTTCACGCAGCGCCACGATGGACTTTTTCTCGGCATCGAATTCGGCAGCCGCCAAGGCGAATGCCGCGCCCATGCCGGCGATCTGATGCGTCGCCAGGGTCCCGGAGCGCAGCCCGCCTTCGTGGCCGCCGCCATGAATCTGCGCCTGCAAGCGCTGCTGCGCGCGTGGGCCGACATACAACGCGCCGATCCCCTTGGGACCGTAAAGCTTGTGCGCCGAAAACGACATCAAGTCCACTGGCCACTGCTGCAGATCGATCGCCACTTTGCCGGCGCCCTGCGCGGCATCGACATGGAACAACGCGCCACGGCCGCGCACGACTTCACCGATCGCCGGGATATCGTTGAGGGTGCCGAGTTCGTTGTTGACCAGCATCAGCGACACCAGAAAGGTGTCGTCGCGCATGGCTTCGCTGACCGCCTGCGGGGTGATCAGGCCTTCGGCGTCCGGTACCAGATAGGTCACCGCGACGCCGGCATCCTGCAATTGCCGGGCGGTATCGAGAATGGCTTTGTGTTCGATCTGGCTGGTAATGATGTGGCCACCGACAACCCCGCGTGCCTGGGCCACGCCCTTGAGGGCAAGGTTGTTGGATTCGGTGGCGCCGGAGGTCCAGACGATCTGCGTGGCCTCGGCGCCGACCAGTTCGGCGACTTGCCGACGGGCCTGCTCGACCGTGTGCCGGGCCTGCTGGCCGAAGGCGTGGGAGCTGGACGCCGGGTTGCCGAAGTTACCGTGAAAACCCAGACAATCGATCATCACCTGGATGACCCGCTCGTCCACCGGGGTGGTGGCGGCGTAATCGAAATACAACGGACGTTTATTCATAAAAGACTCGCAGAGCGTGTTCCGGGATCAGGAGGCTCGTGTCTGCAAACGGCACAGCGCAGCCTTGTGAGCTGCGCCTGGGTTCGAGACCGTCATCAATACCTGATCGGATGCCGTTAAAGAAGAACAACTTCATTTAAAAGTGCGTAGGAACGCTCCTGAAGCCGAGCTTAACAGGCATCGGGCCGGCGGTTGAAGCAATGCGTCAGTGAAAGCTTTCGAGAAGCAGCGGGTACAGCGAAATCACCAACAGCGCCGCCATGCCCCAGTTGAACACGCGCAACCAGCGCGGATCCTTCAGCACGTTGCGCAACAACGTGCCGCACGCTGCCCAGACACCGACGCTGGGCAGGTTGATGATGGCGAACACCGCGGCGATCACCACCACATTGGTGAAATAACCCTGCATCGGCGTGTAGGTGCTGATGGCACCGATGGCCATGATCCAGGCCTTGGGATTGACCCACTGAAACGCGGCGGCACCGAGATAACTGATCGGCTTGGCCTCACCTTCGACGCCCTCGCCGACCGGGCCCGAGTGGGCGATTTTCCACGCCAGGTACAACAGATATGCAGCGCCGAGATAGCGCAGCACCGTGTAGAGAATCGGGTAAGTCTGGAACACCGCGCCCAGGCCAAAGCCCACCGCGACCACCAATACGAAGAAACCGCAGGTGATGCCGAGCATGTGAGGAATGGTGCGGTTGAAGCCGAAGTTCACGCCCGACGCCAGCAACATGGTGTTGTTCGGCCCCGGTGTAATCGAGGTGACAAGGGCAAACAGGGCAAAGCCCAACAGCAGGTCGAGCGAGAGGGTCATGGGAGCAATCCGTCAGGGGTCATTCAGGTGTTGACCCTATCGCACGGCGGCCCACGAACCCACGGACAGTTACGTGAAAATTCGAGCAGTACAGTTTTCGATTAACTAGGACGACCGTGCAGCTGTATCGCACGCCCGGCGCTCATTTCAGCTTTCTTGTCGAATTGCGACTCGCCCAGCAGTGCGGCTTTCTTCGCGTGATATTCGTCGAAAGACAAGCCGCTGCGGTTCAGCGCTTCCATTGCCAGTTCGCGGGTTTCTTCGGCGGTGTATGGCCGTTGTTCGGGGGAAATGTGGGTCGCGCAACCGGCGAGTACGGAGACAGCGAGCAGCAGCGAAACAGTCAGTAAACGATTCATGGGGAGCGTCCTGGCGAGCGGTGGTAGTCGATGGACAAAGGCTACGCCCGCGCCTCTCCGGGCAAAAATCAACGCTCTCAATAGTGGCTATCAGGATTTGAGCTTGATCGGCGACATATATCTTAACGATCTATAAATATCGATTAACGTTCTTTTACGGAATAAACAGCAGCCGCTATAAATCCCTGCACACGGCGAACAACTGTTGCTCCAGCAACTGTTGCCCAGGCAACAGCAGATCAACAAACCCGCCTGATATCTGCACAACCGACTCACGCCATAGCGCTAAGGCCCAAGTAAACCGGGGCTCTCAGGAATTGGTACAGCGCTTGCTCAAGCCTTGGCACTTACTCACTGCTCGCTGAGCAACTGTTGATAAAAAGGAACTGATCATGTCGCGTCCCCTGAAAGTCGTCGCCCTCTCCGGCGGCACCTGGCGTCCATCGCGCACGCTGGTGCTGACCCAAGCGCTGTTGGCCGAACTGGCCGAACACTTGCCGGTCGAGAGTCATCTGATCGAACTCGGTGATATCGCCCGGCCGTTGGGTGCTGCCCTGTCGCGTCAGGAGCTGAGCGCCGAGGTCGAAGCCGAACTGCAAGCCATCGAACAGGCCGATCTGCTGATCGTCGCCGCGCCGGTGTATCGCGGTTCCTACCCGGGCCTGCTCAAGCATCTGTTCGACCTGATCGACCTCAACGCGCTGATCGACACCCCGGTGCTGCTCGCCGCCACCGGTGGCAGCGAGCGCCATGCGCTGGTGCTCGATCACCAGTTGCGGCCGCTGTTCAGTTTCTTCCAGGCCGTGACCCTGCCGATCGGGGTGTACGCCACCGAAGCCGATTTCGCCGACTACCAGATCACCAGCGAGCCGCTGAAAGCGCGGATCCGTCTGGCCGCCGAACGCGCCGCGCCACTGTTCGGCACACAAATCAAACCGTTGCTGAAAATCGCGTAAGGAGCTGTGCATGGATGTTTTCTGGTTCCTGCCGACCCACGGCGACGGCCATTACCTGGGCACCACCCAAGGCGCGCGCCCGGTCACCCTGAATTATCTGAAACAAGTGGCGCAAGCCGCCGACAGCCTCGGCTATCACGGCGTGCTGATTCCCACCGGGCGCTCCTGCGAAGACTCGTGGGTGATCGCCTCGGCGCTGGTGCCGTTGACCGAACGCCTGCGTTATCTGGTAGCGATCCGCCCGGGGATCATTTCGCCCACCGTTTCGGCGCGCATGGCGGCGACGCTCGATCGACTGTCCAACGGTCGTCTGCTGATCAACGTGGTGACCGGCGGCGACCCCGACGAAAACCGTGGCGACGGCAGCTTCCTGAGCCACAGCGAACGCTACGAAGTCACCGACGAATTCCTCAGGATCTGGCGCCGGGTGTTGCAAGGCGAATCGGTGGATTTCGAAGGCAAACACCTGAAAGTACAGAACGCCAAAGCCCTTTATCCGCCAGTGCAGAAACCGTATCCGCCGCTGTATTTCGGCGGCTCGTCCGACGCGGCGCATGACCTCGCTGCCGAGCAAGTCGACGTGTACCTGACCTGGGGCGAACCGCCCGCCGCCGTTGCCGAAAAACTCGCCGATGTACGTGAACGTGCCGCTCGCCATGGACGCAAGGTGAAGTTCGGTATTCGCCTGCACGTCATCGTTCGCGAGACCGCCGAAGAGGCGTGGAAAGCTGCGGACAAACTGATCAAGCACATCAGCGACGAGACCATCGAAGCCGCGCAGAAATCCTTCTCGCGCTTCGACTCTGAAGGCCAGCGGCGCATGGCGGCGTTGCACGACGGGCGTCGCGACAACCTGGAAATCTCCCCCAACCTGTGGGCCGGCGTCGGTCTGGTACGCGGCGGCGCCGGTACCGCGCTGGTGGGCGATCCGCAGCAAGTGGCCGCGCGGATCAAGGAGTACGCCGACCTCGGCATCGAGAGCTTCATCTTTTCCGGTTATCCGCACCTGGAAGAGGCCTACCGCTTTGCCGAACTGGTGTTCCCGTTGCTGCCCGAGCCGTATGCAAGCCTGGCTGGACGCGGCGTCACCAACCTCACCGGGCCGTTTGGCGAAATGATTGCCAACGATGTGTTGCCCACCCAAGCCAAGGCCTAAAACGCCCCCTGTAGGAGTGAGCCTGCTCGCGAAAGCGGTGTGTCTGCGACGGTGATGTCGACTGTGCTGACCACATCGCGAGCAGGCTCACTCCTACAGAGAATCGCGTCGATTTGATGAGGAACACCGCGTGACCGCCAAACCACAAAGCACCCTGCTCTCCCCGCTGCAGACCGCGCGCCAACTGGCCGCCGAATTCGCCGTCACCGCCGTCGAGCGTGACGAGCGCGGCGGTACGCCGAAGGCCGAGCGCGATGCCCTGCGCGACAGCGGCCTGCTGGCCCTGAGCATTCCCACCCGCTACGGCGGCCTCGGCGCGACATGGAGCGAAACCCTGCAGATCGTGCGCGAGTTCGCCAAGGTCGACAGTTCCATCGCCCACGTCTTCGGTTTTCATCACCTGATGCTCGCCACCGTTCGCCTGTTCTCGCGGCCCGAACAATGGCAGCCGTGGTTCGAACAGACCGCGCGGCAGAACTGGTTCTGGGGCAACGCACTCAACCCGCTCGACACCCGCACCGTGGTCAAGGACCTCGGCGGTTGGCGCGAGTTTTCCGGGAAGAAAAGCTTCTGCTCCGGCGCCAGCGATTCACAGATGCTGATCGCCTCGGCCGTCGACGAAAGTGCCGGCGGCAAGTTGCTGATCGCGGCGATCCCCAGCGGTCGCAGCGGCATCACCCTGCACGACGACTGGAACAACATCGGCCAGCGCCAGACCGACAGTGGCAGCGCCACGTTCGAACGGGTGCGGGTCGAAGAATCCGAGCTGCTGCTTGACCCCGGTCCGTTGAGCACACCGTTCGCTTGCCTGCGTCCGCTGATCGCGCAACTGACCTTCACCCACATGTTCCTCGGGATCGCCGAAGGTGCCTTTGAGGAAGCACGCCAGTACACGCTGAGCGAAACCCGGCTCTGGCACAAATCCGCCGCCCGCAATGTGCGTGAAGACCCGTACGTACTCGCGCATTACGGCGAGTTCTGGGTGGCGCTGGAAGGCATCCGCCTGCTGGTCGAACGGGCCGCCGCGCTGCTCGACGAGGCCTGGGCCCAAGGCCCGAACCTGACCGCAGAAGAGCGCGGACATCTGGCCACAGCGATTGCCACCGCCAAGGTCGCCGCCAGTCGTCAGGGGCTGGATATTTGCAGCCGTTTGTTCGAAGTCACTGGCGCGCGCTCGACCCACGCTTCGCTGCGTCTCGATCGGCACTGGCGCAACCTGCGCACGCAGACCCTGCACGACCCGCTCGACTACAAACTTCACGAGTTGGGCGACTGGGCGCTGAATCAGGCGCTGCCGGTGCCAACGTTCTATTCCTGATCCTGCCTTTAATGGAGCGAGCCCCATGCAACTGCTGACCCTTCCGCCCTCACCCGCTCTGGCGACGTCGATCCGTGCCACCGCACAGGTCTTCGAAGACCCCAAGTCCCAGGCCCTGCTGGCGCATCTGCAGCAGGTCGCACCGAGCGAAGCCAGCGTGCTGATCATCGGCGAGACCGGCACCGGCAAAGAGCTGGTGGCGCGGCACATCCACAATCTGAGCCACCGCCGGCATCGGCCGTTTGTCGCGGTCAACTGCGGTGCGTTCTCCGAATCGCTGGTGGAAGCCGAGCTGTTCGGCCATGAAAAAGGCGCCTTCACTGGCGCCCTCAGCGCCAAGGCCGGGTGGTTCGAAGAGGCGGATGGCGGCACCTTGTTCCTCGACGAAATCGGCGATTTGCCGATGGCGATTCAGGTCAAGTTGCTGCGGGTGTTGCAGGAGCGCGAAGTGGTGCGCCTCGGCTCGCGCAAGAGCATTCCGATCGATGTGCGCGTGCTGGCCGCGACCAACGTGCAACTGGAGAAAGCGATCAACGCCGGCAACTTCCGCGAAGACCTGTTCTACCGGTTGAACGTGGTCAATCTTGAGCTCAGCCCGTTGCGCGAGCGGCCCGGCGATATCCTGCCGCTGACCCGACATTTCATCGAGGCCTACAGCCAGCGCCTGGGTTACGGACGGGTCAGCATCAGCTCCGGTGCCGAACAGAAACTGCGCAGCTACAGTTGGCCGGGGAACATCCGCGAACTGGAAAACGTCATCCATCACACCCTGTTGATCTGCCGCAACGGCGTGATCGAACGCGACGATTTGCGCCTGTCTAACCTGCGCATCGAGCGCCCGGACGATCAGCAGTCGAACGCCGACGACTCACCGGAAGCGCTGCTGGAGCGAGCCTTTCAGAAGCTCTTCGAACAACAGGCCGGCGCCCTCCACGAAAAGGTCGAAGACGCCCTGCTGCGCGCCGCCTATCGCTTCTGCCATTACAACCAGGTGCACACCGCCGCGCTGCTCGGTCTGAGCCGCAATGTCACCCGCACGCGGCTGATCAAGATCGGCGAACTGGCGGTGAACAAGCGGCGACTCACGGAGAACCTGCACGGTGAACGCCTGATCCAGTTGTCGATCTAGCCGACCAGATTGCAGTGCAGCGCATCGTCATGACTGCGGGCGATGCTGCTCAACACCTGAAATGAATTGAAGGTCACGGTCTTCGCCTGATGGGCGCGGATCAGCTGCCAGAAATCCTGCTCGCCGCTTTCAAAGCGACAGAACGCCGCCTCCCCGGCCTCGCGGCTCTGCCACTGGAGCAAGCTCAGCACCCGCCGACCGTCGTCGCTGACCTGGACGCTGGCGCTGACGAAGCCTGCGTAGCGCTGCGCCAGATGTTCGCTCTGCTGCGACAGCGCACTGACCAATGCCGGTTGCTGGCGCGGCTCGATCTCGAATTCGATCAATTGGGTAAAACTGCGATTTTTCGTCGAGGTTTGCATGAGAAGTCCCCACTCATCATTAAGCCGAGTCTTGCGACTCGAAGGCTTGCAGGGTAAAACCTCTAGTTAAGTCAAGGTCAAGAGTCCTTTTGCAAAATGATCACCCCGGAAAATCTGCACAAACAGCTCACCGTGGGCGAAGTCGCCGCGCGCAGCGGAGTCGCGGTCACTGCCCTGCACTTTTATGAATCGAAAGGCCTGATCACCAGCCAGCGCAATGCCGGCAATCAGCGCCGTTACCCACGGGCGGTCTTGCGCCGGGTGGCGCTTATCAAGGTCGCGCAACGGCTGGGCATTCCGCTGGCGGAGATTGGCGAAGCGCTAAAAATGCTCCCGGATGATCGCGCTCCGACAGCGGCGGACTGGAAAGTCCTGTCCGAGCAATGGCGGCGTGAGCTGGATGAGAGAATCAACCAATTGACGCTGTTGCGCGACCGGCTCACCGGTTGCATCGGTTGCGGGTGTCTGTCGATGGAGGCCTGCCCGTTGCGCAACCAAGGCGATGTGCTCGGTGATCAGGGGCCGGGGGCGCATTTCCTCGGCTGACTGCTCGTCGGGGAAAAATGCTGGCCGCGCAGACAGTTCTATAGTGAATCTTCCACAAATCCGGTGGAGCCACACCCCGAAAACAAAGAACAGGGAGAACGTCATGAGCGTCAAACCCATTCCCGAGGGGTATCACAGCATTACCCCGTACCTTGGCATCCTCAAGGCTGCCGAAGCCATCGAGTTCTACAAGAAAGCCTTTGGCGCGACCCAGGTCATGCGCCTGGACATGCCAGACGGGCGCGTCGGCCACGCCGAACTGCGTATTGGCGACAGCGCGATCATGCTCGGCACGCCGTGCGATCAAGGGCCGTTGAGTGGTCCGGACAATGCCGTGTCGGTCGGTTTGCATCTGTATGTCACCGATGTCGACAAGTCCTTTCAACGGGCGCTGGATGCCGGGGCGAAAGCGGTGTCGGAGGTCAAGGATCAGTTTTATGGCGATCGTAGCGGGACGCTGAAGGATCCCTATGGGCACCTGTGGTTTCTCGCCACGCGCAAGGAGGATCTGACGGAAGAGCAGATCAAGCAGCGGGCGATGGAGATGTTCAGTCAGGGTTGAGATTTTCAGGGTTTTGGCTGGCCCTATCGCGAGCAGGCTCACTCCTACAATTGGAACGCATTTCAACTGTAGGAGTGAGCCTGCTCGCGATGAGGCCAATGCGGATAGATCACATTTCATGAACCACCACACCACGCTTCAACCCTTGCCCCGAATGCCGAACACTTTCAGGATGCATCCCACCCGCACCTGAACAAGGATCAGCCCGATGTTTGCCGGATTCGTCAAAGACCAGCGCCACGTCAACGGCGTCGACATCGCCTATCGCCTCGGCGGCAGCGGCCCGGGGCTGTTGCTGTTGCACGGACACCCGCAGACCCACGTGATCTGGCACAAGATTGCCGAGCAGTTGGCGGAGCATTTCACCGTGGTCGCCGCCGACCTGCGCGGCTACGGCGACAGCGCCCGACCGGTTGCCGATGAACAACACCGCCATTACTCAAAACGCGAAATGGCCAGGGACAACCTCGAGTTGATGCAGGCGCTGGGCTTCGAACAGTTTTCGATTCTGGCCCACGACCGTGGCGCGCGGGTCGGCCATCGCCTGGCCCTCGACCACCGCGCTGCGGTGCAACGGATGATGCTGCTGGACATCGCCCCGACCCTGGCCATGTACACGCAGACCAACGAAGCGTTCGCCCGCGCCTATTGGCACTGGTTCTTCCTGATCCGCCCGGCGCCGTTGCCGGAAACCCTGATCGAGGCCGATCCCGCAGCCTATCTGCGCAGCGTGATGGGCAGCCGCAGCGCCGGACTCGCGCCGTTCACCGAGCCAGCGTTCAGCGAATACCTGCGTTGCCTGCAACGTCCCGGCAGCGCCCGAGGCATTTGCGAGGACTACCGCGCCAGCGCCAGCATCGACCTGGAACATGACCGGGCCGACATCGCTGCCGGCCATCATCTTGACCTGCCGCTGCGGGTGTTGTGGGGCGCGCAAGGCACGGTCGGGCGCTGCTTCGACCCGCTCAAGGAATGGCAGCATGTGGCGACCAACGTCAGTGGCAAGGCGCTGCCGGCCGGGCATTATCTGGCCGAAGAAGTGCCGGAACTGTTGCTCGCCGAAGCGCTGGATTTCCTGCGCTGAATCGAGCCCTGTACCGCCGATGCTATGCTGGCGGCTTGTGCCGCCAGTGCTCGTTCCCACATGTCCCAGAACCAAGACCCCGTGCCCCTGCCCGAAGACCTGCGCGTGCTGCTGACCGTGATCCGCAAGAACGGTTTCGCCGCTGCCGCCGATGAACTGGGCCTGTCCCCGGCCTACGTCAGCAAACGCATCCAGATTCTCGAATCGACCCTCGGCACTCGCCTGCTGCACCGCACCAGTCGCCGCGTGTCGCTGACCGAGGACGGCGAGCGGGTGCAGCGCTGGGCCTTGCGCATCCTCGATGATTTTCAACAACTGCATGACGATCTCGCCGACGCCCACGACAGTCCACGCGGGCGTTTGCACATCTGCAGCAGTTTCGGTTTCGGCCGCAACCATGTGGCGCCTGCGGTTTCGCGGCTGGCCGAGCTTCACCCGCAGTTGCAGATTCGCCTGGACCTGTTCGACCGCGCGGTGGACATCGTCAACGAAGGCTTCGATCTGGAAATCCGCGTCGGCGACGACCTGCCCGGTCAGCACATCGGCCGGCAACTGGTGAGTAACCGCCGGGTGCTGTGCGCTGCGCCCGCATACCTTGAGCGCCGCGGCACACCGCAGACTCTGGACGATCTGCAACAACATGACTGCTTGGTGATCAAGGAGCGCGACAACGCTTTCGGCGTCTGGCATCTGGATCGCGACGGCACGCAGGAAAGTGTGCGGGTCAGTGGGCCGCTGTCTTCCAACAACGGCGAGATTGTCCTGCAATGGGCGCTCGACGGACGCGGCGTGTTGCTGCGTTCGTTGTGGGATGTGAAACCGTTGCTGGAACAGGGCCGACTGCTGCCGGTGCTGGCCGATTACAGCCAGAGCGCCAATGTCTGGGCGGTGTACCCGACGCGGCTGGCCAACTCCGGGAAGCTACGGGCGTGTGTGGAGTTTTTGCAGGGGCATTTCAAGGATTTGTCGCTATAGCGGGTGCAACACCAAACCCTTGTAGGAGTGAGCCTGCTCGCGATGGCGGTCATTCAGCCAATGATTATTTCGACTGACACGACGCCATCGCGAGCAGGCTCACTCCTACAGAGGGCTAGTTGGGTGTCAGGTCAGCCATGGGTTGGCGGCCAGATGTTCGCGCTCGAACGCCTCGATCTGCTCACGCCGCTGCAAGGTACTGCCTATCGCATCCAGCCCCAGCAACAGTGCGGTCTTGCGCAAGCCGTCAATCTGGAAATCGATGACTTCACCGTCCGCCAGACGTATCTGCTGCGCCTCAAGATCCACATGGATCAGTGCCGTTTCAGGCTGACTCACCAACCGGCCAATGCGCTGCACCTGTGCCTCGTCCAGGGTAATCAGCAACACCCCGTTGCGCTGGCAGTTGTCGTAGAAGATCCCGGCAAAACGGCTGCCGATCAGCGCGCGAATGCCCATTTGCTGCAACCCCCACACCGCGTGTTCGCGGCTGGAACCGCAACCGAAATTCGGCCCGACCACCAGAAAGTTCGCGCCCTGCCAGGCCGGTTGGTTCAACACGAATTCCGGGTTGGGCGTGCCGTCGGCAAGAAAGCGCAGATCAAAAAACAACCCACGATCCAGCCCCTGACGGTCGATACCCTTGAGAAACTGCTTGGGCATGATCACGTCAGTATCGACGTTGGCCGCGAGCAGCGGCGCGGCCCGGCCGCTGACTTGCGTGAAGGGTTGCAGGCTCATGGGCGTTCTCCAAAGTGGCGGATGTCGGTGAGGTGGCCACTGATCGCGGCGGCAGCCACCATCGCCGGGCTCATCAGGTGGGTGCGCGCCCCGGCGCCCTGCCGGCCTTCGAAATTGCGGTTGGTGCTGGAGGCGCAACGGTCGCCGGGCGCGAGCACGTCATCGTTCATCGCCAGGCACATCGAGCAGCCGGACTGGCGCCATTCAAACCCGGCGTCGATGAAGATCTGCGCCAGCCCTTCGGCTTCAGCCTGAGCGCGGACCTCGCTGGAGCCGGGGACGATCATCGCCCGCACATGCCCGGCCACCCGCCGACCGCGCACCACGCTGGCGGCGTCACGCAGATCCTCGATCCGCGCGTTGGTGCAGGAGCCGATAAAAGCGTGGCTGATGACGATATCGCGCAGCGCCATCCCCGGCTCCAGGCCCATGTATTGGAGGGCGCGGCGCATGTCCTGACGCAGGATCGGATCGTCGATGCGTTGCGGGTCCGGCACCTGCGCACCGATCGGCGCGGCCTGATCGGGGCTGGTGCCCCAGGTGACCATCGGCTCCAGCAGACTGGCATCGAGGTGGATTTCGCGGTCAAACACCGCGCCGGGATCGCTGCGCAGTTCACGCCATCTTTCCACGCCGCGCGCTAACAGTTCGCCTTGCGGTGCGCGGGGTTTGCCGTTGAGATAAGCAAAGACTTTTTCGTCCGGTGCCATGAAGGCGCCGCGTGCACCGGCTTCGACCGCCATGTTGCAAATGGTCATCCGCGCCTCGACGCTCAGCGCATCAATGGTCGAACCGCAGAACTCGATCGCATAGCCAGTGGCGCCCGATGCACCGATGCGGCCGATCAGCGCCATGATCACGTCCTTCGACGTCAGCCCCGGCGCCAACTCGCCATCCACCGTCACGCACAGGCTTTTCAGGCGTTTGTAGACCAGCGTCTGCGAGGCCAGCAAGTGCTCGATTTCCGAGGTGCCAATGCCAAATCCGAACGCCCCCAGCGCACCGTACGTGGTGGTGTGGCTGTCACCGGCAGCGATGACCATGCCCGGCAGAATGAAGCCCTGCTCCGGGGCGATCACATGCTCGATGCCCTGACGTTTATCGAGAATGTCCAGCAGTTCGATGCCGAAGTCCCGGCAGTTCTCCGCCAGATACGACACCTGCCGCGCACCGCCGGCATCAGGCATCGCCGCCACCCGTTTGGGGGTGGTCGGGTTGACGTGATCGACCACCGCCAACGCCGTACCCGGCCGCCAGACCTTGCGCCCGGCAGCACGCAGACCGCTGAACGCCTGCGGGCTGGTGTATTCGTTGATCACTTGGCGATCGATGTACAACAGCACATGGCCCTGATCGTCGAGGCGGCACACGGTGTGCGAATCGATGTGTTTGTCGTAGAGGGTTCTGGGGCTCATCAGGGCGCTCGCTCAAGGGAATGCGGTGCTTTCCATCATAGGGAGCGCTTTGATGGCATCAATTGGCAGGCAGTGAGAGCGGCGTTCATGAATCGTGTTTGATCGGCTGATCAATGATTGCCCCGGTGGGAGCGGGCTTGCTCGCGAAGGCGTCGTGTTAGTCGACATCAATGTTGAATGATCTACCGCATTCGCGAGCAAGCCCGCTCCCACAGGGGGGGAATTGCGAAACATTTGCTTTCATATCACCTTTCGGGATTTGTCCGGCTCATCCGTCCTATAGAGATGCAGGCCGTTCGCACAGGCAACAGCCACGACCGCGCCTTTTGCGGACACCCGCGCTGCGAAGCCCGTAGCCGCGTGCCCTTTCATCGAAATCAAGACGCGCAATCATGTCGAAGAAATCCCGTTCCAAACTGTGGTTCCTGGTGCATAGCTGGCTCGCGCTGCCGATCTGGTTTTTTGTCCTGATCGTGTGTGTCACCGGCACGCTGGCGGTGGTCAGCCAGGAAATCGTCTGGCTGGCCAACCCGCAGATGCGCGCCAGTCAGCCGTCGGACGACGCGCCGCGGCTCAGTTACGATCAGGTGCTGGCCGCGATCAAACAGGCCGAACCGCAGACGCTGGTGGAAAGCATCAGCCGCCCCGACGAATCGCACTTCGCCCTCGACGTCGAAGTCAGCTACCCCGACGGCCGCTCGCAGACGGTCTACGTCAACCCATACACCGGGGTGATCCAGGGCCCGGCGCCGGACTTCAACTTCAAGGCGTTCACCCGCGCCCTGCACGGCTGGTGGCTGGTGCCGTTCACCAACGGTTTCAGCTGGGGCTGGTACCTGGTGTCGTTCCTCGGTCTGCCAATGCTCGCTTCGCTGGTGACCGGGCTGGTGGTGTACAAGCGCTTCTGGAAAGGTTTCTTCAAACCCACCCTGCGTTTTCGTCACGGTGCGCGGATCTTCTGGGGCGACTTCCATCGACTGAGCGGCATCTGGTCGATCTGGTTCATCGCGGTGATCTCGATCACCGGCACCTGGTTTTTGATCCAGGCCATTCTGGCCGACAACCAGGTGTCCATCAGCAGCGAACCGATCATTCCCGCCATGTCTCGGGAAAGCGTACCGATGTCGAGCGACGCCAGTCCTCCCCCACGGATCAGCCTCGATCGCGCGGTACAGATCGCCGAACAGCACATCCCCGGGCTGGAAGTCAGCTTCGTCAGCCTGCCGGGCAATGCCTACAGCCACCTGAGCCTTGGCGGTCGCGGCTGGTATCCGCTGATGTTCCAGACCGCCACGCTCAACCCGTACAACGGTGAGATGGCCGCCACGCGACTGCTGACCGACCGTTCCTCGCTGGAGTTCGTCACCGAGTCGATGCGCCCGCTGCACACCGGTGATTTCGGCGGTCTGTGGATCAAACTGATCTGGTTCTTCTTCGGCCTGCTGCTGAGCATGATGGTCCTCAGCGGCCTGTTGATCTGGACCAAGCGCACCGCGCTGGCCACCGCCAACGCCCTCAAGCGCGAAAATAAAAAGGCCCGCAGCCCACGTGTCAGCCGTGAACCGGCGGAGGTCAGCCTGTGAGCCCTTCCAATCGCACTGCCCAACCGTCCGCCCTGCGCCGCTTCTGGCACAAATGGCGCTTTCATCTGAACGCCCTGCTACTGCTGATTCCGTTGGGCTTCATGCCCAAGTATTTCGCCGATGCCGCGCTGTTTCGCGGTGACGTCGGCCTCGGTGAGCATGAGGTCGGCGAAATCCAGGTCGGCCCGTGGAGCCTGCGCCTGGCCGAACTGCGTAACGAAGCACCGCGCCTGAGCGGCCCCGCCGGCTACATGAAGGACTTCAATGCCGCCCTCTGCGATGCCTGTGTCGAACAGGTCAAGGCCACCTACCTGCGCATCGGCAAACCGCGCAGCCTGCGCGCCGCCGGGGTGATTTTCTTTGGCACGCCGTATCGCATGGGCGCGCAATTGCCGGTGGCGGAAAAGACCAAAGCCGATGCCGAACTGTGGATCACCATGGAAGGCTGGGACGGCAGCATGCATCAGGCGTCGATTCCCCTGAGCCAGGCCTCCCCCGCCACCCTCGCCTGGCTGAACCAACAAGGAGCCAAACCATGAACCGCGTTCAACGCCCTTCCCGCCTGCGGTTGCGTGCCGCGTTGCTGATGCTGTGCGCAGGTTTCAGCGCCGGCGCCCTGGCCCATAACCCGATGTGCGAATGCAAAGCCGTCGATGCCGAGCAGATCAAATGCACCGGCGGCTTCTCCGACGGCAGCGGCGCGCCGGGGGTGACCCTCGATGTGATCGGTTACGACGAAACCATTCTGCTGCCGGGCAAGCTCGGTGCCGACTCGACCGTGACGTTCAAGAAACCGGCGGCCGAGTTTTATGTGCTGTTCGACGCCGGCCCCGGCCACGTTGTGGAAATCGACCAAGCCGACATCGAGGCCCCATGAGCACGCCCACCACCCAAGTCGTCCGCCCGGCCGGTGCCGGGCATGAAACCCTCAATGTTCTGCTGTTGTGTTTACTGATCCTTGCCGTCGCCGGCTCGGTGGTCGCGTGGCGCGGGGTGTCCCATGAACCGGAACCGGTCGCCAGCCATCAGCTCGATGCGCGGCGCGACCTCAGCGCTGCCGAGCAAGGCATCTACGCCGACCTGCGGGTGACCCTCGATGAAATCCGCCTGCTGCGTGCAGAACAGCAAAGCCTGCCGACGCCACAGACCCTGGCCGAAGAAGGTTTCGCCCCGTTCGCCCAGGACGCCAGTTCGGTCAGCCGTGGCGGGCATGCCTGGCAATTGCTGGCGGACACGGCCTATTTCGGCCACAGCCAGGCGCCCGCCGTCGCCGGTTCGTTCGTGATGCTACTGAGCGCCGACGCCAGTGCCGCGCCGGACATCTGGCTCAACCGCGCCGCCGAGCTGCAGACGCCCACCGAACTGACTGACGCCGCGCTGTCCGCCGCCGGCTGGAAACAGATCGTCGCGCAGTTCGATGCCGGTGTGACCCGCGAGCATCGCCACTGAACCTTCGCCTTCACCCGAGAGAAGACCGCTTGCCCATGCTTACTTCCCTGACTCGCCGTCCCCTCCTGCGCACCCTGCTGTTAGGCCTGTGCGCGTGCCTGCTGAGCCCGCTGGCCAGCGCCGATCCGGGCAAACGCCTGCGCATCGGCATCACCCTGCACCCGTATTACAGCTATGTGGCGAATATCGTCGGCGACAAGGCCGAGGTGGTGCCGCTGATTCCCGCCGGTTTCAACCCGCACGCCTATGAGCCACGCGCCGAAGACATCAAGCGCATCAGCGGGCTGGATGTGATCGTGCTCAACGGGGTCGGTCATGACGACTTCGCCGACCGCATGATCGCCGCCAGCGAAACGCCGAACATCAAGACCATCGAAGCCAACGAAAACGTGCCGCTGCTGGCGGCCACCGGTACCGCTGCGCGCGGCGCCGGCAAAGTGGTCAACCCGCACACCTTCCTGTCGATCAGCGCCTCGATTGCCCAGGTCAACAACATCGCCCGCGAGCTGGGCAAACTCGATCCGGACAACGCCAGGACCTACACCCAGAACGCCCGCGCCTACGGCAAACGCCTGCGGCAGATGCGCGCCGATGCGCTGGCCAAACTGACCCAGGCACCGAACGCCGAACTGCGCGTGGCCACGGTGCATGCGGCTTATGACTATCTGCTGCGCGAATTCGGCCTGGAAGTGACGGCCGTGGTCGAGCCGGCCCACGGCATCGAACCGAGCCCGAGCCAGTTGAAAAAGACCATCGACCAACTGCGCGAACTCGACGTGAAGGTGATCTTCTCGGAGATGGATTTTCCCTCGACCTACGTCGAAACCATCCAGCGTGAGTCCGGGGTGAAGCTGTACCCGCTGTCGCACATTTCCTATGGCGAATACAGCGCCGACAAATATGAGAAGGAAATGACCGGCAACCTCGACACCGTGGTGCGGGCGATTCAGGAGTCCGGGGCATGACAGCAAAAGAAACCCTCTCTGACACCCCGCCATCCCCTGTGGGAGCGGGCTTGCTCGCGAAGGCGCCGGATCAGCCAACATCTTTATCGAATGACACACCGCATTCGCGAGCAAGCTCGCTCCCACAAG
>NZ_JAOTNY010000029.1:0-20049 GCF_036346455.1 Pseudomonas sp. AM14(2022)
GCAAGCCCGCTCCCACTTTTTATATGTGTACAGCCCGGGTAGCCGGAAATCAGGAGATGGAAGATGGATTTGAATGCTGAGGTAGACAACCTGGTCAAGGCGTCCCAGGCGTGGATTCCGATGATCATGGAATACGGCAGCCGCGTGCTGCTGGCGGTGATTACCCTGGCCATTGGCTGGTGGCTGATCAACAAGGTCACGCAAAAACTCGGCGGTCTGCTGGCGCTGCGTAATGCCGACCTGGCGCTGCAAGGCTTCATCAGCAGTCTGGCGAACATCATTCTCAAGGTGCTGCTGATCGTCAGCGTGGCCTCGATGATCGGCGTGGAAACCACCTCGTTCGTGGCCGCGATTGGTGCTGCCGGCCTGGCCATCGGTCTGGCGTTGCAGGGCAGCCTGGCGAACTTCGCCGGCGGCGTGCTGATTCTGTTGTTCCGTCCGTTCCGTATCGGTGACTGGATCGAAGCGCAAGGTGTGGCGGGTACTGTCGACAGCATCCAGATTTTCCACACCGTGCTGCGTACCGGTGACAACAAGACCATCATCGTCCCGAACGGCAATCTGTCGAACGGCATCATCACCAACACCAACCGTCAACCAACCCGCAAAGTGGTGTTTGACGTGGGTGTGGATTACGAAGCTGATCTGCAAAAGGCCCGTCAGGTGCTGCTGGATCTGGCCAAGGATGAGCGCGTGTTGCAGGACCCTGCGCCACAAGCGGTCATTTCGACGTTGGGTGACAGTTCGATCACTGTTTCCCTGCGTGTGTGGGTTAAAACTGCAGACTATTGGGACGTGATGTTCATGTTTAACGAACAGTCGCGTGATCGTTTAAAGACTGCCGGTATTGATATTCCGTTTCCACAGCGTGTGATTCGTGTGGTTCAGGAATCGGCAACACAATGATAGGTTGCTAATTAAATGCCTGACTTGTTGGTCAGGCATTTATTACAAGTGACAGGCAATAAAAAGGCCCATCCGAAGATGGGCCTTTTTTTATGCTTCCAAACTAACCACTGACGATTACAAGATGTTCAGTGGGTATTCGGTGATCAGGCGGAACTCTTTAACGTCGCCTTCACCCTGGTCGGCGTTGGCAGTGTGCCAGGCTTGACGGATGCGGAACGACAGATCTTTCGCTGGGCCAGACTGAACAACGTACTTGGCTTCGAAGTTGGTTTCGTGGTGTTTGCCATCTTCACCGTAGAGCGGTGCGCCAGTGCTGGTGCGGTATTGGCTGTTTGCAGCCAGACCGGTACCGTCGATATCCCAACCTTTGACGTAACGAACCATGAAACTCAGGCCAGGTACGCCGTACTCGGCCATTTTCAGGTCGTAACGGGCTTGCAGGGATTTCTCGCCTGGACCGTTGAAGTCAGAGTACTGGATGGAGTTGGCGAGGAAGATCGAGTCGCCGCCACGGTTGTTCTTGCCCACGCCGACGTAGTCGAACGGGGTATCGCCGTTAACCTTCTGGAAGGCCAGGGTGAAGGTGTGTGCCTTCAGGAACGACAGCGCGGTTGCCAGGGAGAAGGCAGTGTTGCTGATGTCACCTGCCAGCTTGTCACCGGTATCGGTGGTGCGGTAGATGTTGAAGTCAGTGTTCAGCGAAGTGTCGCCACCGAATGGGGTGGTGAGGTTCACGTTCGCGTAGTACTGGTTCCAGACGTCTTCCAGCTTGGCACCGTAGAGCGATGCGCTCAGGTTGTCGGTGATGCCGTATTTGCCGCCGAAATAGTCGATCGAATTGGCTTCTACGCCAGCGTAGTTCGCATACAGGCCGCCGTTACGGGCGTTTTTGTCCTGGCTGGTCGCCGAGTAGAAGTGACCGGCTTCGAGGTCAAGGTCTTTGACTTCGCTGCTCTGCAGCTGGAAGCCGCTGGCAGTTTGCGGAATGATACGGGAGCCGCCAACTGCGAACACAGGAGCAGTACTTGGCTGCTGGTCGCCGACTTTCAGTTCGGTTTTGGAGATGCGGAATTTAATGGCAGCGCCGGCTTTGCCTTGGCTGTCATTGACGTCGCGAGCGCCGTTGTTCGGATTGACAACATCGCTACGGCTCATGTTGCCCGACCCGGAGGTACCGTCACCGCCGTCCAGTTTGAGAGCCAGGTAGCCGAAAGCGTCAATACCTACGCCGACAGTACCTTGTGTAACCGGAGTTGAAATTGGTCAGGAAACCCTGGGTCCAGTCCTTCTGGTCAGCGCCACCGTTCTTGTTGTCGCGGTTGAAGTAGTAGTTCTTCAACGTTTCGGTGAGTTTTGCATCTTCAACGAAACCTTTGGCTTCTGCCTGGTCACTAACAAACGGGGCGGCCGTAGCCAACTGAGTACTGGCTGCTGCTGCAACTGCCAGTGCGATTGTGCTCCACTTCATCACGCGCATCGTGATTTGCTCCTTTGGTTTTAGAAGAGTACTGCCGTCCCACCTGTTTTATTATCTGGGCGGCTCTTTCTTTTTGTGTCGGCGCAAACTTATATCACGCCGACATTGTTGGCGATACTTGCACATACAACCTTTCATGTTCTTTACGACGAGGTCGCAAATGGCTTGGTCGATGTCGCAAATTCACAGTACCCATGCAGCCGGGCTGACAACTTTATCGCTGTTTCTGGGCCTTTTTGCATCGGTAAAAAAGAGTCCCTGGCAAAACACTTGAATCTCCATTGGGGCAACCCTGCCACCGTGTTTGGTTGGTCTCAAGCTGCCACTTCCCGTGGTGCGCTTATAGACCATGCGTGTCTCAATGCAACAAGCGTGCACAAAGTGCAGGGTTGCCACGTTTATTTTTCTGCACACCCGCCTTTCGCTGTAAAAACCGCATAAAAACGGGGGTTCAAGCCCTTTTGTATCAGGGGCTTGACGCATACCTTTGCATCGTGTTGTCAGGTTTGCGTGGGGCCATGACAACCAAAAACGTTACCGGTTCACCCCGTCAGTGAGTATTTGGCGGATGCCCGACGCACTGAGCGTAGACGCACTGTGCGGTTTTGGTGCAAAAAATTTACAGGCTGTACTGGATTCATACAGCTTGCGGTGCTTCTGCAGTCGGGTGGTTCAGGTTGTTTCGGGAATTTGCTCGTGTTCGAGGCCGGCTTACGCTCCGGGATGGTGCACAACCTTCTTGAATGTCTCTTGGCAGGGCTGTGGTGGCCTGACCCTGCACTGCATCGTGAAGCGCGGCGCATTCGCAGGTATGCTGCCTGCCTGTCGCTTGGCGTCTTGCCTGTCTGGATGGCCGCTAAGCTGAATTGTGTAGATCAGCCGGGAGTGCACGCAGTGTTTGCTTTAGATTCACGACTTCAACAGGACACCCTGACCATCGGCGATTTCCCGCTCTGCCGGCTGCTGCTGTCCAACGATGCCAATTACCCGTGGTTCATCCTGGTGCCTCGTCGCGACGATATCAGCGAGTTGTTTCAGTTGGATGTCGCCGACCAGCAGCAGTTGTGGCAGGAAACCACGGCGCTGGCCGAGTTGCTCAAGGACTTGTTCGATGCCGACAAGCTGAACGTCGCGACGCTGGGCAACGTTGTCAGCCAGTTGCATATGCATGTGATCGTGCGCAAGCGTGACGATGCGGCATGGCCGGCGCCGGTCTGGGGCAAGCACCCGGCCAAACCCTACAGCGCCGAGCAGGTCGCGAGCATTCGTGAGCGGCTGCGTCTGGTGCTGACCGAACACTTCACGTTTCTGGAGGGTTGAACCATGAACCTTGAAGAACGCGTCACCGATCTGGAAAGCCGTCTGGCTTTTCAGGATGACACCATTCAGGCGTTGAACGACGAACTGGTGGCGCAGCAGCGGGTGATCGAGCGCCTGCAGTTGCAAATGGCGGGGTTGCTCAAGCGTCAGGAGGAGATGGTCGGGCAGTTCGATTCTTTCGAGGAAGAGGCGCCACCACCGCATTACTGATGCCAACACCTTTATGCAGGCGTAAAAAAACCGCGAGCAGCCTGGCTGTTCGCGGTTTTTTATTGCCTTGGATCAGCGACGCGGCAGGGCGGCGATCACGTCCTCGGCTTGCAGGCCTTTGTCCCGATTCATCACCGAGAACTCCACGCGCTGGCCTTCGACCAGTACGCGATGGCCTTCGCCACGGATTGCACGAAAGTGCACGAAAATATCATCGCCGGAATCCCGGGAGATAAAGCCGAAGCCTTTGGAGGTGTTGAACCACTTGACGGTACCGGTATCGCGGTTGCTCATGTCATAGGTAGTCGGTGCGGCGGCCGGTGAAGACTTGTAGAAGCTGATGGCCAGATGCAGGACCACGGCAACCAGAGCGATCACCAGGCTGAACAACACCGCCGGTTGACCGGCGATGACTGGCATCGGTGCGATCAGGGTCAGGGTTTGCAGGACGACAGTCAGCACGAGAAGAGCGCTGACCAGATTTTGCAGATGCTGGCGCGGGCCTTTGTTCCAGTAAGGAATCACTGGAGCGATGACCAGATTCAGCAGGCCGAAAAAGGCCAGGTAAAGTGCATCGGGTTGTTGCAGGTAAGGAACGGCTTCGGATTTCAAGCTAGGTATGAACGACAGCAGCAAGGCCGCTGCGCCCATTAGCAGGTGGACGATTTTCAACATTTTGATTGGCTCACGTTATGACGGCTCACAAGGAAGAGCTGAAGGCGCACGGTTCGCTTCGGAACAATAAAGAGGCGTTGGACACGTGCCCGGCATCAGCCTATGCGCGACACCCCCGAAAAATGGGGCGTAGCGACACACTGCCTATTTAACAGCAAAGCCTGCAGCTACTCAAATTACCCCGGCCAGCGGCACGTGCCCGGTCGATTTGTCGCATGGCGAGTGAAGATTGCCAGCTGCGAGGTGGCGGCTGCCTTGCTAGAGTGGGTCTGCACCTGTTGGATGAATTCAATCGCCTTAGGGGGTAAACATGGCAATCGATATCGGTATCAGTGAAGAAGACCGCAAGTCCATCGTCGAGGGGCTGTCGCGGCTGCTGTCGGACACCTACGTGCTGTATCTGAAAACCCATAACTTCCACTGGAACGTCACAGGTCCCATGTTCAGGACCCTGCATTTGATGTTCGAAGAGCAATACAACGAGCTGGCGCTGGCGGTGGATCTGATCGCCGAGCGTATCCGCGCTCTGGGTTTTCCTGCGCCGGGTGCCTACGCGACTTACGCGCGTCTCTCCTCTATTAAAGAAGAAGTCGGGGTGCCAAGTGCCGAGGACATGATCAAGCAGTTGGTCGACGGCCAGGAAGCGGTCACTCGCACCGCTCGCGGCATCTTCCCGTTGTTGGACAAGGTCAGTGACGAGCCGACGGCCGACTTGCTGACCCAGCGCATGCAGGTGCATGAGAAGACCGCGTGGATGTTGCGCGCGTTGCTCGAGGCCTGATAGTCCGGTGCGCGGACGTCCGCAGGTGTGGATGTCCGCATACTGTTTCAAATCTTACTGAAGATGTCGGCTTATCCTACGCTGCTGGGCAACTAGTCATCTGGCGCTGACTTTGCGTCTGCGTTTTTATGAAGGCACAGGATGTTGTCTTTATAAAAGCAGCGATGACAAAGGAGTGTCAGCGATATGGTAGGTGGAGACAGGCGATGCGAGCATGTCGGTTCGCAACGGGAAATGAAGGTCGATCCGTTTGTCAGCGATTTCGATTTCGAGCTGATCCGGCCGCTGGCCAGATCAGTGCGTTTGAACGGCTTTGCCACTTGCTTGAGGCTCGAGCAGGTTTACTGGAACATTCTCGGTGACATGGCTGGGCACAATGGCTGCTCGGTCAGTACGCTGCTGTCCCATGTGGACCGCCAGGTGCACCTGCGCCACGGCGGGGTGAAAAACTTCAGTGGTCTGGTACGGGTGGTGTGCGTGATGAATGGCCTGCGCGATACTCCGGCGGCCGTCATGCCCTGAACGGGCAATACTTGAAATGACGTGGCGGGCTGTGCAGTCTTACGGCTGCACAGCCCGCATTTAATGGATATAATCCCGCTCTTTCGCCGCAAAGCCCTGCG
Source organism: Pseudomonas sp. AM14(2022) (assembly GCF_036346455.1). Classification (NCBI taxonomy): domain Bacteria; kingdom Pseudomonadati; phylum Pseudomonadota; class Gammaproteobacteria; order Pseudomonadales; family Pseudomonadaceae; genus Pseudomonas; species Pseudomonas sp. AM14(2022). The sequence continues at coordinate 5,996 of NZ_JAOTNY010000029.1, forward strand.
CGCGGTGGCAATCTGATCGCCGAGACACCCCCATGCCGATGTACGATTATCAATGTGCTTCCTGTGGTCATCAGTTGGAAGCCATTCAAAAGATCAGCGAGGCACCGCTGGTCGACTGCCCTGCCTGTCAGGCGCCAGAGCTCAAGAAACAGCTGTCCATGCCGGGTTTTCGCCTCAGCGGCAGCGGTTGGTACGAAACCGATTTCAAGACCGGAGCCAAGAAGAATCTGGCCGGTGGCGACAAATCTGACTAGGGTTCAGGCCCAGGTCGAACGACACGCGTGAGATTTCGCAGTGCTTGAGTGCGACGGGATCTCCACCGAATTTCGAATTACGAGAAGCGAAACCACTACCATGATGCGCAGCCATTATTGCGGCCAACTGAACGAAAGCCTGGAAGGCCAGGAAATTACCCTTTGCGGATGGGTTCACCGTCGTCGCGACCACGGCGGGGTGATTTTCCTCGATATCCGTGATCGTGATGGTCTGGCTCAGGTGGTGTTCGATCCGGATCGCGCCGAGAGCTTCGCCGCCGCCGATCGCGTGCGCAGCGAATACGTCGTGAAGATCACCGGTAAGGTGCGTCTGCGTCCGGCCGGTGCGACCAACGCCAACATGGCGTCGGGCATGATCGAAGTGTTGGGCTACGAGCTGGAAGTGCTGAACGAGTCGGAAACCCCGCCGTTCCCGCTCAACGAATACTCCGACGTCGGCGAAGAAACCCGCCTGCGCTACCGCTTCCTGGACCTGCGTCGTCCGGAAATGGCCGAGAAGCTGCGTCTGCGTTCGCGCATGACCACCAGCATCCGTCGCTTCCTCGACGAGAACGGTTTCCTCGACGTCGAAACACCGATTCTGACCCGTGCTACCCCGGAAGGCGCCCGCGACTACCTGGTGCCGAGCCGTACTCACGCCGGTTCGTTCTTCGCGCTGCCGCAATCGCCTCAGCTATTCAAGCAACTGCTGATGGTTGCCGGTTTCGACCGTTACTACCAGATCGCCAAATGCTTCCGCGACGAAGACCTGCGTGCCGACCGTCAGCCTGAGTTCACTCAGATCGACATCGAGACCAGCTTCCTCGACGAAAAAGACATCATGGGCCTGACCGAAGGCATGATCCGCAACCTGTTCAAGGAAGTGCTGGATCTGGAATTCGGCGAATTCCCGCACATGACCTTTGAAGAAGCCATGCGTCGTTACGGTTCCGACAAGCCGGACCTGCGTAACCCGCTGGAACTGGTCGACGTTGCCGACCAACTCAAAGAAGTCGAATTCAAGGTGTTCAGCGGCCCGGCCAACGATCCGAAATGCCGTATCGCTGCACTGCGCGTTCCAGGCGGGGCGAGCATGCCGCGCAAGCAGATTGACGACTACACCAAGTTCGTCGGCATCTACGGTGCCAAGGGCCTGGCGTACATCAAGGTCAACGAGCGCGCTGCCGGTGTTGAAGGTCTGCAATCGCCGATCGTGAAGAACATCCCTGAAGCCAACCTCAACGTGATCCTCGATCGCGTCGGCGCGGTTGACGGCGACATCGTGTTCTTCGGTGCCGACAAGGCCAAGATCGTCAGCGAAGCCCTGGGTGCGCTGCGTATCAAGCTCGGCCACGACCTCGATCTGCTGACCTGCAAGTGGGCGCCAATGTGGGTCGTCGACTTCCCGATGTTCGAAGAAAACGACGACGGCAGCTTCTCGGCGCTGCACCACCCGTTCACCGCACCGAAGTGCTCCCCTGAAGAGCTGGAAGCCAATCCGGCCGGCGCTCTGTCACGCGCCTACGACATGGTGCTGAACGGTACCGAGCTGGGTGGCGGTTCGATCCGTATCCATCGCAAGGAAATGCAACAAGCGGTGTTCCGCCTGCTGGGTATCAATGAAGCGGAACAGGAAGAGAAGTTCGGCTTCCTGCTCGACGCGCTGAAGTATGGTGCGCCGCCGCACGGTGGTCTGGCCTTCGGTCTGGATCGTCTGGTGATGCTGATGACCGGCGCCCAGTCGATCCGTGAAGTGATCGCTTTCCCGAAAACCCAGAGTGCTGCGGACGTCATGACGCAAGCACCGGGTGTGGTGGATGCCAAGGCACTGCGCGAGCTGCACATTCGTTTGCGCGAAACGCCAAAGGCTGAGTAAGACGGGCCTGAAGGCGCATCTTCGGATGCGCCTTTTTTCTTTCTATAGAGAGCAGGTCGAGATTTTTTTGTTTGCTGGCCACTGCGTGAGCGGGGCGGGCAACGTTTCAAAGAGAATTCGGAGCGAGTTATGGCAGGTCATTCCAAGTGGGCGAACATCAAGCACCGCAAAGAACGTCAGGATGCCAAGAGAGGCAAGATCTTCACCAAGTGGATCCGTGAGCTGACCGTTGCGGCCCGTCAGGGCGGCGGTGATCCGGGTTCCAACCCGCGTCTGCGTCTGGCCCTGGACAAGGCCCTCGGCGCGAACATGAGCCGTGACATCATCGACCGCGCCGTGGCCCGTGGTGCCGGTGCGACCGAAGCGGACAACGTTGAAGAGCTGACCTATGAGGGGTACGGCCCGGGCGGCGTGGCGGTGATGGTCGAGTGCATGACCGACAATCGCAACCGTACCGCAGCGGCCGTACGCCATGCATTCAGCAAGTGCGGCGGCAACCTCGGCACCGACGGTTCGGTCGCCTATCTGTTCGAACGCAAAGGGCAGATCAGCTTCGCCCCGGGCGTTGACGAAGACGCCCTGACCGAAGCGGCGCTGGAAGCCGATGCCGACGATGTGGTCAGCCATGAAGACGGCTCGATCGATGTGTTCACCTCGTTCACCAGCTTCTATGCGGTGCGTAACGCGCTGGAAGCGGCCGGGTTCAAGGGTGACGACGCGGAAATCGTCATGCAGCCGACCACCAGTGCCGAACTGGATCTGGAAGGCGCGGAGAAGGTGCTCAAGCTGATCGACATGCTCGAGGATCTGGATGACGTGCAGAACGTCTACTCCAACGCGGACATTCCCGAAGATGTGGCCGCTCAGCTCGGTTAAGAGCGACTAGGCTTCAATGTGGGAGCGGGCTTGCTCGCGAAGGCGGCGTATCAGCAAGCATCAATGCTGAATGACACACCACCTTCGCGAGCAAGCCCGCTCCCACATTGGATATTCGCTGTTATGAATTTCTTGTTTTTACCGACTCCGCAGGCGTTATGACTTTAATTCTGGGTATCGACCCCGGCTCGCGCATCACCGGTTACGGGATTGTTCGCGATACCGGCCGCGGCGGCTGCATCTATGTGGCCTCGGGCTGCATCCGTACCGGCGCCGGTGAGTTGCATGAGCGGCTGCAGATCGTTTATCGCGGCGTGCGTGAAATCATTCAGACCTATGGCCCGGTGACCATGGGCATCGAAAAAGTGTTCATGGCGAAAAACGCCGACTCGGCGCTCAAACTTGGGCAGGCTCGTGGCGCGGCGATTGTGGCTGGCGCTGAAGAGTGCCTGGAGATTGCCGAGTACACCGCCACCCAGGTCAAGCAAGCTGTGGTCGGCACCGGCGCCGCCAATAAAGAACAGGTGCAGATGATGGTCATGCACATGCTCAAGCTGACCAGCAAACCGCAGATCGATGCCTCGGATGCCCTGGCCATCGCGATTTGTCACGCGCACACCCGTTCCAGCCTGCTGCCGCATGGCCTGGGAACCGCACGCAGTCGTGGCGGGCGCCTGCGTCTCTGATAGCATCAGCAATCATTTTTGCGGAATGCGGATTTCGCGCCTGGGTCGTCGGCCCGATTCCCGCCTTCCATCTGTCGCCAGCCCACGGCTGGCCAACGCTCAAGGATCTGAAACGTGATTGGACGCTTGCGCGGCACCCTGGCTGAGAAACAGCCGCCGCACCTGATTCTGGATGTAAACGGCCTCGGGTATGAGCTGGAAGTGCCCATGACCACCCTTTATCGTCTGCCGTCGGTCGGTGAACCGCTGACGCTGCACACCCATTTGGTCGTACGCGAAGACGCGCAGTTACTCTATGGTTTCGCCGGCAAGCGTGAGCGAGACTTTTTTCGCGAGTTGATCCGTCTCAATGGTGTCGGGCCGAAACTGGCCTTGGCCTTGATGTCGAGCCTGGAAGTCGATGAACTGATTCGCTGCGTGCAATCCCAGGACACCTCGGCGCTGACCAAGGTCCCGGGGGTCGGCAAGAAAACCGCTGAGCGCCTGCTGGTTGAACTGAAGGATCGCTTCAAGGCCTGGGAAACCTCGCCGGCCATGTTCGCCCTGGTGCCGAATCAGCCGGACGGCCCGGCGCCGGTCAACACCGCTGAAAACGATGCGGTCAGCGCGCTGATTTCCCTGGGCTACAAGCCGCAGGAAGCGAGCAAGGCGATTACCGCCATCAAGGACAAGAATTTGAGCAGTGAAGACCTGATTCGCCGCGCCCTGAAGGGAATGATTTAAGTGATTGAAGCTGATCGTCTGATCGCCGCCGCGCACAGCCCGCGCGAGCGCGAAGAAGTCCAGGATCGGGCCATTCGCCCGGTCAGTCTGGCCGACTACATTGGCCAGCCGACCGTGCGCGAGCAGATGGAACTGTTCATCCAGGCGGCGCGTGGTCGCAATGAATCGCTGGATCACACGTTGATCTTCGGCCCGCCGGGTCTGGGTAAAACCACGCTGGCCAACATCATTGCCCAGGAAATGGGCGTGTCGATCAAAAGCACGTCCGGTCCGGTGCTCGAGCGTCCGGGAGATCTGGCGGCACTGCTGACCAATCTGGAACCGCACGACGTGCTGTTCATCGACGAAATCCATCGACTGTCGCCCATCGTTGAAGAAGTGCTGTATCCGGCGATGGAAGATTTCCAGCTCGACATCATGATCGGCGAAGGGCCGGCGGCGCGCTCGATCAAGCTTGATCTGCCACCGTTCACCCTCGTTGGCGCCACCACCCGTGCCGGCATGCTGACCAACCCGTTGCGTGACCGCTTCGGTATCGTCCAGCGTCTTGAGTTCTACAGCACGGCGGATCTGGCGACGATCGTCAGTCGGTCGGCGGCGATTCTCGGTTTGCCGCTGGATCCGGAGGGGTCTTTCGAAATCGCTCGTCGCGCTCGCGGTACACCGCGGATCGCCAACCGCCTGCTGCGGCGGGTGCGCGATTTTGCCGAAGTCCGTGCCAAGGGCCATATCACCAAGTCGGTGGCCGATCTGGCGTTGAACCTGCTGGACGTCGATGAACACGGTTTCGACCATCAGGACCGGCGCCTGCTGCTGACCATGATCGAGAAGTTCGATGGCGGCCCGGTGGGTATCGACAGTCTGGCGGCGGCGATCAGTGAAGAGCGCCATACCATCGAAGATGTGCTGGAGCCGTACCTGATTCAACAGGGTTACATCATGCGTACGCCACGGGGCAGGGTGGTGACACGGCATGCGTACCTGCATTTCGGTTTAAACATTCCGTCACGAATGGGTGAAATGCCCGTGGCAGACGAGTTTCTCGATGCCGTGGACGATTGATACACATTTTTTGGCGATTTATTCAGCGTTTGTACTGTCACAGGACGGTACTTTTGCGGTAAAGCCTTAAACACTGAAAAAACAGTTGCCTGGCCGGATTGGCAACCCGAGGAGTAAGCACTAGAGTATGCGCGCGCAAAACGGGCTTGAGCCGTTCGCACATCGTTGTCGCGTTTATTACGAGGACACCGATGCGGGCGGCATCGTGTATTACGTTAATTACCTCAAGTTTATGGAACGGGCTCGAACCGAGCGGCTCCGGACGCTGGGCTTTGCCCAGTCGGAACTGGCCGGGGAGGACCTGTTGTTTGTCGTGCATTCCAGCGAAGCGCGCTACCACGCGCCGGCGCGACTGGACGACGAACTGCTGGTAAGCGCTGATGTAATCGAATTGAACCGTGCCAGCCTGCGCTTCAAACAGCAGGTCAGGCGGGCCACGGATAATGTGCTGCTCTGTGAAGGGCAGTTTCTGGTGGCCTGCGTGCGCACCGAAAGTTTGAAACCCCGGGCCATGCCCGAATCCTTGCGTGCGGCCTTTGCCGACGCGGGCGGCACGGGTACACACTCAAAGCAGGAGATAAAGCGTGGAAGCTAACGTCGTCGACCATTCCTCCATGTGGAGCCTGGTCAGCAATGCCAGCATCGTGGTGCAGTTGGTAATGTTGACCCTGGTGGCCGCATCGGTGACCTCATGGATCATGATCTTTCAGCGCAGCAATCTGCTGCGTGCCGGTCGACGCGCCCTGGAGAGCTTCGAAGAGCGCTTCTGGTCGGGTATCGATCTGTCCAAGCTGTACCGTCAGGCCGGCAGCAACCCGGATCCGGATTCGGGTGTGGAGCAGATCTTCCGTGCCGGTTTCAAGGAGTTCTCCCGTCTGCGTCAGCAGCCAGGCGTCGATCCGGAAGCGGTGATGGAAGGTGTGGCCCGTGCCATGCGCGTTGCCATCTCCCGCGAGGAAGAGAAGCTGGAGCAGAGCCTGCCGTTTCTCGCCACCGTTGGTTCGGTCAGCCCGTACATCGGTCTGTTCGGTACCGTGTGGGGCATCATGAACTCCTTCCGCGGTCTGGCCAGCGCCCAGCAGGCGACCCTGGCCACCGTGGCCCCGGGTATTGCCGAAGCCCTGATCGCCACCGCGATCGGCCTGTTCGCCGCGATCCCGGCCGTTATCGCTTACAACCGTTTCTCTGCCCGCAGCGAAACCTTGCTGAGCCGCTACTACACCTTCGCCGATGAGTTCCAGGCGATCCTGCACCGCAAAGTGCACACCAGCGAAGAATAAGCAGGTATTTCCCGATGGCTTTAATCGCTCGAGCCCGAAACAAGCGCAAGCCGGTCGCCGAGATGAACGTGGTGCCATACATCGACGTGATGCTGGTGCTGCTGGTTATCTTCATGGTGACCGCGCCGATGCTCAATCAGGGCGTGAAAGTGGATCTGCCCAAGGTTTCCAGCGAAGCCTTGCCGCAGGACAACAACACTCAGGTGCTGACCATTTCGATCAAGGCTGACAAGACCTACTACTGGAACCTTGGCAGCGAAGTCGATACCGAAAAGCAGCAGGACAGGGCAATGACCCTGCCGCAGATGACTGACGCGGTGACCAAGATCATTCGCGCCGGCACCGAAGGCGGCAAGCGTACCCAGGTCTTTATCCGAGGCGACAAGTCGGTCGACTACGGCGCCGTGATGGGTGCCATGGGCGGGTTGCAGAAAGCCGGGGTCGGTAATGTTGGTTTGATTACCGAGGCCCCCTGATGCAGCAACAGCGAGAGCCGTCCGCCTCGGAAAGCTACTTCTGGCCTAGTGTTCTGGCGATTGTCCTGCACGTGCTGGTGTTCGGCATGCTGTTCGTCAGTTTCGCCTTTACACCCGAGTTGCCGCCGGCCAAGCCGATTGTCCAGGCGACCCTGTACCAACTGAAATCGAAAAGTCAGGCAACCACCCAGACCAATCAGAAGATTGCGGGTGAGGCGAAGAAATCCGCCGCGCGCCAGACCGAAGTCGAGCAGATGGAACAGAAAAAGGTCGAGCAGGAAGCGGTGAAGGCTGCGGAACAAAAGAAAGAAGAAGCGGCTCAAAAGGCCGAGGAAGCCAAGAAGGCCGATCAGGCGAAGAAAGCGGACGAGGCGAAAAAGGCTGATGAAGCCAAGAAAGCCGACGATGCGAAGAAAGCCGAGGCCAAGAAGGCAGAAGAGAAACAATTGGCTGATATAGCCAAGAAGAAAGCCGAAGAAGAAGCCAAGAAGGCGGCTGAAGAAGAGGCCAAGAAAGCGGCCGCTGAAGAAGCCAAGAAGAAGATCGTCGAAGACGCGAAGAAGAAAGCCGCCGAAGACGCCAAGAAAAAAGCTGAAGCTGAAGAGGCGAAGAAGAAAGTCGCCGACGAAGCGAAGAAGAAAGCTGCTGCCGATGCTGCGAAGAAGAAATCGCAGGAAGCGGCACGTAAATCCGCTGAAGAGAAAAAGGCTCAGGCCCTGGCAGATTTGCTTTCCGACACGCCACAGCGTCAGCAGGCCTTGGCCGATGAGCAGGGTGACGAAGTCGCGGGCAGTTTCGATGACCTGATTCGTGCGCGGGCAGCGGAAGGTTGGGCGCGTCCGCCTTCGGCACGCAAAGGCATGACGGTCGTGCTGCAAATCGGCATGTTGCCGGACGGTACGGTGACTTCGGTCAGCGTGGCCAAGTCCAGTGGCGATGGTCCGTTCGATGCGTCGGCAGTCGCGGCAGTGAAGAATATTGGACGTTTGACAGAAATGCAGGGAATGAAGCCGAGCGATTTCGCTCCGTATCGTTCATTCAAGATGACATTCACACCTGAGGATCTAGCCTTGTGAGAAACCTTCTTCGAGGAATGCTGGTCGTGATCTGCTGCATGGCAGGGATCGCGATGGCTGATGAAAAGAACATTCTGGTCACCAGCGGCAGCGATCGGGCCACCCCGATCGCCGTCGTACCGTTCGGTATGCAGGGCGGTGCGGTGCTGCCGGACGATATGGCTGAAATCATTGGTAACGATTTGCGGAACTCGGGCTACTACTCGCCGATTCCAAAGCAAAACATGATCAGCCAGCCAAGCCAGCCGAGTGAAATCATCTTCCGTGACTGGAAGGCGGTGGGTGCTCAATACATGATGGTCGGCAGCATTGCTCCTGCGGGTGGTCGTCTGCAGGTGCAGTGGGCACTGTTCAACGTGGCCACCGAGCAGAAAGTGGCTGACGGCAGTGTTTCCGGTACCACCGAGCAACTGCGCGACATGGCGCACTTCATCTCTGACCAGTCGTTCGAAAAACTCACCGGTATCAAAGGTGCGTTTTCGACCCGTCTGCTGTACGTGACAGCCGAGCGTTTCTCCGAGAAGAACACTCGCTACACCCTGCAGCGTTCGGACTACGACGGTGCCCGTGCCGTGACTCTGCTGCAATCGCGCGAGCCGATCCTGTCGCCGCGTTTCGCCCCGGATGGCAAGCGCATCGCCTACGTGTCGTTCGAGCAGAAGCGTCCACGGATCTTCATGCAGAACATCGACACCGGTCGCCGTGAGCAGATCACCAACTTCGAAGGCCTGAACGGCGCACCAGCCTGGTCGCCAGATGGCAATCGCCTGGCTTTCGTACTGTCGAAAGACGGCAACCCGGATATCTATGTGATGAACCTGGGTTCGCGTCAGATCACTCGCGTGACTGCAGGTCCTGGCATAAACACCGAACCGTACTGGGGCAAGGATGGTTCGACCATCTACTTCACCTCGGACCGTGGCGGCAAGCCGCAGATCTACAAAACCAGCGCCAGCGGCGGTGGTGCCGAGCGTGTGACCTTCATTGGCAACTACAACGCCAACCCGAAGCTTTCGGCTGATGAAAAGACTCTGGTGATGATCCATCGCCAGGATGGTTTCACCAATTTCAAGGTGGCGGCCCAGGATTTGCAGCGAGGTAGTGTAAAGATCCTCACTGATAGCACTCTGGACGAGTCACCTACTGTTGCGCCCAACGGCACCATGGTAATCTACGCCACCCGCCAGCAGGGCCGGGGAGTCTTGATGCTCGTGTCCATTAATGGACGCGTGAGGCTCCCGCTTCCTACCGCACAAGGCGAAGTCAGAGAACCGTCCTGGTCCCCTTACCTGAACTGACGCGGCGCTTTACGTTTTACTTAACACACTGGGGTTCATTAGGAGTTTCACGATGGAAATGCTGAAGTTTGGTAAATTTGCTGCGCTGGCTCTGGCCATGGCTGTAGCTGTAGGTTGCTCGTCCAAAGGCGGCGACAACGCCGGTGAAGGCGCTGTTGATCCAAACGCTGGTTACGGCGCAAACACTGGTGCCGTTGACGGTTCCCTGAGCGAAGAAGCTGCTCTGCGCGCAATCACCACCTTCTACTTCGAATACGACAGCTCGGACCTGAAGCCAGAAGCCATGCGCGCTCTGGACGTTCACGCCAAAGACCTGAAAGCAAACGGCGCTCGCGTTGTTCTGGAAGGCAACACCGACGAACGTGGTACTCGTGAGTACAACATGGCACTGGGCGAGCGTCGTGCGAAAGCCGTTCAGCGCTACCTGGTACTGCAAGGTGTTTCCCCAGCTCAGCTGGAACTGGTTTCCTACGGCGAAGAGCGTCCAGTTGCTACCGGCAACGACGAGCAGTCCTGGGCTCAAAACCGTCGCGTCGAACTGCGTAAGTAATTCGATATGCGAACGTGCCGTCGTGCTGTAACTGTTCTGGCTCTCAGCCTCGCGCCGCTTGCGGCGTGGGCTGCGGTTCCTGTGGTCGATGACAACTCCGGTTATAACAATAGCGGGAGCAGTTATCCGCCTGCGGGTTACGGTACGAACGGCGCCTATGCCGGGGGAGCGGCTTCGGCCCCTGCCTCGGCACAGGGCATGCTGTTCAACCAACTGCAACAGATGCAGGATCAGATATCGCGCCAGCAAGGTGTGATCGAAGAACTGCAGAATCAGGTTGCGCGCATGAAACAGGAATCCCTGGAGCGATACCAGGATCTTGATCGGCGCATAGGATCCGGTGTTGCACCTGCCGCGACTCCTGAGAATTCTTCTGCCGGTGGCGATGCAAGTGCTGCCGCCGGTGCTGCCGCTGGTGCCGGGGCTGCTGCCGCCCAGGCACCTGCTGCAAGTAGCGAACCGGGTGATCCGGCCAAGGAAAAGCTGTATTACGATGCCGCTTTCGACCTGATCAAAGCCAAGGATTTCGACAAGGCCAGCCAGGCTTTCTCGGCATTCCTGCGCAAATACCCGAACAGCCAATACGCGGGCAATGCCCAGTACTGGTTGGGCGAAGTGAACCTGGCCAAGGGCGATCTGCAAGGTGCAGGTCAGGCTTTTGCCAAAGTTTCTCAGCTCTATCCCAAGCACGCCAAAGTGCCGGATTCGCTGTACAAGCTGGCTGATGTAGAGCGCCGCCTCGGTCACACCGACAAGGTCAAAGGCATTTTGCAACAGGTGGTTTCCCAATACCCGGGGACCTCCGCTGCTCAGTTGGCCCAACGCGATCTGCAACGCATGTAAGTGTGTTTGACCCGTTTGGAAGAAACCCGCGCTTGTCGCGGGTTTTTTCGTTAGAATTCACGCCCTTTTTCTGAAACACGCTTCTGGTGATCTACGCGTTGGCGGGGTTGCCTGAAGTGCCTGACGGAGGCGGACAGCCTGTTTAGCTGTTACGCCCGTGGCGACTATGCAAGACACATTGAGAATTACCGAAGTTTTCTACTCGTTGCAGGGGGAAACGCGGACTGCCGGGCTGCCCACGGTTTTTGTGCGCCTGACCGGTTGCCCATTGCGTTGCCAATACTGCGACAGCGCCTATGCGTTCAGCGGCGGTACGATCCGCACCCTCGACGATATCCTCGAACAAGTGGCCGGGTTTCGCCCGCGCTACGTCTGTGTGACCGGCGGTGAACCGCTGGCGCAGCCCAATGCCATCCCGTTGCTCAAGCAATTGTGTGATGCCGGTTACGAAGTGTCACTGGAAACCAGTGGTGCACTCGATATCTCGGCGGTAGATTCGCGCGTCAGTCGCGTGGTCGACTTGAAGACACCGGACTCCAAAGAGGCGCACCGCAACCGCTACGAAAACATCGAACTGTTGACGCCCAACGATCAGGTGAAGTTTGTCATCTGTTCGCGGGACGACTATGACTGGGCGGTTTCCAAACTGATCCAGTACGGTCTCGATCAACGTGCGGGTGAAGTGCTGTTTTCCCCAAGTCATCATGACCTCAATGCCAGGGATCTGGCGGACTGGGTGGTGGCAGACAACCTGCCGGTGCGTCTGCAATTACAGCTGCACAAGTATCTTTGGAATGACGAGCCGGGGCGCTGAGATGACTGAACAACTGAACACCACCGAACAGCGTGCAGTGATTTTACTGTCGGGCGGTCTGGATTCGGCCACGGTCGTGGCAATGGCCCGAGCCGAAGGTTTCGCCTGTTACACCATGAGTTTCGATTACGGCCAGCGCTCCCATGCAGAGCTGCATGCCGCCGCGCGCGTCGCTCGCGATCTGGGTGTGGTCGAGCACAAAGTGATCGGCCTGAACCTGAATGGCATGGGCGGCTCGGCGCTGACCGACACCAGCATCGACGTCCCGGAAGAGCTGGGCGAGGGCATCCCGGTGACCTACGTACCGGCGCGCAACACGGTGTTCCTGTCGCTGGCACTGGGCTGGGCTGTAGTGCTTGGCGCGCGTGACATCTTTATCGGGGTCAACGCGGTGGACTATTCCGGTTACCCGGATTGCCGTCCGGAGTTCATCGAGTCGTTCGAGCGCATGGCCAACCTGGCGACCAAGGCGGGTGTGGAAGGCAACGGTTTCCGCATCCAGGCACCGCTGCAGAACCTGAGCAAGGCGCAGATCGTCCAGGCGGGCGTGAAGCTGGGCGTGGATTACGGCCTGACCGTTTCCTGCTATCAGGCGGACGATGAAGGCCGCGCGTGCGGCAAATGCGACAGCTGCCGCCTGCGTGCAGAAGGCTTCGCAGCGGCCGGTGTAAGCGATCCAACACCTTATTTTTGATTTTTTTCAAAAAGGTGTTGAATAGTCCTTAAAAATCAGTATTATACGCGCCACCACACAGCGGGTCGTTAGCTCAGTTGGTAGAGCAGTTGGCTTTTAACCAATTGGTCGTAGGTTCGAATCCCACACGACCCACCATATTTGGCGGTTTAGAAAATCCGGAAGGCCCACGAAAGTGAGGATTTCCGGGTTTTTTTTTGCCTGCGATTCAGGCACCTCTCCCTTGATCGTTGCCTGCGCTGACACAGGTCAGAATCATCTTTTGTATCAACGGGATATTCTGTAGCCTTGCGCAGCTTCAACGCTGTCCGTGCCTGATAATACTCACTCTCCCGGCGGTACCCTCAAGTGGTCCGGAGCCGGGTGTATACTCGACTTTCGCGCGAAAGCGCCTGCAGGTCTTGCGAACATGACGCAGATTTCCGAACGCCTTCTGGTTCAAGCCCACCTCGATGCCAAACAGCCCAAACCGCTGACTGCCGAGGAAGAGGCCTACTACCGTTCCGCCATCGCCGCCGAGCTCAAGGCTCAGGACGCGGTGCTGGTGGCCCACTTCTATTGCGATCCGGTGATTCAGGCCCTGGCCGAAGAAACCGGCGGCTGTGTGTCTGACTCCCTCGAAATGGCGCGCTTCGGCAACGCTCACCCGGCCAAGACCGTGGTGGTCGCCGGCGTAAAGTTCATGGGCGAGACCGCGAAGATCCTCAACCCGGAAAAACGCGTGCTGATGCCGACCCTGGACGCGACCTGCTCGCTGGACCTCGGTTGCCCGGTGGACGAGTTCTCGGCGTTCTGCGATCAGCACCCGGAGCGCACGGTGGTGGTGTACGCCAACACCTCGGCCGCGGTCAAAGCCCGGGCTGACTGGGTGGTAACGTCGAGCTGCGCACTGGAGATCGTCGAAAGCCTGATGGACAACGGCGAGACCATCATCTGGGGCCCGGACAAGCACCTGGGCACTTACATCCAGCGCAAGACCGGCGCTGACATGCTGCTGTGGGACGGTGCCTGCATCGTCCACGAAGAGTTCAAGTCCAAGCAGCTCGAAGACATGAAGGCGCTGTACCCGGACGCCGCGATTCTGGTGCATCCGGAGTCGCCGACCTCGGTGATCGAACTGGCGGATGCAGTAGGTTCCACCAGTCAGTTGATCGCTGCCGCGCAAAGCCTGCCGAACAAGACTCTGATCGTCGCCACTGACCGCGGCATCTTCTACAAGATGCAGCAGCTGTGCCCGGACAAGGTCTTCATCGAGGCGCCAACCGCCGGTAACGGCGCGGCGTGCCGCAGTTGCGCACATTGCCCGTGGATGGCCATGAACACCCTTGAGCGCACGCTCAAGAGCCTGAAGGAAGGGACGAACGAGATCTTTGTCGATCCGGCGCTGATTCCGCAGGCGATCCGCCCGTTGAAGCGCATGCTGGATTTCACCCAGGCGGCGCGGATGAAGCTGGCGGGTAACGCCTAAGCTGTTTCTGCCATACAAAAAACTGTGGGAGCGGGCTTGCTCGCGAAGGCGGTGTATCAGTCGATGCAAAAGGTGACT
>NZ_JAOTNY010000030.1:0-18516 GCF_036346455.1 Pseudomonas sp. AM14(2022)
CAAGCCCGCTCCCACAGAGGATTTGCTTTGTACTTACGGTTTTACCAGACGCGCATCCAGGCTGTTCTGCGCCAGGCGCTTGGCCTGATCCTGGGTCATGCCCAGGTGTTCATGCAGCGCATGGAAGTTCTCGGTGACGTAGCCGCCGAAGTACGCCGGGTCATCGGAGTTGACGGTGACCTTCACCCCACGCTCTAGCATGTCGAGGATGTTGTGCTGCGACATGTGATCGAACACGCAGAGCTTGGTGTTCGACAGCGGGCACACGGTCAACGGGATCTGCTCGTCGATGATCCGCTGCATCAGGCGCTCGTCTTCGATGGCGCGTACGCCATGGTCGATACGCTGGATCTTCAGCAGGTCGATGGCTTCCCAGATGTACTCCGGCGGGCCTTCTTCACCGGCGTGGGCGACGGTCAGGAAACCCTCGTGGCGGGCGCGGTCGAACACACGCTGGAACTTGCTTGGCGGGTGACCCATCTCGGAGCTGTCGAGACCGACGGCGACAAACGCATCACGGAACGGCAGCGCCTGATCGAGGGTTTTCTGTGCTTCGTCTTCGCTCAGGTGGCGCAGGAAGCTCAGGATCAAACCGCTGGTGATGCCCAGTTGCTGTTCGCCATCCTTGAGTGCCGCGGCGATGCCGTTGAGTACCACTTCGAACGGGATGCCACGGTCGGTGTGGGTCTGCGGATCGAAGAACGGTTCGGTGTGAATCACGTTCTGCGCTTTGCAGCGCAGCAGGTAGGCCCAGGTCAGGTCGTAGAAGTCCTGCGAGGTGCGCAGCACGTCGGCGCCCTGGTAATACAGGTCGAGGAATTCCTGCAGGTTGTTGAAGGCGTAGGCCTTGCGCAGGGTTTCGACATCGCTCCACGGCAGGGCGATCTTGTTGCGTTCGGCCAGGGCGAACAGCAACTCAGGCTCCAGCGAGCCTTCCAGATGCAGGTGCAGTTCGGCCTTGGGCAGGGCGTTGAGCCAATCGTACATATTCTTTTCTCATCAGGTGCAGATGGCGGCCATTCTACAGATGCGCGCCGAAACAATTGGCAAAACCTGACCAAGCGATCCATCACACCGCTTGCGGCTCGCGCCGATAGGCGTAGGTATCAGCGAAGCGCGACAGCAGGAATTCGGCGCATGTAGTGGTCGGATATTTCGCCGGATGCTGTGCGTCCTGGCAACCGGGCAGGCATTCGATGCGGGTGTCCGGGTGCGGCTCGGCGAAGAACGGCATCGAATAGCGATCCACCCCCAGCGGGCTGATCACCCGGTGCGGGGTCGAGCGATAACGGTCGTTGCTCCAGCGCGCCATCATGTCGCCGAGGTTGACCACGAAGGTGCCGTCAATCGGTGGCGCGTCGATCCATTCACCGTTGATGTTCTTCACTTGCAGGCCGCCGGCGCTGTCCTGGTAGAGCAGGGTGATGCAGCCGTAATCGGTGTGCGCTCCGGCGCCTTGCTGTTCGGCGCTGCTGGCGGTGTGGCGTGGTGGGTAGTGGATCAGCCGCAGCACGCTGACCGGCTCAACGAAGCGCGAATCGAAGAAGTCGCGTTCGATCCCCAGCGCAATCGTCATCGCCCGCAGCAGAGTTTGCGCGAGCGCCTGCATGTCGAGGTAATGCTGCTCCAGCAGCGTTTCCCAACCGGCTATTGGCGGATGACGATTCGGCCCGCGCAGCGGTTTTTCCGCGAGCACCTCGGGATGATCCGCCGGCAAGTGCAGGCCCATGTCGAAGGTTTCCTTGAGGTCGCTGGGTTTGTCCGGGTCGAGCTGTTCGGTGGCGATGGCGCCGTAGCCGCGATGGTGGCGGGTCTGGGTGATGTCGATCCTGAGTTTTTCTTCGGTCGGTTGCGCAAAAAAACGCTGGGCGTGGTCGAGCAGCGAGTCGATGCGCTGTGCGGAAATCGGGTGGCCCTTGATGTAGAAAAAGCCCCATTCGCGGCAGGCCTGGTCGATCTGTGCGGCGACGGCGGGCCAGGCGTTTTGGTCGTTGGTGTAGAGCGGTGAGATGTCGATGATCGGGAGCTGATCCATACACAATCCTTGAGAACACTGAAGATCCAAATGTGGGAGCGGGCTTGCTCGCGAAGGGGCCGTGTCAGTCAATACATGCGTTGGCTGATACACCGCTTTCGCGAGCAAGCCCGCTCCCACAGGGGAATGGTGGTGGGGCCGGAATTACTTCGGCATCTCTGCCTTCATCCCTTCCACGTAATAGTTCATCGACGCCAATTCGGCATTGGTTGCGCTCACCCCAGCAGGGATCTTCTCCACGCCGGCCTGATCCTTGATCGGCCCGGTGAACGGTTGCAACTTACCGCTCTTGATGTCGGCAATGATCTGCTCGGCCTCGGCTTTCACCGGTGCCGGAACCAGATCGCTGATCGGCAGTTCAACCGTGCCTTCCTTCAGCCCGCCCCAGTAGTCCTGGGATTTCCAGCTGTGGTCGATCACGCTCTGGGTCGCCTGAATGTAGTGCGGTGCCCAGTCGTTGACGATCGAAGTCAGCACCGCTTTCGGGCCGAAGTGCGCCATGTCCGAGGCGTAACCCACGGCGTACACGCCACGCCGTTCGGCGGCCTGAATCGGCGCCGGGCTGTCGGTGTGCTGGAACACTACGTCCACACCCTGATCGATCAGGGCGTTGGCGGCGTCGGCTTCCTTGCCCGGGTCGAACCACGAGTTGACCCACACCACTTTGATCTCGGTGCCGGGGTTGTACTTGTTCAGCGCCAGCTGGATGGCGTTGATGTCGCGGATCACTTCCGGAATCGGGAACGAGGCGACGTAACCGACCTTCTTGCTCTTGGTCATCTTCGCCGCGAGGAAGCCGCCGACGTAACGACCCTCGTAGGTGCGCGCGAGATAGGTGCCGAGGTTCTTGTCCTGCTTGTAGCCGGTGGCGTGTTCGAAGGTGACCTTGGGAAACTGTTTGGCGACTTTCAGCGTCGGGTTCATGTAGCCGAAGGAGGTGGTGAAGATCAGGTCGTAGTTGTCCTTGGCCATGTTGCGGATCACCCGCTCGGCGTCGGCGCCCTCGGCCACGTTCTCGACGTAATTGGTGCTGATCTGCGCGCCGAATTTCTCCGCCAGCGCTTTGCGCCCCTGTTCATGCTGATACGTCCAGCCGTGGTCGCCAATCGGGCCGATGTAGACGAAACCGACCTTCAGCGGATCGGCAGCGCTGGCGCTCAGGCTGATCCCCAGGCCGATGGCGGCGCACAGCAGTTTGTGCAGCGGACGTATTTGCATGAATTGGAGCTCCATTTTGTTGTGTGTGGTCAGGGGCAATGCAAATTGCTGACCAACAGGACAACAAACAATCCGAAACCGAGGTGCGGCCTTCGCGAGCAAGCCCGCTCCCACAGGGAAACGCGATCAAATGTGGGAGCGAGCCTGCTCGCGAAGAGGCCGGCAAGGCCGATAAAAGTGCATGCCTGAACCAGCTGCCATCCACTGGTGCGCTAAGGTGTAACGAAACGTTAGCGCCGCGCCGCAGTCAGTAGCTCATTCGAATCTCTCGGCAAAAAGGCCCGCCATGCTCACGATCCTCAAGCAAGAAAGCTTTCTGCTGCTGGCGGTGATTGCCGCGTGCATCGCTTATCCGCTGGAACACTGGATGCTCCACAGCGGGCAGATCGTCGCGCTGGTCTGCGGTCTGGTGCTGATCGCCTTCATCGTCGCCGCGTCGATGCGCGTCGCCCATCATGCCGAACTGCTCGCAGAAAAAGTCGGCGACCCCTACGGCACGATGATCCTGACCCTCGCTGCGGTGCTGGTGGAAGTGGTGATCCTGGCGATCATGATGAGCAACGAGGCGTCCGCCACGCTGGTGCGGGACACGATCTATTCGGCGGTGATGCTCGACATCAACGGCATCCTCGGCCTCGCCGCGTTGATGGGCGGGCTCAAGCACGGCGAGCAGTCGTACAACGATGATTCGGCACGCAGCTACAGCGTGATGATTCTCACCGCCATGGGCGTATCGATGGTGGTGCCGGAGTTTATTCCGGCGGCCAACTGGAAGATTTATTCAGCGTTCACCATCGGTGCGATGGTGGTGCTTTACGCGCTGTTCCTGCGCATGCAGGTCGGGCCGCACAGTTACTTTTTCAGCTACAGCTACCCGGATAAACGCCGCAAGAAAGAGCCGGTGGAAGATGAACCGAAACCGCTGAGCCTGACCTGGTCGATCGGCATTCTGGTGTTCGGCGTGGTGGTGATCGGCGCTCTGGCCGAAGTGATGTCCAAGACCCTCGATCTGGGCCTGGAAGGTACCGGTGCACCGCCGGTGATCACGGCGATTCTGGTGGCGGCGATTTCCGCGGCGCCGGAGATTCTGACGGCGTTGCGTGCCGCGTTGGCCAACCGCATGCAATCGGTGGTGAACATTGCGATGGGCGCGTCACTGTCGACGGTGATCCTCACCGTGCCGGTGATGGAAGCGATGGCGCTGTACACCGGTCAGCCGTTTCAGATGGCGATGACCCCGGTGCAGACGGTGATGATCTTCATCACGCTGATTGTCAGTGCGATCAACCTGAATGACGGCGAGACCAATGCCATCGAAGGCATGACTCACTTTGTGCTGTTTGCGACGTTTATCATGCTGTCCCTGCTCGGCCTTTAAGGACCTACACAAATCCAAATGTGGGAGCGGGCTTGCTCGCGAAGGCGGTGTATCAGGCAGCTTGAAACTGCATGACACACCGCCTTCGCGAGCAAGCCCGCTCCCACAGGGTTTAGTGTTGGGTTCAGGTGCCGGCGATCAACTGCCGAGCCGCCTGGCTGTGATCGGCGATCAGGCCTTTGAGATCAAGCCCTTCAACCTGGCCGTCCACCACCCGCCACTTGCCGCCAATCATCACTCGATCCGCACGATCGGCACCGCACAACAGCAGCGCCGAAATCGGATCATGGCTGCCCGAGAAACGCAGCTCATCGAGCTTGAACAACGCCAGATCCGCCTGCTTGCCCAGCGCCAGTTCACCAATGTCGGTACGTCCCAACAGGCTCGCCGAGCCTTTGGTTGCCCAGCCGAGCACGCGTTCCGGGGTGATCTTCTCGGCGCCGTAACGCAGACGCTGGATGTACAACGCCTGCCGCGCTTCGAGAATCATGTTCGACGCGTCGTTCGAGGCCGAACCGTCCACGCCCAGACCGAACAACGCACCAGCATCGGTCAGATCGATGCTCGGGCAGATGCCGGAGGCCAGACGCATGTTCGAACTCGGGCAATGGCAGATACCGGTGCCGGCCTGGCCGAGGCGAGCGATTTCATCCGGGTTGAAGTGGATGCCATGGGCCAGCCAGGTGCGTGGGCCGAGCCAGCCGACGCTGTCCAGATAATCCACGGTGCGCAGGCCGAAACGTTGCAGGCAGAAATCCTCTTCGTCGAGGGTTTCCGCCAAGTGCGTGTGCAGGCGCACGTCGAGTTTATTCGCCAGTTCGGCGCTGGCCGACATGATTTCCGGGGTCACCGAAAAGGGCGAGCAAGGCGCCAGAGCGATCTGGATCTGCGCACCATCGCCGCGCTCGTGGTACTCGTGAATCAGGCGCTGGCTGTCGTCGAGAATCACCTGACCTTCCTGCACGGTCTGCTGCGGCGGCAGGCCGCCGTCCTTCTCGCCGAGGCTCATCGAACCGCGTGTGAGCATGGCGCGCATGCCCAGTTCACGCACGGTGTCGACTTGCACGTCGATGGCGTTTTCCAGACCGTCCGGGAACAGGTAGTGGTGGTCGGCGGCGGTGGTGCAACCTGACAGCAGCAGTTCAGCCAAAGCCACTTTCGTCGCGAGGGCGAGTTTTTCCGGGGTCAGCCGTGCCCACACCGGGTACAGGGTTTTCAGCCACGGGAACAACGGCTGATTGACCACCGGCGCCCAGGCGCGAGTCAGGGTTTGATAGAAGTGGTGATGGGTGTTGATCAGGCCCGGCAGGATCACATGCTCGCGGGCATCGAACACTTCGTTGCACGGCGCGGACGGTTGCTGACCGGCCGCCAGCACTTCGACGATCACGCCGTCTTGCAGCACCAGACCGCCACGGGCATCAAGCGCGTTGGCCGTGAAAATGGCGAGGGGGTTTTTTAACCAGGTACGGGTCGCAGGCATTGTGGCCGGCTCCTCTGAAAGTGGGGTTCAGGGTTGCCAGCTCAGTGTTGCCCTGTCTGCTGATCCAGGGTCGCCGCGAAGGACGAGGTGCGGAGTTTCAAACAAATCGCCGGATCGGGCAAGCCCAACCCGACAGGACACCACCATCCCCTTGTAGGAGTGAGCCTGCTCGCGATAGCGGTCTTTCATTCAATATCATCGGTGACGGACACACTGCGATCGCGAGCAGGCTCACTCCTACAGGGAAGATCTGTGGTGCTTACCAGGGAATGGTTTCACCCTTGTAGTTGATGAAGTGATGCCCGCCCTTGCCGGTGTACGCATTCACCTGATCAATCAGCCCGCGAGTGCTGGTCTCCACATCGAGGTCAGCGCCTTCACCGCCCATATCCGTCTTCACCCAGCCCGGATGCAGCGACAGCACGGTGAGTTTCTGTTCGCCCAACTGGGTGACAAAACTGTTGGTCATCGAATTCAGCGCGGCCTTGCTCGCCTTGTACAGCGCCAGCTCCGGGGCGTCGGGTACGGTGACGCTGCCCAGGCCGGAACTCATGAACGCCAGCACGCCGCTGCCATCGCGGATCTGCCCGACGAAGCGTTGCGCCAGGTTGATCGGCGCCACGGCGTTGGTGAAAAACAGTTGCCCGACTTCGGCCAGTGTCGCGCCACCCGGGGTTTGCACCTCCGGACCTTTGACCCCGGCGTTGACGAACAGCAGGTCGAAGGTCTCGCCCTTGAGCTGCTGGCTCAGGGCGATCACCGCTTGCTGGTCGTCCATGTCGAGTTTCTCGATCCGCACCTTGCCCAGCGCTTGCAGCGCCTCGGCCTTTTGCGGATTGCGCACGGTAGCGGTCACTTGCCAGCCGTCGGCCAGCAGGGTTTTCACCAGCCCGAGGCCCAAGCCGCGGGAGGCGCCGATGATCAGTGCGTGTTTTGCCTGGGACATGACGGAATTCCTTGAAAGTTACGGTTCACGGATTCAATGGACACGCCTGACCGAGTCGTTGTTGCAACGCTCGTCGCAGCACATCGAGCCGGGTCTCAAAAGAGCTGTTGAGCCCGGAGCATACTCCAGGCTTTAGCGCGGTTGCTTGTCAAATTTCCCAGGACGCTCAGCGGTGTTCGCAAATCAGGTACACAACACCACACTGTGGGAGCGGGCTTGCTCGCGAAGAGGCCGGCAGGGTCATCGCTTTAATGCCCCGCCTGCCACGGCTGCCCCAACGACACCGGCGCATACAACCGGGTACGAACGGCATCCCGTGACAACAGCACCAACACCACAATCGTCGCCACATACGGCAGCATCGCCAGCAGACTCGACGGAATCGCCAGCCCCAAGCCCTGCGCCACCAGATGCAGGATGCTGGCGAGGCCAAACAGATAAGCCCCGAGCAACAAGCGCCACACCCGCCAACTGGCAAACACCACCAGCGCCAAGGCAATCCAGCCGCGTCCGGCGGTCATGTTCTCGGCCCACATCGGCGTGTACGCCAGCGACAGATAGGCCCCGGCCAAACCGGCCATCGCCCCGCCGAACAGCACCGCCAGCGTGCGCACGGTCAGCACCGGCAGGCCCATCGCACTGGCCGCGTCCGGGTTCTCACCAACGGCCTGAATGATCAGCCCGACACGGCTTTTGATGATCACCCAAGCCACCAGCGCAAACAGCGCGAACGACAGGTACACCAGCAAGTCCTGAGCAAACAGCATGCGCCCGATCAGCGGAATCTCACTCAAGTACGGAATCGCCAACGGCTCGAATCCGGCCAACGGCTTGCCGACCCACGCTGCACCGACAAAGGTCGACAGGCCCACGCCGAAGATCGTCAGCGCCAGCCCGGTCGCTACCTGATTGGCATTGAACACCAGCGCCACCAGGGCAAACAGCGATGACAACAACATTCCCGCGAGCATCGCCAACAACACGCCGAGCCACAAGTTGCCGCTGTTAAGGGCGACGATAAAACCGATCACCGCGCCAAACAGCATCATTCCTTCCTGGCCGAGGTTGAGCACGCCGCTCTTTTCGCAGATCAACTCACCCAGCGCCACCAACAACAGCGGCGTGCCGCAACGCACCATGGCGTAGAAAATATTGCTCAGCAGGTCGATATCCATCACAGCGCTCCGGCGGTTACGGCGGTGGTCGATGCGCGCCGTGTCCAGCGCAGTTTCAGGCGTGGCCGATAAAGAATCAGCACGTCGCAGGCCAGCAGGAAAAACAGCATCATTCCCTGAAACAGTTGGGTGATGGCTTGCGGCAGATTGAGGGTCATTTGCGCGCTTTCACCGCCGATGTACAGCAGCGCCATCAGCAGGCTGGAGAACAGAATCCCGATCGGGTTCAACCGCCCGAGAAACGCCACGGTGATTGCTGCATAGCCATAGCCCGGCGAGACTTGCGGCACCAATTGCCCGATCGGCCCGGTCACTTCGCAAACCCCGGCGAGCCCGGCCAAACCACCGCTGATCAACAGCGCGAGCCAGATCAGATGCTTCTCGCGAAAGCCGACAAAACCTGCGGCACGTTTATCCAGACCGAGCACTTTGATCTGGAAACCGACGAAGCTTTTCTGCAACAACACCCACACCGCAACCAGTGCGAGCAAAGCGAAATACACCCCGGCGTGCACTCGGCCATCCTCCATCAGCAGCGGCAGGCGACTGGCGTCGCCGAACATCGCCGACTCGGGAAAGTTGTAGCCGGCCGGATCCTTCAGCGGCCCGTGCACGCAGAACAGCAACAGGTTCAGCGCGATGTAATTGAGCATGATGCTGGTGAGGATTTCATTGGCGTTGAAGCGCGTGCGCAGCCATGCCGTCAGCCCGGCCCAAGCGGCGCCGGCGAAGGTGCCGGTGAGTAGAATCAGCACCAGCGCCCAACGGCTTTGCAGGTCGATGATGTTCACCGCCAAGGCACTGCCGGCGAGTGCACCGAGCAGTAACTGGCCTTCGGCGCCGATGTTCCAGATTCGCGCTTGATAAGCCACCGCCAAGCCTAATGCGCAGAGCAGAATCGGCAGCGCCTTGACCAGCAGTTCGGAGACGCCATACAGATCGCTGACCGGAGCGATCAACAGCGTGTGCAAGGTTTGCAGCGGATCATGCCCCAGGGCGATGAACAGCAGCGAGCCGCAACCGAGGGTCAGCAGCGCCGCCAGCAATGGCGAGCACCACAGCATCAGGCGCGATTGCTGGCCACGGGGTTCGAGGGAAAGCAGCATGTTGGGAAACTCCGTCAGGCCGTGGCCGATGAATGCGTGGGGTTGATGTGCCCGGCCATCCAGCCGCCGACATCGCTCAGCAGGGTGTCGGTGGTGTTCTGCAGCGGCGACAGACGCCCGGCGCACAGGGCGCCGAGGCGGTCGCTGATCTGGAACAGTTCGTCGAGGTCTTCGGAGATCACCAGGATCGCCGCGCCGGCATCGCGCAGGGCAATCAGCGCGCGGTGAATGGTCGCCGCTGCGCCAACGTCCACGCCCCAGGTCGGGTGCGCCGCGATCAGCAGTTTCGGTTGCTGGAGGATTTCCCGGCCGAGGATAAATTTCTGCAGATTGCCGCCGGACAGGCTGCGCGCGGCCGCGTGAGTGCCCGGGGTTTTCACCCCGAAGCGCTGAATGATCTGTTGGGCGAGGGCTTCGACTTTGCTGCGCTCGATCAAACCGTTGCTCACCAGCCCCTGTTGAAAGGCCGTGAGCAAGGCGTTGTCGGCAAGGCTCAGTTCCGGCACTGCGCCGTGGCCCAGGCGTTCTGCCGGGACGAACGCCAGACCGAGTTGGCGCCGCGCATCCGGGCGCAAATCGGCGACCGCTTGCCCGGCGAAACGAATCGTTGTCGCGCCGTCGCGGGGCAGTGTTTGTTCACCGCTGAGCAGGGCGAGCAACTCATCCTGGCCATTGCCCGCGACCCCGGCGATGCCGACGATTTCGCCGCCGCGCACTTGCAGATTGATGTCGCTCAACGAGCAGCCGAAGGGATCGGGGTTGTGCCAGCTCAAGCCGTTGACCTGTAGAAAGTCCGCGCCGCCACTGACCTTCGGGTATTCGCCGATCAACGCCGCCGCTTCGCCAACCATCATCTGCGCCAATTGCTGATCCGAGCATTCGGCCGGCCGGCAATGCCCGGCGACCCGCCCGCCGCGCAAGACCGTGGCGCTATGGCACAGCGCGCGCACTTCCGCGAGCTTGTGGCTGATAAACAGAATGCTGCAGCCCTCGGCGGCGAGGCGGCGCAGGGTGATGAACAGTTCGTCGGCCTCTTGTGGCGTCAGCACCGACGTCGGCTCGTCGAGGATCAGCAGGCGAATGTCCTGCATCAGGCAACGAATGATCTCCACCCGTTGCCGCTCGCCAATTGACAGGCTGTGGACAAGTCGCTCCGGCTCCAGCGCCATGCCGTAGCGGCGCGACACTTCGCGAATTTTCGGCTCAAGCTGTTTCGGCGTACCGGCCTCGGCGCCCATTGCCAGAGCAATGTTCTGCGCGACGCTGAGGGTTTCGAACAGCGAGAAATGCTGGAACACCATGCCGATCCCCAACTGCCGGGCCTGCGCCGGGTTGCGAATATTTACTCGCTGACCCTGCCAGAGCATTTCCCCCGTATCGGCCTGGGTCACGCCGTAGATGATCTTCATCAAGGTACTTTTGCCCGCGCCGTTCTCACCGAGCAGCGCGTGGATTTCCCCGGGCGCGATGCACAGGTCGATGGCGTCATTGGCCAGGCAACCGGGGTAGCGTTTGCTGATCTGGCGCAGTTGCAGGCGCGGCGTTGAATCTGGGCTTGGCATGACAGGCTCGACTGACTTGGAGTTGTGCCTGTGGATAAAGCAATTTCCTGGCCATTGAGTCAGGAACGCCCGCCGTAACTGTTGCCGCGTGCCGGCGGCAGAGCTTCGCGCTGAAAAACGCAGTGGGAGCGGGCACCAATTCAGCGCAAAGCCGTTGATCCGGCTCCACTTTTGCACCGTGACGAACTGGTTAAAAAACGAGCAGCCGGGTCGAAGCTATACAGAACCTGCTACTGCGCCAGCCATGAACGGCTTATCCACAGGTTGTTCCACAGTATTTGTGCGCAATTGGAAATCCTCGGCATAAGCGCTGCGGTGCTATCTCCCAATGGTGATAAACAGCGCTAACTATCTGTTTTTACGTGGGATTTCTCTTTTTTCATGCGCAATGGACGAAAAGTGAGCAAATCGCGCAAAGCCACGTGACAGAAGGGTTACAGCCATATGTGCTCAGGTTATCCACAGTCGGGTGCACAGCAGATGTGGGCAAGTTGCTGGAATAAAGAAATCCGTCCACGCCCTAAAAGATCGCAGCCTTCGGCAGCTCCTACAGGGAGAGCACATTTTCAATGTAGGAGCTGCGGCACGCTGCGATCTTTTGCTCTTCTAACGCTGCAGCACAATCCGCCCCCGACTCAAATCCGCCAGCTGCGTTTGCAGCAACTCGATCTGCGCCTCACCCACCGCCAACTGCAACTCAACGCCATTGGCGGTGAAGTTTTCTTCCACCACCAGACCACCCAGATCCGCCACCCGCAGCTTCACCAGCGCCAACTCGGCAAAGCCGCAGGCGCAACTGAGCGGTACCCGGCTGATCAACTCGACTTTTGCCGCCGCTTGCAGGCACTTGTTCGCGCCGCCGCCATAGGCTCGGGCCAAACCGCCGGTGCCCAGTTGAATGCCGCCATACCAGCGGATCACCAGCACCGCGACCTGATCGCAATCCTGCGCTTCGATGGCCGCCAGAATCGGCCGTCCGGCGGTGCCGCCGGGTTCGCCGTCGTCGTTGCTGTGGTATTGCGCACCGAGTTTCCACGCCCAGCAGTTGTGCGAGGCATTCAAGTCGCTGTGTTGTTCGAAGAACGCCTGCGCGTCGGCGGGGCTGGCGATCGGCGCGGCGACGGTGATGAAGCGGCTTTTGCGAATCTCTTCGCGGTACTCGCAAAAACCGCTGAGGGTGAAAGGCATAAACGTCTTAAATAGTCGGGGTGAGGCCGCAGCCTTTGAGAATGATGCGGATCAGGTTGTTGCCGGCGTCTTCCATGTCCTGCTTGGTCAGCTTGCTGCGACCGCTGACGCGGCAGATCTGCGTGGCGAAGTCGGCGTAATGCTGGGTGCTGCCCCACAGCAGGAAAATCAGGTGCACCGGATCCACCGGGTCCATCTTGCCGGCATCGATCCAGGCCTGGAACACGGCTGCGCGGCCCTGGAACCAGGCGCGGTAATCCTGGTTGAAATACTCGGTCAGGCATTCGCCACCGCTGATCACTTCCATCGCAAAGATCCGCGAGGCTTGCGGTTGGCGGCGGGAGAATTCCATCTTGGCGCGAATGTAGCGGGTCAGCGCTTCGGCCGGATCATCCTCGGCGGTCAGGGTGTTGAAGGTGCTGTCCCACAGCTCGATGATGTTGCTCAGCACCGCCACGTACAACCCAAGCTTGTTGGTGAAGTAGTAATGCAGGTTCGCCTTGGGCAACCCGGCATTCTGCGCGATGGTGTTCATGCTGGTGCCTTTGTAACCGTGACGGGCGAACTCGTCTTCGGCGGCTTTGAGGATGGTCTCTTCGTTCTTCTGACGAATGCGGCTGGCGGGTTTGCCGCCGTGAGCAGGGACTTCAAAGGTCATAGGCACTTCCGGTTTGTCTGTGGGTGCAACCAGTTGCGTTGATAGCGCACCCACAGGCATCCGACAAGTGCTGATGCAATAAAACCGTTACGCCTGTTCGATCTTGTTCAGCGCTGCGGCGGATTCGACGCGGGTAGTTTTCGCCTCCGGCAGCAACAGGCACAGGATGATCGCGGTCAGGCCACCGCTGGTGATCGCCGAATCGAACAGGTTTTGCACCAGTTTCGGCAACAGATGCAGAAGGTTCGGTTGCGCGGCAATGCCCAGGCCGACGCCGAGCGAGGTGGCGATGATCAGCATGCTGCGTCGGTCCAGCGGCGACTGCGCGAGGATCCGAACACCGGCTGCCGCCACGCTGCCGAACATCACCAGGGTGGCGCCGCCGAGCACCGGTTTGGGGATCTGCTGCAGCACCGCGCCGATCATGGGGAACAGGCCAAGACAAAACAGAATCGCGCCGATGTACAGCCCGACATAGCGGCTGGCCACGCCGGTCAACTGGATCACGCCGTTGTTCTGCGCAAACGTGGTGTTGGGGAAGGCGCTGAAAGTGGCCGCGATCATGCAGCTCACGCCGTCACCGAGCACGCCGCCGCGCAGTCGGCTTATATAAGAGGGGCCGCTGATCGGCTGGCGGGCGAGCATGCAGTTGGCGGTGAGGTCGCCGACGGTTTCGATGGTGCTGATCAGATAAATCAGCGCGACCGGCAGGAAAGCCGTCCAGTCGAAGCTGAAACCAAACTTGAACGGTGCAGGAAGACTCACCAGCGGCAGGTCAGGCAATGCCTGCGGAACCAGTTTCCCGCTGAACCACGCGGCCAGACTGCCAAGCAGCAGTCCGATAATGATGGCCGACAGCCGCACCCACGGCGTGTTCGAGCGGTTGAGCAGGATGATCGTCAGCAACACGAACACCCCCAGCGCCAGATTGCCCGGCGCGCCGAAGTCCGACGCATTGAATCCACCGCCCAGATCGGTGATGCCGACCTTGATCAGACTGACGCCGATCAGGGTGATGACGATCCCGGTCACTAGCGGCGTAACAACCCGGCGTAATTGACCGATGAAACGGCTGAGGACGATCTGCACCACCGCGCCGAAAAAGCACACGCCGAAGATCATCGCCAGAATGTCCTCCGGGCTGCCGCCACGCTGCTTGACCAGAAACCCGGCCGACAGCACCGCGCCGAGAAAGGCGAAACTGGTGCCCTGCAAACAGATCATCCCGGCGCCGATGCCGAACGGCCGCCGCGCCTGAATAAAGGTGCCGACCCCGGAAACCATCAGCGCCATGCTGATCAGGTACGGCAAGTGTGCGGTCAGGCCGAGGGCCGAGCCGATCACCAGCGGCGGGGTGATGATGCCAACGAAACTGGCGAGCACGTGTTGCAGGGCGGCGAGGATCGCGGCGGGTGGTTTTGGGCGGTCGTCGAGGCCGTAGATCAGGTCGCTGGACGGTTCAGAATCTGGCTGCATGGCTTAAGGCTTCTTGTTGAAGGATCGGGGTTGATCCTGCTTTGCAAAAAGCTGTCCACTTGCTCAGGTTATTCAGTGATTTTGTGGTTGAAAACCCGATCTGTCGGGCCTTGCAGAATTTTTCAACGCGTCGCCGCCAGACTCTCCAGAAAACTTTCCAGCACCAAATGAGGGCGCCGCCCCTTGCGCGTGACCGATGCCAGACTCAAATCATAAAAACGTGTCGTCGATTTCAGCGCACGCAAGCGACCTTGCTGCACCCACAGGCTGGCGTAATGATCCGGCAGGTAACCGATATAACGCCCGGTCAAAATCAGGAACGCCATGCCCTCACGGTCAGACGCACTGGCGGTGCAGTTGAGTGCCTGGTAATGCGCCTGAATCTCCGCCGGCAAACGAAAGGTCGGGGCAATCGCATCCTGGCTGTTCAGGCGTTCGTCATCCAGTTGCTTGTCATCGACATAGAACAGCGGGTGGCCGACCGCGCAATAAAGCAGCGAGCGTTCGCTGTACAACGGCTGATATTCCAGCCCCGACAGTGCGCTGGCCTGCGGCACCACGCCGACATGCAGGCGGCCATCGAGTACGCCTTGCTCGACTTCATTGGGCGCGATCATACGAATCTGGATCTGCACGTCCGGCCCGCGCTCCTTCAGCTGGGCGAGGGCATGGGTGATGCGCATGTGGGGCAGGGTGACGAGGTTGTCGGTCAGGCCGATGATCAGTTCGCCGCGCAGGTGCTGGTGCAGGCCATTGACCTCGGTGCGGAAACTTTCCAGCGCACTTAACAGTTGCAGCGCTGACTGATAAACCTCGCGGCCCTCTTCGGTCAGCGAGAACCCGGCGCGGCCGCGTTGGCACAAACGCAGGCCAAGGCGCTGTTCGAGATCGCTCATCTGCTGGCTGATCGCCGAGCGCCCGATGCCGAGCACGGTTTCCGCCGCCGAGAAGCCGCCGCACTCCACCACGCTGCGGAAAATCCGCAGCAGGCGAATATCAAAATCACTGACCTGGGCCAGCGGATCGGCGCGGCGGCTGCTCATTTTATTGTTCTCAATGTTTAGCAAAGTTCTAACTGAAGGTTAGAAGAGTTGAATTTCACCGACTTTATCCCCGTGGCAACTTAGCTGCAACAACGCTTTTTATCTCCCTGATGCTTATGCCCTGCGAGGTTTTGCCCGATGAACATGCCTGAAAACGCGCCGTCGCCACTGGCCAGCCAACTGAAGCTGGACGCGCACTGGATGCCGTACACCGCCAACCGCAACTTCCAGCGCGACCCGCGTCTGATCGTGGGTGCCGAAGGCAGCTGGCTGTTCGATGACAAGGGCCGCAAGATCTACGATTCGCTGTCCGGTCTGTGGACTTGCGGCGCCGGGCACACCCGCAAGGAAATCCAGGAAGCGGTATCCAGACAACTGGGCACCCTCGATTACTCGCCAGGCTTTCAGTACGGTCATCCGCTGTCATTCCAGTTGGCCGAGAAAATCACTGAGCTGACTCCGGGTAATCTGAACCACGTGTTCTTCACCGACTCCGGCTCCGAGTGCGCCGACACTGCGGTGAAGATGGTTCGTGCCTACTGGCGCCTGAAAGGTCAATCAACCAAGACCAAAATGATCGGCCGTGCGCGTGGCTACCACGGTGTGAACATCGCCGGTACCAGCCTTGGCGGCGTCAACGGCAACCGTAAACTGTTCGGTCAGGCGATGATGGATGTCGATCACCTGCCGCACACGCTGCTGGCCAGCAACGCATTCTCCCGTGGCATGCCGGAGCAGGGCGGTATCGCTCTGGCCGATGAGCTGCTGAAGTTGATCGAACTGCACGACGCGTCGAACATCGCGGCGGTCTTCGTTGAACCGATGGCCGGTTCCGCTGGCGTACTGGTTCCGCCTCAGGGTTACCTGAAGCGTCTGCGCGAGATCTGCGATCAGCACAACATCCTGCTGGTATTCGACGAAGTGATTACCGGCTTCGGCCGCACCGGTTCGATGTTCGGCGCCGAGAGCTTTGGCGTGACCCCGGACCTGATGTGCATCGCCAAGCAAGTCACCAACGGCGCGATTCCGATGGGCGCAGTGATTGCCAGCTCCGAGATCTACCAGACCTTCATGAATCAGCCGACTCCGGAATACGCGGTGGAATTCCCCCACGGCTACACCTACTCGGCCCACCCGGTGGCGTGCGCCGCTGGCCTGGCGGCACTCGACCTGCTGCAAAAGGAAAACCTGGTGCAGAGCGTGGCCGAGGTTGCACCGCATTTCGAAAATGCCCTGCACGGTCTGAAAGGTTCGAAGAACGTCATCGACATCCGTAACTACGGCCTGGCCGGTGCGATCCAGATTGCCCATCGTGATGGCGACGCCATCGTGCGTCCGTTCGAAGCGGGCATGGCCCTGTGGAAAGCCGGGTTCTACGTGCGCTTCGGCGGCGACACCCTGCAGTTCGGCCCAACTTTCAACAGCAAGCCGCAAGACCTCGATCGTCTGTTCGACGCGGTTGGCGAAGTGCTGAACAAGCTCGACTGATTTTTCCCTCTATATATACCTGCGAATAACAGGCGCCCCATGTGGGCGTCTGTACACAAGAATTCAGGAGTTTTCGATGAGCGTTATCCCGCATTTGATCAATGGCGAACTGGTGACCGAGAACGGTCGCGCGGTTGATGTGTTCAACCCGTCCACCGGTCAGGCGATCCACAAGCTGCCGCTGGCCACCCGCGAAACCATTCAACACGCGATCGACGCCGCCAAGGCTGCGTTCCCGGCATGGCGCAACACCCCTCCGGCCAAGCGTGCCCAGGTGATGTTCCGCTTCAAGCAACTGCTGGAGCAGAACGAAGCACGCATCTCGCAATTGATCAGCGAAGAACACGGCAAGACCCTCGAAGACGCCGCCGGTGAACTGAAGCGCGGTATCGAGAACGTCGAGTTCGCCTGCGCCGCCCCGGAAATCCTCAAGGGCGAATACAGCCGCAACGTCGGCCCGAACATCGACGCCTGGTCGGACTTCCAGCCACTGGGTGTGGTTGCAGGTATCACGCCATTCAACTTCCCGGCGATGGTGCCACTGTGGATGTACCCACTGGCGATCGTCTGCGGCAACTGCTTTATCCTAAAACCGTCCGAGCGTGACCCAAGCTCGACGCTGCTGATCGCTCAATTGCTGATCGAAGCCGGTCTGCCGAAAGGCGTGCTGAGCGTGGTGCATGGCGACAAGACTGCAGTGGACGCGCTGATTGAAGCGCCGGAAGTCAAAGCGCTGAGCTTTGTTGGTTCGACGCCGATTGCCGAATACATCTACGCCGAAGGTACCAAGCGCGGTAAACGCGTTCAGGCACTGGGCGGTGCGAAGAACCATGCGGTGCTGATGCCGGATGCGGATCTGGACAACGCAGTCAGCGCGCTGATGGGCGCGGCCTATGGTTCTTGCGGTGAGCGCTGCATGGCGATTTCGGTCGCAGTGTGTGTCGGCGATCAGGTAGCGGATGCGCTGGTGGCGAAACTGGTTCCACAGATCAAGGCGCTGAAAATCGGTGCCGGCACTTCGTGCGGTCTCGACATGGGCCCACTGGTAACCGGTCAGGCGCGGGACAAGGTCAGCGGCTATGTCGATGACGGTGTGGCAGCGGGCGCGACCTTGGTCGTCGATGGTCGCGGCTTGAGCATTCCGGGTAACGAAGAGGGCTTCTTCCTCGGCGGCTGCCTGTTCGACAACGTTACCCCTGAAATGCGCATCTATAAGGAAGAGATCTTCGGGCCGGTGTTGTGCGTGGTTCGGGTCAACAGCCTGGAAGAGGCGATGAAGCTGATCAACGATCACGAATACGGTAACGGCACCTGCATCTTTACCCGTGATGGTGAAGCGGCGCGTCTGTTCTGCGACGAAATTGAAGTCGGCATGGTCGGCGTCAACGTACCGCTGCCGGTTCCTGTGGCTTACCACAGCTTCGGCGGCTGGAAGCGCTCGCTGTTCGGCGACCTGCATGCCTATGGCCCGGATGGTGTGCGCTTCTATACCCGTCGCAAGGCCATCACTCAGCGTTGGCCGCAGCGTGCGAGCCATGAGGCTTCGCAGTTTGCTTTCCCTAGCTTGTAAGTAGCAGGGCATGACGAAGGCCGACCTCTAGAGGTCGGCCTTCGTGTTTTCGTGTTTTTTTGACCGATATGACAGAAATGTGAAAAAAGCGGTTGACGGCAGATTCTGGAAGTCTATAATTCGCCCCACTTCCGGCGCAGTCGAAACGTAAAACTCCTTGAGATTCAACGAGTTACGCAGTTTTCGACAG
>NZ_JAOTNY010000031.1:0-15637 GCF_036346455.1 Pseudomonas sp. AM14(2022)
TCGCTCCCACAGGAATATGCAGTGGACTCAGGATTGGCATCTGGCCGTTCCAACGGTTTTGCTGGTGCTTTGTCAATGGTGGTCATCCTTGACCTTGCGTTGTTATCCCTGCTTTAGAACGCGTAACTGGCCTTGAGGCTGCCGCTGAATCCATGGCTGTCACCGCCGCCGCTGGCACCGACTTCTGCGCCGACGCTGACCGCGCCGAGGCTGGCCATCAGGTTGACGCCGCCGCTGAACTGGTCGCGGTTGTCGAAGGCGGCGCGTTTTTCGATGTCGAGGCCCAGAAGGTGGCCCTGGCTGTTGACGTCGTTGCTGCCCAGCGTGCGTTCGTAGCCGACTTGTACGCCCGGCACCAGTTGCCAGGCGCCCATCGCCACCGGGGCAAACGCCACGTTGAGGTTGGCGACGGCACTGCGGCGGGTGGCGGTGTTGTCGTCGATGTCGAGTGCCAGTTCGCTGCCCTTCTCTTGGAAGCCTTTGAGGTCGAGGTGGCTGACGCGCAAGCCGAGGCTGGGTTCGAGGATCATGCCGTTGACCGGGGCGCGGTAACCCAGCGCCAGCGTCGCGCCGGTGAGGTTACCGTGGGTGTCGCCCTTGGCCGTGCCGAGGCCGCCGCCCAGTTCGCGTTTGCTGTCGTAATCGACGTAGCCGGCGCTGGCATTGGCGTCGACGAACAGGCCACGTTCCAGGCTAGTGAAGCCGTAGCGCGCGCCGAGGTTGAAGAAGGTGAAATCGGTATCGGCCTCGCCGCCCGCGCCGCCGACGGTGCCTTTGCTGTAGCCGAAGCCGCCGCGTGCGCTGAGTTGTTCGGAGAAACGTTGGGTGATGCCGATCAGCAGGCCCTGGCTGTGTTCGTTGCTGCTTTCGGCGTGGGACGAGCCGTCGGTGCCGAGGTAACTCGCCAGCGCGGTGGTCCACAAACGGTATTGGCCGACTTTCAGGTCGGTGCCGCTGGCATAGGGCGCGGCGGCTTGCTCGATCATTGCATTCTGGCGCAGCAGGTAGCTGGCGGCGTCGGCGTGAACCTGGCCGCCGACCTGGGACTCGACACCGCCGAGGGTGCCGGCGTCGATCGCCGATTGCAGGTAGTAGTTGTAGGCGCTGTAGGTGCCGGACAGGTTGCTGTTCTGCAACTCGCGCAACAATTCGGCACCGGCAGCGGCGTTGCCGATCAGCCCGGCCTGACCCGGCAGGCTGTTGTACTCGACCAGTTTGCCGCGCAGGACGTAAATGGTTTCCTGGGACAGGCCGAGGCCTTGCTTGAGGTAGTTGTCCATGCTGCCGTATTCGGCGGTGACCTCGTCGAGACCGGCCTGCAAGTAGCTGGCCTGCACACCGAGCAGTGGCGCGTAGACCGAAGCCATGCTCGGCGGCAGCGCCTTGAGGGTCGCGGCGACGCGGGCGGCGGTGTAGTTGTTGGTCGCCAGGTAGTTGGCCATGATGGTCGCATTGTCGACCCCGGCGATGCTTTGCAGCACGGCGGCGGTCCAGCCGGTGCGGTCCTTGCCGGCGGTGCAATGGAACAATTGTGCGCCGTCGGTGGTAGCCAGTTCGTTGAACAGTTTGCCGAATTGACCGCGCATCCCGACGTCGCTGACGAAGGCGCGGTTGGTCTGTTCCATCATGGCAATGGCGTCGGCGGCGCTTTTGAACGACACGGTGGTGATGTTCGCGCCGGAGGTGGTGCTGCCGATGATGTCGATGTTCTGGTAGGTCGCACCGGTCAGCATCGTATCCGGCGTGCCGGCGATTTCGCTCGGCGTGCGCAGGTCGTAGACGGCTTTGATGCCGAGGCTGTTGAGGGTCGCCAGATCCGCTGCCGACGGCGTGATCGCGTTGGAGCGGTAAAACACGCCGCTACGCATGGTGCCGTCGTGGGCGGTGGAATACGCAGTAGTCAGGCCGGCGACATCACGGAAGTTGTCGATGCTTTGCAGACGCGGCGTGTCGAGCACCAAAGGCTCGGCGGCGTGGGCAGCGGCGATGGACAGGCTCAGAACGGACAGCGAACACACAAGACGTTGAAACACAGTGCAGCCTCATTGGAATTAGTGTTGGGCTGGCTACTATCTGCAATCAACTGATACCAAATATGACAGAACGACTGCGCACGCAAATGCCTGCGCGATTGGGCCGTGGGCTGCGTTTTTTGTCCGTATCTGCCAGAGAGCCACTGTAGGAGTGAGCCTGCTCGCGATAGCGGTGTGTCAGACAACGCAAATGTCAGCGATATACCGCTATCGCGAGCAGGCTCACTCCTACAGGGTTCGGTGATGAATGTGGAGTTTTCGGTTGAAGGCGATTCCGTCCATAATCCCTCCCCCAAATGGACTGACACAGGAAATGTGAAATGGACACCACTCAATGGCTCGGTTTGTTCGAGCGCGCCTTTCAAGGCATGGAGAAGAATCTTGAGCAAGTGCTGCAACTCAACAGTTGCCGCGAGCATTGGATTCAAGCCCAGATCAGTCTGCAAGCCTGGTTCGAAGATGAGATCGAGATCTGGACGGATCTGCCGATAGGCGACCGACGCAAAGCGGACCTGTACTCATTGGACGACAACGGCGCGCCGAGGATGGTCGCCGAAATCAAATGCCTGGGCGATGTCTCGCAGGCCAAGTGCCTGGAAGGCGATTGGTCAGTGCGGGCCGATGTTGATCGGTTGCGCTCTTTCGAGTGCCCCACCCGCCTGTTCGTCCTGGTCATCGCCAAAGGCGAGCGCGAAACCAATACCGGACGTCGCCTTCGCGAAGATGAATGGGTGGATGGCCGGACATGCGTCACTGTGGATCTGCAATTTGCCCTGGTTCGGATGTGGGCGTTGTAAGTCAGGTCTTCATCCACTTCTGCGCACGACCTGGGCCACTGCGAACAAGGACTGCCAATGCTAATTGTCTTCAGCGGGCTGCCAGGAACCGGAAAGACCACCATCGCCAGATCACTCGCGACCCGGCTGGATGCAACCTGCCTGCGTATCGACACGATCGAACAAGCCATCCGCAACGCCGGGGTTCTGGCGGATGATGTGGGTACCAGTGGTTACCGGGTAGCCAACGAGTTGGCCGCGAACAACCTGCGTCCTGGCCACAGCGTCGTGGTTGATTGTGTGAATCCGGTCGCTGAAAGCCGGCAAGCGTGGGCCGACATCGCGGCTCGCTCGGGAGCGCCGTTGCTCAACATCGAAGTGATTTGCTCGGATCGACGTGAGCATCGTCGTCGGGTTGAGCAGCGGCAATCAGATATCATGGGGCTGACGCCACCGACATGGTCCTCCGTGGCGAATCATGAATATGAAGCCTGGGCGCAGCCGATTCTTTGCCTCGACACTGCGAATGTCAGCGTGGATCAGGCGGTGGAGATCGTCGTGCGCCAACTGACTGATCACCACCCGACCGTTTTGCCCTGATGCGGGCAAAGTGCTGATTTTGCTGATGGCGTGCTGAGGCCGGGTCGACCATTTGACCCGACTTCAGTATTTGCCCGATGAAGAGCAGGAAGGTCTCCGCAGTGCAATTGTGAGCGGCGAACTACTTCGTGGGATCGAGGACCAGCCGGCCGTGACCACGGCGGCTCAGGCTTTTCTCGAGCGCACGTTGCGCCTCGCTCAGCGGGAACACTTCGACGTCGACCGTGAGGTGGCCGCGATCGAACAGTTCGGCGATCAACGACAACTGCGCACCGTCGGAGCGGGTGGCGAAGTTGATCGGGGTTACGCCGTAGTCATTGGCCAGCGTGATGCTCGGCGCGCTGACCGGCGAGATCAGTAAGCCTCCGCGTTTCAACACGCGGAACGAACGGTTCTGGGTGTCACCGCCCACCAGATCGAGCACCACGTCGACTTCAGATACCAGCTCATCGAACGCCCGCGTGGTGTAGTCGATAACGTAGTCTGCACCGAATTGCTTGAGGTACGCATGATTGCTGGCCGAGGCGGTGGCGATGACCTCGGCGCCCAGATACTTGGCAATCTGCACCGCCATGCTGCCCACGCCACCAGCTGCGGCGTGGATCAGCACTTTCTGCCGCCGCTGCACGCCAGCGTGCTCGGTCAACGCTTGCCACGCGGTGAGCGCGGTGGCCGGAACGGCACCAGCCTGCAAGGCGCTGAGGGATTGCGGTTTCAGCGCCAGTTTGCTCACCGGGGCCACGGCTTTGCTCGCATAGCCACCGACGATGTTGATGAAGCCGAACACTTCATCACCGAGCTTGAATTGGGTCACACCGGGGCCAGTGGCGATTACTTTGCCGGACACTTCAACGCCCGGGGTGAACGGCAGTGGCAGCGGAATGAACGCTTTCATCGCGCCGGACAGCACCTTCCAGTCGATCGGGTTGACCCCTGCCCCGGCGACCTCGATCAACACTTCACCTTCGCCGGCTACAGGGTCGGCGATGTCTTCCAGTTGCAACACTTCGGGGTTGCCGTATTCGTACACACGGATGGCTTTCATGAGAGACCTCGATCGATTGGAGTGGGTAGCGCGTGATCAGTGACGACGAGCGTCAAGGCTGAAACGACCGGCGCCGAACGCGACCACTTGCAGAAGGCCACCGGCCATGGCGATGTTCTTGAAGAAGTGGATGAACTGATTCTGATCGCCCAAGGCGTTGTGGAACGCCAGCGCAGTGACCACGCTGAACACGGCCAGCACAGCGGCGACGGTTCGGGTGCGGTAGCCGGCGATCAGTGCCAGGCCGCCACCGATTTCTACGATGATTGCCAGCGCCAGCGCCACTTGCGGCAGCGGCAGACCGACCGAGCCGATGTAGCCGATCATCATCGCCGGCGCCGCCAGTTTGGAAAAACCGGAGAGGATGAAGATCGCGCTGAGCAGAATGCGGCCGATCAACGAGGCCGAGGCCTGGGTGACGTCATTGCGGGTTTGTTCAGTAGCGGTTGGAGCAATGTTTGCGGTAGTGGTCATGACGATATTTCCTTCAAACGTGCGGCGATCCGAGATGAATCGTCCGAGTGAGGAAATGGTGCGCCTGGCCAGCTAATCTGAATAGCCGACTAATTTCGATCATTACGTTCTATAAAATAGACAAGCTGATAGACCTTAGCGAGGATATCGCTACGCTGAATATGACGAGGAAACAGCCATGATTTCCGACCCAGGCACGCCGACGCTGGATCAACTGAGGGTGTTTTTGACGGTGGTGGAACTGGGCAGTTTCGCTGCCGCCGCGAGGAAGCTGCACCGCGCAACATCGGTGATCAGCTATTCGATGGCCAACCTGGAATTGCAGCTGGGGGTAACGCTGTTCGATCGCCAGACCACGCGCAAACCGCAACTTACCGAGGCTGGCCGGACCGTACTGGCCGAGGCACGCACCATCGCCAACGGGGTGCATGGCTTGCGCGCCAAGGTCAAAGGCCTGTTGCAGGGGCTGGAAGCTGAGGTGCATGTGGTGCTGGACGTGATGCTGCCGCCGCAGCGGGTGGTGGATGCGTTGAAGTCGTTTCGCGAGGCGTTTCCCACCGTCGCCCTGCATTTGCACATGGAGGCGCTGGGGGCAGTGACTGAGCGGGTGATCAATCGCGGGGCGATCATTGGCGTCAGTGGGCCAATGAACGAAGGCATCGATGCGATCGAGCGTATCGGTGCCGGCAATGTCGAGTTGATTCCGGTGGCGGCACCGAATCATCCGTTGGCTTCGGGTGAAGCGAACACACCGGGGGCCGGGCGTGAACTGACGCAACTGGTGTTGTCCGATCGCTCGCAACTGACCAAGGATCGCGACTTCGCCGTTCTCAGCAACCGCACCTGGCGCCTGGCGGATCTGGGTGCCAAGCACATGCTGCTGCGCGAAGGGATTGGCTGGGGGAACATGCCGTTGCCGATGGTCGAGGAAGATTTGCAGTCCGGCCGACTGGTGCAGCTGAACCTGCCGGAGTACCAGAGCGGCATCTACCCGTTCGACGTCATCTACCGCACCGACCTGCCACCGGGACCGGCGGCGCGGTGGTTGATCGAGCGGTTTGTGCAGCAGAGCGTGCGGGATGCCTGACATGGCCCTATCGCGAGCAGGCTCACTCCTACAGGGTCATGCAGCAGGTTGGCAGACTGAGATCATTGTGGGAACTAGCCCTGTTGCCGATTGCGGTGCATGACAATCTCCAGCCCCTCGCCCACGTCCGGCTCCTGAAAGTAACGCGTGATCAAATCAAACTCCGCATCCGACGCCGCGAACTCATGCTCCGCCAGCGCGTTGCGTGCATGCAGCCGGACGCGGCAGGTGTCATCATCCACTTCGAGATAATGCAGGCAATGCGGCACTTTTGCAGTATCCGCCAGCCCTCGCAACCACTGCCGATCCGCCACGGTATTGGCTGGAAAATCCAGCACCACACTCACTCCCGCGGTAAGCACATCGATCACCAACGGCCCCAGCACCCCGCGAATCTGCCGCGCACATCGAAGGTAATCCGCCACGGATTTGATCTGCTCCGGATACAGCCGCGACAGCCACTGATCCTCACTGAGCACCAGCGCGCGCTGCTCCTCAGCCAGTAATTGGGCCAGTGTCGATTTGCCCGAGGCGATCTTGCCGCACATCAGGTGTAGTGTGGGTGCACGCATTGGGGACGCTTCCTTATGTCGATTGCTGGATAATGCCCAACGCCTGTCGGCGAGGCAATTGAGGCGCATGACTCAACGAGGAACCCAGATGACCACAATCACCGCACGCCAATGCTCGTCCTGGGTGCTACTTACCCTGCTCGCCACTGCCATGGCGCTGACGGCCGGCTGTTCGAGCAAGCGCTACGCCACCAACGGCTCGAACTGCTACGCCAAAGCCGTGCCCACTTCCGGCGAAGGCGGTTTGGCCTGGGGCGACACCTTGAGCATGGCGCGCAAGAAGTCGATGAATAACTGCATGCGTTATGCGAGCCGCTCCGGAGGGACGCCGAACACTTGCCAGGTGGTGCAGGCGCAGTGCAAGCGCTGACGGCACCGATAATGATGTTGGCTGAAACGGTCCTATCGCTGGCAAGCCAGCTCCCACAGGGTTATTGGGTGGACTCAGGTTTGGCGGCTGCCAGAAATCCAATGTAGGAGCGAGCCTGCTCGCGAATGCGATCTGTCAGCCAAAGCGATGGCGACTGACACGCCCTCTTCGCGAGCAGGCTCGCTCCCACATGGGGTTGTGCAGTGGACACAGAATTAGCGGCGGGTTCCCGCAGGTTTTGCGGCGGAGACGGGATTGGCGTCCAGTGTGCCGTCCTGAACCATGCGGTTCATGGCGTTGGCGTTCAAGTACACAGCAGTATTCGTGAGAGTCATTTTGCCGACTCCATGTCCCCACAATACTCACTTGTGGTGAGGGGATTCA
Organism: Pseudomonas sp. AM14(2022); assembly: GCF_036346455.1. NCBI lineage: Bacteria > Pseudomonadati > Pseudomonadota > Gammaproteobacteria > Pseudomonadales > Pseudomonadaceae > Pseudomonas > Pseudomonas sp. AM14(2022). The sequence goes on from NZ_JAOTNY010000031.1 coordinate 7,342, forward strand.
TCCCCGATGGAGTGCGTAGCAGGCCCGCTTCTTTATTGGTTGAAGAAGCCCGGCCCACTTTGCCCGCCATCGGGGATGAATCCCCTCACTACAGGTTTACTCAGCAGAAGTGACCGTCTGCTATCAGCGATTCAAACCCGCCGCATTAGCCCGCGCGGTGTGCAGCTTTTTATAACTGTCGATCAGACGCAGGTGACGATCCAGCCCTTCGAGTTTCATGCTGGTCGGTGTCAGACCATAGAAACGCACGCTGCCATTGACCGAGCCGATCGCCGCGTCCATGCGCTCGTCGCCGAACATGCGGCGGAAGTTGGCCTCGTAGTCGGCCAGTTCCAGGTCTTCGTCCAGCTCCATTTCCAGGCACACGTTCACCGCCTGATAGAACAAGCCGCGCTCGACGGTGTTGTCGTTGTATTGCAGGAAGGCTTCGACCAGATCCTTGGCCTGTTCGAATTTCTGCAGGGCGAGGTAGATCAGCAGGCGCAGTTCCAGAATGGTCAGTTTGCCCCACGGCGTGTTGTCGTCGAACTCGATGCCGATCAGCGTGGTGATGTCGGTGTAATCATCCAGCTCGCTGTTTTCCAGGCCTTGAGCAAGGTTGCGCAGACCGACCTTGCTCAGGCTGTGCAGGTTGAGGATGTCGGCGCGGAATTGCAGGGCCTTGTTGGTGTTGTCCCAGATCAGGTCGTCCACCGGATAGATTTCCGAGTAGTCCGGCACCAGGATCCGGCAGGCATTGGCGCCGAGGTCGTCGTAGACCGCCATGTAGGCTTCTTTGCCCATGTCTTCGAGGATGCCGAACAGCGTTGCGGCTTCTTCGGCGTTGGAGTTTTCGCCTTGACCCGAGAAGTCCCACTCGACGAATTCGAAGTCAGACTTGGCACTGAAGAAGCGCCACGACACCACGCCGCTGGAGTCGATGAAGTGCTCGACGAAGTTGTTCGGTTCGGTCACTGCTTGGCCGGAGAACGTCGGCTGCGGCAAGTCGTTCAGACCTTCAAAACTGCGGCCCTGCAGCAACTCGGTCAGGCTGCGTTCCAGCGCGACCTCCAGGCTTGGGTGCGCGCCGAACGAGGCGAACACACCGCCAGTGCGCGGGTTCATCAGGGTCACGCACATCACCGGGAATTCACCGCCCAGCGACGCGTCCTTGACCAACACCGGGAAGCCCTGCTCTTCCAGGCCCTTGATCCCGGCGAGAATGCTCGGGTACTTCTCCAGCACTTCCTGCGGCACGTCGGGCAAGGCCATTTCGCCTTCGAGGATTTCGCGTTTGACCGCGCGCTCGAAGATCTCCGACAGGCACTGCACCTGGGCTTCGGCCAAGGTGTTGCCGGCGCTCATGCCGTTGCTCAGGAACAGGTTTTCGATCAGGTTGGACGGGAAGTACACCACCTCGCCATCCGACTGGCGCACGAACGGCAGCGAGCAGATGCCGCGCTGGGTGTTGCCGGAGTTGGTGTCGTACAGGTGCGAGCCTTTGAGCTCGCCGTCGCGGTTGTAAATGTCGAGGCAGTATGGGTCGAGAATCTCTGCCGGCAGCTCGTCTTTCGGGCCCGGTTTGAACCAGCGCTCGTTCGGGTAATGCACGAACTCGGCGGTGGCGATGTCCTCGCCCCAGAACTGGTCGTTGTAGAAGAAGTTGCAGTTCAGGCGCTCGATGAACTCGCCCAGTGCCGAGGCCAGCGCGCCCTCTTTGGTCGCGCCTTTGCCGTTGGTGAAGCACATTGGCGAGTGCGCATCGCGAATGTGCAGCGACCAGACGTTAGGCACGATGTTGCGCCACGAGGCGATTTCGATCTTCATCCCCAGATCGGCGAGAATCCCCGACATGTTGGCGATGGTCTGCTCCAGCGGCAGATCTTTACCGGCAATGTAGGTGCCCGCTTCAGAGGTCGAATGCGGCATCAGCAAGGCCTGCGCATCGGCGTCGAGGTTCTCGACTTCTTCGATCACGAACTCGGGGCCGGTCTGCACAACCTTCTTCACCGTGCAGCGATCAATCGAACGCAGAATGCCCAGACGATCTTTCTCGGAAATGTCCGCCGGCAGTTCGACCTGGATCTTGAAGATCTGGTTGTAGCGGTTTTCCGGGTCGACGATGTTGTTCTGCGATAGGCGAATATTCTCGGTCGGGATATTGCGCGTTTCGCAGTACAGCTTCACGAAGTAAGCCGCGCACAAGGCCGACGACGCCAGGAAGTAGTCGAACGGCCCCGGTGCCGAGCCATCGCCCTTGTAGCGAATGGGCTGATCGGCGATCACCGTGAAGTCGTCGAACTTGGCTTCAAGTCGAAGGTTGTCGAGAAAGTTGACCTTGATTTCCATGCGGGTTTACCAGAGAGCAAAAACGAATTGGCGGCCATTATCCGGGTTTTCAGCCTGACGTCTTGTGCTTTTGCGTAATCGCCGCCGGGTGGGCTCTGCTGCGTCTTGGCGGGTGCGAACGACAAAAATGCCCTGAGCAGTGAATTTTTTCGTGTCTTCTTGTATCTGACGGAAAGAACCCATGCCAGCAAAACAGTGGCATCGAATCCGTTCAGCTATGAGTGACCCGCATGAAATCAAGGAAAAACAAGGTCAATCCCATCGGATTGAAAGACATCACGATTGTCGACGACGCCAAGATGCGCAAGGCGATCACCGCCGCCGCACTGGGCAACGCCATGGAATGGTTCGACTTCGGGGTGTACGGCTTCGTCGCCTATGCACTGGGCAAGATCTTCTTCCCCGGCGCCGATCCAGGCGTGCAGATGATTGCGGCACTGGCGACCTTCTCGGTGCCGTTCCTGATTCGTCCGTTGGGCGGGCTGTTCTTCGGTGCGCTGGGCGACAAATACGGGCGACAGAAAGTGCTGGCAGCGACCATCGTGATCATGTCGCTGAGTACCTTCGCCATCGGCCTGATACCGTCGTATGAGTCGATCGGCATCTGGGCGCCGATCCTGCTGTTGCTGGCGAAAATGGCCCAGGGTTTTTCGGTCGGCGGTGAGTACACCGGCGCCTCGATCTTCGTTGCCGAATATGCGCCCGACCGCAAGCGCGGTTTCCTTGGCAGTTGGCTGGACTTCGGCTCGATTGCCGGTTTCGTCCTTGGCGCCGGTGTGGTGGTGCTGATCTCGACGATCATCGGCGAAGAGAAATTCCTCGAATGGGGCTGGCGTCTGCCGTTCTTCCTCGCCCTGCCGCTGGGCATGATCGGCCTCTATCTGCGGCATGCGCTGGAAGAGACGCCGGCGTTTCAACAGCATGTCGAGAAACTCGAAGAAGGCGACCGTGAAGGTCTGGCGGGCGGGCCGAAGGTCTCGTTCAAGGAAGTCGCGACCAAACACTGGCGCAGTCTGATGACCTGCATTGGCGTGGTAGCGGTGACCAACGTCACCTATTACATGCTGCTGACCTACATGCCGAGCTACCTGTCGCACAACCTGCACTACAGCGAAAACCGTGGCGTGCTGATCATCATCGCGATCATGGTCGGCATGCTGTTTGTGCAACCGGCGATTGGTTTTATCAGCGACAAGATCGGCCGCAAACCTTTCATTGTGGTCGGCAGTATCGGTCTGTTCCTGCTGGCGATTCCGGCGTTCATGCTGATCAACAGCGGCAAGATCGGCCTGATCTTCTCCGGCTTGCTGATCCTCGCGGTGTTGCTGAACTTCTTCATCGGCGTCATGGCCTCGACCCTGCCGGCAATGTTCCCCACGCACATCCGCTACAGTGCACTGGCCGCCGCGTTCAACGTCTCGGTGCTGATTGCCGGCCTGACCCCGACCGCCGTGGCCTGGCTGGTGGAAAGCACCAACAACCTGTACATGCCGGCCTACTACCTGATGGTGATTGCCGTGGTCGGCCTGATCACCGGCGTGACCATGAAAGAGACCGCCAACAAACCGCTGCGCGGTGCCGCGCCGGCGGCGTCGGATCTTGAGGAAGCCAAGGAACTGCTCAAGGAACACCACGACAACATCGAGCAGAAAATCGAAGACATCGACGCCGAAATCGCCGAGCTGGAAGCCAAGCGCAAGGAGTTGGTGCAGCAGCATCCGCGGATCAACTGATGTAATGACTGACGGCGGCCCTGCCCGGAGGCCGCCGTCGCTCAACGCGTCACAACACGAAGCCGTCACCGATCAAGCGCACCAGAACCTCCCCCGCCTCACTCAATTCACCCGGTGCCTGCATCAGGCGCAACTCGTGCAGCGGCAACTCGGGTAATCCCTCCTCACTGCTCAACACGCGCATGCCGGGGCGCACTTGCGCACGATCAACAATGCCCACCGCCAATCCGGCCTCGATGGCTGTTTCCAGCGCGCTGGCACCGGCGCTGACAATCACTGCGCGCCACCGGCGTCCCTGCTCGCTCAATGCATCCACGGCAACGCTGCGATAGGGACAACCCTTGCCGTGCAAGGCCAGCGGTACCGGCCGGGTGAGATCCTGCGTGTAATTGTGCGCGGCGACCCACACGGGCTGGGTCAGGCCCAGCATCCTTACGCAACGCGTCGATGGCGGCGCGTCTGCGACGACCACCAGCAACGCCAGATCCAGTTGTCCGCGTTCCAGACGCGCACTCAACCGACCGCTGGCACCTGTTTCGACTTCCAACTCGATGTGCGGAAAATCTGCCGACAGGTGCGGCAACGTACAGCCCAGGACCGCGCCGGCGTATTCCTCGGAAATCCCCAGGCGAACCCGCCCGCTGGCCAGCGGCGTGCTGAAACTCGCCAGCAATTGATCGTGGTGGCGTAGTAAATCGGCGCTCTGCAGGGCGAAGCGTCGACCCAGTGGCGTGAGGTTGACCGTCTGGTTATCGCGCTCCAGCAAGCGCCCGCCCGCCAGCGCTTCCAGACGCCGCACATGCAGGCTGACCGCTGACGGGCTCTTGTTGAGGAAACTCGCGGCGGCGAGAAATTGCCCGAAGCGCACGATTGCCTGAAAGGTGCGCAACAGTTCGATATCAAGGGCTTCGGCCATGCTTGAGAATTCCTGCATCAGTGGTGCGGATCGTATCGTTTGAATGCATCAGTGCTTGATTCATATCATCGAACTCATTCCTCTGTCAGGTGCCATGCGATGAACGTCATGCCTGTTCGTTTTTTACTGCTGATGGCAATGGTGGTCAGCTGGAGTTCGGGGTTCATTGGCTATCGCTACGTCGCCGATCAGGGCAGCGTATACCTGGCCTCGTTGTGGCGTTTTGTATTGACGGCATTGCTGTTGCTGCCGTTCGCCTGGCCCGGCTTGCGTGGTTTACGCGGCAAGGACATGTGGCATCAGGCACTGCTTGGGCTATTCGCGATGGGTGGCTACATCGGACCGATTGCCGCCTCGATTCAACTTGGCGTCACGCCTGGCACTGCGTCACTGTTTGCCAATCTGTTGCCGCTGATGATCGTGCTGCTGGCCGGCAGCGTCCCAGGCCAGCGCACACGTGGCTGGCAATGGCTGGGTGTGGCGCTGTGCGTGATCGGCATGCTGCTGGCCAGCGCCGCGAGTGTCGAATGGGCCGGTGCGGGGTTGTGGGCCTACAGCTTGCCGTTACTGGCGGTATTGTCGCTGGCGGCGGCCACCTTGTTTGAGAAAGCCCGGCCGGGCATTGCAATACCGGCCACCACGGCGCTGTTCATTCAGGTATGCGCGGTGATTCCTGTATTTGCGCTGCTGGCTGGCCTTGAGGGTGAATTGCGCCCGCCCATCACTGCGGATTTCGTCAGTGGCGTGCTGTGGCTGGTGATCTTCTCGACGTTTGGTGGCTACGGATTTTATTGGCTGTGCTTGCAGCAATTCAGCATACAGCGCATCAGTGGCGCGCTGTTTCTGACGCCACCGGTGACACTGTTGTGGGCGTGGATGCAGTTCGACGATCCGCTGAGTGCCAGCACGCTACTCGGTATCGGTCTGACCTTGATCGGTTTGCCATTGCTGGGGCGAGCGCCGAGCGAAAAAGTGTGTGCCGTCGGCATCCGCCAGGAAACTAAATCCGCAGGCGACAAGTCACTGACTTAGCGGAGGTTGAGGCATTTCGCCGAACCTCGTTTATTGAAGATGCCAGCGTGGTCACTCATACCAATCGTCGCAACAACCTCTCGCTGGACAGCCTGAATTTCTTCCTCGCCGATGTGCGCGATGGTCTCGGGCCGTATCTGGCCATTTACCTGCTGGCCGTTCATCACTGGGAGCCGGCCAGCATCGGGCTGGTGATGACCCTCGCTGGCATTGCCGCCCTTGTCACCCAGACGCCCGCCGGTGCCCTGGTCGACAACACACGCAGTAAACGAGCAGTGATCGCGATTGCCGCGTTACTGGTGACCGGCAGTTGCGTGGTATTGCCCTTCGTGACGTCCTTCAGTCTGGTAGCGATCACCCAAGCGCTGAGCGCCGCCGCGGCATCGGTGTTCGCTCCAGCCATTTCGGCGATCACCCTAGGCATCACCGGGCCGCGCGCGTTCACCCGACGCACCGGACGCAACGAGACCTTCAACCATGCCGGCAACGCCTGCGCGGCGCTGCTGGCCGGTGGATTCGCATACCTGTTCGGGCCGGTGGCGGTGTTTTATCTGATGGCGGTCATGGCGCTGTGCAGTGTTATCGCCGTGAGCTTCGTCGATGCCAACGCGATCAACCATGATCTGGCCCGGGGCCTTGACCCCAGCGACGCTACACACAATAAAGCGCCCTCGGGATTGGCGGTGTTGCTGACCAACAGGGCGCTGCTGATGTTCGCCATCTGCTGCGCCCTCTTTCACCTGGCCAACGCAGCGATGCTGCCACTGGTGAGCCAGAAACTGGCGCAGGTCAACTTGCAGATGGCGACGCCACTGACCTCGGCCTGTATCGTTGCCGCACAACTGGTCATGGTGCCGGTCGCCTTGCTGGTCGGGGCCAAAGCCGATGTGTGGGGACGCAAGCCGCTGCTACTCGCAGGCTTCCTGATTCTGCCGCTGCGTGGCGTGCTTTATACGTTATCCGCCGACCCTTACTGGTTGGTAGCGGTGCAGATGCTCGACGGCGTCGGCGCGGGGATCTTCGGTGCGCTGTTCCCGGTGGTAGTGAAAGACCTGACGCTGGGCACAGGACACTTCAACATCAGCCTCGGCGCTCTCTCGACGGTGTTTGGTCTGGGCGCAGCATTGAGTGCCAGCGTGGCGGGCATTGTGCTGCAGGAGGCCGGTTACAACGCGGCATTTCTGACCCTGGCGGTGATTGCCGGAGTGGCGTTTGTGCTGTTGTGGCTGGCGGTACCTGAGACATTGCCGCGGGTGGGGAATATTGAGCCGGCGCTGCAACCTGAGGAGGAAGGATTTGGCTAAGAATGTGCTTGAGTTCAGCGATAGTGATCTGGCGCAGATGCAACGCTTCAATCGCAAGCTCGCCTGGCTGCCGCGTTTTCGCATCCGCAATCGGCTGACGCCGCGTTTGATCCAGGCATTGCTGCGTGCCAGTCAGATTGTCAGCGCGGATAAAACGCTCAAGCATGATCTTCATGCGCAGAACATTGTGGTCCACTCACAAGGCACTTCAGTACCCGTCCGAATCATCCGCCCGCAAGGAAAGGCTCAAGGTGTGGTGCTGGATTACCACGGTGGCGGCTGGGTGATCGGCAATGCGCGGATGAACGACGACCTTAATATCGGCATGGTCAAGGCATGCAACGTGGCGGTGGTATCGGTCGACTATCGGTTGGCAGTCAATACGCCAGTTGAGGATCTGATGCAGGATTGTTTGTGCGCCGCGCGCTGGCTGTTGAGCGATGATTGCACGGAGTTCGTCGGCCTGCCGGTAATCGTTGTCGGCGAATCGGCAGGCGCGCATCTGGCAGCTGCCACCCTGTTAACGCTCAAAGCATCATCCGATCTGCTGCAGCGAGTCAGCGGCGCCCTGCTCTATTACGGCGTTTACGATCTCGCCGGCACCCCAAGCGTGCACGCAGCACCTGCTGAAACGCTGGTACTCGACGGCCCGGGAATGGTCGAGGCGCTACGCTTGTTGACTCCAGGATTGAGCGATGATGAACGCCGGCAGGCGCCACTGTCTCCGCTATACGGCGACTTGAGCGGATTGCCACCGGCGTTGATGTTCACCGGTGAACTGGATCCGCTGCGCGATGACACGCTGGAACTGGCTGAGCGCTGGCAACGATCAGCACCGGTTGAAATCCATCTACTGCCCTCGTCCGCCCATGGCTTTATCCATTTTCCGACCACCATGGCTAGTCGTGTTTTGGCCTACAGTCGGGCTTGGATTTCGCGTCAGATCAGGGCAAAAACAAGCAGTTAGGGCCTGTATTGGCAGG
>NZ_JAOTNY010000032.1:0-15432 GCF_036346455.1 Pseudomonas sp. AM14(2022)
GATGGTGCCAACGTTGACGTGCGGTAGGGAACGATCAAATTTTTCTTTAGCCACGACAATTAACTCCTAGCCTAAAGGGGCTGAATCAGCCTTGTTTTTTGGTTACGGATTCGACGATGTGCGACGGAGCCGTATCGTATTTTTTGAATTCCATAGAGTAGCTTGCGCGACCCTGGGACATGGAACGAACGTCGGTCGCATAACCGAACATCTCACCCAGTGGAACCTCGGCACGGATAACCTTGCCGGACACTGTGTCTTCCATACCCTGGATCATGCCGCGACGACGGTTAAGGTCGCCCATTACATCACCCATATAGTCTTCAGGCGTAACAACCTCTACCGCCATGATCGGCTCGAGCAACTCACCACCGCCCTTCTGGGCCAGTTGCTTGGTCGCCATGGAAGCAGCCACTTTAAACGCCATCTCGTTGGAGTCGACGTCGTGGTAAGAACCATCGAACACGGTAGCCTTCAGGCCGATCAGCGGATAGCCGGCAACAACGCCGTTCTTCATCTGCTCTTCGATACCCTTCTGGATAGCCGGGATGTATTCCTTAGGAACCACACCACCTACAACTTCGTTCACGAATTGCAGACCTTCCTGACCTTCGTCAGCAGGAGCAAAACGGATCCAGCAGTGACCGAACTGGCCGCGACCACCGGACTGACGAACGAACTTGCCTTCGATTTCACAGTTCTTCGTGATGCGCTCACGATACGAAACCTGAGGCTTGCCGATGTTGGCTTCGACGTTGAACTCACGGCGCATCCGGTCAACCAGGATGTCCAGGTGCAGCTCGCCCATGCCGGAGATGATCGTTTGACCAGTCTCTTCATCAGTTTTAACGCGGAAAGACGGGTCTTCCTGAGCCAGCTTGCCCAGTGCGATACCCATTTTTTCCTGGTCATCCTTGGTCTTAGGCTCTACGGCAACCGAAATAACCGGCTCCGGGAAGTCCATGCGAACCAGGATGATTGGCTTGTCAGCGTTGCAGAGGGTTTCACCAGTGGTGACGTCCTTCATGCCGATCAGGGCCGCGATGTCGCCAGCGCGTACTTCCTTGATCTCTTCACGGGCGTTTGCGTGCATTTGCACCATACGGCCCACGCGCTCTTTCTTGCCTTTAACCGAGTTGATCACGCCGTCGCCGGAGTTCAACACGCCCGAGTAAACACGGACGAAGGTCAAAGTACCCACGAATGGGTCGGTAGCGATTTTGAACGCCAGTGCCGCGAACGGCTCGTCATCACTTGCGTGACGCTCCATTTCCTCTTCCTCGTTATCAGGGTTCGAGCCCTTGATAGCTGGAATGTCGGTTGGAGCAGGCAGGAAGTCGATAACGGCGTCGAGAACCAGGGGAACGCCCTTGTTCTTGAACGACGAACCGCACACAGCCAGAACGATTTCGCCAGCGATAGTGCGCTGACGCAGAGCGGCCTTGATCTCTTCGATCGACAGCTCTTCGCCTTCCAGGTACTTGTTCATCAGCTCTTCACTGGCTTCGGCCGCAGCCTCAACCATGTTGCTGCGCCACTCAGTAGCCAGCTCGAGCATGTCCGCAGGGATTTCCTTGCGAACAGGAACCATACCCTTGTCAGAGTCGTTCCAGTAAACAGCCTGCATGTTGATCAGGTCGATCTGGCCCTGGAAGTTGTCTTCCGAACCGATAGCCAGCTGAATCGGCACCGGAGTGTGACCCAGACGCTGTTTGATCTGACCGATCACGCGCAGGAAGTTGGCACCAGCACGGTCCATCTTGTTTACGTAAACAAGACGTGGAACGCCGTATTTGTTGGCTTGACGCCATACGGTTTCCGACTGAGGCTCAACACCCGAAGTACCGCAGAATACAACGACAGCGCCGTCGAGTACGCGCAGGGAACGTTCAACTTCAATGGTGAAGTCTACGTGGCCCGGGGTATCGATGACGTTGAAACGGTGCTCGTGCGGGTACTGCTTCTCGGAACCTTTCCAGAAGGCGGTAATGGCAGCAGAAGTAATGGTAATACCACGCTCCTGCTCCTGAACCATCCAGTCTGTGGTCGCGGCGCCGTCATGCACCTCGCCCATTTTGTGACTTTTGCCAGTGTAAAAAAGGACGCGCTCGGTGGTGGTGGTTTTACCAGCATCCACGTGAGCGACGATACCGATGTTACGGTAGCGACTAATCGGAGTAGTACGAGCCATAAAGCCCTCGCAAAATTAGTGAAGCTAAAATTAGAAGCGGTAGTGCGAGAAAGCTTTGTTGGCTTCGGCCATACGGTGCACGTCTTCACGCTTCTTAACAGCAGCACCTTTACCTTCAGCAGCATCCAGCAGTTCGCCAGCCAAGCGCAGAGCCATAGACTTCTCGCCACGCTTACGGGCGAAGTCTACCAACCAGCGCATTGCCAGAGCGTTACGGCGGGAAGGACGAACCTCGACCGGAACCTGGTAAGTAGCACCACCAACGCGGCGCGACTTCACTTCGACCAGCGGAGCGATGGCGTCGAGTGCTTTTTCGAAGAGTTCCAGGGGATCGGTGCCGGCCTTACGAGCCTTCACGGTTTCCAGGGCACCATAAACGATACGCTCGGCAACGGCTTTCTTGCCGCTTTCCATAACGTGGTTCATGAATTTGGCGAGGATCTGGCTTCCGTATTTCGGATCGTCCAGAATCTCACGCTTTGCTGCTACGCGACGTCTTGGCATGATAAGCCCTCAAGCGGTCTTCAGGTTAGTTCGGGACAGATCCAGTGGATGCAAGCCCGACCTTACTCTTATCGACTCAATAAAATGAAAATCTGCAAAACGACCGATTACTTCGGACGCTTGGTACCGTACTTCGAACGACCCTGGTTACGGCCTTTAACGCCGGAAGTATCCAAGGAGCCGCGAACGGTGTGGTAACGAACACCTGGCAAGTCTTTTACACGACCGCCGCGGATCAGTACCACGCTGTGCTCTTGCAGGTTGTGGCCTTCACCACCGATGTACGAGGAAACCTCGAAACCGTTGGTCAGACGCACACGGCATACTTTACGCAGTGCCGAGTTAGGTTTTTTCGGCGTAGTGGTGTACACACGGGTGCACACGCCACGACGTTGCGGGCAGTTCTGCAGCGCAGGTACGTCGGATTTCTCGACGATACGCTTACGCGGCTGACGTACCAGCTGGTTGATAGTTGCCATCTACTAGCTCCACTGTTGTCTTGCGACGCTATTGTCTTGCAAGAAAAGCAAAATGACAGGAACGGATTCCCGCCAAATTTAGGGGATCAAGAGTCTAAAGAGGATCTTGTCCCCAGTCAAGGCAAGGCCCCGACCTCCCCGCCCGTCGAACCTTGACAATTTGTCTCGATTCGACGAACGGAGCGATCAGGGCCTCAGCTTAGTTACCGCAGAACTCAGTTACCGCTCGAGTTCAGCGCTTCGGTCAGTGCAGCTTCCACTTCACTGGCGCTTACGCGCAACGGCTTGTCTGCATCACGACGACGCTTGCGCTCGCTGTGATATGCCAGACCGGTACCGGCCGGGATCAGACGACCCACAACCACGTTTTCTTTCAGGCCGCGCAGATAGTCGCGCTTGCCGGTGACTGCCGCTTCGGTCAGTACGCGAGTGGTTTCCTGGAAGGAAGCCGCCGAGATGAACGATTCGGTGGACAACGACGCCTTGGTGATACCCAGCAGAACGCGAGTGAACTTGGAGACAAACTTGTCTTCCGCGCTCAGACGTTCGTTCTCTACCAGTACGTGAGTCAGTTCCATCTGGTCGCCCTTGATGAAGCTGGAATCGCCGGATTCGGAGATCTCAACTTTACGCAGCATCTGACGCAAGATGGTCTCGATGTGCTTGTCGTTGATCTTCACACCTTGCAGACGGTAAACGTCCTGGATCTCGTTCACGATGTACTTGGCCAGCGCGCTCACACCCAGCAGACGCAGGATGTCGTGCGGATCGCTTGGACCGTCGGAGATAACTTCGCCGCGGTTTACCTGTTCACCTTCGAACACGTTCAGGTGACGCCACTTCGGAATCAGCTCTTCGTACGGATCGCTACCGTCGTTCGGGGTAATGACCAGACGGCGCTTGCCTTTGGTCTCTTTACCGAACGCGATGGTGCCGCTGACTTCAGCCAGAATCGACGCTTCCTTCGGACGACGAGCTTCGAACAAGTCGGCAACACGCGGCAGACCACCGGTGATGTCACGGGTCTTCGAAGTTTCTTGCGGGATACGAGCGATAACATCACCGATCGCGATCTTCGCACCGTCCGCAACACCGACCAGAGCGTTGGCTGGCAGGAAGTACTGAGCGATAACGTCAGTGCCTGGCAGCAACAGATCCTTGCCGTTGTCGTCGACCATCTTCACTGCAGGACGGATTTCCTTACCGGCAGCTGGACGATCTTTCGCGTCGAGTACTTCAATGTTGGTCATACCGGTCAATTCGTCAGTCTGACGCTTGATCGTGATGCCTTCTTCCATGCCCACGTAGGTCACGGTACCTTTCATTTCGGTAACGATCGGGTGAGTGTGCGGATCCCACTTGGCCACGATTGCGCCAGCGTCGACCTTGTCACCTTCTTTAACCGAAATCACAGCACCGTACGGCAGCTTGTAACGCTCACGCTCACGACCGAAGTCATCAGCGATTGCCAGCTCACCGGAACGGGACACGGCAACCAGGTGGCCATCCACTCGCTCAACGTGTTTCAGGTTGTGCAGACGGACAGTACCGCCATTCTTCACCTGAACGCTGTCGGCTGCGGAAGTACGGCTTGCCGCACCACCGATGTGGAACGTACGCATCGTCAGCTGGGTACCCGGCTCACCGATGGACTGGGCAGCAATAACGCCGACCGCTTCACCGATGTTCACCTGGTGACCACGAGCCAGATCACGGCCGTAGCACTTGGCGCAAATGCCATAGCGGGTTTCGCAGCTGATCGGCGAACGCACGATCACTTCGTCGATGCTGTTCAGCTCGATGAACTCGACCCACTTCTCGTCTACCAGGGTACCGGCAGGAACGATAACGTCCTCGGTGCCTGGCTTGAATACGTCACGGGCAATAACACGACCCAATACGCGCTCACCCAACGGCTCTACAACGTCACCGCCTTCAATGTGCGGAGTCATCAACAGACCGTGTTCGGTGCCGCAATCGATCTCGGTTACAACCAGATCCTGCGCCACGTCTACCAGACGACGAGTCAAGTAACCGGAGTTCGCAGTTTTCAACGCGGTATCCGCCAGACCTTTACGAGCACCGTGAGTCGAGATGAAGTACTGAAGTACGCTCAGACCTTCACGGAAGTTCGCAGTAATCGGCGTTTCAATGATGGAACCGTCCGGCTTGGCCATCAGACCACGCATACCGGCCAGCTGACGAATCTGTGCTGCGGAACCCCGCGCACCCGAGTCGGCCATCATGTACATCGAGTTGAAGGACTCTTGGTCGACTTCATCACCGTGACGGTCGATGACTTTCTCTTTCGAGAGGTTAGCCATCATCGCCTTGGAAACTTCGTCGTTCGCCTTCGACCAAAGGTCGATCACTTTGTTGTACTTCTCGCCCTGGGTTACCAGGCCGGAGGCGTACTGGCTCTCGATCTCTTTCACTTCGTCGGTGGCTGCACCGATGATGCGGGCTTTTTCGTCCGGGATAACGAAGTCGTTAACACCGATGGAAACGCCGGAGATGGTCGAGTAAGCGAAGCCGGTGTACATCAACTGGTCAGCGAAGATCACGGTCTCTTTCAGACCAACCACGCGGTAGCACTGGTTGATCAGCTTGGAGATCGCCTTTTTCTTCATTGGCAGGTTGACGACATCGTACGACAGACCTTTTGGCACAACCTGGAACAGCAGCGCACGGCCGACAGTGGTGTCGACGATACGAGTGTTACTCACGCTGTTGCCGTCACGGTCGTTGACGGTTTCGTTGATACGGACCTTGACCTTGGCGTGCAGTGCGGCTTCGCCGGCACGGAACACACGGTCAACTTCCTGCAGATCCGCGAACACACGACCTTCGCCCTTGGCGTTGATCGCTTCACGAGTCATGTAGTAGAGACCCAATACAACGTCCTGCGACGGAACGATGATTGGCTCACCGTTGGCTGGCGACAGAATGTTGTTGGTCGACATCATCAACGCACGCGCTTCGAGCTGGGCTTCCAGCGTCAGCGGTACGTGCACGGCCATTTGGTCGCCGTCGAAGTCGGCGTTGTACGCGGCACAGACCAGCGGGTGCAGCTGGATAGCCTTACCTTCGATCAGGACCGGTTCAAACGCCTGGATACCCAGACGGTGAAGGGTCGGTGCACGGTTGAGAAGAACCGGGTGTTCGCGAATCACTTCAGCGAGAACGTCCCAAACCTCTGGCAGTTCGCGCTCGACCATTTTCTTGGCCGCTTTGATGGTGGTCGCGAGACCACGCATTTCCAGCTTGCCGAAAATGAACGGTTTGAACAGCTCGAGAGCCATCTTCTTCGGCAGACCGCACTGGTGCAGACGCAGGGTCGGACCTACGGTAATTACCGAACGACCGGAGTAGTCAACACGCTTACCGAGCAAGTTCTGACGGAAACGACCTTGCTTACCCTTGATCATGTCAGCCAGGGATTTCAGAGGACGCTTGTTCGAACCGGTGATAGCGCGGCCACGACGACCGTTGTCGAGCAGTGCATCGACAGCTTCCTGCAACATACGCTTTTCGTTGCGCACGATGATGTCCGGAGCGGACAGATCCAGCAGGCGCTTCAAACGGTTGTTACGGTTAATCACTCGACGATACAGATCGTTGAGGTCGGAAGTCGCGAAGCGACCGCCATCCAGCGGGACCAGTGGACGCAGATCTGGCGGCAGAACCGGCAGAACGGTCAGCACCATCCACTCTGGCAGGTTGCCGGAACCCTGGAAGGCTTCCATCAACTTCAGACGCTTGGACAGCTTCTTGATCTTGGTTTCCGAGTTGGTTTGCGGAATCTCTTCGCGCAGGCGGCCAATCTCGTGTTCCAGGTCGATAGCGTGCAGCAGTTCACGGACAGCTTCAGCACCCATGCGGGCGTCGAAGTCGTCACCGAACTCTTCCAGCGCTTCGAAGTACTGTTCGTCGTTCAGCAGCTGACCTTTTTCAAGGGTGGTCATGCCTGGATCGATAACGACGTAGCTCTCGAAGTAGAGAACGCGTTCGATATCACGCAGGGTCATGTCCATCAGCAAGCCGATACGGGACGGCAGCGATTTCAGGAACCAGATGTGGGCAACCGGCGAAGCCAGTTCGATGTGCGCCATGCGCTCACGACGAACCTTGGCCAGCGCAACTTCAACGCCGCACTTCTCACAGATCACACCACGGTGCTTCAAGCGCTTGTACTTACCGCACAGGCACTCGTAATCCTTTACCGGGCCAAAGATCTTGGCGCAGAACAGACCGTCACGCTCAGGTTTGAACGTACGGTAGTTGATGGTTTCCGGCTTTTTAACTTCGCCGAACGACCACGAGCGGATCATCTCAGGCGAGGCCAATCCGATACGGATGGCGTCGAACTCTTCGACTTGACCCTGGTTTTTCAGCAAATTCAGTAGGTCTTTCAAGGCCTTTCCTCCTGGCGGAGCAGAGAGCGGGCAGTCCTGCCCCGCTCTCGATCGCGTCACGTGTTATTCGGTTTCCAGATCGATATCGATGCCGAGGGAACGAATTTCCTTGATCAACACGTTGAAGGACTCGGGCATGCCCGGCTCCATACGGTGATCGCCATCCACGATGTTTTTGTACATCTTGGTACGGCCGTTCACATCGTCCGACTTCACTGTGAGCATTTCTTGCAGAGTGTAAGCGGCACCGTATGCTTCCAGTGCCCAGACCTCCATCTCCCCGAAACGCTGACCACCGAACTGCGCCTTACCACCCAGCGGCTGCTGGGTAACCAGGCTGTACGAACCGGTAGAACGCGCGTGCATCTTGTCGTCTACCAAGTGGTTCAGCTTCAGCATGTACATGTAGCCAACGGTAACTGGACGCTCGAACTTGTTGCCGGTACGGCCGTCAGTCAGCTGCATCTGGCCGCTTTCCGGCAGGTCTGCCAGTTTCAGCATGGCCTTGATTTCGCTTTCCTTGGCGCCGTCGAACACTGGAGTGGCCATTGGAACGCCGCCACGCAGGTTCTTCGCCAGATCCAGGATTTCCTGATCGGAGAAGCTGTCCAGATCTTCGTTACGACCGCCGATCTGGTTGTAGATCTCGTCGAGGAAGGTACGCAGTTCAGCGACTTTACGCTGCTCTTCGACCATCCGGTTGATCTTCTCGCCCAGACCTTTGGCCGCGAGGCCCAGGTGGGTTTCAAGGATCTGACCAACGTTCATACGCGAAGGTACGCCCAACGGGTTGAGGACGACGTCGACCGGGGTGCCATTGGCATCGTGCGGCATGTCTTCAACCGGCATGATCACGGAGACCACACCTTTGTTACCGTGACGACCGGCCATCTTGTCGCCCGGCTGGATGCGACGACGGATTGCCAGGTAAACCTTGACGATTTTCAGCACGCCTGGAGCCAGGTCATCGCCCTGCTGCAGTTTGCGCTTCTTGTCTTCGAACTTGTCGTCCAGCAGACGGCGGCGATCAACGATGTAGGCCTGAGCCTTCTCGAGCTGCTCGTTCAGAGCATCTTCAGCCATGCGCAGTTTGAACCACTGACCATGCTCAAGACCGTCGAGAACTTCGTCGGTGATGTCCTGACCTTTCTTCAGACCGGCGCCGCCTTCAGCCTTGTGGCCTACCAGAGCGGAGCGCAGACGTTCGAAGGTCGCGCCTTCTACGATACGGAACTCTTCGTTCAGATCCTTGCGGATCTCGTCCAGCTGGGACTTCTCGATCGACAGAGCACGAGCATCACGCTCAACGCCGTCGCGGGTGAAGACCTGGACGTCGATGACAGTACCTTTGGTACCGGTAGGTACACGCAGGGAGGTGTCTTTAACGTCGCTGGCTTTTTCACCGAAGATCGCACGCAGCAGTTTTTCTTCCGGAGTCAGTTGGGTCTCGCCTTTCGGAGTGACTTTACCGACCAGGATGTCGCCTGCGCCTACTTCAGCACCTACGTAAACGATACCGGCTTCGTCCAGCTTGTTCAGTGCAGCCTCACCCACGTTCGGGATGTCCGCAGTGATTTCCTCTGGGCCAAGCTTGGTGTCACGAGCCACACAGGTCAGTTCCTGAATGTGAATCGTGGTGAAGCGGTCTTCCTGAACCACACGCTCGGACAGGCAGATGGAGTCTTCGAAGTTGAAGCCGTTCCATGCCATGAACGCGATGCGCATGTTCTGACCCAGTGCCAGTTCACCCATGTCGGTGGACGGGCCGTCGGCCATGATGTCGCTACGCTGAACACGATCACCCTTGCTCACCAGCGGACGCTGGTTGATGCAGGTGTTCTGGTTCGAGCGGGTGTATTTGGTCAGGTTGTAGATGTCGACACCAGCTTCGCCAGTTTCAACTTCGTCATCAGCAACACGAACCACGATACGGCTGGCATCAACGGAGTCGATCACGCCGCCACGACGAGCCACGACGCAAACGCCGGAGTCGCGGGCCACGTTACGCTCCATGCCGGTACCTACCAGCGGCTTGTCAGCGCGCAGGGTTGGTACAGCCTGACGCTGCATGTTCGAACCCATCAACGCACGGTTGGCGTCGTCGTGCTCGAGGAACGGAATCAGCGACGCTGCAACCGAAACTACCTGCTTCGGCGAAACGTCCATCAGGGTGACGTCTTCCGGCGCCTTGACGGTGAATTCGTTCAGGTGACGTACGGCTACCAGTTCGTCGATCAGGACTTTCTGCTCGTTCATGGTCGCCGAAGCCTGCGCGATCACGTGATCGGCTTCTTCAATGGCGGACAGGAACACGATCTCGTCGGTGACCACGCCCTCTTTCACCACGCGGTACGGGCTTTCCAGGAAGCCGTACTGGTTGGTGCGAGCGTACGCAGCCAGGGAGTTGATCAGACCGATGTTCGGACCTTCCGGCGTTTCAATCGGGCAGACACGACCGTAGTGAGTCGGGTGTACGTCACGGACTTCAAAGCCTGCGCGTTCACGAGTCAGACCGCCAGGGCCGAGTGCAGAGACACGACGCTTGTGGGTGATCTCGGACAGCGGGTTGTTCTGGTCCATGAACTGCGAGAGCTGGCTGGAACCGAAGAACTCCTTCACCGCCGCAGCCACTGGCTTGGCGTTGATCAGGTCTTGCGGCATCAGGCCTTCGCTTTCAGCCATCGACAGACGCTCTTTGACCGCACGCTCAACACGTACCAGGCCAACGCGGAACTGGTTCTCGGCCATTTCGCCTACGCAGCGAACACGACGGTTACCCAGGTGGTCGATGTCATCGACGATGCCTTTACCGTTACGGATGTCGACCAGAGTCTTCAGGACCGCGACGATGTCTTCCTTGCACAACACGCCCGAACCTTCGATCTCGGTACGACCGATACGACGGTTGAACTTCATCCGGCCGACCGCAGACAGGTCATAGCGCTCAGGGCTGAAGAACAGGTTGTTGAACAGGGTCTCGGCAGCGTCTTTGGTCGGCGGCTCGCCTGGACGCATCATGCGATAGATCTCGACCAGTGCTTCCAATTGGTTGCTGGTGGAGTCGATCTTCAGCGTGTCGGAGATGAACGGACCGCAGTCGATGTCGTTGGTGTACAGAGTTTCGATGCGAACAACGCCGGCCTTGGCGATTTTCGCCAGGACTTCGGTCGACAGCTCGGTGTTGCACTCTGCCAGGATTTCGCCGGTAGCCGGATGCACGATGACCTTGGCGGTGGTGCGACCCAGGACGTAGTCCAGAGGCACGTCCAGCTCTTTGATCCCGGCCTTTTCCAGCTGGTTGATGTGGCGGGCAGTAATACGACGGCCCTGCTCGACAATAACCTTGCCTTTATCGTCCTGGATATCGAGAACAGCCACTTCACCGCGCAGACGCTGAGGCACCAGTTCCAGGCTCAGGCCTTCGCCTTTAACGTGGAATACGTTGGTGGTGTAGAAAGCGTCCAGCACTTCTTCGGTGGTGTAGCCGAGCGCGCGCAGCAGTACCGAGGCCGGCAGCTTGCGACGACGGTCGATACGCACGAACACGCAGTCTTTCGGGTCGAACTCGAAGTCCAGCCACGAACCGCGGTAAGGAATGATGCGCGCGGAGTACAGCAGTTTACCGGAACTGTGCGTCTTGCCGCGGTCGTGGTCAAAGAACACGCCCGGGGAACGGTGCAGCTGGGAAACGATAACACGCTCGGTACCGTTGATTACGAAGGTACCGTTCTCAGTCATCAATGGGATTTCGCCCATGTAGACTTCTTGCTCTTTGATGTCCTTGATCGCTTTGTTCGACGATTCTTTGTCGAAAATGATCAGGCGCACTTTTACCCGCAAAGGTACGGCGAAAGTTACACCGCGCAATACGCATTCTTTGACATCAAATGCCGGTTCGCCCAGGCGATAACCGACGTACTCCAGCGCAGCATTGCCGGAGTAGCTGATGATCGGGAAAACGGATTTGAAGGCCGCATGCAGGCCCACGTCGCGGAACTGATCTTTAGTCGCTCCCGCTTGCAAGAATTCACGATACGAATCCAGCTGGATGGCCAGGAGGTACGGCACATCCATGACGTCCGGCAACTTGCTAAAGTCCTTGCGGATACGTTTTTTCTCAGTATATGAGTAAGCCATCAGCGTTCCCCAGCTTGGTCACCTGCTTGTTTGGCCCCTCCCGACGGGAGCAGCCAGAAAATCGTGCAAACCCCATGGTTTGCGCCACCGCATCGGGTGGTTACAGCGCCGTTATCAGCACCGACCCAGTCGGCTGCCAATAACGGAAAAAGGCCGGTGGCAAGAGCCACCAGCCATCAGCCTGTCGCTTGACGCTCGGGCTGGAGGAGCAAAGTCGATACTTATTTCAGCTCGACTTTAGCGCCTGCTTCTTCCAGCTTCTTCTTGGCGTCTTCAGCAGCTTCTTTCGAAACGCCTTCAGCTACAACCTGAGGAGCGCCGTCTACTTTCTCTTTGGCTTCTTTCAGGCCCAGACCGGTCAGTTCACGAACTGCCTTGATCACGTTAACCTTCTTCTCGCCAGCTTCCAGCAGAACAACGTTGAACTCGGTTTGCTCTTCAACAGCAGCAGCAGCTACAGCTGGGCCAGCCGAAGCAGCAGCAGCGGTAACACCGAAGGTTTCTTCCATCGCTTTGATCAGCTCAACGATTTCCACTACGGATTTCTGGCCGATTGCTTCGATGATTTGTTCGTTAGTCAGAGACATGACTCAATTCCTGAATTGGGGGACGGCCTACGCGACCATCGAAATAAACAAAAAACGCGAGAAGTTGACGAGCCTTAGGCTGCGGCAGCTTCTTTCTGGTCGCGAATTGCCGCCAGAGTACGAGCCAACTTGCTGGTAGCGCCTTGAATCACGCTCATCAGCTGAGAAATTGCTTCGTCACGGGTCGGCAGAGTTGCCAGTACGTCGATCTGATTAGCTGCGAGGAACTTGCCCTCGAACGCAGCTGCCTTGATCTCGAACTTGTCCTGACCCTTTGCAAACTCTTTGAAGATACGGGCAGCAGCGCCCGGATGTTCGTTCGAGAATGCAATCAGGGTCGGGCCGGTGAACACGTCGTTGAGGACACTGTATTCAGTGTCAGCAACTGCGCGCTTGAGCAGGGTGTTACGTACAACACGTACGTAAACGCCAGCTTCACGAGCCTCTTTACGGAGTCCGGTCATTGCGCCTACTGTTACGCCACGGGCATCAACCACGACAGCGGACAGAGCGACTTTGGCAGCCTCGTTGACTTCAGCGACGATGGCCTTCTTGTCTTCGAGATTAATTGCCACGGGTTTAACTCCTGCTTGTTACCGTTTCACTCGGTCGAAACCGAATGTCGTTTTGGTGTCTGATTCGGTAAGGAACCGGGAGCACCATCTGCGTAGGCTTGTGGTTTAAGGCTTGCGCCGCCTACGGTCTTGGATAGCCCCCGCCAGGCAGGGACCCCAATCTTTCAATTGGCGCGAATAATCGCGCCAACCTTTGTCTTACGCGTCCAGCGAGCTCTGGTCGATAACCAGACCTGGGCCCATAGTGGTGCTCAGGGTAACGCGCTTGACGTAAATACCTTTCGAGGAAGCTGGCTTGATACGCTTCAGATCAGCGATCAGGGCTTCAACGTTTTCCTTCAGCTTGACGGCATCGAAGCCGATCTTGCCAACGGAAGTGTGGATGATGCCGTTTTTGTCGGTGCGATAACGAACCTGACCAGCCTTGGCGTTTTTAACCGCGGTAGCTACGTCTGGAGTTACGGTGCCGACTTTCGGGTTAGGCATCAGGCCACGTGGACCGAGGATCTGACCCAGCTGACCTACAACGCGCATGGCATCCGGGGATGCGATCACTACGTCATAGTTCAGGTCGCCGCCTTTCATTTCGGCAGCCAGGTCGTCCATACCTACACGGTCAGCGCCGGCAGCCAGAGCGGCCTCAGCAGCTGGACCCTGGGTGAACACGGCAACGCGAACGGTCTTGCCAGTGCCGTGTGGCAGCACAGTAGCGCTACGAACAACTTGGTCGGATTTACGCGGGTCTACACCCAGGTTTACAGCAACGTCGAACGACTCGCTGAACTTGACAGTCGACAGCTCAGCCAGCAGAGCAGCAGCGTCTACAATGTTGTAGGCCTTGCCTGCTTCGATTTTGCCGGCGATAGCCTTTTGACGCTTGGTCAGCTTAGCCATTACACACCCTCCACGTTAAGGCCCATGCTACGAGCAGAACCGGCGATAGTACGCACGGCTGCATCCATATCAGCTGCAGTCAGATCCGCGTTTTTGGTTTTCGCGATTTCTTCCAGCTGAGCACGGGTAACAGTGCCAACCTTAACGGTGTTCGGACGAGCGGAACCGCTGGTCAGACCGGCCGCCTTCTTCAGCAGAACCGAAGCAGGGGTGGATTTGGTTTCGAAAGTGAAGCTACGGTCGCTGTAGACAGTGATGATCACTGGAGTCGGCAGACCTGCTTCAAGACCCTGAGTACGGGCGTTGAAAGCCTTGCAGAATTCCATGATGTTCACACCGTGCTGACCCAGAGCAGGACCAACAGGTGGGCTTGGGTTAGCCTGAGCGGCCTTCACTTGCAGCTTGATGTAAGCGGTAATCTTCTTGGCCATGAGGCACTCCAATTACGGGTTCGAACGCCTCGAAAGGCTCCCCGGTTACTTGCGCGTTTATCCCAGTGACGACAAAACCCCACAGCCTAGGGCTGCGGGGTTGGGATGCTTGTTCAGCTAGACCTTTTCGACCTGACTGAACTCCAACTCTACCGGAGTAGAGCGACCGAAAATAAGCACTGCCACCTGGACACGGCTCTTTTCGTAGTTAACTTCTTCGACGGTGCCGTTAAAGTCAGCGAATGGACCGTCAGTAACGCGAACTACCTCACCCGGCTCAAACAGAGTCTTCGGCTTCGGCTTATCGCTACCATCAGCCACTCGACGCAGAATGGCTTCCGCCTCTTTATCGGTGATTGGAGCAGGCTTGTCGGCGGTACCGCCAATGAAGCCCATCACCCGAGGAGTATCCTTGACCAAGTGCCAAGTACCCTCATTCATATCCATCTGTACCAGCACATAGCCTGGGAAGAACTTGCGTTCGCTTTTGCGCTTCTGGCCATTACGCATTTCCACCACTTCTTCAGTGGGAACCAGAATTTCGCCGAAGCCATCTTCCATGCCAGCCAGCTTAACGCGCTCAATCAGCGAGCGCATGACATGCTTCTCGTAACCCGAGTAAGCATGCACAACGTACCAACGCTTAGCCACGGGACACCCTTAGCCGACAATCAAGGAAACAAGCCAACCGAGCAGGGAATCAACACCCCACAACAGCAACGCCATAACGATAACCACAGCAACAACGATCAACGTTGTCTGCGTGGTTTCCTGGCGAGTTGGCCATACGACTTTACGAATCTCGGTGCGCGCTTCCTTAACCAGTACAAAGAACGACTTGCCCTTTGCAGTCTGCAGGCCTACAAAGGCAGCTACAGCAGCAATTACGAGCAAAGCGAGTACACGGTACAGGATCGGCGAAGCAGCGTAATACTGATTGCCAACTACACCCACAACCACCAAAGCAGCTACCACAAGCCACTTGAGCAGATCGAAGCGAGAGCCTTGAGCTTCAGCCTTAGGAGTCATCTATGAAGATCCTGTGAAAAGAAAGCCAGACACACCAAGTGAATCTGGCAGGTCAGGAGGGAATCGAACCCCCAACCTACGGTTTTGGAGACCGTCGCTCTGCCAATTGAGCTACTGACCTAAAACAAAATCAGGCCGACCATTATGCCGGCCCGAAAAATACATTACAACCGCTTATTCGATGATTTTA
>NZ_JAOTNY010000033.1:0-14643 GCF_036346455.1 Pseudomonas sp. AM14(2022)
AGTAGCCGACAAAACCCCGGTCAGCACCACCGTGACCGACACCGTCGACACCACCAGCCTGTCGCTGAGCGCGACCCCGGCGGTGAACGAGGGCGGCCAGATCACCTACACCGCCACCCTGAGCAACGCTGCCGGTTCCCCGGTAACCGTGACCCTGAGCAACGGCTCGGTGATCACCATCGACGCCGGTAAAACCACTGGCACCGTGACCGTTCCTGCTCCGGCTGACGACGTCTACAAAGACGCCGGCAGCGTGCAGGCGACCATCACCAACGCCAGCGGTGGCAACTTCGAGAACCTGGTACCGAGCACGACACCGGCCGTGACCAACGTCGCCGATACCATCGACACCACCACCGTCAGCATCACCGGCAGCACCTCGGTGACCGAAGGCCAGACCGCCAGCTACACCGTCAGCCTGACCCACCCGGCGCAAACCGACGTGAGCCTGAAAATCGTCTACAGCGGCACCGCCGCCGACGGTTCGGACTTCACTGGCGTGTACACCGTGAAGATCCCGGCGGGCGCCAGCAGTGCGCAGTTCAACGTCGCGACCATCGATGACAAGATCACCGAAGGCACCGAGAACTTCGTGGTCAAGATCGACTCGGCCACCGGCGGCAACTTCGAGAACCTGGCCGTCAGCAGCACCAACGGCAGCGTCAGCACCTCGATCATCGACAACGATGCGCCACCGGTCATCGACCTGGACGCCAACAACTCCAGCGGCGCCACCGGTGCCGACTACAAAGTGACGTTCACCGAAAACACGCCGGGCGCCGGCGTGTCGATTGCCGACACGGACCTGACGATCACCGATCCGGACAGCACCATGCTGACCGGTGCAACCATCGTCCTGACCAACCGTCAGGACGGCGATGCGCTGAACCTCGGCAACAGCGTCAACGGCATCACGATCAATGCCAACAGCACCAACGGCACCGTGACCCTGACCCTGTCGGGCAACGCGACGCTCGCCGACTACATGCAGGCGATCAAGAACATCAGCTTCACCAACAGCAGTGAAGACCCGAGCACCGTGCCGCGGATCATCACCGTGACCGTGACCGATGGCGGCAACTACTCCAACACCGCGACCACCACGGTCAACGTGGTGGCGGTCAACGATGCGCCAGTCGCCGCGCCAGTCAACGTCACCGGCACCGAAGACACCCCGCTGATCCTCGGCTGGTCGACCTTCGGTGTGACCGACGTCGACAGCCCGGCCAGCAGCCTGGGCATCAAAATCACCCAGCTGCCGGGCGAAGGCAAACTGCAGTATCTGGACGGTTCGACCTGGAAAGACGTCGCCAACAACCAGACCTTCAGCAAGGCTGACATCGACGCTGGCAAATTGCGCTTCATGCCGGATGCCAACGAATCGGGGGTCAACGGCTACGGCGGCAACGGCGTCGGCAACAACCAGGCCGACTACGCACAGATCAAGTTCCAGCCAACCGACGGCCAACTGCTGGGCAACACCGGCACCGTGAAGATCGACATCACGCCAGTGGCGGATGCGCCGACCGTGAGCGTGGCCGACAACAGCGTGAAGTCCACCGGGCTGGTCAAGGAAGTCTGGACCGGCCTGTCGGGCCTGGGTACCAGCGGCAACGGCGCTGACTCGACCACGTTGAAAAACGTGATCGACGGCGCCGGCACCCCGAACTCCAGCACCAACGTGAATAACGTGCAGTCCGACGGCAGCGTGACCGCCGGTACCGCGTCGAAGACCTCGGGCCTGATCTATCTGGAAGCCGGCAAGACCTACAGCTTCAGCGGTGTGGCTGACGACAGCCTGCTGATCACCATTGGCGGCAAGAGCGTGGCGTCGGGTACCTGGGGCGCGGGCGGTGCGATCAGCGGTTCGTTCACCCCGACCACCAGCGGCTACTACACCCTGGACATCTACCACCACAACCAGAGCGGCCCGGGCAGCTATGACGTGAACCTGTCGGTCAACGGCAGCACGCCGATCGACCTGAGCAGCGCCGGCGTGCCGATCTACACCGGGGTGCAGGATCTGGTGAATTCCGGTGTGACCGTCTCCGACCTGCACGGCACCAACGGCGAAGGCTATTACGACGGCTACAAGCTCAACACCGGCGCCGAAGGCACCACGGTGAAACTGTCGGCGATCAACACCGCGCTGACCGACACCGACGGCTCGGAAACCCTGAGCGTGAAGATCAGCGGCGCGCCGGTCGGCTCGGTTCTCTCCGACGGCAACGGTCACACCTTCACAGTCACCGCGAGCAACGGCGAAGCCAACGTCACCGGCTGGAACCTGGGCAGCCTGACCGTAACCCCGCCGACCTACTACAACGGCCAGTTCAACCTGACCGTGACCTCGACCTCCACTGAAATGGTCGGCGGTTCGGCCAGCAGCACCGCTACGATTCCGGTCACCGTGGTGCCCGCGGTGTACAACGCGGTGGTTGGTACCTCTGGCGACGACACCTTCAACGGTACCGATGGCAACGACATCATGGTCGCCGACATCGGTGGTCTGACCGTGGTGCCGGGCACCAACTACAACATCGCGTTCATGGTCGACAGCTCGGGCAGCATGAGCACCTCGTCGATCAACGCGGCCAAGGACTCGCTGACATCGGTGTTCAACACCCTCAAGCAGAGCCTGGGCGGCAGCAACTCGGGCACGGTGAACATCTTCCTGGCGGACTTCGATACCCAGGTCAACAAGTCGGTGTCGGTGAACCTCAACGACCCGAACGCGCTGACCAAGCTCAAAGCCGTGCTCGACTCGATGGCGTCCGGCGGCGGCACCAACTACGAGGACGTGTTCAAGACCACGGCCAACTTCTTCCAGAGCGCGGAAGCTGTGGCGAACACCGGGGCGAAGAACCTCACGTACTTCATCACCGACGGCCAGCCGACCTACTACCAGAGCGGCGAGCAGACCAACCCGACGCTGTACGGCAGCGTGAAGTTCGACAGTGTGGTGACAACCAGCAACTACAAGCTGGGCGACACTTTCAGCACGTACATCGACAACACGCATTACCTGAGCATCACCGCCAGCGGTTATGCCCAGTTGCAGACTTACACTGCCCGTTATGGCTGGAGCACCACCAACCTGGGCACTGTTCACGCTCAGGGTGACGGCACTTACGAGTTGTCGAGCCTGGCCGGTAGCGGTAGCAGTACGGATTCGGCGACAACCTCCAACTCCAACAGCAGCTTCGCCCTGCTCAGCAGTCTGTCGAACGTCGAGGCGATCGGTATCAATAGCGGTGTCAGCCTCAACGACCTGAAACCGTATGACTCGGATCACTCGCCGCAGACCAACATCGATCCGAAGGATCTGGCCAACTCGATCATCGGCCACACCGAAGCGACGATGCCGGGCAACGACACCGTCAGCGGTGGCGACGGCAACGACATCCTGTTCGGCGACCTGGTGAGCTTCAACGGCATTGCCGGCGAGGGTTATCAGGCGATGCAGGCGTTCGTGGCGCAGCAGACCGGGGTCGACGTCAGCAAGGTCACCACCAGCAACGTGCACCAGTACATCACCGAGCACTATCAGGCGTTCGATGTGTCCGGCGCACATGACGGCAACGACACGCTGCTGGGTGGCGCAGGCAATGACATCCTGTTCGGCTCGGGCGGCAACGACCTGCTCGACGGCGGCAAGGGCAATGACATCCTGCTCGGCGGCACCGGCAACGACACGCTGATCGGCGGCCAGGGCAACGACATCCTGATCGGTGGTTCCGGTGCCGACACCTTCGTCTGGAAAGCAGGCGACACCGGCAATGACGTGATCAAGGACTTCAACGCCAACGAAGGTGACCGCATCGACCTGCGCGATCTGTTGCAGGGTGAAACCGGCAGCACCATCGACAACTTCCTGAAGATCACCACGGTTGATGGCACGTCGTCGCTGCAAGTCAGCTCGGCGGGCAAGTTCAACTCCGGCGACGCGGCAGCCGCCACGCCGGACGTGACGATCAAACTGGAAGGCAACAACTGGTCGAGCGCCAACATTCACAACCTGATTGCCGGCAGCGATCCGACCATCAAGGTCGACCACAACAACAGCTGATGCGTGAACAAAACGGCCGCCCCTTGGGGCGGCCGTCACGTTTGCGGCTAACTCGGCGGTGACGATTTCGTCGCCACCCCGCATACTCGCGCGCAGTTGGCCTATGCTGCTGACAGCATGACGCTGGATCTTTCTGAGGGATGCTCAATGTTTTACGTGCAACGCGATGCGCAAGGTCTGTTGATTCGCGTGGAAGCCGCGGCCTACGCCGAGGCCACGGAAACGCTGCCGGCCGACAGCCATGAAATCCAGGCCTGGTTCGCCAATGAAGTGGTGGAAACCAGCCTGAAACAGCTCAAGCAGAGCGACCTGGAAATGATTCGGGTACTCGACGACCTGATTCAGGTGCTGACCCAGAAGGGCGTGATCCGCGTCACCGACCTGCCGCCGGCGGCGCAGGCCAAGTTGATGGACCGCACCCAGGCGCGGGAAGCGCTGGGCGGGTTGAGCCACTTGATCGACGACGAAGAGACCGGGCTGATCTGATCCGCGATCTTCAGTGACCGGACTGACCCCTTCGCGAGCAAGCCCGCTCCCACATTTGAAATGCATTCCAATGTGGGAGCGGGCTTGCTCGCGAAGGCTGATTTACCGACAACGAATAACGAACAGGTTACTTCCAGGGCGTGGGCTCACCAAACAACTGCCCCTGCACCCCATACAAGCCCATCTCGCGAATCACCGACAACTCGCCCTCGGTCTCCACCCGCTCGGCAATCAATGGCAGATCGATGCTGTGCGCCGCACGCTGGATCGCCTCGATGAACAGGCGCTTGTCGCTCTCCTGATCGATCGCGCGAATGTAACTGCCATCGATCTTCAGGTACGCCAGCCCCAGCCGCGCCAGGTTGCCGATCATGCTGAAGCGTCCACCAAAGCGCTGCAGGCTCAGAGAGAAACCGAGTTCACGCAGGCGCCGGGTCAACTGCTCCAGCACCGCTTGCTCCGGCAATTGCTCCTCGCCGATCTCCAGCGTCAGGCGCTCGCCGAGGTCGGAGTGCGCGCGCAGAATCTCGAACACTTTGTTCAGCGCTTGTGGATCGGCCAGGGTTGCCGAAGACAGGTTCAGCGCCAGCGAATCTTCATGCGCCTTCATTTGCTCCAGCACGCGCTCGAGCATCAGACGGTCCAGTCGCGCAGTCCAGCCAAAACGCTCGAGCCACGGCAGGAAACGCCCGGCCGGGATGGTCTGGCCCTGTTCATCCAGCAAGCGCGAAAGCACTTTGTAATGCAGCACCAATTGCGTGTCCTGAGCGGCCACCACCGGTTGGAAATACAGTTCGAAACGCTGCTGGTTCAGCGCCTGATCGAGCAAGCGATGCCAGGCATGGTGATCGTCACCGACGTCCGCCACCAGGCTCTGATCGATGCACGCCCAGTTTTGCTCGCCCTGCCCCTCGGCCTGCGCCAGCGCCTGATCGCCCAGGGTCAGTACTGCTTGCGGTGAATCGCCGTGGGCAAACGGGGCGAGGCCAATGGAAGCCACGGCCGGCACATCGGTTGCGCCAGTGGCGTGCAGGCTGCTCAGCGCGCTGTCGAGGTTCTGCGCCAGTTGCAGCGCTTCTTCGCGCACCAGTCCCGGCGCCAGCACGGCGAATTCACCACCGCGAATACGGGTGACGAGGTTCTGGGTTTCCGGGTATTTGGCGCACTCGCGGGACAGTTGCTCGCCGACAGCTTTCAACAATTCATCGGTGCGCTGACCGCCCAGACGCTGATTGAGCCCGGCCAGATCCTTGACCCGCAACAGCAGCAGGTAACCGGAACTGGCCTGCTCCGGGTTGCTCACGCGGTTGTGCAGTTGCATCTCGAAATAGCGCCGGTTGGCAAGCCCCGTGAGGTTGTCCTGATAAGACTCGGCACGCAGTTTTTCGCTGCGCTCGGCCTGCTCCTGGAACAGCGCCTTGAGCTTCTCAACCATCTGGTTCATCGCCTGCACCACGCGCCGCAGTTCCGGGGTACGCGGCAACTCCGGCAGGCTGAGGAATTCGCGGCGGGCGATGGCGTGGGACTGTTTGACCATGTAATCCAGCGGGCGCAATTGCCGGCGCAGCAGCAACGCGCCGAGCACTGCACTGACCGCGCCGCACAGCAGCAGCCAGCCGAGGCTGCCCAACGCGCTCTGCCACAGCTTGGCCACGGCAAACATCGGGTGACTGACCACCTCGACCCGCGCCGCCTGCTCCCAGCCACGGCTGACCAGCGCGTCGCCACCGGCCGGCTCCAGGCCGATCAGTTTGACGAACCAGTCAGGCACATTGCTCACCGCCGGAATCCCGCTGCGCTCGACAATGGTCTGGTCGGTCTTGAGATCGACCACGCGGATGCTCGCGTAATAGCCGCTGTCGAAAATCGAGCTGACCAGCAGCTCGACCATCGCCGGGTCGTCGATATTCGGCGTCAGCGACAACGCCAGCGCCGTCGCAGCGTCCTGGGCATGGGAGCGCAGCTGGTTGACGTACTGGGTGCGCGAGCTCTCCAGGCTGACCATGAAGCTGCCGGTGAAGGCGACCACCAGGAACAGACAGATAGCGATCAACAGCTGTTTGAACAAAGACATCTGAGCGCGTGCTCCTAGTTAGTCGTTTCGACCGGGAAACCTTCGGCCTGCATTTTCTTCAGCACATCCTGCCAGCGCGACAGGCGTTTGGTGTCACCGACCTTTTTGTTGCCCTTGGCTCCCGGCAGGTACAGACCTTCAGCATTGAAAGAGTAGACCGGCAGCAAATCGGTTCGCTGGGACGCAGGCTGAATCGGATCGATCAGACTGTCGAGCACCAGCGGCATGGCATCGGGGGTGGCGTAGTAAGTCAGCACCATGTGTGCGCGATTCTGGCGCAGTGCCTTGACGTAGGTGATGCGCAGCTTGTCACTGGAGACCCCGAGATGGCGCAGGCTGAAATACTTGGCGATCGCGTAGTCTTCGCAATCGCCTGCGCCTTTCCACAACGCTTCGATGGGCGTCTCCCAATAATCGACCTGCCCCCACAGATCGATATCTTCTACATAACGCACCTGTTTGTTGAAAAACAGGTTCACCACTTTCAGCTTTTCCATCTCGCTGACCTGTTTCTGCGTGGCCAGCAGGTTTTGCCAGGCATCGATCCGCTGCTGCCCGGCACCCAACGGGCCGTAGAGCGCCGTAGCCTTGCGGCTGATCGCGGAAAAATCCCAATCGGCATGCAGGCCGCCCAGCATGACGCCGGCCAGCAACAGTGCGCAGCCTAGCCAGCGCAGAGTCCGGGGGATCGCGAAACGTACCGCCACAGCAGGTTTCCAGGGGGCAGGAAGGAAAGCGTTTGATGGTGAAGCTTAGCCCGGCAAAAAACAATGGCACCATGAGATCATCGCCATCGCGCTAAACTTCATTCAGGACAGCAATCCTTTACATGGTTTGACAACCTGTAGAGCAATCACTAGTGTCTTTGGATCCAAATTCCGTCGTCATTCAGGGTGAGTAGTTGTGACACAGAAGCCCAAACCGCTGCACAGCATCAAAGTCGATGGGCCGATTCCCGCACACCTTGCCCGCTCGATCATCGAAGAAACCCTGCGCTCGGCGATCCTTGACGGTCGCTTGCCGTGCGGCACCGCCCTGCGCCAGCAGGATCTGGCCGACCTGTTCGGGGTCAGCCGCATGCCGGTGCGCGAGGCTCTGCGCCAGCTCGAAGCGCAGGAACTGCTGAGCGTCACCACCCACAAGGGCGCCGTTGTAGCGCCGCTGATCCAGGGCGACGCCACCGAAACCTACGAGTTGCGGATCCTCCTCGAATCCGAGGCCATGCGCCAGTCGATCCCGTTGCTGACCAGCGCCGATCACGCGCTTGCCGCCGGCTATATCGAAGAACTCGAAACCCAGCACGACTACAGCGAAATCGGTCGGCTCAACCGTCTGTTCCACATGGCCCTGTACAGCAAGGCACCGAATAAGCGTCTGCTGCGGCTGGTCGAAGACGGCCTCAACGAGGAGGAGCGCTTCCTGCGCTTCAATCTCGAAGCCATGGGCCTGGGCAAACTCTCCCAGGAAGATCACCGCGCCATGCTCCAGGCCGTGATCGAGCGCGATGTCGAGCTGTCAGTGAAACTGCTCGCGCAGCACCTCAACCGTGGCGTCGACGTGATCACCCGGTTCCTCGCCAGTCCCGCCGGACAAAACCGCAAGGCCGTGCGCTGACACCCTTCACGCCGGTCTCAGGCCTTCGCGCCTGACCGGCGAATAACCCGCTTACAAATCCTCTCCCCGATCCTCCGCAAACCTGATGGCGGATCCGCGTGTTCGCTCTAACCTCCCAGCGCTCGCAAGCCCGCCATTGCGGCTCGGCGCGGACGAATCGGTCATAGCCGTCCCGCCAATTTACCCGCACTCTTTAACGGCCACCCCATGAAGAACGGGAGACGCGCCGCACCGCCGGCGCAGTCCCCGCACCAGGAACCTACGGAAGGAGCCTTGCCACGGGAAAAAGGGAAGTTACGGCGCCGTTTCCGGCCCACTTTCATTCCTATACATCACATAAATCCCCGCTTCTTAAAGTTGCTTTGAGTGAGGCATTCACTCTTGTTTTCAATTTTGGCCTTTATTTGCCGAAAGGAGCAACTACGCCCAAATAAAACTCAAATAAACAGTTTTATCGGGCCAACTCATACTTAAAAAACAGACAACTAAAAATAATTAAAAATAAAC
Organism: Pseudomonas sp. AM14(2022); assembly: GCF_036346455.1. Lineage (NCBI taxonomy): Bacteria > Pseudomonadati > Pseudomonadota > Gammaproteobacteria > Pseudomonadales > Pseudomonadaceae > Pseudomonas > Pseudomonas sp. AM14(2022). The sequence continues at coordinate 8,751 of NZ_JAOTNY010000033.1, forward strand.
TTGTTAAGTTATTTGACGATGTATTAGCTTTTTATTGCCGAGCAGGTTCTACCTGCAAACACGGCACGGCTCCGCAGTCAGCCAATAGCTTTGGCAAATATTCGCCAACGCATGGTCGAGAGCCTTTCATGCACTTTGCAAACTTTCATTAATCCGAATGAGGCCCGCGTTCGCCAATAGAAAACATTTCAAACTTATCAAGTCCGTGTTGATGCACTGAACGAGCAACTCCCTCTATTCCAATAACACCGAGGTTCGCCATGATGCCAACTAAAGAACAACTCGCCCTGAAAAAAGCGCAATTGAGCGTTCACCCGATCTTTACCGAGATCGATTCGTTATCGGTACTGCGCCGGTTCATGGAATCCCACGTCTTCGCCGTGTGGGATTTCATGTCGTTGACCAAGCGCCTGCAACAGGAATTGACCTGTACACGGCTGCCATGGTTACCGCCACGCGATCCGCATGCTGCGCGGCTGATCAACGAGATCGTGCTCGGCGAAGAGTCGGATGATCGTCCCGCCCACGGCCATTACAGCCATTTCGAGCTGTACCTGGACGCGATGCGCGAAGTCGGTGCGAGCACCACGGCGGTCGAACGGTTTGTCGCGCTGCAACAGGAAGGCGTGAGTTACGACGTCGCCCTGCAAAGCGTTGAGGTTGATCCGGCAGCGGCGAAATTTGTGCGCGAGACGCTGAACACAGCGCTGCATGCGCCAGGCCACAGCGTGGCTGCCGCGTTCCTGCATGGCCGTGAGAGCGTGATCCCGACGATGTTCCAGCGCATCCTCGATGACTGGGGGATCGGCATCGAACAGGCACCCACCTTTCGCTATTACCTGGAGCGCCACATCGAGGTCGACTCCGAAGATCACGGCCCGGCGGCAGAGCAACTGCTGGAGCGCCTGGTCGACGGTGATCCGCAGCGTGAGGCCGAAGTCTACGCCAGCGCCATCGCGGCGGTGGATAGCCGCATCGCCCTGTGGGACGGCCTGCGTCTGAGCATGCGCGAGCCCTTGGCGGAGGTGGCCCAATGAACGCCGCCGACTACCAATCCTTCGCCGACGCCTGGGAAACCCGCGCCACTATCCGCACTCGGCCACGGCGTGTTCTGGAAGACGATGAGCGCCTGATCTATCCGCTGAGCCGCCAGCCCCTGGTGCTCAGCGAAACCTTCCTGCGCGAATGCCCGCAGCAGCGTGATTTCGCCCTGGTGCAGACGCTGTACAAGTTCATCAACGACGTGGTGATTTTCGAAACCGAAATCGTCGACCAGACCGCCCGCGCCATCGCCAAGAATCGCTTCGCCGTACCCTTCCCGTTCGCCTGTCGCTACGACGCCATGACCGTGGTGGTGGACGAGGATTACCACGCGCTGGTGGCGATGGACTTCATGCAGCAGACCGTGGCCATGACCGGCATCGCGCCGATCGAACTGCCCACTGAAATCGAACTGAGCCGGGCAATTCCTGCCGCTGTGGCACTGGCGCCCGAGCACCTGCGCAGCGCGGTGGAACTGATCTGCGTGGCCATCGCCGAGAACACCGTGACTGGTGACGTTGCGGCGTTCGCCCGGGACGATACGGTCAAGCCGTCGATCAAAGGGCTGATGGCCGATCACCTGCTCGACGAGGGCCGGCACTCCAGTTTCTGGGCGCGCATGGTGCGCATCTATTGGCACACCGCCAATGACGCGGATCGGGAAACCATCGCGCAGATCCTGCCGGTGTTCATCGGCCATTACCTGACCAACGACATCCAGAAGTCCTTCGATCTGCGCCTGATCGACGCCTTGCCGGTCAGCGAGGCCGTGCGCCGCTCGCTCAAGGACGAGATGGCCGGGTTGGCCTTCCCGATCAATCGCCACCATCCGCTGGTGGGCAACATCGTACGCTTTTTCCACAACAGCTCGCTGCTCGACACGCCCTGCGTGCAGCACGCCCTGCGTGACTATCTGGTTTGATGAGGAGGCCGACATGAGACGTCTCGACATTTTATTGATTGGCGCCAGCCAGGCCATGACCGACCTGGCGCAGGAACTCGAACAACACGGTCATTCCTTACGACGCAGCGGTACGGCGCAATCGCCGGTGGATCTGATCATTGACGATGGCTTCATCGGCGCTGGCGATTTCTGCGCCATCCCGCACTTGCATCTGCGCCTCGGTATCGCTGCGCAGAGCCTTGGCGGTTTACCGACGCTCGACCTGCTGTGCTTCCTCGGCTCGTCACTGATCAGCCGTGTGCCGATTGGCGATGAGCCGTCCGGCAACGGTCAGGCACTACGCCAGCGGGTGCTGACGCAGGTGGTTGACGAAGTCGCGCTGCTGGTCAGCCGTTTCTCCCGCGATGCCGAGTATTTGCAGCAGGCAGTGCCGGCCATGGCGCCGGACTTCGAACAGGTGGAGGACCTGTCGTTTCTCGACAGTCTGGCTTACATCCATCGCCTCAACGCCACGACGCATCCGGCATTGTTGCAACAGGCGCAGACACCGTTGATCGAGCGCCTGCAACACAGCCTGATCGCGCACGCCGATCGGCCGGCGCTGCACCTGGCCGAGCAGTCGCTCAGCTATCGCCAGTTGCACGCGCACAGCCGTGCGATCCAGCAACGTCTGCAGCCACTGCTAGAGCAGCATCCGCAGCCGTGGATCGTGGGTATCTGCCAGCCGAAAAGCCCGGCGCTGTTCGCCTCGATTCTGGCGGTGCTCGGCAGTGGCGCGGTGTATCTGCCGCTCGAGCCGAGCCATCCGTTGCAGCGCCAGCAATACATCCTTCAAAACGCCGGCGCGGTGTTGTTGCTGCACGACGGCGAGCATCCGCTCGGTGAGTCGATGCCCGGGCTGAATGTCAGTCGTATCGACAGTGCCGACGCCGATCTCGACCTGCCGCTGATGCGTCAGCGGCCGACGCTTGAAGCACCGTGCATGGCGCTCTACACCTCCGGCACCACCGGGCATCCGAAGGGCGTGCTGTTGAGCCAGGCGAACCTCGCGCACTTCACCGCGTGGTACGCCGATTACGTGCAGTTGCGCACCGAAAGCCGAGTTCTGCAGTTCTCTTCGCTGAGCTTCGACTCGTCGCTGATCGATATCTTTCCGACGCTGCTGCAGGGCGCCGAACTGGTGGTACCGGATGACACCCAACGCCGCGATCCGCTGCAACTGATGGCGCTGATCCGCCGTCGGCAACTGACCCACGCGTTCCTGCCGCCGGCACTGCTGAGCATCCTGCCGCTGGAGCAACTGCAAGGTGTCGAGGTGATGACCGGTGGCGACGTCTGCGAGCCCTTCGTCATCGAGCAATTGACCCGCCAGGGCAAGCTGCACAACCTCTACGGCCCCACCGAAGCGACGGTGCTGATTACCGCCCGGCAACTGCATCCGGGTGACAGCAACCGCACTCTTGGCGCACCGATTGCCAACAGTCAGGTGCTGATTCTCGATGACGACTTGCAACCGGTGCCGGAGAACACCGTCGGCGAATTGTTCATCGTCGGTCCCGGCGTTTGCCTCGGCTACTTGAACAATCCGCAGCAGACCGCCGAGCGCTATCTGACCCTGCAACTGCCGCACGGCGAAACCTTGCGGGCCTATCGCAGTGGCGACATGGCCAAGTGGGGCGAACACGGTATCGAGCTGTGCGGACGGCGCGACAATCAGGTGAAGATTCGCGGTTTCCGGGTCGAGCCGGAAGAGATCGAGCGCTGCCTGCGCGAGAGCCAGTTGTACCGTCAGGTGGCGGTGGTGATCGACAGTCAGCGGCGGATTCTGGCGTTCCTTGCGCAGCCGCAGTCGGACGCTGCCCGCGATCTGTTGAAGGCGCATGCCCAACAGTTTCTGCCGGACTACATGCAACCGGTGGCATGGACTGAACTGGCACGGATGCCGTTCGCCAGCAACGGCAAGGTCGACCGCAAGGCGTTGCTGGAGCTGCCGGTGAGCGTGCAGGACAGCAGTCCGAAATGCCTGCCGGCAAACGCTGACGAAGCGTTGCTGCTGGAGATCTGGGCGGAACTGCTGGAGCTGCCGAGCAGCGATATTTCCACCGACGAAAGCTTCTTCAATCTCGGTGGGCATTCGATTCTGCTGTCGCGGATGTTGCTGCGTTTGCGTGAGGAATTCGGGCGCAGCATCTCGATCAACCGCTTCATCGAACTGCCGACCATCATCAAGCTCGCGACGCTGGTGCGCGGTACCGATGACAGCGCGGTGCTCAGCGCCCAGGCCATGGCCGACGCCGAGCGTCCGCTGAACATCGAACCGCTGCCGATCAGTCGCCTGGGCGATGTGCACAAGGTGATCGTCACCGGCGCCAACAGCTTTGTCGGCGTGCACATCGTCGAAGCGCTGCTCGGTTGGGGCGCCAGCGAAGTAGCCTGTCTGGTGCGTGACGGCGGCGGGCAAACGGCGGCGCAGCGTTTTGCCCAGGCGTTGCGCGAGAACCGTCTCGAGCATCTCGATTTGAGCCGGGTGCGGATCTACTCCACGGACCTCACCCGCCCGCAACTCGGCCTGGCCGACGACGATTATCAACGCCTGGATCGCGAGTTCGGCGCGCTGGTGCACAACGCCGCCAACGTCAATCACGTGCTCGATTACGAGTCGCTGGCGGCGGATAACGTCGAGCCGATTTTCGAGCTGCTGCGTCTGTGTGAAGGACGCAGCAAAAAGGTCTTCAACTTTGTCTCGACACTGTCCGCTTCCAGCACCGTCGACGGCGAAGGCCGAGTGCTCGAACTGCCCGCCGCGCCGACCCCGCCGATCTACATCCGCAACGGCTACAACCTGTCGAAGTGGGTCGGCGAGCGCGTCCTCGAACGGGCTCGCGAGCGTGGGGTGTGGGTCAACCTGTATCGCCCCGGCAACATCAGTTTCAACAGCCTGAGCGGCGTCTGCCAGCCGCACAAAAACCGTTTGATGCTGATGCTCAAGGGCTCAATCCAGCTCGGTCAGGTACCGGCCTTCGAGCTGAATTTCGACCTGATGCCGGTGGACTTCCTCGCCCGCTTCATCGCCTTCCACGCCAGCCGTTATTCGACCGAGCGCGCGGTGTTCAACCTGCACAACCCCGAGCCGCTGAGTTGGGATGCCTACGTCGCTTCGTTCCGCGAAACCGGCAGCGAGTTTTCGCTGGTCAGCGTCGCCGACTGGCAGCAGCAACTGGGCCGGGTCGATGCCGACAACGCGCTGTTCGGCGTGCTCGGTTTCTACCTCAACGGCTTCGAGGAAGACATCGGCGACATCTCCCTGATCGGCCACGCCAACGCTGAAGCCGGCGTGCAACAGATGGGCGCGCACTACCCGGAAAAATCCCCGGCGCTGCTACGTCGCGGCTGCGATTACCTGAAAGAAATCAACTTCATCTGATTCATCCAAAAAAGGAGCAACACCATGAGCAATCTGCAACCCGACACCCTGATCAAAAACCCGCACGGCTGCCACGTTGTGTCGTCGGTGGAAGTGCCGGCGGACGCGGCGCAGGTCTGGGCGGTGGTCGGCAATTTCGCAGGCTTCGACCGATTTATTCCGGCGCTGTCGCACATCGACATGACCGGCGACGGCGTGTCGTCGCTGCGCAAGAAATTCTTCAAGGACGGCAACGTGGTGGTCGAACAACTCAACTCCCGCGATGACCAGGCACGCGCCATGACCTGGACCACGATCTACAACACCTTGGGTGTGGCCAATCTGTGGGCGGCGATGAACGTGGAATCGCTGGGGGCGGGTAAGTCGCGGGCGACCTGGACGATCATTGCCGAACCGGCTTCAGGTGGGGAGGAAGCGCTGCCGGGGTTCAAGGATTTCGTGCAGGGGTTTGCCGATGATGCGATGGGGAATGTGCTGAAGCTGTTTGTGTAAGGCTTCAGTTCTGCGGTGATTGAGCTACCGCA
>NZ_JAOTNY010000034.1:0-7850 GCF_036346455.1 Pseudomonas sp. AM14(2022)
AATTCCGAAACCCCAATTGCGAAAGCAGTTGGGGTTTTGTTTTAGTAGAAGTCACCGATTTTGCTGGCACGTTACCGTGTTGACGAGCCAGATACAGAATTTCTTGACGACCATAGAGCGTTGGAACCACCTGATCCCATCCCGAACTCAGAAGTGAAACGATGTATCGCCGATGGTAGTGTGGGGTTTCCCCATGTGAGAGTAGGTCATCGTCAAGATTAAATTCCAGAACCCCTGTCTGCTAACGCAGACAGGGGTTTTGTCGTTTCAGGGCTCCAAAAACTCAGGCCGCTTTGCGAGCCTTGCTGATGCGCCGGGCCTGCCACTTGCGCCACCAGATGTAGACGCCAGTCCCTGACAGCCCCGCAATCACAACACCCAATACCGCGATGATCACTTGCCCGGTGAAGCCGATGATCCGTCCGCCATGTATCGGTAGTTGCAAGCGGTAAAACCGTTCCCCCAATGTCCCTTCTCCAGCTATTTCCTGTCCTAATAATCGTCCGTCCGTGCCGTGAAAGAACAACCAGGATTTTCCATGCGCTTGAGTGTCATGTTGCCCGAATCCTGCGCCGTAGAAGTTGTACTCAAAGCTGTAATACAACTCCCCGATCGCCGCAGTCAGTCCTAGCCTCTTCCCCTCGACCAATGCCCTTTCGTACGCCTGTTGATAACTCAATTGTGTCACCCCCAACTCCGAGGGAGGCATTCGCCCTCGAGCCTCATAAACGCTCGGCTCGATCGGTGAAAGCAGCGACACCGCCGGTTTGAAGACCTGACTGGGCAAGTTCATCGCGACACTGCTGACCGCAATCGGTAGCAACAACAACCACAGCCACAATCCACTGGCCCGATGCAGATCGAAGTTGAGTCGATAAACGTGGCCGCCCTTGATCTTCCAGGCCGCCGACCACTTTTTCCAGAACGGCTTGCCACGAGGAAACGTCAGCCACAGCGCGATGAAACAATCGATCACCCAGGCGCTGGCAACCAGCCCCATCAACCACAAACCCCAGTTTCCGGGCAGCGTCAGGTTGTAATGAAACTCAAGAATGAACGGAATGAAGTTCTCCCGGGAAAAGCAGCACTCGCCCCAGTAACGTTGGCCTTTCTGCTCGGCACTCACCGGGTCCAGATAGAACACCTGATTGCGCTCATCAAACGGTTTGCCCGTCGTCGGATCGTTACGTGGAACAGCTGCCAATAGCGCGGTATGCCCCAACTCGTCCGGATACTCCATGTACCAGACCTGCAGCTTCGGATGGGTGGTTTGCACAGCCTCGACCAACGCACCTGGAGGCAATCGCTGACCCTCGGCGGACGCCGCATAGAATTGCGGATTCAGCCACTCATCCAGCTCATGATTAAACGCCAGAATGCTTCCGGTAATCCCGGCCAACAGCAAAAACACCGCCGTCGCCAGGCCGATATAGCGATGCAACAACACCAACAATGCGCGCATGAAGATTTCCCCACAAAGACGACAAAGCCAGCCCCTGAGAAATCAGCGGCTGGCTTTTTTATGCACAAGGCAAAGGTTTAGAACTGGTAGCTGACCGTGGCGGCGACGTTGCGCTCTTCGCCCATGTAGCAGAAGTTCAGACTCGCGCAGGAGGCTACGTAGGATTCATTGGTCAGGTTGTTCGCGTTCAGGCGCACGTCGACGCCCTTCAAGCCGACCTTGCCCAGGTCATAACCGATGGATGCGTCGAACAAGGTGTAGGAAGGTACCTTCAGCGTGTTTTCCGCATCCGCCCAGCTGTAACCGACATAACGCACACCACCGCCCAGGCGCAGGCCGTCGAGTGCCGCACTGTCGAATTTGTAGTCCGCCCACAACGACGCCATGTGCCGCGGTGCCTGAGTCGGCGAGTTGCCTTTGTTCTCGATCACATCGGTCGGCGTGCTCAAGGTGCTGACCATCGACTTCGAGTACTCGATATCGGTGAAGGTGTAGCTGCCGAGTACTTTCAGGTTGTCGGTCAACTGCATGTGCGCTTCCAGTTCCAGCCCTTGCGAACGGACAGCGCCTACCGCGCGGTAGAAGTTTTCCTGCGGCAGTTTGGTCGCCAGATTTTCTTGATCAATGCGGAACAGCGAGGCGGTGAACAGGTTGTCGGTGCCCGGCGGTTGATACTTCAGGCCGACTTCCCATTGCGTACCATCGGTCGGTGGCAGAGGATTACCGGCGCTGTCGGCATACGAGTTCGGGTTAAACGATTCGGAGTAGCTGATGTACGGCGCCAGGCCGTTATCGAACAGATACAACGCACCAGCGCGGCCGGTCAGTTTGGTGCGGCGGTCGTTGATTTCCGTGCCCACCGGACGGCCCGCTTCGGCGATACGGTTCTCATCCGACGTCTCGACCCAGTCCTGACGCAGACCCAGCGAGAAACGCCACTGGTCCATCTCGATCAGGTCTTGCAGGTAGACCCCGGTCTGCTCCAGGCGCCGCAGGTAACTGGTGTCGCCGTACATATCGATCGCCGAGTTGCCATAGACCGGGTTGAACGCATTGATCGGCGCCAGACCGCCACTGGTCCAGTCGACCACCGTTTTGCGCCGCTGATAGTCCGCACCCATCAACACGGTGTGCTTGGTAGCTCCGGTGAAGAATTCGGCCTGCAGCATGTTGTCGACGATGAACGCATGCAGACGTTCATCGCCGCCGGTGTAGTAGCGGTTAAGTTCGTTGCTGGTTGGTGTCGTCCAGCCATAGGCGTAAACCTGATCCATGTTCACTTTGGAGTCGAGGTAACGGAAGTTCTGCCGCGCTGTGAAGACATCGTTGAAGCGATGTTCGAACTGATAGCCGAACGATTGCTGATCCCGCGAGTAGCCATCAATCCCCGGCTCACCCTCGAAGAAGTGCGGCGAGATGCGATTGCCGTTGCGCTGATGAATCGTCCCGTCCGCCGGCACGCCGCCGTGGTAGCCGCCATCCGGATCGTGCTGCAGATACGCCTGCAGCGTCAGCGAGGTGTCTTCAGTGAAATCGATGCTCAGCGTCGGAGCGAGGGCGAAGCGTTTTTCCTTGTTGTGGTCGAATTGTGTGTCGGACTGATCCGTCAAACCGGTCAGACGATAGGCAATGCGCTTGTCGTCATCGACTGGGCCGCTGAAGTCAAACCCGACCCCGCGCTGACCTTGGGTACCGACCGTGGCCTGAACCTGATGATAGGCCTCGTACAACGGCTTTTTGCTGGTCAGCGCCACCAGGCCACCGGGCGAACTGCGGCCATACAAGACCGACGATGGGCCTTTGAGAATATCCACGCGCTCGAGGAAATACGGATCGACCTGCATGGTGCTGTAGGTCCCGCTGTCGCCCATCGACTTGAGGCCGTCGAGGTAGATGTTATCCACCGAGCCATCGTTGAAGCCGCGCATCGCCACATAGTCGTAGCGATGGGTCGCCCCGTAAGGGTTGGTCAGCACGCCGGGGGTATAACGCATCGCCTGGGAGACGGTCTGCGAGCCTTGATCGTCCATTTGCTCGCGGGTGACCACGGACACGCTTTGCGAAGTTTCCAGCAACGCGGTACTGGTCTTGGTGGCGATCTGGCTGTGGGTGGCGTTGTAGCCTTCCATGCTACCGAGTGCGTTGCCGAGGGCGAAACCTTTGATATCGGTGGTTGGCAGTGCCAGCGCATCGGTTTCACTGACAGGACGCAGGACGTAGCTGCTGCCGTCCTGGCTGACCGCTTCCAGACCCGAGCCGCCCAGCAAATGGCTCAACGCCTGATCGGTTGAATATTCGCCCTGTACGCCCGGAGACTGTTGTCCCTGTGTTTGCTGCGGAGTCATCGCCAGGGTAATGCCGGCCTGACGGGCAAACTGGTTCAGCGCTTCGCCCAGCGGGCCGGCGCCGATGCTGTAGCGATGACTGCTCGCTTCACTGGCAGGGGCGGCGACGCTCAGGCCGGGCAGCGCACCGGCACCCAGAACGGTGGACAGCAGGGCGGCGCGAACGGCGTGGCGCAGCAGGCCCGATTCGGCAGTGAAATTCAGCGGTTTCTTACAGGTGAGGCGGACAGTCATTGTCGGTTTCCGTGGCAAGTCGCAAAGGCTGAGTTGAAGTGCTTACTGACCAAGCCGGACTTGTCGCGAAAACCCGCCAAATAATTTCAGGCCACCGCCTCGAGTGTGACCCACCATCGGGTGCGATAACGCAATTGCACCGGCAGGGTCTGCGGCAGGATGGCCAGCAGCGTGTCGGTGTCCTCCAGGCGGAACACCCCGGACAGGCGCAAGTCCGCCACCTGCGGCGCGCACGTCACAAAGCCCTGACGATAACGCCCGACTTCATTGAGGAAATCGCCCAGGCGCATATTGCGGGTCACAATCAAACCATCGGCCCACGCGCCCACGTCCATATACAGTGGCGCTGCCGGGCGCACCTGATGATGATCGATCAGATAGGTCTGCCCGGCGAGCGCCTCGACCGAGGTTGCGCCGCTGCGGATGGCGACGCTCCCTGAGCTGACAGTGAGCCGCGTGCAATCGCTGTCCTGACGCAGGATGAAGCGGGCCTTTATCGGCTCATAAATGCCATGACGACTTTGCACGCGAAGTGGCCGGTTGAAAGCCGCGCTTTCATCGTTACCGCCGCATGTGACGATGATTTCGCCGCGAGTGAGTTTGATCAGCCGCTGCTGCGCGGTGTAGTCCAGATCCACTGCGCTGGCAGTGTTCAGCTCGATCCGCGTGCCGTCGGGCAACTGGAACCCGCGACGCTCCCCGGTCGCCGTAGCGTAATCAGCGCGCCACTGCTGCCAGACGGAGGTGTCCTTGGCCAGCCACGCCGCGGAGCCCATCAGCACCGCGCCAGACAGCAGCTTCAAGGCCTGTCGCCGTCCGAGCCCTTGCGCACTGTTTTCCAGCGTATTCAGCGCCACCTGGGCGCCGGGCACTGCGCGCAGGTTGTGGCTCAATTCCGCCTGCAGCGACTGCACGCGCTGCCAGGCCAGTTCATGTTCATGATGTTCGGCGCGCCACGCGTCGCACTGACGACTCATGCGCGCATTGCCATGGTTGTTACGCAGCCGCAGCAGCCAGTGAATGGCTTGCTTGACCACCTGTTGCTGCGGCTCGGCGCGGCGCGCGACTGAGTTGTTATCCACAGGCATCAACTTGCGTACCGCAAGACGTAGCAGTGATACAGCGCATCGGCGACGTAACGTTCGACTGAACGCAGTGACAAGCCCATCTGCGCGGCGATCTGCTTGTGGGTCAAACCTTCGCACTGCGCCAGCAGAAACGCCTGACGGACTTTCGGCCGCAAGCCTTCAAGCATGCGCGCGATGCTCTCGAGCAACTCGATTACCAGCGCGCGGGTTTCGGCGCTTGGGGTTTCGGCTTCGGGCAAAGGGGCGATGGTTTCGAGATAGGCGCGTTCGATTTCTTCACGACGCCAATGATCGATCACCAGGCCACGGGCGATGGTGCGTAAAAATGCGCGAGGCGCCTTGAGTTCCAGGCGTTCGCTGCGCTGCAACAGGCGGACGAAGGTGTCCTGGGCCAGATCTGCGGCATCCGCGGCATTGCCCAGCCGCGCCCGCAGCCAGGCGTTGAGCCAGCCGTGATGACTTCTGTAAAGCGCCTGCACTGCAAACTCAGGTGAGGACATGAACGCGACAGCCCGAACGTCACAAATGATAATTAGTCGCATTTTTATCAGGGGCTGCGAATTTTGCAACCTCCGCTCGGAGATCCAGCAAAAAAACTTCGTGGCGAACGCTCTGGCACGCCGTTCGGCGGGAATCTGACAGAAATGCAGGCCATTTCCCATGCAGCCCTAAGATTTCCGTGAATGGTGCCGACAGACTGGTGAGACATGCGTGCACCAAAGTAGAGCGGCCGTCAGAACGCCGCCTGCGCTGTACATGGAATGTTGCATCCCGGAACGCATCCCCACTTTTGCATAAGAAGTCCCATGAAATGAATCTCAAGTTCAGCCATAAAATCCTGTTGGCCGCCTCGGGCGTCGTGGTCCTGGCTTTCGCTTTGTTCACCCTCTACAACGACTATCTGCAGCGCAACACCATTCGCCAGAACCTCCAGTCGTCCGTACAGCAGGCCGGCGATCTGACCGCCAGCAGCGTGCAGAACTGGATGAGCGGGCGAATTCTGGTGCTGGAAAACCTCGCGCAGAACGTTGCCCATCAGGGCAAGGACGCCGACTTCCCGGGGCTGGTCGATCAACCGGCCTTCACCTCGAACTTCCAGTTCACCTACGTCGGTCAGGCCAACGGAGTGTTCACCCAGCGCCCTGACGCGAAGATGCCCGACGGCTACGACCCGCGTCAGCGCCCTTGGTACAAACAGGCCGTGGTCGCCGACAAAACCATGTTGACCCCGCCATACATGGCGGCGGTCGGTGGTCTGGTCGTGACCATCGCCATGCCGGTGAAAAAGAATGGCGAACTGCTGGGTGTGGTCGGCGGTGACCTGAGCCTGGAAACACTGGTGAAGATCATCAACTCGGTGGATTTCGGTGGCCTCGGTCACGCGTTCCTGGTCAGCGGTGACGGCCAGGTGATCGTCAGCCCGGACAAAGACCAGGTGATGAAGAACCTCAAGGACATCTACCCGAATTCCGGTGTGCGCATCGAGAAGGGCAACCAGAACGTGGTGCTCAACGGCCAGGAACGCATCCTGTCGTTCACCCCGGTCAGCGGTTTGCCGAATGCCGATTGGTACATCGGTCTGTCGATCGATCGCGACAAGGCCTACGCCGCCCTCAGCCAGTTCCGTACTTCGGCGCTGATCGCGATGTTCGTCGCGGTCGCGGCGATTGCGCTGCTGCTGAGCCTGCTGATCAACGTCCTGATGCGTCCGCTGACCACCATGGGCCGCGCGATGCAGGACATCGCTCAAGGCGAAGGCGACCTGACCCGGCGTCTGGTCGTGGCAGGCAAGGATGAGTTCGCCGAACTGGGCAGCGCGTTCAACCAGTTCGTCGAGCGCATTCATGCGTCGATTTCCGAAGTGTCGTCGGCTACCCGTCATGTGCACGACCTGTCGCAACGGGTGATGGCCTCGTCCAACGCCTCGATCATCGGTTCCGACGAACAAAGCGCGCGCACCAACAGCGTGGCCGCCGCGATCAACCAGTTGGGCGCCGCCACTCAGGAAATCGCCCGCAACGCCGCCGATGCGTCGCAGCACGCCAGCGGCGCCAGCGAGCAGGCCGATGACGGTCGTCAGGTGGTCGAGCAGACCATTCAGGCGATGACAGAGCTGTCGCAGAAGATCAGCCTGTCGTGCACCCAGATCGAAACACTCAACGCCAGCACCGACAACATCGGCCACATCCTCGATGTGATCAAAGGCATCTCGCAGCAGACCAACCTGCTGGCGCTCAACGCGGCCATCGAAGCGGCCCGTGCCGGTGAAGCCGGACGCGGTTTTGCGGTGGTGGCGGACGAAGTGCGTAACCTCGCGCATCGCACCCAGGAATCGGCGGAAGAGATCCACAAGATGATCACCTCCTTGCAGGTCGGTTCGCGTGAAGCGGTGACCACCATGAACGCCAGTCAGGCGTCCAGCGAAGAGAGCGTGGAAGTGGCCAATCAGGCCGGTCTGCGCCTGGTCAGCGTGACCCAGCGCATCGGCGAAATCGACGGCATGAACCAGTCGGTGGCCGCGGCGACCGAAGAGCAGACGGCGGTGGTGGAAACCCTCAACGTCGACGTCAACCAGATCAACCTGCTGAACCAGCAGAGCGTGGCCAACCTCAATGAAACATTGAAGGATTGTGATGCGTTGTCGCAGCAGGCCAATCGCCTGAAGCAGTTGGTGGACAGCTTCAAGATCTGATTGTCAGATTCGAGACCGCGTTATCGTTG
>NZ_JAOTNY010000035.1:0-3312 GCF_036346455.1 Pseudomonas sp. AM14(2022)
CTACTCTCACATGGGGAAACCCCACACTACCATCGGCGATGCATCGTTTCACTTCTGAGTTCGGGATGGGATCAGGTGGTTCCAACGCTCTATGGTCGTCAAGAAATTCGGGTACTGACTCGTGACCGGTTGGCCTCGCTTCAGCAAATCGGGTATGTGATACAGGTGTTTGTGAGCATCGCGAACTTTCGGTTCATTGCGTCTTCACACACCGCAATCTGGTCTCTTTCGAGCATGCAGATTGCTTGGGTGTTATATGGTCAAGCCTCACGGGCAATTAGTATTGGTTAGCTCAACGCCTCACAGCGCTTACACACCCAACCTATCAACGTCGTAGTCTTCGACGGCCCTTCAGGGAACTCAAGGTTCCAGTGAGATCTCATCTTGAGGCAAGTTTCCCGCTTAGATGCTTTCAGCGGTTATCTTTCCCGAACATAGCTACCCGGCAATGCCACTGGCGTGACAACCGGAACACCAGAGGTTCGTCCACTCCGGTCCTCTCGTACTAGGAGCAGCCCCTCTCAAATCTCAAACGTCCACGGCAGATAGGGACCGAACTGTCTCACGACGTTCTAAACCCAGCTCGCGTACCACTTTAAATGGCGAACAGCCATACCCTTGGGACCGGCTTCAGCCCCAGGATGTGATGAGCCGACATCGAGGTGCCAAACACCGCCGTCGATATGAACTCTTGGGCGGTATCAGCCTGTTATCCCCGGAGTACCTTTTATCCGTTGAGCGATGGCCCTTCCATACAGAACCACCGGATCACTAAGACCTACTTTCGTACCTGCTCGACGTGTCTGTCTCGCAGTCAAGCGCGCTTTTGCCTTTATACTCTACGACCGATTTCCGACCGGTCTGAGCGCACCTTCGTACTCCTCCGTTACTCTTTAGGAGGAGACCGCCCCAGTCAAACTACCCACCATACACTGTCCTCGATCCGGATAACGGACCTGAGTTAGAACCTCAAAGTTGCCAGGGTGGTATTTCAAGGATGGCTCCACGCGAACTGGCGTCCACGCTTCAAAGCCTCCCACCTATCCTACACAAGCAAATTCAAAGTCCAGTGCAAAGCTATAGTAAAGGTTCACGGGGTCTTTCCGTCTAGCCGCGGATACACTGCATCTTCACAGCGATTTCAATTTCACTGAGTCTCGGGTGGAGACAGCGCCGCCATCGTTACGCCATTCGTGCAGGTCGGAACTTACCCGACAAGGAATTTCGCTACCTTAGGACCGTTATAGTTACGGCCGCCGTTTACCGGGGCTTCGATCAAGAGCTTCGCGTTAGCTAACCCCATCAATTAACCTTCCGGCACCGGGCAGGCGTCACACCCTATACGTCCACTTTCGTGTTTGCAGAGTGCTGTGTTTTTAATAAACAGTCGCAGCGGCCTGGTATCTTCGACCGGCATGAGCTTACGGAGCAAGTCCTTCACCCTCACCGGCGCACCTTCTCCCGAAGTTACGGTGCCATTTTGCCTAGTTCCTTCACCCGAGTTCTCTCAAGCGCCTTGGTATTCTCTACCCAACCACCTGTGTCGGTTTGGGGTACGGTTCCTGGTTATCTGAAGCTTAGAAGCTTTTCTTGGAAGCATGGCATCAACCACTTCGTCACCTGAAAGGTAACTCGTCATCAGCTCTCGGCCTTGAGATCCCGGATTTACCTAAGATCTCAGCCTACCACCTTAAACTTGGACAACCAACGCCAAGCTGGCCTAGCCTTCTCCGTCCCTCCATCGCAATAACCAGAAGTACAGGAATATTAACCTGTTTTCCATCGACTACGCTTTTCAGCCTCGCCTTAGGGACCGACTAACCCTGCGTCGATTAACGTTGCGCAGGAAACCTTGGTCTTTCGGCGTGGGTGTTTTTCACACCCATTGTCGTTACTCATGTCAGCATTCGCACTTCTGATACCTCCAGCAAGCTTCTCAACTCACCTTCACAGGCTTACAGAACGCTCCTCTACCGCATCACTTGCGTGATACCCGTAGCTTCGGTGTATGGTTTGAGCCCCGTTACATCTTCCGCGCAGGCCGACTCGACTAGTGAGCTATTACGCTTTCTTTAAAGGGTGGCTGCTTCTAAGCCAACCTCCTAGCTGTCTAAGCCTTCCCACATCGTTTCCCACTTAACCATAACTTTGGGACCTTAGCTGACGGTCTGGGTTGTTTCCCTTTTCACGACGGACGTTAGCACCCGCCGTGTGTCTCCCATGCTCGGCACTTGTAGGTATTCGGAGTTTGCATCGGTTTGGTAAGTCGGGATGACCCCCTAGCCGAAACAGTGCTCTACCCCCTACAGTGATACATGAGGCGCTACCTAAATAGCTTTCGAGGAGAACCAGCTATCTCCGAGCTTGATTAGCCTTTCACTCCGATCCACAGGTCATCCGCTAACTTTTCAACGGTAGTCGGTTCGGTCCTCCAGTCAGTGTTACCTAACCTTCAACCTGCCCATGGATAGATCGCCCGGTTTCGGGTCTATTCCCAGCGACTAGACGCCCTATTAAGACTCGCTTTCGCTACGCCTCCCCTATTCGGTTAAGCTCGCCACTGAAAATAAGTCGCTGACCCATTATACAAAAGGTACGCAGTCACCCAACAAAGTGGGCTCCCACTGCTTGTACGCATACGGTTTCAGGATCTATTTCACTCCCCTCTCCGGGGTTCTTTTCGCCTTTCCCTCACGGTACTAGTTCACTATCGGTCAGTCAGTAGTATTTAGCCTTGGAGGATGGTCCCCCCATATTCAGACAAAGTTTCTCGTGCTCCGTCCTACTCGATTTCATGACTAAAAGATTTTCGCGTACAGGGCTATCACCCACTATGGCCGCACTTTCCAGAGCGTTCCGCTAATCTCAAAGCCACTTAAGGGCTAGTCCCCGTTCGCTCGCCACTACTAAGGGAATCTCGGTTGATTTCTTTTCCTCAGGGTACTTAGATGTTTCAGTTCCCCTGGTTCGCCTCTTGCACCTATGTATTCAGTACAAGATAACCATCTTATGATGGCTGGGTTCCCCCATTCAGACATCTCCGGATCAAAGTCTGTTTGCCGACTCCCCGAAGCTTTTCGCAGGCTACCACGTCTTTCATCGCCTCTGACTGCCAAGGCATCCACCGTATGCGCTTCTTCACTTGACCATATAACCCCAAGCAATCTGGTTATACTGTGAAGACGACATTCGCCGAAAATTCGCAAAACTCTTAAGAGTCACTCACAAATTTTACCTTAGCCTGATCCGTTACCAGTGAAAGTAACGTTCAGTCTATCTTTCTATCACATACCCAAATTTTTAAAGAACGAT
>NZ_JAOTNY010000036.1:0-2786 GCF_036346455.1 Pseudomonas sp. AM14(2022)
CGCAGGAAAGTGGTGCGCTTGATTTCTATGCAATCGCCCGGCTCATGGCTATTATTCGGACCTCATTGTGAGGCGAGACCTGCATGCTGACGTTGTTGAATCTATTAAAGGATGGTCGATTCCATTCCGGCGAGGCTCTGGGGGTTACCCTGGGAATCAGTCGAAGTGCGGTGTGGAAGCAGCTTCAGCATCTTGAGGCTGAGCTCGGGTTGTCCATAAACAAAGTCCGGGGCAGAGGCTATCAACTGGCTGCACCCTTGACGCTCCTCGACCCCCTGAAGATTAGTGCCTTAGCAGCGGTTTGGCCGATTACAGTCTTTGATTCCATCGATTCCACTAACGCAGAGGCGCTTCGCGCGATCAATCAGGGTCGAGCGGCGCCGTTTCTGGTATTGGCCGAACGACAGATTTCCGGTCGCGGTCGCAGAGGCCGCAAATGGGTAAGCCCTTTTGCTGAAAATCTCTACTACAGCCTGGTCCTGCGCATTGAAGGTGGCATGCGCCAGCTTGAGGGCTTGAGTCTGGTGGTCGGTTTGGCTGTTATGCATGCCCTGCGAAAGCTGGGGGTGGCGGGCGCAGGATTGAAGTGGCCCAACGATGTGCTGGTCGGGAACAAGAAAATCGCCGGTATTCTTCTTGAGCTAGTAGGGGATCCGGCAGATGTTTGCCATGTGGTGCTGGGTATAGGCATTAATGTGAACATGCAGGTTGCTGAGGAAGTTGACCAGCAATGGACGTCAATTCGACTCGAGACGGGTCAAACCTGCGATCGCAACGTCTTGGTGGCTGAGCTGAGCGACCAACTGCACGATTATATCCAGCGTCATCAGGTCCATGGTTTCTCTGCGTTCCAGGAGGAATGGGAAAAGGATCACATGTGGCAAGGTCGCCCGGTTTCTTTGGTTGCGGGCGTTAGTCATATAGAAGGCGTAGTGCTTGGTATTGATAGCCAGGGTGCGCTGCGCTTGAAGGTGGACGGCGTGGAAAAAGTATTTAGTGGTGGTGAGCTCAGTCTGAGGTTGCGTGATGATTCTTGAGCTCGACTGTGGGAATAGCTTTATCAAGTGGCGCGTATTGAATACGGCTGCTGGCGGTCTTTTCGCGGAAGGTGTTGTCGACTCGGATCAAGCTCTGGTGGATAGCTTGTTTGCATTTGAGAGCCTGTCGTTGCGCAAATGTCGGTTGGTCAGCGTAAGAACCAGCGAAGAAACTGCTGCGCTCACCCGAATTCTCGAGCAGACGTTCGGCATCTCGGTCGTTTGCGCAAAGTCGGCCAGTGAAATGTCTGGTGTCAGGAATGGCTATGACGACTATGAACGCTTGGGACTGGATCGCTGGTTGGCGATGCTCGGTGGCTTTCATCTGGCTGCCGGCGCCTGTCTGATTCTGGATTTTGGCACTGCTGTGACGGCTGACTTTATTAATGCCGAAGGTGAGCACCTGGGGGGATTCATTTGCCCAGGGATGCCCTTGATGCGTAACCAGTTACGTACGCATACCCGGAAAATCCGTTATGGGGACTTGGCTGCCGAAAAAGCGTTGACGAGCCATGCTCCGGGGCGCAGTACCGTCGAGGCGGTGGAGCGAGGGTGCTCATTAATGTTGAGAGGTTTCGTTCTGACCCAGATGGAAATGGCTCGATCCTATTGGGGGGGGCGCTTTGCTGTCTTTATTACCGGTGGCGATGCTGGATTGGTGGCGGACGTCGTGCCTGATGCTCGGATCGTCCCTGACCTGGTATTTGTAGGGTTGGCGATGGCGTGTCCTTTAACTTGAGGTTTGTATGCGTTGGTTGTTCCTGCTGCTCGTTGTTCTCAATGTGTTCTATTACGTCTGGCATCAGCAGGAGGCGCCCTTCCGTGCAAAAGATGTCACTCCTCTCAGCATGTACCGCGGGTCCCAGCAAGATATTCGCTTATTGAGTGAGGCGACTGGTGACTCGGCGGGAGTGCAAGGCGCGCGCCATGCCGGACAGGAGTGTCTGTTTTTGGGTGGTTTGACTCAAGAAAGCAGCCTTTCCGCGCTACAGATGCGTCTAGCGGGCATGAGTGTGAAGGTTCAGGCATCGCAAAAGGATCTTCCCGAGCCTGGATATTGGTTGCGCATTGCGCCCGAGAGCCAGCGTTTATTGGGGGATGTGCAGTTGCAGAACCTTTCCAAGGAATTCAATGAGTTAAAACATAAAATAATGCTGTGTGAGGGGGTTGCACCGCTGGAATAGTTTGCATAGAATGGCGCCCGCTCCACAGCGAACACCTAAACAGGTTGTCAAAGCGGAGCGGTGTCAACGCAGCTAACCTCAGGTTTTTAATGAGAAAATGCTTGACAGAAGGTCGGCATAGTATAGAATGCCGGCTCGCTTAGGAGGGGTTCCCGAGCGGCCAAAGGGATCAGACTGTAAATCTGACGTCTACGACTTCGAAGGTTCGAATCCTTCCCCCTCCACCATTTTTAGCGTGAGCTGCAAGCTCCGCGGGTATAGTTTAGTGGTAGAACCTCAGCCTTCCAAGCTGATGATGCGGGTTCGATTCCCGCTACCCGCTCCAAGTTTGCAGGTTGTGCAAAGTGTTACGCTCTTGTAGCTCAGTTGGTAGAGCACACCCTTGGTAAGGGTGAGGTCAGCGGTTCAAATCCGCTCAAGAGCTCCATATAACAAGGCAGATATGAAAATATCTGCCTTTGTTTTAATGGTAGATATCGTTCGTCTAATTCTTCTGTTGAGGGTGTTATCGATGGCTAAGGAAAAATTTGATCGTTCCCTGCCCCACGTCAACGTAGGGACCATT
>NZ_JAOTNY010000038.1:0-1198 GCF_036346455.1 Pseudomonas sp. AM14(2022)
TCAAGTCGATTTTGGCTATACGATGTTTACCCCAGTAGACATCGTGGATGCCATCCTCCGTCGTTTCCCGGATAGCTACTGACCTCCCGTGAAAAGCCTTTCCGACTGTGTATTCACGGTTCCCCCAGTAGATCTCGCCCTTCACCTGAACCTTCCTGATCACATCGCCATCGTTGTACTCCGGCGCCGCGGGTTGCTCCTGATATTCCCGTGGACTACTGCTGTAGCGGGCCGCAGGAACCTGCATGTCCAGCGCCTGGTGCGGGCGCTTCTGGTTGTAAATATCACGCCAGCTATCAAACGCCCGTTGCGCGCCATCGAGATCGATGAACAACTGGCCTTGCAGAACTTCGCTTTTAAGGCTGCGGTGAAAGCGTTCCAGCTTTCCTTGGGTCTGCGGATGATAAGGTCGGGAGTGGCCGACCTTGATGCCTTGGCTCATCAGCCAGATCTCCAGTGCGGTATAAACACCTGTCTGATCGCCCCAAGGCGAACCGTTGTCCATCGTCATGCGCAAAGGCAGGCCGTAGCGCCGAAAGGTCCGGATTAGATGCTCCTGAACGGTTTGGCGCTGCTCGTTCGCGCACGCAGCGATGCACAGCGAAAACCGTGAATGATCGTCCAGTATCGTCAACGGATGGCAACGGCCCAGGCCCAAGCTGATATGGCCCTTGAAGTCCATCTGCCAAAGATCATTGGGAGCTTCATGCTCGAACCGGATAAATGGCTTGATCTCAGCGGCCTTTTGATCAACGCGCGAGTGACGCTTTAAAACCGCATGCACGGTGCTGACAGAAGGCATCACTGCGCCGTTGTCTTCCAACACGCGCTTGAGCTTGCGAGCGCCCCAAGCCGCGTACTCCTGACTCACGGTCAGAATCTGCTGCTCAACCTCATCAACACAGCGTTTGGGTGACGTTTTCGGTCGCCGAGACTGGTTGATCAATCCCTCAACACCTGAGGCTTCAAACCTGTTTAGCCATTTGTAAGCAGTGCTTGGACTGATATTGAATCGACGGCAAAGCAGCCGAATATTGGCCCCCTCTTGCCGAGCCAAAAACACGAATTCCGAGCGAAGTTGCACGGTGGACACCTCTTCCCAAGACACAGGTCATCTCCTTGGCGATGAGCAATGCGTCTATTAAAAAGTGTCCACCATGTCTCCGAACACCTGTCCACCATGTCTCCGGTACATACA
>NZ_JAOTNY010000039.1:0-1177 GCF_036346455.1 Pseudomonas sp. AM14(2022)
GTGGGAGCAACTGTCTTACTACCACCGTTCGTCACCGCCACTCTGTGCCGTCTCGCAGCATGGCATTCAATCTGATCAGCAGTATTCGCATGCAGGCGATGAGCGCGACTTTCGCGCTCTTGCCTCGTTCTCTTAGGGATTCATAGCGGGCCTTGAAGTCGGCTTGATGGCGGATAACGAC
This sequence comes from Pseudomonas sp. AM14(2022), assembly GCF_036346455.1. Classification (NCBI taxonomy): domain Bacteria; kingdom Pseudomonadati; phylum Pseudomonadota; class Gammaproteobacteria; order Pseudomonadales; family Pseudomonadaceae; genus Pseudomonas; species Pseudomonas sp. AM14(2022). The sequence continues at coordinate 182 of NZ_JAOTNY010000039.1, forward strand.
CCAGCACGACATGTAAAGCGCACGTCTGACGCGCGCTCTCCCTCCGTAAATCTGACGTTTCCCGCTGTGATTTCCACTGTCGTCGTTGTAGGGGGCGATTCCCGCCAGTGCGGCGATCTCCCTGCGATCCAGCTCGCCGAGTTCGGGTAGATAAACCAGCAAGCTGGCGGTCGCCACAGTGCCGATGCCTTTGACAGAGATAAGCCGATCGGCTTTTTCCGCATCCAGCTCACGCATGCTTTGATCGATGGCTTTGCCGAGCTGCTTGATCTGGGTTTGCAGGTAGCGAATATGGTCCCTGATCGCCTCTACAACCGCAGGCAACTGGGCCTGCTGCAGCCGGCGCTTGTTGTCGTCGCGCTGCTGGACGAAGTGCTCGCGTAATTGAATCAACTCGCGCAGGGCTTCACGCTCAGGCGAGATGGGCTTTTCGCGAGACGCATGCAGCGCTTCGGCAAAATCGGCGAGAACCGCCGCGTCGATGGGATCGGTTTTGGCGTTCTTGCCCATTGCTACGGCAAAGGCTCTGGCCCGGCGAGGATTGATCCTCAACACGCTGAAACTTGCCTGCTGCAATGCCGCCATGACCTTGCGTTCATAGCCGCCTGTGGCTTCCAGCAACACGCGGCCAACCGTGTACTGACCTAAACGCGCGACCAGCACATCAAAGCCTTCAACGGTATTGGGAACTTCAAAGCCGTCTTTCTGTGGTTGAACCCAGACGACCAGATTGGATTTGGAGATATCGATGCCGACCCAGGAAATCATGGCAAAACCCTCTTACACTCAGAAGTGAGAGTGCTCTGGCTTTGCCCACGCTTGTGATTCGAGTGGCGCTCGTCCAACTGTTCGGGCTTATGGGCCAGAGTAGAAAGGTGGATGGCAGCTTTGCTCCCACTCGTGCTTCAAGCACCGCGGACTCACAGCTTGCCATCCACCCCTCTCACCCCAGAGTTTATTCCCTTACTCAGACACAAGCGGGCTTGCTCGCGAAGG
>NZ_JAOTNY010000040.1:0-1124 GCF_036346455.1 Pseudomonas sp. AM14(2022)
GGTCACGTTGACCACGGTAAAACCACTCTGACCGCTGCTCTGACTCGCGTCTGCTCCGAAGTTTTCGGTTCGGCCGTAGTTGAATTCGACAAGATCGACAGCGCTCCAGAAGAAAAAGCTCGCGGTATCACCATCAACACCGCTCACGTTGAGTACAACTCGACTATTCGTCACTACGCTCACGTTGACTGCCCAGGTCACGCTGACTACGTGAAGAACATGATCACCGGTGCTGCCCAGATGGACGGCGCGATCCTGGTTTGCTCGGCCGCTGATGGTCCGATGCCACAAACCCGTGAGCACATCCTGCTGTCCCGTCAGGTAGGCGTTCCGTACATCGTGGTTTTCCTGAACAAGGCTGACCTGGTAGACGACGCTGAGCTGCTGGAACTGGTTGAGATGGAAGTTCGCGACCTGCTGTCCACTTATGACTTCCCAGGCGACGACACTCCGATCATCATCGGTTCGGCTCGTATGGCGCTGGAAGGCAAAGACGACAACGAAATGGGCACCACTGCCGTTCGTAAACTGGTTGAAACTCTGGACACCTACATCCCAGAACCAGTTCGTATGATCGACAAGCCATTCCTGATGCCAATCGAAGACGTATTCTCGATCTCGGGTCGCGGTACTGTTGTGACTGGTCGTATCGAGCGCGGTATCGTTCGCGTTCAAGATGCACTGGAAATCGTTGGTCTGCGTGACACCACCACCACCACCTGCACCGGTGTTGAGATGTTCCGCAAGCTGCTCGACGAAGGTCGTGCTGGCGAGAACTGCGGCGTTCTGCTGCGTGGTACCAAGCGTGACGACGTTGAGCGTGGTCAGGTTCTGGTTAAGCCAGGTTCGGTTAAGCCGCACACCAAGTTCACCGCAGAAGTTTACGTTCTGAGCAAGGAAGAAGGCGGTCGTCACACTCCGTTCTTCAAAGGCTACCGTCCACAGTTCTACTTCCGTACTACTGACGTGACTGGTAACTGCGAGCTGCCAGAAGGCGTTGAAATGGTAATGCCAGGTGACAACATTCAGATGACTGTTACCCTGATCAAAACCATCGCGATGGAAGATGGTCTGCGTTTCGCTATCCGTGAAGGCGGTCGTACCGTCGGCGCTGGCGTCGTAGC
>NZ_JAOTNY010000041.1:0-1087 GCF_036346455.1 Pseudomonas sp. AM14(2022)
CAACGACGATGGTTGTAGTGATGAACAAAATCCATCACATCCTTCTCCGCTTCGAAATGGTTTTGGTAGCCATTTTCCGGCATCCAATCGTGTTTCAACGTCCTGAAATAGCGCTCAACCACTGCGTTGTCCCAGCAATTCCCTCGACGACTCATGCTCTGAACGATCCGGTTTTCTGCCAAGCAGCCAACAAATCGATCAGCGGTGTACTGGCAGCCTTGGTCTGAGTGAAATAGCAACGCGGGCATCGGACGGCGTAGTGACACTGCTAACCTTAGCGCCCTTGAAGACAGTTCAGCATCGGCAGTTCGGGAACAGGCCCAACCCACAATTCTGCGTGAAAACAGATCCATCACCACCGCCAGATAAAGCCAGCTATTTCCGACTCGGATGTAGGTAATGTCACCGGCCCAAAGTGTGTCTGGCTGGGTCGGATTAAAACGCCGATCAAGTATGTTCGGTGCAACAATCGCTGGTTTCGTAGCGCGTCGATAGTGGGCATAACACGGTCTGCGTCGGTGTAGACCAAAGGTGTTGATCAGCGTGCGCATTCGACAGCGCCCAATAAAAATCCCCTCTTTTCTTAGCTCTCTGGAAAACCCACGAGTACCTAACGCCTCACGATGTTCTTTATGCATCGCACGAAGTTTACGCCTCAGCAAGCGCAGTTCAGGCTTCAGGCGCTTGGGTTTACGCTTGGTGTAATAGCTGCTTCGGGCAACGCCAAGCACTGAGCACATGCGCCGAATCGACATCGCACCTCGAACGCCATCAATCACTTGGTTCGACCGAACAGAACCTTTAGATGAGAGGGCAATTGCTTTTTTAGTACTTGGTTCTCGGCTTCAAGCAGTGCCAGCTTTGCCTGGAGCGATTCGATCAGTTCCTGATCCTGCAATCGCGGTGGCTGCGACATGCCTTCCTGCTCTCGACGCCAGCGCGAAACCCAGCGACGCAGGGCCGTAGGGCCCACACCAGTAGCTTCACAGGCTTTAGGGATGGAGTAATTCATCTCCACGACCAAGCGAATGGCTTCTGCTTTTTCCTCTGACGTGACAACCCGATATCCCATGATGCTTCCTTAAAT
>NZ_JAOTNY010000042.1:0-1075 GCF_036346455.1 Pseudomonas sp. AM14(2022)
GGTAGCCGACAAGACACCGGTCAGCACCACCGTGACCGACACTGTCGACACCACCAACCTGTCCCTGAGCGCCACTAATACGGTCGCCGAGGGCGGTTCGATCATTTACACCGCAACCCTGACCAACGCCGCGGGTTCGCCAGTGACCGTGACCCTGAGCAACGGCGCAGTCATCACCATCGACGCCGGTAAAACCACCGGCACCGTGACCGTTCCAGCACCTGCCGATGACGTCTACAAAGACGCCGGCACCGTGCAGGCAACCATCACCAACGCCAGCGGTGGCAACTTCGAAAATCTGGTGCCGAGCACCGTACCGGCCGTGACCAGCGTCACCGATACCATCGACACCACTACTGTGAAGTTGTCTGCCACCGGTACAGCGGTTGAAGGCGGCAACGTCGTCTACACCGCCACCGTCGGCGCGCCAGTCACTGGTTCGCCAGTCGTGGTGACCCTGTCCAACGGCCAGACCATCACCATCGACATCGGCAAAACCACCGGCACCGTAACCACCACCGCACCAAATGATGCGCTGACCGGCCATGCGCCGTTGACCAACGCCATCACCAACGTGAGCGGCGGCAACTACGAGAATCTGGTTGCCGACAAGACTCCGGTCAGCACCACCGTGACCGACACCGTCGACACCACCAATCTGTCGTTGTCCGCGACCGGCACCGTGGCCGAAGGTGGCTCGATCGTTTACACCGCAACGCTGACCAACGCCGCTGGCTCGCCAGTGACCGTGACCCTGAGCAACGGCGCAGTGATCACGATCGATGCAGGCAAAACCACCGGCACCGTGACTGTTCCTGCACCAGCCGATGACGTCTACAAAGACGCCGGCACCGTGCAGGCCACGATCAAGACTGCCACCGGCGGTAACTTCGAAAACCTGGTGTCGAGCACCACACCAGCCGTGACCAGCGTCACCGACACCATCGACACCACGGGCGTGAAACTCACCGCCACGGGTACTGTCGCCGAGGGTGGCACTGTCACCTACACCGCGACTGTCGGTGCGCCTGTGACTGGCTCGCCAGTTGTCGTGACCCTGTCCAACGGCCACACC
>NZ_JAOTNY010000043.1:0-653 GCF_036346455.1 Pseudomonas sp. AM14(2022)
GTTTTGCGGATGCGCCGGCCGAAGGCGTCGTATTGGTAGGTCGCGGTTTGGCCGTCGGCGCGGGTCAGGCCGATCAGGCGGTGCTGGCAGTCGTAGCGGTATTCGGTGACGAGTTGCTGGTCGCGGCCACGGCGTTCGCGGATCAGGTTGCCGAAGGCGTCGTAGTCGTAATGGCGGTCGCCCTGCATCAGCAGGCGATTGCCCTTGATCCGGGTCGGGCCGGGACGATCCTGCATCAGCAGGTTGCCGGCCGGGTCGTGGGCGAAGGCTTCCGGCAGTTCGTCGCGCGAGTGACGGACGCGGATCAAGCGGTCGAGGGCGTCATAGCCATAGGTGCGCTGGCCGTGGCGGCTGTCGGCAATGTGCTCGAGGTTGCCGTTGGCGCTGTAGGCATAATCCCGGCGATACAGCGAGTCGTGCTGATGGCCTACAGCATGGGCCAGCAAACGTCCCTGATCGTCGTAGGCATAATCGCTGCGCAGCAGGCCTTGTTGGCGTTGTTGTTCGCGACCGGACTGGTAGACGTGACTGGTCAGCCGCGTGCCATTGAGGTCGATGGCGGTCAGCGCGCCGCCCTTGGCGTAGTGATAGTCGAGCTTGCTGTTGTCCGGCAGACGCTGGCGCTTGAGCTGGCCGCAGGCGTCGTAGGTGTA
>NZ_JAOTNY010000044.1:0-505 GCF_036346455.1 Pseudomonas sp. AM14(2022)
GTCATTGCCCTCACCGGCGTATTCCTGGACCAGCGCCAGCTCGCCCGCCTGATCGATGCTGTAAATGTCATTGCCCTTGCCACCGATCAGAGTGTCGAGGCCAGCACCGCCGATCATGCGGTTGTTGCCATCGTTGCCGATGATGACGTTGTTCTGGGCGTTACCTACACCGGACAGATCAGCAGTGCCGGTGAGAATCAGGTTCTCTACGTTGGCACTGAGGGTGTAGCTCACCGAAGCGCGCACAGTGTCGATTTCGCTGGTCAGGGTGCTGGTTTCGCTGACGACGTCGCCAATGTTATCGACGATGTAGGTGTCGTTGCCGGCGCCGCCGACCATAAAGTCTGCACCTGCGCCGCCATCGAGCACGTTTTCGCCATCGTTGCCGTAGATGGTGTTGTTCAATGCGTTGCCGGTGCCCTTGGTGGCTGCTCCCACGAGGCTCAGGATCTCCACATTGGCGCCCAGCGTGTAATCGACGTAGGAATAGACGGTGTCGATTTCC
>NZ_JAOTNY010000045.1:0-379 GCF_036346455.1 Pseudomonas sp. AM14(2022)
ATCATTGCCCTCACCGGCGTATTCCTGGACCAGCGCCAGCTCGCCCGCCTGATCGATGCTGTAAATGTCATTGCCCTTGCCACCGATCAGGGTGTCGAGGCCAGCACCGCCGATCATGCGGTTGTTGCCATCGTTGCCGATGATGACGTTGTTCTGGGCGTTACCTACACCGGACAGATCAGCCGTACCAACGAGGTTAAGATTCTCGATGTTGTCGCCCAAGGTGAAGTTGACATAGGAATAGACAGTGTCGATCTCTGTGGCAGAGGTACTGGTTTCGATCACTACATCACCGACGTTGTCGACGATGTAAATGTCATTGCCGGCGCCACCGTTCATGACGTCTGCACCCGCACCACCGTTGATGAAGTCGGCACCA
>NZ_JAOTNY010000046.1:0-295 GCF_036346455.1 Pseudomonas sp. AM14(2022)
CTAATCAAAAGACTAGAAATCAGCATTCACCATCACAGCGATGGAATGCTCATTTCTAAGCTTTCAAACTTCAGAAGCAGTGGTGGTGGAGCCAAGCGGGATCGAACCGCTGACCTCCTGCGTGCAAGGCAGGCGCTCTCCCAGCTGAGCTATGGCCCCGTATTTCTACAGGTTTCCCACACAAAAATTGGTGGGTCTGGGCAGATTCGAACTGCCGACCTCACCCTTATCAGGGGTGCGCTCTAACCAACTGAGCTACAGACCCAATTTCGGGCTGCTTCTATCGTCTTCTTCA